>JBBRYC010000001.1:0-169346 GCA_038238025.1 Chthoniobacterales bacterium
GCTCGATGACGCGCAGCCTTTCCAGACCGACTCGGGCTTCGGCCAGCCGGAACTCGTGGCCTACAGTGACGCGCGATTTTACATCCAGCTCCTGTTTTGGATGGATGGCACGACGGCCATCCATCAGCACGAATTCTCCGGCGCATTTCATGTCATGAGCGGGTCCAGCATTCACGCGATCTACGCGTTTGAAAATGCGCGGACGGTCACGCCTTACTTCCGCATGGGTGATGTGCGGATGAAGCACATCGAGTTGCTGGAGACGGGCCGCACCGTGCCCATCATCTCGGGCCCGCGCTGCATCCACTCGCTGTTCCATCTCGACACGCCGTCGGTCACGGTCGTCGTGCGCACGCAGCACGATCCGGGGACGGGCCCGCAGTTCAATTACCTCCCGCCGCACATCGCGCTGGACCCGGTCTTCAGCGACCCGCTCATGATGCGCCGCCGCCAACTGCTCGACGTGCTGGAGCAAACCGAAGACCCCGCCTATGCGGACTTGGTGTTGAAAATGATCGCCGCGCTGGATTTCGAGCGCGGCTTCTACGTCCTGCAAAATTGCCGTCGCCATCTGCAAACCCTCGGCCAATGGGAACCCGCGCTCAGGGCGTTTATCAAAAGGCACGGCAAGCTCGCGGCAGGAGTCGCGGCGACCCTGGAGGAGGAGGCGCGGCGGGATGTCATCAAAGGCCTGCGCGGCATGGTCACGGAGCCCGAGCACCGGTTCTTCCTCGCGCTGCTGATGAACGCCCCCACGCGCGCCCACCTGCTCGCGCTCGTGGCGCAGCGGTTCCCGGAGGAAGCGCCCGTGGAGATCGTCCTGCGCTGGGCGGAGGAACTGGCGGAGATGTCGGATTACGGCATCACGATCCTCGACGCATCCTTCCCCGAGACGCTGGAAATCGCAGGCGAAGCGCAGCCGGAACTTTTCCTGGCTGCGCTGAGGCACTTCATGAAAATCGGCAGGAAACTCCCGCCCGCCATGAGCGCCCTGTCCGAGTCAGTCGTGAAGGAAATCCGCGCCGCCTTCGCGGATTCGAGCCTGCGTGTGCTGGTCGTCTGACGCGCGTCGCGGGGGCGGAGGACAGCCTCGCAGACCTCGACAAGGTCGCGCCATCCGGGGGATGCTTATTCTCCAATGAAAAACTCAATCGCCGCGAAAACAGAGGCGCCGGCGCTGATGGTTCTGTTGCTGGCTTTGAGTTTCTCCACGTCACTGGCAACCATCGCGGTCGCGATCGAGATATCCCCTCAGGCCACAGCAACAAGTCAGGGCATCCTCGCATTCCCGACGGCTGAAGGCTACGGACGGTTTGCCAAGGGCGGCCGCGGAGGACGAGTCATCGAAGTCACCAATCTCGAAGACTATGACCCGACCAAAGGCGAGGCCGTCATACCGGGCAGCTATCGCGCCGCCATCGAAGCGGAAGGACCGCGCACCGTAATCTTTCGCGTGTCGGGTCTGATCCGACTCAAACGGTCCGCGGCTGTTCACAATCCCTTTTGCACAGTGGCTGGCCAGACCGCGCCCGGGGAAGGGATATGCCTGGCGAACTATTCCGCCGGTGCCTTTGGAACCCACGATGTGATCATTAGGTTCATGCGTTTCCGCATCGGCGATTTTGCCCGGAAAGCCATGGATGGCGCGGGCATGGGCAGTTGCGACAATTGCATCATGGACCATTGCTCGATTAGTTGGAGCTCGGATGAAGGCACCAGTTCGCGCGGCGCGCGGAACATCACTTTTCAGCGCAACATTGTCGCCGAGGCATTGCAGCACTCCTTTCATTATGACGCCCGCGACCGCACCAAGTTCGAGACTCACGCCTTCGCCTCATCCATCAGCGGCGACATCGGCAGCTTCCATCACAATCTCCTCGCGCATTGCACGGATCGGAACTGGAGCCTGGCTGGCGGCCTCGACAAGTCCCGGCATTACGCAGGGCGTATCGATGTGCGTAACAACGTCGTCTATAACTGGATCGCCCGCACCACCGATGGCGGTGTTCTCGCGATGAACTACGTTAACAACTACTACAAACCCTATCCGAGAAACCCGTTCGTGAAGTGGCTGCTCAAGTTGGATGACATACATCCCGAATGGGGCACGGAAAAATATTTCATGGATGGCAATGTGCTCGAAGGTTTCGTGGGGGAGACCAATAACTGGAGTGCCTTTCAAAACGGACCAATGGTCGAAAAGGAAGTCCGGGTGGATCAGCCGATCTTCGAGCCGTTCGTCAAAACACACACCGCCCGCGAAGCCTTTGCCAACGTGCTCGCGGATGTCGGGGCCACTTATCCGAAACAGGACGCCATTGACCGCCGCATCATCGAGGAAACCCGCACCGGCACCATTCATTACACAGGCACCAAGGGGCCGACTTATCCGGGACGCGGTGGCCCCAATTACGCGGGGATTATTGACGAGCCAACAGACAATAGGGACGCGCTCGGCTCGCCGAATTTTCCGTGGCCGGAATACAAGTCCGCGCCGCCATCTGCGGATACTGATCACGACGGCATTCCCGACGATTGGGAGGTCGCGCACGGGCTGGACCCGAACGATCTGACCGATGGCAACTTGGATTTGAACGGCGACGGCTACACGAACCTTGAGAAGTATCTCAACTCGCTTGTTGGCGAATACTCGGTTGGGAAACGGAATTGAGGCCGTTTGAGGGCTCGTTCGTATTTCGTGTTGACTGAGTTGTCATCGCGCGATTGAACGCGGAATCAACTCGACGACCCACGTCATCCAGCAGTCCAATCATTGCCTTATAAAGCCGCACATGCCGCCTTTTTCTCCGCCTCCCGGCTACACTCGCATCAAGGTGGTGAAAAGTTTCGATGAACTGGTCACGACCCCTTTCGGCGACGGCGTCAACGCCCTCTGCTGGGAGCGCACGCTGGCTGGCGATTTCAGCGAAGTCGTGGAGCGGCTGGGCGTCAGCGAGGGGATCACCACGCTCGATGATTCGCGACTCGATGGCCTCCACTTGAGCGCTGCGGGCAGGGCGGCTGTGGACATTCTCCTCGAAGACCAGCGGCTTCTCCGCGAGCGCGGTCTTGAGCCGGTGCTCGACTGCATCCATGGCTACCCGCGCGACGAGGAGCCGGAGGTCGTGCGCACCGATGTCTATTCCTTCCACACCGACAGCGCCCCGGTGGAAGCGGATACTTGGCTTTGCACTTACATTGGGGCGACGAGCGAGGGCCTGTGCAATGACGAGGCGCAACGGCGCGTGGACATCCCCGAGACGCGCGCGGAACTCCTCAAGATTTTCGGCGGAGAGGATGACGGCGACTTCCTCGAATACCTGCGGGAGAACTGCTACGACCTCCACTACGCCGCCGTCCCGCAGGCACGGCCATTTTCCTTCGGCCTCGGCAATCTCTGGCGCATCGCCACGGAATGGCCCGGCAGCCCTGTGCCACCGTGCATCCATCGCGCTCCCGAGACGCTTTCCGGTGACTCGCCGCGGCTGCTGCTGATTAGTTGAAGGAACACGGGGCGCTCTGATCGATCGTGCCAAACTTACCGCCCACGGAATGACAGCGAACGCTTGTGGAGCGGATGTTAGCGGCTCATTTCCATTTTTCAAACTGAGCCATTTACCGAACGAATAGGGAACCGCTGATTAAATCGGAGTGACCGCGAAAGACACGAAAGGCGCGAAAAAGATGCGGGGTCTTCCCCCTGCTTTTCGTCCCTTTCGTCCCTTTCGCGGTCAAAAATCCTTCATTCAATGTGCTCGGTTTCTGTGCCGACGATTAAATCAGCGTTTCCCTAGTTCGGCGGTCGTTCTCCCTGCTCTTCCGTGTGCCGTCCGATGGCGGGTCCGATGGATTGCTCGCGAAGACGCGACCGATCGCCGGTGTCCGTCACGTCACGACATCCGCCGGCCTTCCGATGCCGTAGCGTGCGCGCTGTTCGGGCGTGAGCTTCGAGTAATCGTAGGGTGCCTGCGGGACGCCGTTGATTTTGGCGTGGATCACATTCGCCATGTCGGCCGCGGTGTTCTTGATCCGCTCGGCGTTGTCCCCTGCGAACAGATCATCCACCGTCGTGGTGAAAAGCGCGAGCCAGCGGTCAAACTGCGGCCGCCCCATCGTCGTGAGCGGCACGATCCGCGCGTGCGCCGCGAGCGGATTGCCGACGTATCCGCTGCTGCGAAAAAGCATCGTCTCCCAGAATGCGTACATCTTCGGCAGATGCGCGGCCCAGTCGGTCTTTGCCACGTCATTGAAAATGAAACCGAGCAGATCGTCGGCGCGCACTTTTTCGTAGAATGCGTTCACGAACCGCTCGATGTCGGCGCGACCGGCGATGTCCGCGCGATCAGTGGGATGGGGTTCGATGGCATTCATGTGCAGCAGAACTTAGCACCACATGCCGCACGCACGAGAACGAGTCGTGCGGTGCCTTGATCTGGATCAACGAATTTTGCGCTGACTCTGCGCGCTGCCGCGTCACTTCAGGAGATGAGCGAACTCCTTGTCGGTGAAAGCGCGCATCGTGTCGGTGCGGACATTGCCGCCTGCGGCGAGTTCCGCGAGGAGGTGGAGGATTTTCTTTTCGTGATCCGCCGTGAGGATGAGGACGCCATCGCAGTGGCCCATCGTCCAGTACTGGCCTTCGACGGTGACGCCGGCTTTCTTCGCCATCTTGTCAAAGCGGTGTGCGCGCTCGGTCGAGTCATGGATTTCTTCCGCGCCTTTTTGGGTGAATGTAAGGAGGGTGATGTAGCGGGTCATTGTGTGTTCTTTCATTTCGGGGTGATACGACGACTGTCTGTCCCTGAGTCTCCCTCCGTCTTGACTTGGATCAAGGCACTTTCACGGCATCCCTTCACCATCCCCACTCAAACCAAAAACGCTTCTCATGAAAAAAACGCTCCTCTGTCTGGCCAGTCTCGCTGCCACGTCGCTTTTCGCTGCCGAACCTCCTCCGGCCACACCCGCCGCTCTGCCGGGGCCGGAAGTGAAGGGCACGGATCCGGAAGTCATCGGCGAGGAAAAGGCCGTGCTCACTGCGGCTCCGAATGTGCCGCCGCCGATCAAGCGCAAGCACGCGGTAAAAATGATCGTGAATCTCGAGGTGCGCGAAGTGGTGAAGCGCATGGCGGACGGCGTGGACTATCTTTTCTGGACGTTCGGCGGCGAGGTGCCCGGACTTTTCATCCGAGTGCGCGAGGGCGATCAGGTCGAGTTTCATCTCGCGAATCACCAGAGCTCGAAGATGCCGCACAACATTGACCTCCATGCGGTGACCGGGCCGGGCGGTGGCGCGACGTCGTCGTTCACGGCACCGGGACACGAGTCGCAGTTTTCGTTCAAGGCACTCAATCCCGGGCTTTACGTCTATCATTGCGCGACCGCGCCGGTCGGCATGCACGTCGCAAACGGGATGTATGGCCTCATCCTCGTCGAGCCGAAGGAAGGACTGACTCCGGTGGACAGGGAGTACTACGTGATGCAGGGCGATTTTTACACGAAGGGAAAATTCGGCGAGGAAGGCTTGCAGCCGTTCGACATGGAAAAGGCCGTGGACGAAAGGCCGAGCTACGTGGTGTTCAACGGCGCGGTCGGCTCGCTCGTCGGCGACAAGGCGCTGAAGGCGAAGGTCGGTGAACGCGTGCGCCTGTTTGTCGGAAATGGCGGGCCGAATCTCATGTCGTCGTTCCACGTCATCGGCGAGATTTTCGACAAGGTGTATCAGGAGGGCGGCGTGAAGGTGACGCAGGAGCAGGTGCAGACGACCGTCGTGCCGGCGGGCGGCTCGGCAATCGTGGAATTCGGCGTCGAAGTGCCGGGTACATTCATCCTCGTGGATCACGCGCTGTTCCGGGCGTTCAACAAGGGCGCGCTCGGCATGCTGAAGGTGGAGGGGCCCGCGAATCTGCTCGTGTATTCCGGCAAGGAAGTGGACGCGACTTACCTCGGCAACAGCGCATTCACCGGCGCGCAGGGAAAGGTCGCGGCACTTGAGGCGCAGATGAAAAAGACCATCGCCGGCGATCCGAAAATCGCCGCGATGGGCAAGGAGATCATCATGGAAAAAGGAAAGCGCATCTATTCGCAGACGTGCTTCGCGTGCCACCAGGCGGAAGGCCAGGGCATGCCGGGTGTGTTCCCGCCGCTGGCAAAGTCCGACTACCTCATGGCTGACAAGGCGCGCGCCATCCGCGGCGTGATCAAGGGCCAGACCGGCGAGATGACGGTGAACGGCCAGAAATTCAACGGCGTGATGCCGCCCGTGATGCTCAACGACGAGCAAATCGCGCAGGTCGTCACCTACGTGATGAACACCTGGGGCAACAGCGGCGACATTGTGACGGTGGACGAGGTGCAGAAAATTCACGCCGAGTCTGCGAACCAATAGCGCCGTGGAAATTCGCCCGGCCATCCGCCTGCTGCTCATCGCGGCGCTCGCAGTATCGTCCCGTGCGACGGATGCGCCGGAGGGAATGGTGCTGATCCCGGCTGGCAGCTACCGCCCGCTTTTCCGCAGCGAGAAGGAACCGAAGACGATCGAGGTCGCCGCGCTTTACCTCGACGCAAGGCCCGTCACGAATGGCGAGTTCCTCGAATTCGTCCGCGCAAAACCGCAATGGCAGCGCTCGCAGGTGAAGCGCCTTTTTGCCGACAAAGCCTACCTGCAGCACTGGGCTGGCGATCTCGAACTCCCCGCGCCCGCGGGCGAGTCAGCGAAGCAGCCCGCGGTCTTCGTGTCGTGGTTTGCGGCGAAGGCGTACTGCGCGTGGAAGGGCAAACGACTGCCGAGCACGGTCGAGTGGGAGCGTGCGGCGGGTGCGGGCTTCACCGTCGCGGACGGATCGAAGGACACGGAATTCACCGGCGCGATCCTGCGCTGGTACTCGACGCCATCGGCTGAGAAACTCCCACACGCAGGATCGGGCAAGGCGAATTTTTTTGGCGCGCGCGATCTGCACGGGCTGATCTGGGAATGGACTGGCGATTTCAATTCCGCGATCGTCAGCGGCGATGCGCGCGGCGACACGGATCTCGATCGCGGACTCTTCTGCGGTGCGGGTGCGCTCGGCGCGAAGGACACCGGAAATTTCCCCGCCTTCATGCGCTTCGGAATGCGGAGCAGCCTGAAGGCCGGCTACACGATCCACAACCTCGGCTTCCGTGCCGCGAAAGACATCGAAGCGAAATGAAAATGCTCCTCACCGTCTGCATCGCTGCCACGGCATTCGCCGCTGAACCAGCAAAGCCCCTCGCGAAAGACGACACGCCGCCGTGCTGCCGCCCCGCGCTCCCGGCGGGAAAACCGACGGACAAGTCACTTTACCTGCTCGAATCGAAGTGGACTTCCGACATCGGAAAAACCGTCCCGCTCTCGGTGCTGCGCGGACGCCCGCAGATTGTCGCGATGTTTTTCACGCACTGCGAATACGCCTGCCCGATCCTCGTCGAGGAACTCAAGAGCATCGAGCGCAAGCTGCCGCCCGAGGCGCTGGGCAAAGTGGATTTTCTCCTCGTGAGCATGGACACAAAGCGCGACACGCCCGCCGAACTCGCGGCCTTCCGGGAAAAGCGCGATCTCGCGCGCGGACGCTGGACGCTGCTGCGTGGCGGCGCCGACGACGTGCGCGAACTCGCCGCGCTCCTCGGCATCAATTACGCGGAGGATTCGCGCGGCCAGTTTGCGCACACGAACATGATCACGCTGCTAAATGCGGAGGGGGAAATCGCCTTCCAGCTCACCGGTTTGAAACAGGAGCCCGCGTCGCTCCTCGCCGCGATCGAAAAGGCGGCGCGCGACGCGCAACGCTGACACCCGCCATGCGCGCCGCGATCATCGCCCTCGACGTGCGCGGAGAACCTCGCGCTGGCGGCCAGCCTTTCCCGCGCATCATGGGCCGCGGGATTTGTGCAGCGTCCGCGCTTCTCAGCCGTGATCCTCATCTGCCGCGAAACTCCGTGGGCGTCACGCCGCTCACGGCGCGGAATGCGCGGGTGAATGCGCTGTGATCGGTGAAGCCGCATTCAAGCGCGATGTCGGCGATGCTGCGGGCGGTCTCGCGCAGGAGGCGCGATGCGGCGGCGATGCGCGTTTTCGAAATGAGCTGGCTCGGCGTGATGCCGAAGATGCGCCGGATGATGCGGGCAAACCGCGCGCCCGGCAGGCCCGCGATGCACGCGAGCGTGGAGGGCGTGAGCGGGGCGTCGAAGGCGGTTTCGAGACGGCGCAGCGCGGCGGCAATCTCCGTCGGAATTTCTTTCGCAGGCATCGGCGCGCGCACGTCTTTCGACATGCCGATGATGCCGGTCACGGCGCCGGTGGCGTCGCGCATGGGGAGCTTTGTGGTGAGGCACCACACGGGTTTGTACGGCGCGTACCAGTGGAGTTCGAGCCGCTCGATGATCGGGCGGCCCGTGCGCAGCACCGTGGCATCCTGCTCCGCGGGGATGCGGCCGAAATCACCGGGGCACACATCGCTCGGGCGTCGGCCGAGCATCTGCGATTTGCTGCGCAGGCCGTGGCGTTCGACGAGCGAGTCGTTCACGACGAGGTAGCGGCCCGCGCTGTCCTTGATGAAAAAAGCGATGTCCGGCGTGTGATCGAAGAGCTGCTCAAGCACGCGCATGTCCACGCCCGCATCGGTGCGGGAAGCGGCGGCGCGGAGTGCGGCGGCTGTGCTGAGTTTCATGCGGGCGAGTGCTTTCGGATCAAGACGGAGCTAAGCGGGGAAGGTAGATTTTATCCACAGTGGGTCAACTCGCTGTCGCCTCCCTCCCGTGAAACACACCAGCCGCATCGCCACTTCGCTCGTCCCACTTTTCTGCGCGCTCGTGCAGAGCTTCGCTGCGGAAAAGGAAGAGGGCTGGAATCCTGACACGAAGTTCCCGCCGCTCCCGCCTGCGGAGGCCATCAAGACCATCGAGATCCCGGAAGGCTACCGGTTGGAGTGCATCGCGAGTGAGCCGATGGTGGAGGAGCCTGCGAGCTTCACCTTCGATGGAAACGGCGCGCTCTACGTCTGCGAATGGCGCACTTACATGCAGGATGAATTTGCGACGAAGCAGCTCGATCCCGTGAGCCGCGTGGTGAAGCTCGTGGACACCAATGGCGACGGCATCATGGATCAGCGCACGGTCTTCATTGATAACGTCGTCCTGCCGCGCACCGTGCTCCCGCTCCACGACCGCGTGCTCGTGCAATTCACCGGGTCGAATTCCGTGTGGGCCTACTTCGACGACAACAAGGACGGCGTCGCGGACCGGCGCGAACTGGTCTTCGACGGCGGCGAAAATCACGGTAACATCGAGCACCAGAACTCCGGGATGCTGTGGAATCTCGACAACACGATCTGCACGAACGACCACCGCTTCACGTATCGCGACGGGAAGCTCACGGCGGGCAAGCACGCCCTAGCACGCATCAGCCAGTGGGGGCTCACGCGCGATGACGACGGACGGCTCATCGGCACATGGGCGGGCGGCGCAAATCCCGCGCACTCCTTCCAGCTCCCCGCAGGCTATCCCATTTTGAAAATCAACGAACACGCCGATGGATACCAAGTCCCGTATGCCTCGTGCAAAGTGTGGGACCAGTCGTCCGGCGGCTACAAGACGGAGGAGCAGCGCGTGCTCCGCGATTTCTCCGCGTGCTGCGGGCAGAGTGTTTTGCGGAGTCCGCTCATGCCGGAGTTTTACGGACGCGTGGTCACCTGCGAGCCCGTCGGGCGCTTCATCCGCATGAGCACGATTGGTTGGAAAGACGGCCTCGGCGTGGCCGACAATTCGTTTCCGAAGAGCGAATTCATCCGCAGCGCTGACGCCTATTTTCGCCCCGTCTGGACCGGCTCCGCGCCGGATGGCACGCTCGTCTTCTCCGACCTCTATCGAGGCATCATCCAGGAAAAAACGTGGTTCCCCACCGAAGGGGACAACACCGAGTGGGTCGCGCGCTACCACCGCGTGAAAAAGTGGGGCATGATCGACGTCGTCCGCCACGGCCGCATTTACCGTCTCGTGCCCGATGGAAAGCAGCCCGGCCCGCAGCCGCACATGCTCGACGAGACGCCCGCCCAACTCGTCGTGCATCTCGCAAATCCGAACGGCTGGTGGCGCGACACCGCGCAGATGCTGCTCGTGAGCCGCCGCGATTTGTCGGTCGTCCCCGCGCTCATCACGATGGCCGCGACGCACGCCGATGCGAATGCGCGCATCCACGCGCTGTGGGCGCTGCAAGGACTCGACGCGCTGCCAAAGGAGGCCGTCATCGCGGCGACAAAACACGCCGAGCCCTGCGTCCGCCGCGCCGCTGTGCAACTCGCAGAATCGTGGTTGGGAAAAAAGGACGCCGACATCGCGAAGACCCTCGCCGCCATGACCGCCGACGCGGACGCCCAAGTGCGCATCCAGCTCTTCCTCGCCTGCCGCGCGGCAAAAATGGACGTACCCACGGAACTCACAGCGCAGCCCAATCCGATCATCGTGGCGCTCTTGGAAAAAGAGAAAGCCGACAGCCTCCTCGCCGCGCTCGGCGAATCCGGCAAACAAGGCCGCCAAATCTACGAGACGCTCTGCACCGCCTGCCACGGCCCCGATGGCAAGGGCGTGCAACTAGGCGACAAATTCCTCGCCCCGGCCTTTGCCAAATCGGAGTGGTTCAAGCGCGACGGCAATGTGGACGCGCTCGCGCGAGTCGTCCTCAAAGGCCAGACCGGCCCCATTGACGGCGTGACCTACGGCGAAGGCTCCATGCTCCCGCTCGAACAAATTTATAACGACGAGCAACTCGCCAGCGTCCTCAACTTCATCGGCGAACGCTGGCACAAATGGCGCAAGCCCGTCTCCGCCGCCGACATCGCCCGCGTGCGCCGGGAAGTCACCGACCGCAAGACCCCGTGGACGCATGAGGAACTGCTGACGCTGAGCAAACAAAAGCTGCGCAAGTAAGCAGCCGACTCGCAAAGCCTGCCTATGAAACTGAAGCTTCTCGTCACCGCGTTTGCGCTCACCGTCACCGCGTTTGCTGCTCACGCTGCGAGGCCAAACATCATCCTGTGCATGACGGACGACCAAGGCTGGGGCGATGTGAGTTACAACGGGCTGACAAAAATCAAGACGCCGAACCTCGACGCGCTGGCGGCGGCGGGGCTGCGGTTCAATCGCTTTTACGCGCAGCAGAGTTGTTCGCCGACGCGCGCCAGTGTGCTGACGGGGCGGCATCCGAATCGCATGGCAGTTTTCTGGCCGGGGATGCCGCTGCGGAAGCAGGAAGTGACCATCGCGCAGGTGGGGAAGCAGGCGGGTTACGCGACGGGGCATTTTGGAAAATGGCACCTCAATGGCGTGGCGGGGCCGGGCAAGGTGATGCCGGATTCCGATCCGCTTTCGCCGCGCAACTGCGGGTTCGATGAGTCTTTCTCGGTCAGCAATTATTTTGAGACCGACGCGACTTTTGGCCGCAACGGCGTGGCGGAAAAGGCGACCGGCGATGGGTCGGATGTCATCGTCAGCGAGGCGCTGAAATTCATCCGGCAAAACGCGGAGAAGAAGCAGCCGACGCTGACGGTCATTTGGTTTGGCAGTCCGCACGCGCCGCACCTGCCGCTGCCGGCGGACCTCGCGGCGGCGGGTGGCTCGGGTTACTTCGGGGAAATGCTGGGCGTGGATCGCAGCATCGGGACGCTGCGCGCGGGGCTGCGCGAACTCGGCGTCGCGGACGACACGCTGCTGTGGTTCAACAGCGACAACGGCGGCTGGATCGACCCTGCGAAACCGGATGCGAATGGCGTGAGCGGCGGACTGCGCGGGCGCAAGGGCGACATGTGGGAAGGCGGCATCCGCGTGCCGTGCGTGATCGAGTGGCCCGCGCGAATCACGCGACCGGCGATCACCGAGATGCCCGCGGGAGTCGTGGATATTTTCCCGACGCTCGTCGAAGTGATGCAGGCGAAAGTTTCCGCGCCCGCGAAGCCGCTCGATGGCATCAGCCTGCTGCCGCTCATGGATGGAAAAGTGAAGGAGCGCCTGAAGCCGCTCGGCTTTTGGCAGTCGAACAGCGGCGATCATCCGACGCTCAACGGCGGCCCCGCTGCGTGGAGCGACAATCGATTCAAGCTCGTGAAAACGCCGAAGCAGTTCGAGCTATACGACCTCACCGCCGATCTCGCGGAAACGACCGACATCGCCGCCAATCACGCCGACGTGGTCGAGCGCATGAAGGGCGAACTGGAGGCGTGGCAGCAGTCGGTGCTGGGGAGTTTCGCAGGAGTGGACTACGAAGGCGGAAAGCTCATCGCGCCACCGAAATCGACCAGCAACTTACCCAAATGAAGAACATGAACTCCATCCTCCGCCTTAGCATCAAACGGCTCACCTCCATCCTCGGCCTGTGTCTCGTGTGCGCGAGTGCCTTCGCCGCTGAGCCTCCCGCGCTCCCGACCAAGCACACCACGCGGAACATCGAAGGCTGGTCCGTGCGCGTGGATGATCGCCTCCTCGCAGGCGAGAATGCGGCCATCGGCGAGCGTGCGTTGAAGCTGCTCATGGCGCGACTGGTGGCCATCACGATCGTGGTGCCCGAGCCGGCGCTGTCAAAGCTGCGCGCGGTGACCATCGAACTCGATCTCGACTATGGCGGGTTAAAGGCGATGCAGTATCACCCCGATGCCGGATGGTTGAAGGAACACGGCTATAGCGAAACGCTGGCGAAGTGCGTCCACATTCCGAGCGCTGATGACTTTCTTTCGCCCTATGAGAATCATCGGATGCCCTGGGTGGTGCTGCATGAGCTGGCGCACGCGTATCACGATCAAGTGCTCGGCTTTGAAAATCCGCGCATCGAAGCGGTGTGGAAGAAGTTTTGCGAAAGCGGAAAGTATAAGTCCGTCCTCACCAGCCCCGGCCACATGCGCGAGCACTACGGGCTGACCAATGCGAAGGAGTTCTTCGCCGAAATGACCGAGAGTTACTTTGGCTCAAATGACTTCTATCCCTTCGTCACCGGCGAGTTGAAACAGGCCGAACCCGAGATTTTCACGCTGATGAGCGACCTATGGGGAAAGCTGCCAGAACCTCTGCAACGCAAAGCGGCATCCAAACCATGAGACACCTTTTAACACTCATCGCGCTCTGCTCGCTCGCGTCATTTTGCACGGGTGCGGCGCTCGCTGCCGAAGACACGCGAGACAGCAACTCGTTGATCAAAGACTATGGTTTGAAAGACTACGTCCGCACCTCGAAGGATTTGCCGCATCGCGAGGATGCGCCGTGGAGGCTGGTGTGTGTGATGCCGTATAACTGCCAGTTTCAGCCGGCGATTGTCGCGGAGGGAGCGGCGGGGCAGGTTATCCAATTCAACTCCAGCAATCCGCTCGTGCTGTATCTCACGAAGACGGAAACCTGCACGACTTTGGCGGGTGAAAATTTCTACGAGGCGAAACATTGGGTGAGCGGCGAAGGGGCGATTTACACCATCCCGGCGGGAGTCACGGTGAAGTCGGTGCAGTATCGCGAGACGGGTTTCAACACGGAGTTTGAGGGCTCGTTTGAGTGCAACGACAGCGACTTCACGACGCTATGGAAGAAGGCGGCGCGCACGGCTTACGTCTGCATGAGGGATCATTTTTACGACTGCCCGGATCGCGAGCGAGTTGGCTTTTGGGGCGATGGAACTCCGGAGATGAACCAGTGCTTCTATGTGTTCGATTCGCGGGCGCACCGGTTGGCGAAGGAACTCGTGTTGCGAAAACTGCAACCGAAGTTTTATCCCGGCCAGCACTTGGAATTTCTCAGTGAATCCGGCTTGTGGTTCTACTACTTGCAGACGGGCGACACGGAATCGATGGCGGCGATTTACGACACGACGAAGGCGTTCCTTTTTGAGACGTATAAGTTTGGCAATCCGCGTACCTGGTTTGATTGGGGCAAGGAGGTGAAGGATACGGCGGTCATTGAGACGTGCTTTTATTTTAGCTGCCTGAAAACGCTGCGCTCGATGGCGGGCGTGACGGGGCATGAGGCGGATTTGCCGCTCATTGAGGCGAAGCTCGCGGACATCAAGGGCAGCTTCGACGGCAAGTTTTGGAAGGGCTCGTTTTATAGGTCGGAGCAGGTGACGCAGCCGGATGATCGCGCGAACGCGATGGCGGTTCATTCGGGGCTGGCAGGCCGCGAAAAGTGGGATGCGATTTTTGAAAACGTGCTGAGCAAAAAGACGTATGCGAGCTGCTTTTTCGACCGCTGGGTCTTCGAGGCGCTGTGCATGATGGGGCGCGAGGATGCCGCGCTGCTGCGGATGGCGAGCCGCTACCACACGATGATCCCGTGCAGCTTTACGACGCTGTGGGAGCACTATGACCGCTGGTGGGCGTCGCGCATTGATGCGTTCGATGAAGGCTCTTCGCTGAATCACGGGTGGAATCCGCCGGCGATTTTTCTGTCGCAAACGATCGCGGGGATTTCGCCGGAGGCGGCGGGCTGGAGCACGTATCATGTGCTGCCGAAGGAGGCGTTCCTCACGTCGCTGAAGTGCGTGGTGCCGACGATCAAAGGCGCGGTGGCGGTGGAGATGAAAAAGACGGCCACGGAGTATTCGCTGCGTGTGAATTCGCCAGCGGGCACGACGGCGATTGTGGGGATTCCGAAGCGATCATTTTCCAAGCTGGAGAGCATCACGGTGAATGGCGCCGCGGTGTGGTCGGGTGCTTTCGTCGCGGGGGTGAAGGGCATCGCTTGGAATGGCGAGGATGCGGATTATGTGAAGTTCGCCGCAGTGCCGGGGACGTGGACTTTCATCGGCACGGGCACGCTGCCGATGACGTCGCCGAAGCCTGTCCCCACGATGGCTGCGGACGAAGTGGGGCTCGACAAAAAATCATGGACGGCGACGGCGTCGGTGCCGGACGGGATGTTTATGTTTAGCGGCGGAAAAATTCCCATCGACGTGTCGGCGGCGAATGCGCTCGACGGCGATCATTGGAACGGCTGGCGCGACATGACACGTTTGCAGACGCCGGGGCAGTGGTTTCAGGTGGACATGAAGCGCGAGCAGAAGTTTCACCGCATCGTGCTGGATAACACCTGGGCGCTGTGGGATTCGCCGGTGAAATACGCGGTGTCTGTTTCCAATGACGGCGCGACGTGGAGCGAACCCATCGCGACGGGCGCGGGGGAATTGGGGATCACGAGCATCGTGTTCCCGCCGCAGACCGCGCGCTACTTCCGCATCACGCAGACGGGAACGAGCAGCACCTATCATTGGTCCATTTATGAACTCGACGTTTTCTGACCGAACCCAAATCCCCAAGCATCACCATCCATGAAACTCACCACACTCCTGAGCATCGCCGCGCTTCTCCTCGCGTCGCCCGCGAAATCTCACTCCGCCCCCGCGCCCGCCCCGTTTACCGGCTGGCAGAGTTCCGGTTCCATTTATGTGCTCACCACGCCGGAGGGCGCGGATTTGCAGGCTTCGGCGGTGGTCGAGGGATTCCCTCTGCTCGTGCGGTTGCGCAAGGACACGTTCGATTTCACGAAGGCGCAACCGCACGGCGAGGATGTGCGCTTTGCCACGGGCGCTGGCGTGGCGCTGGCGTATGAAATCGAGGAGTGGGATGCGGCGCGCGGTGAGGCGAGCGTGTGGGTGCGGGTGCCGAAGATCACGGGGAATGCGCGACAGGAGTTGCGCGTGTTTTGGGGAAAAGCGGACGCGAAGAGCGAGTCGAACGGGGCGGCGGTTTTCAACGAGGCGAATGGGTTTGCGAGCGTGCTGCATCTCGACGCTGAGCTGAAGGACGCGGTGGGTTCGCTCACGCTGAAGGACGCGGGCTCGACGGACGCGGCGGGTGTGGTCGGAAAGGCGCGGCATTTCGTCGCGGGGAAGGGCATCAACTGCGGCGAGCACATCACGAACTTTCCGTTTGGCGACATGGCGTTCACATCGGAGGCGTGGTTCCGCGGGGAGAAGGCGCCCTCGGCGATTCTTTGGTGGGGTCGGTATGCGACGCGGCTCAATGGCAAGACGGGCGACGGGAATGAAGTGGTGCTGTCAATAAGCTCTCCGCCGAAGCTTTCGTGGGGGTCGGATGGGCCCGGTGGTGCGTCATCGGACAAGCCGCTGAATCTCGGCGAGTGGCATCATGTGGCGGCGACGTATGCGGACGGCGTGAGCCAGCTTTTCGTGGATGGCCAACTCGAGGGGACGCGCACGCACAAAGCGGCGATGTCGGTGGTGAAGGACATCGGCATGGTGGTCGGGGGACTGCGGGGCTCGTATGAATTTGCGGGCGACATTGACGAAGTGCGCGTGTCGCGGGTGGCGCGCTCGGCGGATTGGGTGCGGCTGACTTTTGAAAATCAAAAGCCGATGCAGACCCTCGTCGGGCCGGTGGTGCAGGCGGGTGCTGCGTTCTCGGTTTCATCGGCGGGGGGGACGGTGATGGAGGGCAAGAGCGCGACCGTCACGGCGCAGGCGGGCGGGGCACTGAAGGTGTATTGGGTGCTCAAGCGCGACGGGCGAGAGAGCGTGGTGGCGGTGGATCGGTTCAGCTACACATTCGATGCGGGGCGCGTGGTCGGCGATGCGAAGGCGGTGCTGCAATTTCGCGCGGTGTATCCGGGCGGGGTGAAGACGAAGGACATCGCCATCACGGTGAAGGAGGATATCGCGGAACCGGTGTTCGCGTTGAAAGCGCCAGCGGCGTGGGACGGGCGGGCAAGCATCGAAGTCGTGCCGGTCGTCAGCAATCTCGCGGCGATGCAGGCGAAGGGCGCGGGTGATTTGAAATACAAATGGAGCGTCTCCGGTGGAGCGGTGATCAAGGAAATCGCGGCGGACAAACTCATCCTCAAACGTTCGCAGTTCAGCGGAAAAATCACCGTGTCGCTCGCGCTCAACAATGGCGGGGCGGAAGTCACGGCGACTGCGCCCATCACGATCACCGAGCCGGCGAAGGACGCGTGGGTGCAGCGGATTCCGGCGAAGGACGAGAAGCCGGTGGATAATCAATTTTACGCCCGCGATGACAGGAACGAGGGCGCGCTGTTTTACAACGGCACCCTCGAACAACCCGCCGACACCGTCTTTCTCCGCGTCTATGCCGACGGCAAACTGCTCAAGACCGAGAGCGTGAAGCCGGGCGTGGACAAGAGCTACGCGCTGTCGGCGAAGCTCAAGCCTGGACTCATCAAATACAAAGTGGAATTCGGCACCAAGAGCGGCGGACGCGAAACGGTGGTGCAGACCGTGAACAACATCGTCTGCGGCGATGCCTACATCATCGAAGGCCAATCCAACGCCGTGGCCACCGGCCCGAACAACGACGGCGACGCCGCGCCGACGCCGCTCAACGACTGGATTCGCAGCTATGGCAATCAGCACGAAGGCACGCTGCACGGCGGCTGGGGCAACGCCATCCGCACGCACCACTGGGGCAAGCCCGGCTACGGCGATCACCAAATCGGCGCGTGGGGCATGGTGCTCGCGAATGGCCTCGTCGAAAAATACCGCATCCCCATTTGCATCATCAATGGCGCAGCCGGTGGCACGCCGATTTTTCAGCACCAGCGCAATCCCGAAAACCACTTCAACAGCAGCGGCGAGTTTTTCAAAAACCCCTGCAAGATTTACGGTAGCCTGCTCACGCGCATCACCGCGGCGAAGCTCACGCACGGCATCCGCGGAGTGATTTGGCATCAGGGCGAAAACGACAGCGGCACGGGCGCGCCCACTGGCGACTACAATTACAAGTCCTACCAGCACTACTTCATCGAGATGGCGGCGGCTTGGAAACAGGACTTCCCGAACATCCAGCACTACTACGTTTTCCAAGTCTGGCCGGCACCTTGCAACATGGGGCCGAAGGACGACCAGATTCGCGAGGCGCAGCGCAACTTGCAGCGGGTGTTTTCGAATTTGCAGGTCATGTCCACCGTGGGCATCGCCGGTCCTCATGCCGGGCGCGGTGAGTGCCATTTCGATCTGGATGGCTATGCGCGGTTCGCGGGCTTCATGAGTCCTCTCGTGGAGCAGGATAATTACGGTCTCACCGTGAAAGAGCCGGTGAGCGCACCGGACCTCAAGCGTGTTTGGTTCACCAGCGCGGCGAAGGACGAGGTCGCGCTTGAATTCGGTCAGCCGATGAAGTGGACGGACGCGATGAAGAAGGACATCTATCTCGATGACGCGAAAGGGATGATCGCCGCTGGCTCGGTCGTCGGAAACATCATCACGCTCAAGCTGACCCAGCCCACCACCGCGAAGACCATCGCGTACCTTTCCGGGCACCATTGGGATGGGAAACCGGACAGTCTTATCTTCGGCGCAAACGGAATCGCCGCGCTGACGTTTTGCGACGTGCCGCTTTCAAAATAATGAGCGCGATGCCGGATTTGGTGAAAAATCGACGACCAATTTCATGAAAATGCATCCCGCTCAAAAACTGTTGGCGCTCGCCATATCCCTCGCGCATTCCAGCGCACCGCGTGCTGCCGCCCCCGCGCTCGCGCAATATCCCGGCTGGGCTAAGAGCGGCGATCTCACGATTATCACGACACCGGAAGGCGCGGACATCAAGGCGGGGACTGCGCTCGAGGGATTTCCACTACTCGTGCGATTGCAGGGTGATTGGTTCGACTTCAAGCAGGCGAAAGCAGGCGGAGAAGATGTGCGCTTTGCCACCAGCGCTGGCGCGGCGCTCGCCTTTCAAATCGACGAGTGGGATGCAGCGCGCAGCACGGCGAGCATCTGGGTGCTTGTTCCGAAAATAGAAGGCAATGCGCGGCAGACGATCCGTATGCATTGGGGCAAGGCGGACGCGAAGAGCGAGTCGCATGCGAAGGCAGTTTTTAATGAGTCGAATGGCTACGCGAGCGTGTGGCATCTCGGCGACACGGTGGTGGATGAAGTGGGGACGCTGGAGTCGAAGGACACGGGCACGACGGCGGTGCGCGGGATGATTGGGCAGGCGCGGTATGTCGTCGCGGGGAAGGGCATCAACTGCGGCCAGCTGCTGCTGCACACGCAGGCGTATGATACGATTTATCCAATCCGATTGCGGGAGAAAAAGAACGCCGCAAGGCGTGGTGGCGCGACGCATTGCACCACGCCAGCACTGCGTTCTCGAAACGTCACGGTGTAAATCGTATTATACCGTGAACGAAGTGCCGAAGAACTAAATGCCGCAACCACCCATGCCAAAAGTCCTGCTCCATCTTTTCTGCTCCATCGCCTTCTTGCTTTCCTGCGCATCGGCTCATCCCGTCCCGGACAGCCCGCAATGGCTGAATTATCCCGGCGGGGACGGTCCCGGCAAAGGCAAGCACATCGTGCTCATCGCGGCGGATCAGGAATATCGCAGCGAACAATCCATGCCGATGATGGCGAAGATTCTGAGCACGCATCATGGCTTTGATTGCACGGTGCTTTTTGCGGTGAACGAAAAGGGCGAGGTGGACCCGACGATGCCGGTTTATCCCGAGAAAGGGAAAGAGGCGGAGTTCAAGACGCACCACATTCCCGGCCTCGAGCATCTCGCGTCGGCAGACGTCGTCATCTTTTTTGCCCGCCTGCTCACGCTGCCGATGGAGGAGCGCGAGAACATCGTGAAATACATAGACTCGGGAAAACCGATCATCGCGATACGGACGGCGAACCATGGGTTCCACGCGGCGCTGCCTTATAAGATCAATGGGAAGAATGTGAACTGGGGAAACGATGTGCTCGGCGGATCATTCATGGAGCATCATGGGAACTACCACGCGGACTCAACGCGCGGGAACATCGTCGAAGCGCAGAAGGATCACCCCATCCTCACCGGTGTCACCGACATCTGGGGGCCGTCGGACGTTTACCGCACTTACAAAGTGGGCGGGACTCTGCCGGAAGGCTGCACCGCGCTCGTCTGGGGACAGCCGCTCATGGGCCGCAAGCACGACGACGCGCCGAACCCAAAGAAGGAACCGCTGCCGGTGGCCTGGTTCAAAATCTGGCAGACGAGTGACGGCAAGACCGCCCGCGTTTTTCACACCACGATGGGCAGCGCCGCCGACATGGAAAGCGCGGGCCTTCGCCGGATGATCGTCAACGCCGCGTATTGGGGAATGGGCATGGAAGCGGCGATCACGCCGACCCGCAGCGTCGAGATTGTGGGAGAATACAAGCCGCTCGAAACCGGCTTCAATTACAAACAACTCGGCGTCGTGCCGAAACCGGTCGCGGCTTACAAATAGCGGCAGTGCGGCGGCGGCGAATTTATCCGCCATTATCCTGACTGCGGATATGAGCATCGGCGGCAGCGGCGACCTCGCCGACTCGAACAAGGACGGCGTGCCGAACTTGATGGAGTTTTCCTGAACCGAAATCCCAACGGCGCGAACGCCGCATCCACGCTGGCCGCCGCGGTGCGCAACGGCGCGAATCTCGAATTCACCTACATCCGCCGCATCGCGGCGATGGGCGTCGTCAGCCTTGCCGTGGAATGGAGCGACACACTCGCAGCGGGAAACTGGAGCAGTGTCGGCGTCACCGGGCAAATCCTCACCGACAACGGCACCGCCCAGACGGTGCGCGTCTGTCGTGGATGTCGGCACTGGACGGAAGCGGTTGATGCGGCTCAAAGTAACGTCGCCATGAAAACAAAAGCCAACGTCATCTTTCCCAGGCGGCGCTTCGCTCGCCAAGTTGTCGCCAGCTCCGACCCTCGCAACGCCGCACGAGCACAGTTGCTCTGGCAAAACGCCACCGTTTCGCAAACTTGGCAAGCCGAGCAATAGGGCATGCGCAGCGCAGCAAATGTAAGCCAAGTGCCCAAGCGTCAGGCAACGATGCAGCGGCCCAGCGAGAGCAGTGCTGATTGGTAGCGTGACGCCATGAAACTCGCGGCCACGGCCAACTCCAGAGAAAGGCAGGAGGAACTCGGTCAGTTCCTCACAGCCTCGCCTGTGGCCGATTTCATGGCGTCAATGTTCGGGCCGCTTCCTCGAACGATCCGATTGCTCGATGCAGGCGCAGGCGCGGGTGCGCTCACCTTGGCTTTTGTGTCCCGGTGTTGCGAAAAACGGGACGGCGTTCGCGCTATCGAAGCGACGCTCTACGAACTCGACGGCGAAATCTTGGAGGCATTGGACGCAACTATGCGCGAGTGCGAACGCCGTTGCTCTGACGCGGGGATTCGCTTCACCTTCACGATCCATTCCGCCGACTTCATCCAGGAAATGTCGGCGCGCCTTGCTGGCGATTTGTTCGGGGCTCTGCCGCCCGCCTTTGATGTTGCCATCGCGAATCCACCTTATCGCAAAATTAGCACCGACTCCGACGAGCGGCGCGCTCTTCATTTGGTGGGCGTCGAGACGAGCAACCTTTATACCGGCTTCATCGCGCTCATTCAGCGGTTGCTCGTTCCCGGCGGGCAACTCGTCGGCATCACCCCCCGAAGCTTTTGCAATGGCCCTTACTTCCGCCCGTTCCGCGAAGACTTCCTGAGCCAACTGGCACTCTGCCGCCTCCATGTCTTTGACTCCCGCAAAGCCACCTTCCGCAATGACAGTGTGTTGCAGGAGAACATCATCTTCCATGCGGTGAAAAGCCGTTACCAGCCCCACGAAATGATCGTGTCCAGCAGCAGCGGTGAAGAAGGAAATGACATCACTGAAACCGTCTTCCCCTTCGCCGAGATCGTTCACCCTCACGACGCGGAGAAGTTCATCCATATCCCTTCCACCACCGGCCACGCGACTGCCAAGGAAGCCATGGACGGTCTCAGCGCCAACCTCGCGTCGTTGGGTGTCACCGTCTCCACGGGTCGCGTCGTGGACTTCCGCCTCAAGGATGCCCTGCGCAAGGAACCGGAGCGAGGCACCGTGCCGTTGCTCTATCCCTGCCACTTCAACGGCGGCACCGTTCACTGGCCCAAGCTCGAAGGCCGCAAGCCCAACGCCATCCTCGATAACGCCGAGACTCGCCCGTGGCTCGTGCCATCCGGGATGTATTTGCTCACGAAACGCTTCACCTCGAAGGAAGAGCGCCGCCGCCTTGTGGCGTGCATCTTCGATCCCGACCTCGTGAAAGCGGAGCGGGTCGGTTTCGAGAATCACCTGAATTACTTCCACGCAAACGGTCACGGCTTGGAGCGCCATCTCGCTGTCGGCCTCTACGCCTTTCTAAATTCCACCGTGGTTGACCAGTATTTCCGTCGTTTCAGCGGCCATACGCAGGTCAACGCCACCGACCTCCGCACGCTGACCTATCCCGACCGCGACACGCTCCAAGCGATGGGGCGCGAAATGACCACGCTCGACCTCACGCAGGACGAGATAGACCTACTCGTCACCAAACACCTTCATGCCCGCCGATAAGCCCAACCGAAAAACCGCCGCCCGCAAACGTCGGCTTGCTGAGGCCATCGGGGCGCTCACTGCTTTGCAGTTCGGCCCGAAGCAGCGGAATGAAACTGCTGCCTACACGTTGCTCGCCCTGCTCGATCTGCAGCCGGACGCATCATGGGCGGACGCGCAGGTTCCGCTCCGCGGCATCACACCGATCATTGATTTCATCGCTGAGGCATACGGCAATCGTTACGCGCCAAACACCCGCGAAACTATTCGCGACGACGCGGTGAAATTCTTCGTCGAGGAAGGTCTGCTGCTGCGCAATCCCGACGATCCCAATCGCCCGACCAACAGCGGCAAGACCGTGTATCAGATCGAGCCAACCGCGCTCGCCCTCCTCCGCAAGGTAGGCACGCTCGAATGGACACCGGCCCTGCAAGGCTACCTCACCAGCCGCGAAGCGCTAAAACACGAGATAGCCCGCAAGCGCGACTTGGCCCGTGTGCCAGTAATCTTGCCCGACGGCTCACAAGTCGCACTTTCACCCGGCGGTCAGAATCCACTCATCAAGGCCATCATCGAACACTTCTGCCCCGCCTTCGCTCCCGGCGGAGTAGTGCTCTACATCGGCGACACCGAGAACAAGTTCGTCCACCTCGAAACCTCCGGCCTGACCGCGCTCGGCGTCACCTTGGATTCCGCCGCCAAGATTCCCGATGTCATCGTCCACCACACCGCGAAGAACTGGCTCCTGCTCATCGAAGCCGTTACCAGCGCCGGCCCGGTGGATGGCAAGCGCCGCAAGGAACTCAAAGACCTGTTCGCAGGCTGCAAAGCGGGCCTCGTCTTCGTCACCGCCTTCGAGACTCGCCGCACCATGCAGACCTTCGTGTCGCACATCGCCTGGGAATCCGAAGTCTGGATCGCCGATGACCCCGACCACATGATCCATTTCAACGGCGAGCGGTTCCTGGGGCCGTATCCAGACGTGATGCCGACAATATAGGCTGGGTCTTTGCCCAAGTGAATGCACGCCTGCCCCACTCCTGCATCCCTCACCCGGCCTTTGCCTTCGGCTATCTCCGCTGCGCTTCGGTTCCCAGCGGGAAAGGAAAATGGCGAGGCCGTCCGGCGGCTGAACGCGGCCATCCCCGAGCAGGCGCGGGCGGTTGTTTCCATTCTGGAAAGCACTGCGGCCATTTGTGAAAGGAGCACCCCATGAGTAACGAACCTTTGCCCCAGTCCGAACTCATCCTCTACCAAACGAAGGACGGGCAGACGCGCGTGCAGTGCCGGTTTGAAAACGAGACGGTGTGGCTGACGCAGCAGCAGATGGCGGAGCTTTTCCAGACGACCCAGCAGAACGTCAGCCTGCATGTGCGGAACATTTACGAGGAGGGCGAATTGGCAGAGGAGGCAACTCACAAGGAATTCTTGTCAGTTCGCCAGGAGGGCGCCCGCTCCGTCCGGCGGCAGGTGGAGTTTTACAATCTGGATGTCATCATCTCCGTCGGCTACCGGGTGAAGTCGCTCCGGGGCACGCAGTTTCGCATTTGGGCGACGCAGCGGTTGCGGGAATACATCGTGAAGGGCTTCACGATGGATGACGAGCGGCTGAAACAGTCTGGCGGCGGCACCTACTTCGATGAACTGCTGGAACGCATCCGCGACATCCGGTCGTCGGAGAAGGCGTTCTGGCGGAAGGTGCTGGATATTTACGCCACGAGCGCGGACTACGACCCGCGTGCTGAGGCGTCGCAGCTTTTCTTCGCCACGGTGCAGAATAAGATGCATTGGGCGGCGCATGGGCAGACGGCGGCGGAACCGGAGCGAAGCGGAGATAGCCAGCCGCAGGCTGCCCGCAGGGCGAACGAAGTGAGGCAACTCATCGCGCCCGAGCCGATGCGGCGAAGCCCCACATGGGGCTGACGGCTTGGCCGGGCGCGCGTCCGCGCAAGCCGGACGTGGCGGTGGCAAAGAACTACCTCAACGAAAAGGAACTCAGTGATTTGAACCTCATCGTGTCGCTGTATCTGGACTTCGCCGAACTCCAGGCGCGGAGCCGCCGCGTGATGATGATGGGGGATTGGATCGGAAAGCTGGATGATTTCATGCGGATCAGTGAGCGGGAGATTTTGACCCATGCGGGCAGTGTGAGTCACGAGGTCGCGCTGGTGAAAGCGGAGGCGGAGTTTGAAAAGTTCCGCCGCCTCGAGGACGCGAAACCTTCGCCAGTGGAGCAGCATTTCACTGAGGCCATTGAGCAGGTGAAGCAGTTGGAGAAAGGCAAGCGCGCCAAAAAGAAAAAGCCGTGAGGCTGACGAATCCAGCGTCGAAGGCGCGGCCCTGACGTGGTTCGGGGAACTGGGTTATCCATCCCCGCGAGTTCTGTCTTTCAGCGGGCAGTGCGGTGCGCGACGGTTTCTCCGCAGCGTTTGCTCATGCTCTCCACGCGAGGCAGTGGCTGTGCTGAGTTTCATGCGTGCGTGCGTTTTCGGTTCAAGACGGGCGATGGCTGGCGGGTAGTGTTGCAGGCGAATCTGAGTCCGCCTAGCTCCGCATCCTTTGCATGAAAATCACCCGCGTCCGCATCACACTCGCCACCATCTTGCTCGCCGCCGTCACCACGCTGCTCGCTGCGGAGCCGCCGAAGACTCCGCCCGATCTCACGGTGGATCGCACGATGGATCGCAAGCTCACTTACAACCTCGGGGCGACGGGGCTGCGCGGTTGGATCTACACGCGGGCGGCGAATTTCCGCGAGAGTCAGCAGGGGCGCACGACGACGGCGAGCAGGCAGATTCTTGTGACGCATGTCGGTGCGCAATCGCCGGCGGATGGGGTGATGAAGGTGGATGATGTGATCCTCGGCGCGGGTGGAAAACTTTTCACTGATGATGCGCGGCAGACCTTTGGCCGCGCGATTACTGAGGCGGAGAAAACAGGCATGCTAAAGCTCACGCGGTGGCGCGAGGGGAAGACGGAGGAGGTGGCGCTGAAGCTGCGCGTGATGGGGAGCTACAGCGCGACGGCACCGTATAATTGCCCGAAGTCTGCGCTCATTTTCGCCGACGCGTGCAAGGCGCTGGAGGAGGAAAAGCTGGAGCCGAGCTGGAACGGCGCGGTGAGCGGGCTGGCGCTGCTTGCGACGGGGAATCCCGAATACCTGCCGCGCGTGAAGGAACTCGCGATGAAGATTGTGCCGCAGGCGATGAAGATCGAACTCAAGGACGGCATGGTGGTCTGGGACTGGGGCTACAAGAATGTGTTCCTGTGCGAGTATTACCAAGTCACGCGTGACAAGGACGTGCTGCCGGCGATTGCGAAATACACGACGTTTCTCGCGCAGGGGCAGAGCATGTATGGGACGTTCGGCCACGGCATTTCGCAGCGCACGGCGGATGGGAAATTGCACGGATCCATCCCGCCATACGGGCCGGTGAATGCGGCGGGGCTCATCGGGAACATGGCGATCGTGCTCGGCAAGCGGTGCGGCATTTCCGACCCGGAAGTGGACGCGGCCATCGAGCGGGCGACGAAGTTTTTCGGATACTTCGTGGACAAGGGCGCGGTGCCCTACGGCGAGCACATGCCGTGGGCGAGCCATGACAACAACGGCAAGAACGCGATGGCCGCGGTGATGTTCGGCGTGACGACGATCAAGCCGCGCGAGACGCAGTATTACGCGAAGATGGTCACGGCTTCTTTCCAGAACCGCGAATACGGACACACGGGGCAGGGCTTCAGCTATCTGTGGGGCGCGCTCGGCGCGAATGCGGGCGGGCCAAGTGCGGCGGGCGCGTTTGTGCGCGAGGCGTCGTGGCATCTCGATCTCGTGCGGCGCAGCGATGGGTCGTTCACCTACGACGGCGGCGAGCAATACGGCGCGGGGAAGACGGACGACGACACTTACTACGGCAAGAGCGGCTACAACGGGCTGAGCCCGAATGCGTGCTACGTGCTCACGTATTCGCTGCCGCTGAAAAAACTGTGGATTACCGGCAAGGACGCGGATCCAAAGAACGTGCTTACCGCGAAGGACGTGAGCGAAGCGGTGGCATCGGGATATTTCTACGAGCGTCGGGAAAAGAAAACGGTGCCCGAGCTGGTGGCCGCGCTCGGCGATTGGTCGCCGGTCGTGCGGAGCTACGCGGCGGAGCAACTCTCGGAACGGCCCGAGGCGAAGACGATGGTGCCGGAGCTGATCGCGATGGCCGAGGGCAAGGACGCTTGGAAGCGGCAGGGCGCGGCGGAGACGCTTGGCTGCCTCAAAGACCCGGCGGCGCTGCCCGTGCTCGTGCGCTCGCTCACGCACTCGGATCGCTGGCTGCGCGTGAAGGCGGCGGAGGCGCTGAAAAACATGGGTGACAAGGCGAAGCCCGCGATCAGCGACATGCTGCGCGCGGTCGTCACCACCGCGGAGCCATCGCTGCCCGTGATGTGGGAAGACCCCGTGCAGCTCACGCACGGGCAGCTCGCCGCCGCGCTTTTCGGCGGACTGCTGCGCGGGAATCTCGAGGGCATTGATACGAAGCTGCTCTACCCCGCCATCAAAGCCATCGCGCAAAACGCCGACGGCATGGCGCGCGCGACTTTGAAAGGAACGCTCGCGGAAAAACTGAAACTCGAAGACGTGACCGCGCTCGGCCCGGACATCCTCGCCGCCGTGAAAGTGCGCTGTCCGGCGGACACGATGTTCGGCAACGAAATCCGCATGGGCGGACTCCAGGCGCTGACGAAATTCAAATTTGTCGAGGGCATCGAGGCCGGCATCGCGCTGGCGAAAACACAGGGCGGACACGGCAGCCAAAAGCGCACGGGCGAGATCATGAAAATGATCGTCAGCTACGGAAAGGCCGCGCAGCCAGCGATCCCGCAGCTCCGCGAGTTGATCGTCGTATTGAACGAGCAGGTGAAGAACCGCGAGTTCCCCGGCGGCGCCCTCAATCAGCAGCGCGTCGGTGATGTGGAGGACGCGATCAAAGCAATCGAAGCGGCGACGACGCAGCCGGAACTGCGCAGCATCCCGCCGACCAAGCCTCTTCCCCGCAAGCTATGAAAATCACCCGCATCCTCGCCTACCGCGTCGAACTCCCGCTCGTCGAAACCACCTACAAGTGGAGCGGCGGAAAATCCGTCACCGTCTTCGACAGCACCATCGTGCGCGTGGAGACGGACGCAGGCATCACCGGCCACGGAGAAGTCTGCCCGCTCGGGCCATTCTATCTTCCCGCGTACGCGGAGGGCGTGCGCGCGGGATTGCGCGAACTCGGCCCGCATCTCATCGGCGAAGACCCGCGCCAGCTCGCGAAGCTGAATCGCACGATGGACGCGGCGCTGAAGGGCCATCCGTATGTGAAGAGCGGCGTGGACATCGCGTGCTGGGACATCCTCGGCCAGTCGTGCGGGATGCCTGTGTGTGAGCTGCTCGGCGGACGCTACGGCGAGGACGTGCATCTTTACCGCGCGATTTCGCAGGAGTCGCCGGACGAGATGGCGGCAAAAGTCGCGGGCTATCGCGCGGAGGGTTACCGGCGCTTCCAGCTCAAGGTCGGCGGTGATCCGGACACGGACATCGCGCGCATCTTCGCCGTCGCGGAAAAACTCCAGCCCGGCGAGCGGCTCGTGGCCGATGCGAACACCGGCTGGGTGCAGCACGAAGCCGTGCGCATCGCGAAGGCGGTGCGCGATGTGGACGTGTACATCGAGCAGCCGTGCCTCACGTATGAGGAGTGTCTCGCGGTGCGGCGGCAGATTCCGCATCCGTTCGTGCTCGATGAAAACATTGATGACCTCGGCAACCTGCTGCGTGCAAAGGCCGACCTCGCGATGGATGTGGTGAATTTGAAAATCAGCAAACTCGGCGGTCTCACGAAAATCCGGCAGGCCCGCGACCTTTGCGTGAGCATGGGCATCGCGATGACGCTCGAGGATTCGTGGGGCGGCGACATCGCGACCGCGGCCATCGCGCATCTCGCGCAGAGCACGCCGACCGAATTTCTTTTTTCGACGACGGATTTCAACAGCTACGTCACTGTGAGCATCGCCGACGGTGCGCCGCAGCGCCAGCAAGGCCGCATGGCGGCATCGAAGTCACCCGGGCTTGGCATCGCGCCGAAGATGGATGTGCTCGGAAAGCCGGTCGTCGTGATCGAGTAGCGTGCCGCAGCCTCCGCGCAGCGCCCCAGCGAATGGATTTCAGCGAAACGGGGGTGGGATGCCTGCAGAGGACGCGATAAGGCACGGAAAGAAAAAGCTGTGGAAATGGTGTGAATCACTCGAATGGTGGACTCGTCGAGACGGCAAATGCGTCTGGTTTCCGCGTCATTCCGTGGACTTCCATTCTCGTCTTCAGGATCATTTGTCCATCGCGAGCAGCATCACATTCCCTGCCTTCCGGCTGGTGCCGGCTCACTTGGGATCCTGTGCAGCGCGCGGAATTTCCCCGGCGTGATGCCGGTGAATTTGCTGAAGTGCCGGGTGAAGGCGCTCTGGTCGCAGTAGCCGATGGATTGCGCGATTTCGGAGAGTGGCAGCGCCGTGTCGCGGAGCTGGCGGGTGGCTTCCTCGATGCGCAGCTTGTGGAGCAGTTGCAGCGGAGGCATCAGGAAGAGACGCCGGATGCGCTGCTCAAATTGATACACGGAGAGACCGGCAAGGCGGGCGAGATCCTCGATGCGCGTCCCCTCGGAGAAGTGCGCGCGCATGTGGTTCAGGACGCGGGCGAGTTGGGCGTAGCCGCGGCTCTTGCGGCTCGGCGCATCGAGGTCGCGCGAAATTCCGGCAACGCCGCAGATGCGCCCATCGGCGGAGCGCAGCGGGCGCTTCGAGGTGAGGCACCAGCCGGTGCCGCCGCTGGGGTAAATGTGCAGCTCGAGCTGGCGGCTCACCACGCGTCCGCTTTGCAGCACGGCGGCGTCCTGCCGCTCGTAGTGCCGGCCGAGTTCAGCGGGGAAAACTTCCCGCGGAAGTTTGCCGACGAGCGTGCCTTTCGCGCCGTGCGCGCAGCGGTCGGCGAGCGTCTGATTGACCACGGCGTAGCGGCCCTCCGCGTCCTTGATGAAGAAAACCACGTCTGGCAAATCGTCGAACAGCGGCTCCAACTGCGCGATGCTGCCATCCAGCCCGGATGGTAGTCCGGCAAGCGCCGCAGGGCTGGGGTGGGGAGATCGCATCGCGGAGAAGAATGCCAGACTCGGCGTGCGAGCGAAATGCGAAAGCACGGATTGGCAGTTTTCCCAGCGGAGATCGCCAAAACACTCAAGACGCTCACGATTCGTCCGCGCAATCTTCTCCTACACCAAAACCTCATCGGCAAGGCATGGCCTTCGCCTTTGCGGCACGAATGCCACAGATTCCCTCACCCCCGATGTTCGATCCACATCCGCTTCCGCACTGATCGCTCGGAGGAGTCCTGACGCCGCTAGCCATATCTAATATGAAACCATTCCTGCTCATTGCCGTGTTTGCGGCGCTTGCCGTTGACCACGCCCGCGCGGAAGTCGCCATGCCGGCGTTTTTCAGCGACCACGCCGTGCTCCAGCGCGACAAACCGCTGCCGATCTGGGGCACCGCCGTACCGGGCGAGTCGGTCGAGGTTTCTCTCGGAGCGCAAAAGGGAACGGCCAAAGCGGGGGCCGACGGGCGCTGGAGAATCACTCTGGCAGCCCAGCCGATTTCCAAGGAGCCGCTTTCTCTAACAGTCAAAGGCAGCAACACGCTGACGAAATCCGATATCCTGTTAGGCGACGTATTCTTGTGCAGCGGCCAGTCGAACATGTCGATGCCGATGAGCACCTACTCGAAGCTGCCGGAGTATGCGGACGACCTGAAGACGGCAGCGGGCACGCCGTTGGTGCGGCAGTTTGGTGCGAAGGACGTGTCGGCTGTCGAAGAGCAGACTGAAATTGAAGGGGTCTGGGCTGTGGCGAGCGAGAAGTCGTTAGGCGGCTTCACGGCGGTGGGCTACCACTTTGCGCGCGCGCTGCATGCCCGGACGGGCGTGCCAATCGGCCTGCTGCGGGCCGCCAAGGGCAGCACCATCATTGAGATGTGGATGTCCGAGGAGACCATCCTCAACGACCCGGGGCTGAAGCCACTGGGCGAGAAATTGCGCTCTGCAATGAACGCTTATACGGAAGCCAAAACGCAAGCGCTCGCTGCGGGTAAGCAGCCGGATGCCGTTGACTTCCCGCCCCATCCGCTCAGCGAGGCCAGCACGCTGCGCCCGCGCTTTTCGACACGCTACAACTCGATGATCGCGCCGTTTGCCGGCATGGCCCTGCGCGGCATCGTCTGGTATCAGGCGGAAACCAACTCGCTGAACCCTCAGATCATCGCCGCCTATCCGGCCCAACAGCGCGCCCTAGTGACCTCGTGGCGCAAATTGTTTGGTGACGAAAACCTCCCGTTTCTCTACGTCCAACTGCCAAACTACCGCGAGGCCACCAGCGACCCTGGCCTTGTTGAGAATTGGGCGCTCATGCGCGAGAGCCAAACGAAGGGACTGGAGGTTCCCAACAGCCACATGGCCGTCACCATCGACATCGGCCAGGCCGAGGACATCCACCCGCGTAACAAGTATGATGTGGGAGAGCGGATTGCCGCGCTGGCGATGCACCACCTGTATGGCAAGAAGGAGGTGGTGCCGAGCGGTCCGATGTTCAAGGCGATGAGTGTCAAGGGCAGCAAGGCAGTGATCGCGTTCAGCGAGCTTGGGAGCGGCCTGATGGTGGGCCTCAAGGAAGGGCGCAAGCCAGTCGTCGCCCAGGCGGGCGGCAAGCTTGAGCGCTTCGCCATCGCCGGCAAGGACAAGAAGTGGGTCTGGGCCGACGCGGTCATTGAGGGCGACACGGTGGTGGTCTCCTCACCGCAGGTTCCCAACCCGGTGGCCGTGCGCTACGCCTTCAGTTCCAACCCAGCCGGTGCCAACCTCTACAACAAGGCCGGACTGCCAGCCGCACCCTTCCGCACCGATGACTGGAAATCCAACTGACACACGCCCACCGATTCAACCCATGCAACCTCACCCCGCTCAAGAATCCACCCGACAACCACGCTGGCACGGCGTATTCCCCGCAATCACGACACAGATGCACGAGGACGGATCGCTCGACCTCGATGCGACCGCACGCCATGCGGAGGCGCTGCTCGCATCGGGCGTGGCGGGCATCATCTTTCTCGGATCGCTGGGTGAAAATCAGCCGCTGCTTGCCGAGGAAAAACGCACGGTCATCCGCGAGATGATCGCCGCGGTGAAGGGCCGCGTGCCGGTGCTCTCGGGCGTCGCGGAGACGAGCACGGCGGAGGCGGTGCGCTACGTGCGCGATTGCGAGAAGCTGGGCGCCGATGGCTTCATGGTCATGCCCGCGATGCTCTACAAAGGATCGCCGGATGAGACGCTCGCGCATCACCGCGCAGTGGCGCAGGCCACGGCGCGGCCGGTGATGATTTACAACAACCCGATCAGCTACGCGAACGACGTGACGCCGGAGATGTTCCAGCAACTCGGCGAAGTGCCGAACATCGTCGCGATCAAGGAAAGCAGCGGCGACACGCGGCGCATCACGGATCTCCGCAACACGGTCGGAGATCGGTTCGCGATTTTCACCGGCGTGGACAATCTCCTGCTCGAGAGCGCCATCGTCGGCATCGATGGCTGGGTCGCCGGCAGCGGCATCGCTTTTCCGAGGGAAAACCAGCACCTCTGGGATCTCACGCGCGCCGGCCGCTGGCAGGAGGCGCAGGCGATCTACCGCTGGTTCATGCCGCTGCTGCATCTCGATGTGAGCGCGAAGCTCGTGCAATACATCAAGCTCGCCGCGCAGGAGAACGGCCTCGGTCGCGAATGGGTGCGCACCCCGCGCCTGCCGCTCACCGGCGAAGAACGCACGCGCGTGCTGAAGATCATCCGCGACGGCATCGCGAATCGTCCGAAGCTCCCAGCAAGGGAATGACCGCCGTGCCCGCCATGGATTCACGCCGCCAATTTGCGACAGTGACGGCGGTCCGCTCCCTGACTCCGCCATGATGCTTCGCGTGCTTGCCATCCTTCTTTTCTTCATGGCATCCGCGCTTGATGCCGGGGAACCGTTTGCCCCCGGCAAGGAGCGCGACTGGGAGTTTTTGAATCAGGGGAAATTTCGCGGAACCTTCGAGAAGCTCGAAAACGGCAAGGCGTTCATCCGCATGAGCGACGGTGTGGTGCGCGAGTTCTGGCCGGGCGTGGGTGATGGAATCGCGGGATCGTTTTTCCAGCGGCTGATGTGCAAATTGCCCGCGAATCCCGCGAAACGCGAACCGGCGCCGGGCAGCGGGCCGGTGGTGGATATTTCCGCGGACGCGCTGCCGGACGGTCCGCTCGCAGCGTGGAAGAATGCGGGCAGGCTCGGCGGTTCGTTTCTCGCGATGAACCAGCCGCCGCACGTCGCGCAGGTCGCGGGTCGCAAGGCGGTCGTGTTCGCGCACGCGCCGTGGCTCCTGCCCATGGAATTCGAGACGATGGTGTCCGACTTTTACATGCCCGAGTCCGTCATCGGCGCGCGGTCAATCACGGTCGTGGCGTGGCTCCACAACACCGGTGCGGCGGTCGATCGCGAGACGTTCCTGTGCTGGGGCGAAAAGGATTGCGGCGAGCTGGATGGGCCGGACTTCAGCTACGGATGCTACGACGCGATGCAGTGGTATGACGAAAAAATGTCCATCCCCCAGCCGCGCTTCCCGAAGCTGGGGCAGTGGCATCAGTTCGCGTTCGTGCTGACGCCGTCGGAGAAGGACAAGAATCGCTGCGACCTTGCTCTGTATGTGGGGGGCGAATTCGTGGTGCGCCGCTCGGTGAAAAATCCGCCCGCAAAATTGCTGGGCAACAATCTCGCGTTCCTCGGCTGCGCGTGGGAGGCGTGGTGGGGGCACAAATGGGAGACGCGTCCGGCGCGGCCTTACACCGGCGCGATCTCGGCGGTGAAGATCTTTGATCGCGCGCTCTCACTCGCGGAAATCCGCCAGCTCGATGGACGCGCGCCGACAGCGGTCCCGACGACGCCCGCGCAATCGGCCGCGATTTCACCGATGCCCGCCACGGGTGCGCGTGATGTGCCGACGGTCATCGAGCATCTCGCGTGGAAACCAAACCCCGATGCCACGGCGCAGGTGCTCCATTTTGGCACCGAGAAGTCGGCGGTGATCGCCGGCTCGGCTGCGAAGGTGAAACTCAAGGCGCAGGTCGAGGAGGCTTTCCTCTCCGTCGAGCTGAAGCTGCCGAAGCTCGAAGCAGGCAAGACCTACCACTGGCGCGTGGAGCAGATTCTGCCGGACAAGAGTCTGATCGCCGGCGAGCCGTGGTCGTTCACGACTTCCGACTTCGACCTCGAATACGACGGGCCGGTTTCCGGGCCGTTCCCGAAGGAGATCGTGCAGGACGGTTTTTACGAGCGCTCCATGGAGGGCTTCGGCGGGTATCCGATCATCAGCCCGCCGGGGAATGAAGACGTGCATCTGCGCGCGGCGCGGCACGCGTTGCAAAAGCTCCACGGCAAGCGACCCGATCTCGTGAAGGCGCTGCAGGCGTCCCATGCGGCCACGCATCTCGCGAGCCAGGAAAATCGTGGCTGGGGCTGGAGTCAGTTCGTTTGCAGCAGCTACGGGGAGGGAAATGCGATCCTGCGCGAAATGGGAATCCTGCTGCACGAGAGCGGCCACCAGTTTCACATGCAGGGCGCCGAGCAGGTGGAGCCAGACTTCCGCCATCGGCTTGGCGAAATCTTCAACACCGCGCGACATGAGCGCCGGTGGATGGGTGACTACGGCGGCGCGAACATGTGGGAGCATGTGGCGGTGTGCGCCTCGTGGTGGGTGAACGACATGACACAGGACGAGGGCGCGATCCGTCCGCGCGAAGTTCTTCGGCAAAACGATCCGCGCGCTCACGAACTTTTCTCTGCGTGGTGGCCAGGTGATTTGTTGATCGACCTGCATCCCTCCGGCGGACTGACGACCGATGCGGGCGGCGGCGTCACCGCGTGGGCCAATCGCGGCGGCATCGAGTATTTCCGGCCGGACTTCGGCTGGCGCTTTTACAAGCAAACGACCGGACGCTTCACGCCGGGCAGCGGACGGCCCGCATTGCGCACCGTCGGCGGCGTATCGGCGGTGGCGTTTGCCGGCGCGGACACGCTCGCGTGGGACAAGTCCACTTGGGACGCGCTCGACGGCAACCGCGCGTGGTCGGCGGACCTCTGGGTTTTCCGCGAAAAGGCGGCGGCAGGCGACGAGACGCTGATCGAATGGGGCACGGCCGCCGCGCCCGGCGCGAAGCTGACGTGGGGCGCGAGCGATCAGGCGTGCGTGTTCCCCGGCGGCATCGGCGCGAAGTGGACGCACAAACCGGAGCCAGGCCGCTGGCATCACCTCGCGTGGGTCTTCACCGGCGGCGGCGCATCCGACGGCCCCGGCGAATTGCGAATCTACGTGGATGGCACACTCGACAGCACTGCCCACCTCAAACTCGCGTTGCCGCCAAACGCGGGCGTGACCGCCGGGCGGGGATTTGCCGGCGGCATCGCGCATCTGCGTCTGCACGACTACGACCTGCATCCCTTGCAAGTCGCGGCCATTTGGAAAAAGGAATCGCCCGCATACCTCGGCGAAACATCGAACGTCGCAGGGCGCCTCCTCGTGAATCTCGATGCGAACATCCTCGGCCCGGTGAACGACGACGACGTGTGGCCACTCTATCCCGCGAGCCTCGGCAAACCGTGGCTTCGCAGTTGGGTGAATCTTGGCACGCTCGCAGGCCGCCTGCACAACGATGCGCGCACGCCCGGCGCGAGCCAGCCGCGAGCAGGCATCGCGCGAGGCGTGCAGGCGGTCAGCTTCGATGGTCGCAGCCGCATCATCAGTTCGTTCGCCGCCGCCGCTCCCATGAGCGGCACGGTCGAGATGTGGATTTTTCCGGAACCCGGCGCTCCGGCCGGGAACGTCTTCCAGTGGGGCGCTTGGTCACTCCCCGCGAAGGTCCTGCGGCCCGGCACGTGGCAGCATGTCTCGATGGTTTTTGAAAAAGGCGTGCCTGCGATTTTCATCAACGGGGTGCGGCTGTCCGGCGCACAGGCCGCCCGCGGCGCAGGATCGTCGGAGCGGCTGATCGTGGGCGAGGGCTTTCGCGGACACCTCGCGCAGTTCCGGATTCACGAGGGGATTCTGCAACCGGCGCAGCTCACCGCGAACATCCGGCAGAGTGCGATCCTCCGTCCACGCCTGCCCGAGCCGTCGCAGGACGCCGAGGTCGTGGGCGCGCGTCAGCCCGCGTTGAACTGGCAACCGGGACTCTCGGAGAAGACAGCGCGATGCGATGTTTACCTGGCCACCGATGCGGCGACGATCGCCGCCGCCGACCGCAAGAGCGCCGCGTATCAAGGCGCGAAGACACCGGGCGAATTCCGGCCGCGTCTCCAACCCGGCACGCGCTACCACTGGCGGGTGGATTTGCTCGACGCAAAAGGCCAGCCGCAATTGCGCGGCCCGGTCTGGAGCTTTGTCTGCGGCCAGGGACTCGTGCTCGATCTCGACGCCGCCGATCTTGCGGCGGGGCCGCTGAAATCGTGGACCAGCAAAGGCGCGGCGCGCGCCGTCTTCACGCCGGGCACCGAGCGCGAGAATTGGAAGCCGGCCGTCGCAAACATCGCCGGTCGCAACGGCGTGGATTTCTCCGGTCGCAAGTCACTCGTCTCATCGCAGCCCGCGCCGGCGTCGCTGCTCGGCGGCGGCCCGTTCACCGTTTCGATCTGGAGCCATTACGCGGATACGCGCGGGCTCGAGCGCGAGCAGACGATGCTCTCGTGGGGGCGTCGTCCGGCGGAGCGCGCCGAGTTCTGCTGGGGCAGTCACGTGGCCAGGGGCGCTTTCGTCGGCGGCCCGAAAATCGAGTTCGGTTTCAAGGGATCGCACACGGAGAACGATTCGTTCCGGCACAACGCACCGCTGCCAGACGGCTGGCGGCACATCGCGTGGACGCACGATGCCGCGGCGAAAACGCTGCGCATTTTCGTGGATGGAAAACTTAACCGCGAGGAAACCGTCACGCTCGCCATCAAGCCCGGCGAGTTGCTCTGCCTCGGGGGCGCGCGCACGGGCCGACTCCCGGACGCGTCCTTTCACGGACTGCTCTCCGAGGTGGCGATCGCCGACACCGTGGCGACCGATGCCGACATTGCCCGCCTTGCGCAGGGCACGCCTGCCAGCGCGGTCCGGCTGAACTGGCTCGTGCGCCTCGATGCGCGCGAGCTTGCGCCGGGACCGCTCGCCGGATGGCCGAATCTCGGCAGCCTCGGAGGCGAATTCGCGCCGGAAGCCGAGACCGCCGCGGCGCCCCGCTCGGAGATTGTGAATGGCCGTCCCGCGGTCACATTCGACGGGCAGAAAAATTTTCTCCGCTCCGATATTTCCACGCCGACCTCCCTCACCGGGGATCATCCGTTCACCGTCGAGGCATGGATTCTCAACCCCAAACTCGCCGACGTGGAAACCTTCCTCTCGCTCGCACCATCTGTCGCGATGAAGGCGTATCCGCACGACGCCGTCGGGCGCGCGGCGAATTTCAACTTCGGCGCCGCACGTGAGACGGGCCGCGAATTGCGCGCGGGATTTTTTTCCAGCGGGCCGACGAGCCGGCATGTCGGCTGGACCGATGCCGCCGTTCCCGCCACGGACTGGCAGCACATCGCCTTCGTTTACACGGGCGGCTATCGTGGCGCATTCCGGGTTTATCGGGACGGGCAATTGCTCAAGGAGCGCGGCTTTTTCACGCTCGATACGCTCGGCGGCCAGCCCATGCACATCGGCGCGGCATGGAATACCGCGCTCGGAGCGATGAACGGATTCTCCGGCTCGCTCGCGCGGCTGCAAGTGAGCGACTACGCGCGCACCGAGGAGGAAATCCGCGCGGATGCAAAGCCCGCCGCACCCACGGGAACGAAACGATGAACCAAATCGGTCCCGCATCCACACCATGAAATCCACAGCCATCTCATTCCTCGCACTCGCGTTCGCGGCGCGTTTGTCAGCGCAGACAATCCTCGTGCAGCCCTACGTGCAGCCGGGCAACGGATCGTCGCTCATAGGCGCTGACGTGAAAACACTGGTCTGGCTCACGGATCAGACGCCGGGTGATTTCACCGTGGAGTTTGGCGCAAAAGGCCAGCCGCCGCGGACTGCCATGCCGGAGCGTGTGCAGCTCGATTTTGCGCCGGCGAAACCAAAACCGCAGGCGAAGCCGGCGACGGAAAAAAAGGAGCCCGATGAATACGCGGCTGCGATCCCCGAGGCCCCGCAGCACTATTTCAAATACACCGCGACGCTCGCGGACCTGCCATTCGACAGCACGATCAGCTACCGCGTGAAGCTCGGGACGAAGGTCGTCCGGGAGGCTTTGTTTCCGACGCGTGCGACTGCATCAAAGCCGATCCGTTTCGTCATGGTCGGTGATCTCGCGAACGGCAAGCCGCAGCAGAACGCCGTCGCTTTTCAAATCAGCCGCGCGCAACCGCAGTTCCTCGTGGTGCTCGGCGACATCGTCTATCCGACCGGGCGCGTGAGCCAGTATATGCACCATTTCTGGAGCACGTATGACCAGCCGCCGGCCGCGAGTGCCAGCACGGGCGCGCCGCTCATGGCGTCCGTGCCGTTTTACGCCGTGCTCGGCAATCACGACGTGGATACGCACAACCTCATCGAGACTCCCGACGTGCTCGGCGCGTATCACTTTTTCAACGCGCCGCTGAACGGTCCGGGCGAGGGCGTCTGGAACACGCCGATCGGAAAAGGCCCGGAGGCGGCGGCGTTTCGCGCGGCCGTCGGCACGGCCTATCCGGCGCTCGGGGCTTATTCCTTCGACAACGGCCCCGGGCATTTTCTCGTCCTCGACAACAGCGGCTACGCGAATCTCGACGATCCGAAGATGCGCGCGTGGATCGAGCGCGACCTGCGCGGCAGCAAGGCGCCGTGGAAATTTGTCTGCGTGCATGCGCCGCTTTTCCACAGCGCGCGCGAGCATTACTCCGAGCAGAAAATGCGGCTGCTCGCGCCGTTGTTCGAGAGCTGCGGCGTGGACATCGTGTTCGCGGGGCACGTCCACAACTACCAGCGCAGCGTGCCGCTCCGCTTCACGCCGGCGTCGCCGAAGCGTCTGCCGGGCGGCTACGTGAACGGCGAGTTCAAGCTCGACACTGCGTTCGACGGCGCGGGCAATACCAAGGCGAACGGCGTCATCCACATCGTCACCGGCGGCGGCGGCGGCACGCTCTACAAGGGTGACCTGCAAAAGAACGCCGCGTATTTTCAGGAGAAGAATCCGGGAAACTGGGTGCCGTTCACGGCGAAGTTTGTTGCCGACCGCCATTCGTTTTCCCTCGTCGATCTGACGCCGGAGCGCCTGCAATTCCGCGCGCTCGACGCGAACGGTGAGGAGATTGACCGCTTCACGCTCACGAAATCCGGACCATGAGCACGGCGGCGAGTTCCCATTCCAGCGGCGCGCATCCGCGCGGCATCTACACGCTTTTCTTCACCGAGATGTGGGAGCGCATGAGCTACTACGGCATGAGGGCGCTGCTGGTGCTCTTCATGGTGGATGCGGTGGGGCATGGCGGGATGGGGCTCGATGACAGGACGGCGACTGCGATCTACGGTCTCTACACGGCGGCGGTGTATCTCGCGGCGTTGCCGGGCGGGTGGATCGGCGACCGGCTGCTCGGTGCGCGCGGCGGTGTGTGGTGGGGCGGCATCGTCATCGCGGTGGGCCACGTCGTGCTGGGCTTTGGCGGGCCGCGGAGTTTTTACGCGGGGCTGCTGCTCGTCGCGCTCGGCTCGGGGCTGTTGAAATCGAACATGAGCGCCCTCGTTGGGCAGCTTTATCCCGAGGGCGGCGCGCGGCGGGATGCGGGTTTCACGCTGTTTTACATGGGCGTGAATCTCGGCGCGTTCATCGGGCCGCTCGTTTGCAGCGGGCTCGGGGAGCATGTCGGCTGGCGCTGGGGATTCAGTGCGGCGGCGGTGGGGATGCTTTTCGGGCTCGTGCAATTCCGGCTCACGAGGCGGCATCTCGCCAGTGCGGGTGAGCGCGCGGCGCATCCGCCAGCGGCGTTGCGGCGCGATTGGCGTATTTTCGGCGCGGCGATTCTCGCGCTCGCGGTCTTCACGGCGCTGTGCCTGGCAGGCGTGGTGACGATCGATCCGGCATGGCTGGCGTCGCGCACGGCGGTCGCCATCGTGACGATCGCGGTCCTTTACTTTGCGTGGGCGTTTTTCGGTGCGGGCCTTCTTGCGGAGGAAAAGAAGCACCTTGCCGTCATCGCGATCCTGTTCCTCGCCTCCGCGGTTTTCTGGGCGGGATTCGAGCAGGTCGGCTCGTCATTCAATCTCTTCGCGGAGCGCTTCACCATCCGCACGATCGCGGGATGGGAAATCCCCGCAGGCTGGTTCCAAAGCCTGGGCGCGCTCTTCGTCATCGTGCTCGCGCCGATGGTCGCGGCGCTCTGGCTCGCCCTCGCGCGGCGCGGGCGCGCACCGTCGCTGCCGGTGAAGCTCGCGTGGGGCCTGCTGTTGCTCGCGGCAGGTTTCGGAGTCGCCGCATGGGCGGCGAAACGCGCGCTCGCCACCGGCCCGGTGTGGCCGTCGTGGCTCATCACCGTCTATCTGCTGCACACCATCGGCGAACTTTTCCTCAGCCCCGTCGGCCTCAGCGCCGTGACGAAACTCGCACCCGCGCGACTCGCCGGACAGACGATGGGCGTGTGGTTCCTCGGCACCGCGCTGGGCAATGTGCTCGCGGGCTTGATCGCCGGGAAGGTCACGGGCGATGAGACCGCCGCGATGCCGTCGCGATTTCTCCAGGTCGTCCTGACCACCGGCAGTGCGGGCGTGCTCCTGTGGCTCTGCTCACGCCCCATCCGGCGACTCATGGGCACTGTGAAATGAAATCATGATGGGCAAAATGTCTGAAACATTCCGGACACGGACATGAGTAGTCTGTGAAACGGAAGGCCAGTGCCCCTTCGACTATTGGTCTGTCACTCTGCCTCTCCATCATGCCGCTGCCGTCGTAAGTCTGTGGCGGGTGACGAGTGAAATCATAGATCTCGCGATACTCCACATCGCTCTCGTCCGGCTAAAAAGTGCCAGCGCTGCCATGCGTGGTGGAGGGGCAGGCCCAGATGAGGAAATGCGTGAAGGGCATGTCCAACACGGCGCGATGCGTTGGCGATTGGATTCATGGACGTCAGCGGGCGTTCGCGAGAGGGGTTACTTCACATGCATCACTCCGCGCATGATGACCCAGTGGCCGGGGAAGGTGCAGAGATACGGGTAGTCGCCGGGTGAACTCGGTGCGGTAAAGCGCAGGGTTTCGGCGGTGTTCGGATTGATGAGCTTGGTGTGCCAGAGGATTTTGTCAGTCGGCGGAATGTAGTCCTTCTTCATGCCGTCGGGATCCTTCGCCATTTCATTGCCAGCCATGCCGATCTCCTCGGCGCTGCCGGGTTTGCAGATGACGAGGTTATGCGCCATGGCGTCGGGATTGGAAAATGCGAGACTCACGGGCTGGCCGGGCTTCACGCTGAATTCGGTGACGTTGAAGAGCATCCGCTCCTTCACGGTGGCGATCGCGATCCTGGCGATGCCGGGTTGCTTGTCGAAGTCGGTTTCGTCCCTGGTGCGGGGGCGCTCGAGGTAGCCGAGTTTGTGCGCTTGCTCGAAGCTGGCGACGAAGGCGGTGAGTTTCGGATAATCGCCACCCTTCCAATGCTGCGAGAGCGCCTCGGAGCCGAGCGCGGTGCGCACGGCGTATTGCAAATGATCCCCCATCGGCTGGCCGATGATACTGGTGATGGCATCGAGCGCGGGCTTGGTGCCGATGTAGCTGCCGGCGATGGCGGCTTCGAGGCGGACGAGCTGGTTGTCGTCGTTGGCGCGTTTCGTGAGTTGCGCGATGGCATCGGGCAGGGCGCTGTGGCGGAGCTGCTGCGTCGCCGCGGCACGCGCGAGATGGTCGTCGCAGTTGAGCACCTCTTTGAGCAACGGCTGATTCTCGCTGCTGATGGTGCGGTAGGTCCACAGTGCTTCCATTTGATGATGACGATAACGCGCGTCCTTTGGATCAAGCTTCGCGACCCACGCATCAAGCGCGGCTTTGACTTCATTCGCGTCGCGGTCGTGCAGTTCTCGCTTGGCCTGATAGCGCCAGCGGTAGTGCGGGCTTTTTAGCACTTCGAGCAAGTCGTTGATCGGTGCTCCGGCGATGACTGGCGGCGTGGCGAGTGTCACGCCCTTTGGCACGATGCGCCAGATGCGGCCGCTGGTTTTCATGCGCCGCGGATCACGCAGCGAATACTGCGCGTGACCTTTGATGGGGTTATACCAGTCGCAGATGTAGAAGTCGCCGCGCGGTCCGACCTTCACATCGGTGGGGATGAAGCTGAGATTGGTGGAGAAGATGATGTCGCCGATCTTCTTCTCCTCAAAGTGGTCGTCCTTCTCGATCCATTGGTGCATCTCGATGTTGTTCGTCGGCTTGTAGCGCGCCTTGATGAAACCGCCGCGCAGTTCCTCGGGATAGAAATCGAAATCAACAAACTCCTGTCCGCACACGCCGGAGTAGGCGGGCATCGTGCCCGCGCCGGGATGCTGCTCGGGATAGGGCGGATTCGTCGCGTGGAAGGCGCTGGCAAAAATGGGATGGCTGGCGACGTGATGTCCCCAGTCATCAAAGGTCACGCCCCATGGATTTGTGCTCGCGTAACTGCCGAAGGTGGTGAGCCGCATCGTGTCGGTGCGCAGGCGGAACCAGCCGGAGTTATCCAAGCGCTGCGGGCCATAGGCGGTTTCGATTTGGGAATGCAGGAAGATGGAGTCGCGGAAGATGAGATCGCCATCCGGTGTCCAGACGAGATCGTGCAGGGCATGATGCGAGTCCTCGGTGCCGAAGCCGGTGAAGATTTGGCGGCGGAAGTCCGCCTTGCCATCGCCGTCGGTGTCTTTGAGGAAGGTGAGATGCGGCTCGTCGGAGACATACACGCCTCCGTCGCCGAACTCGAAGGCGAGCGGGATGTGCAGCTTGTCGGCCCACACCGTGCATTTGTCGGCTTTGCCATCACCATCGGTGTCTTCGAGGATAAGAATGCGATCATTAGGCTCCTGCCCCGGATACAGATGCGGATAAGCCTGCGAGGTGCTGACCCACAAACGGCCGCGTGTGTCGAAGCGAAGCTGAATAGGGTTTGCGAGTTCAGGAAACATCTCCTCGCTCGCGAAGAGAGTCACTTCGAAGCGCGGATCGATTTTGAACGCGGCGAGTTCGTTCGCGGGTGTCATCCACTCGTTCGCGCCTTTGCTTTCCTTCGTCTCCGGCATCGGAGGAACGTTGCTGTCGTCCATGGGCTTCGCCTGGCCCTTGGCGAGACTCCAGATGTGTGCATCGCGATTGCTCACCATCACATCGAAACTGCGCATCGCAGGCAGGAAGTCGAGGTAGCCATAGTCCTTGTTGCGGTCGCCGGTGTAGTAGAAAGCGTTTAGCGGACGGTAGCGGCGGAAGAACTGCGTGTTCTTGTCGGCAATGGCGGCGAGGAGTGCTTTGTCTGGTTTTGGAGCAGTCGTGCCGAACGTCTCGCGAAACAATGCCTCGCCAAAGACTGCATAACCTTCGTCCTCGAAATGCACTCCATCGAAAGTGATGCTCAACTTAGCGGCAGGCGCGTCATTGAACACATTCGCGAATCCCACCTTCTGCTCGGCCGCGACCTCGGCCATCGCCTTCGTGTAAGCTGCGAGCCGTTTGTTGTTCAGGTCCGCCGCGAGGATGCCCTTCACGTTTTCATTTGCCGTCGGCGATACGAGCACGATGCGCGGCGCAGAATTGCCGTTGTAGGCGTGCGTCTTCAGTTCTTGCAGCAGCGCGGCGAGCCGCAGCTTGAATGACGGCAGCTTCTCCGCGCCGCCGAAGGACTCATTGAAGCCGAACGCCGCGAAGATGACATCCGCCTTCTGCACGGTGAGGTGCTGATTGAGTGTGCCGAAGTTCGCCGGGCGCGGCATGAGATCGACTTCATCGGCGGCCCACGCGAGCGTGCGAATGACGAGCGATTTGTCCGCATTCGCCGCCTGAAGCATCGCCTCAAAATGCGGGAACTGCGCGCCGCGATCAAAGAGCGTGTTGCCGATGAACACGACGTGATCGCCCTGCTTCAACTCCAATGGCAGCGTCGTGGCGACAGCCCCGGTGACCGCAGGAAGTGGCGCGGATTTTTCGTCAATGCTGAATTGCGAAAGCGTGGGATCTTCGGGAGGCAAAGGCTTGCCGCTCGGCGCGTTCTTGGCGTCTCGCGAGTTCACCGTTGCCTCGTATTTTTTCACCGGCCTTTCCGGTTTTGATTTCGGGGCATCCGCCGCTGATGCGGCTGAAACGGCAAGAGTGAGGAGCAGGCAGTTGATTCGAGTCATGGTTAGAAAGGGGTAACTTGTGATGGGCAGGCTTTCATGCCCCAAGGCGGACGCAGCGGCAACTTTTCCTGCCGTGCAACTATCGCCGCGCATCCGAGGGCTTCACACCACGGTGGAATGGATTTGTTGCCTTCACTGGCGCAACGTCGGCTTTTTCTGGAATCCGCTCTTCAAGCCCCAGCGTCCAATAGCAGGCGTTCACCAACATGCGGCGCATGGCTTCATTCGCAAAATCGCTGCCACCAGCCATCGCGCCGCCGATGGTGCTGGTGAAGACGCGGCCTCTGGCTCCGATGGGTCGTTGATAAGTCCAGGCGATGGGCATCATGGGGTCGTTCACCTGCACCATCTTCTTCCATTTGCCGTTCATCTGCTCGCCTTCGACGGGGGCATCTGCGGGCTTCATGCCTTGCAGCACCTGGCCCAGGAGCAGGGGCGTGCAGCCTTCGGGCAGCGGCAGCGTGGCCTCATAGACATCGGTAGGACCCCAGATTTCACCGCTGACGATACCGCGCAGGATGGGATGCGTGTCAGCATGAGGTGCGAAGATCCCGCGCGTGCTTTGCCTGCCGTGATTGCCCCAATGATTAACCCACGTCTGGCCGAGCACCTGTCTCCCAAAGCCGCCGGTGGGCTCATTGAAGTGGTAGCTCAGATACTTGCTCGTGCTGTCCTTCGGAAAGCTGAATGCATGCGTCGCAGTGCGCAGGCCGATGATGGGTTTGCCGGACTGAAGGTAGTCATCAATGCACTTCATCTGCTCATCGGGCAGCGCGCGGAAGCGTGTGAACATCACCATTAGGTCCGCGGCACCCAGCGCCTCCAGGCCGGGGATGTTGTCCTTTTGATTCGTGTCGATCACGCCGGTTTCCTTGTTGATGGCAAAGAGCACGGTGCAGTCGAAGCCATGCCGCTCAGCCAGGATATGCGCCATCATCGGCATGGATTCCTCGGACTTGTATTCATCGTCTCCCGTGATGAAGACGATGCTCTTGCCAGTCCCCGGTCCCTGCGCGCCTTTGAAGAACGCCCACGGACGTGGCTCTTCAGCGTGAAGCGAAGCGAGCGACATCGCGGCGAGGAATAACAAACAGAGTCTCGAAGTGGGGTTCATTGGATGAAGATGAACTGCTTCGTGTTCAGCAGCGCGTAGATGAGGGCGTCGGGCGAGGTGTTACCTTTGTTTGCGCTTGACCATGCGGCCTTCTCCGCGGGCGTGGGTTTGCGCGACAGCAGCGCGAGATAGATGGCGTCCGCTTGTGCATCGGGCGTGCTGGCCTGGCTGATGAAGTGCATGAGCGGCGAGAACGGGGATAGCAGTCCTTTTGGCGAGATGAGGTCGCCGTTCATCAGAGCCAGGGCTTGAGGGATGGACGCGTTGGGGTTCGCATTCTCCACGAAGTCGCGGTCGCTCTGGCCCATGGTGCGCAGGAAGTGTCCGCGCGGGGCGGGGCTTTCGAGTTCGCTCGCGCGCATCCATTCTCCGCGCGCTTTTTCGCAGTAGGTGACAAAGGCGGCGCACTCCTTCGCGGAGTAGCCGAGCTTGGTGGCAAGCTGGGCGAGGCGCTGCTTTTCCGCCTGCGCTTCGGCTTCGATTTGCGCGGGCGTCTTCGGCGCGGGGCCGTAGCCGGGGACGTGCATCTTGCGCCAGGTCTCGATGGCAAAGATAGCCGGGTTTGGGTTCATCTTGTAGGTCTCGTCCACGGTGATTTTCGCATTCGGCCCCGCCTTTTTCTGCGCGAGATTCACCAGCATCGGGTTGAGAAAATCGTGCACATAGGCTTCGTGGCGCTCGCGCTGATACTGGCCAATCTCGCGGCGCAGTTCGGTCTCGCGCGCCTTGTCGCCACTGCGCTTCGCCTGAATCTCCGCCTCATGCGCGACCTTTTCCTTCGCCAGAATTGCGTTCTCGCTCGCGAGGCTCGCATAGCCGAGGTCCACGATCTTCGTGCCCTCGTAATTCAGATACGTGTCGCACACCATGTGCGAAATGGCGATGCGCCGCTCTTCGCTCGCCTCGCGGGCGAGGTCGCGCGCGTCTGGCTCGTGGTTCGCGAGGGCGACGATGGAATCCCAAATCTGCTCCGCCGTCATGCGACGCAGCGTTGGTCCCTGAAAGTGCCAGACGCTCTCACGCGAGAACTCCTCGGACGACACCGCAGACTGGTAGGCGCGCGTGTTCGCGATGACCGAGAGGAAGGCGCGCATGTCGTAGTGCAGGGCGACCATCAGCTTCTCGAGATACGCCTCGACCTCGGGCACCATCGCCTTCGTGTCGTCGCGCAATTCATCGAGCGGCTCGATGAGCGCTACGCCGAGCATCGATTTCCACAGCCGGTTCACGATCACTTTCGTGAAGGTCGGATTCTCCGATGACGTCACCCAACGCGCGAAGACCTCCGCGCGATCTTCGTTGGGACTAGGCTCCGCGGCTTTGCCAAACATCGGCCGCGGCGTCATGACATCGCCCGGCTTGCCGTCGCTCTGGTGAAAGTCGGACGGCAGCTTCAGCATCGCATCCTGTTTGCGCTCCATCGCGATGGGACTGAGGAGCTGGCCGATGCCGTGCCGGATGATGCCGAGCACCGTGCGAAACTGCATCGCGTCGAGGCGCTCCTTCTTGCGCTGCTCCGCCGCCTTGCCGCCGTCCTTGGACGCTGCCTTCTCCTTCTTGAAATCATCGAGGATGACCTGCTCCCGCGCCTTGAACGCATCGCGCACGCCGCCGAGCGCCTCGCTCACCGGCTTGTTGCCGTAGGTGTAGGCGGCGAGGTGGTAGAACTCCGTCTGCTTCCACTTATCGAACGGATGGTCGTGGCACTGCGCGCACTCGATGCGCGTGCCGAGGAAGATGCGCGACGTGATGGCCATGTTATCCAGCGGCATCTCGGGATCGCGGGCGTAATAGCCGATCGCGCCATTGTCCCACGCATAACCTTTCGCCGCGAGCATCTCGCGCACGAACTGGTCGTAGGGCTTGTTGGCGCGCAGGCTCTCCTTGATGAATCTCTCATACGCCGCAGGCACGACGTTCGCCGTATTCACGAAGCGCGACTTCTGCCGCAGGATGTCCGACCAGAAGTTGTAGAAGTGCGACACGTAGCTTTCGCGCGCGAGCAAGTCGTTGATCAAAGTGGCTCGCTTGTCAGGCTGCTTCGATTCGAGAAATGCGCTCGCCTCCGCTGCAGTCGGGATGCGCCCGGCGAGATCGAGATAGATGCGCCGCAGGAAGACTTCATCACTGGCGGGGGCGTTGCCGGTGACCTTCGCCGTCTTCCAGTGAGCGGAGAGCAGCGAGTCAATGTGCGCGGCGGCCTGCTGGCTCTGCTGCTGTGTAATGCCGGCGCGGAGGTTCGTCTGCGTGGCGACGACGCCGAGGAACAACGCGACGATGTGGAATATTTTCATGGCGCGAATGAGTAAGTGGAACCTGCGTGTGCCGACTTAGGCAAAAATGGAAGTGAGCGGCTTGCCCTTGTCCGCGATTTTGAAAGGCCGCATGCTTGGCGACAGCACGGTTTCATCCAGCGGCAGGCCGAGCGCGTAGCCGATGGTGGCGTTGAAATCCGGGATCGTGATTTCGTCATTGTCCACTTCCTCGGCTGTCTTATTCGTCGCGCCAAACACCGAGCCGCCTTTCACACCGCCGCCGAACAGCGCGGCGGAAAACGCCTTCGGGTAATGGTCGCGTCCGATGGCGGCGTTGATCTTCGGCGAGCGTCCGAACTCGGTCGCCAGCACCACGAGCGTGTCCTTCAACATGCCGCGCTGGTTCAGGTCGTTCACGAGCGCGGCGAGTCCGCGGTCGAGCTTGTCGCACAGGTCGGGCGTCGCGGTGAAATTGCCCGAGTGCGTATCCCAGCCGTGCAGGCTGACCTCGATGAAGCGCACCTTCCTTTCCACCAGCCGGCGCGCGAGCAGGCAGCCCTGCCCGAACGGATCGCGGCCATAGTCTTCGCGCAGCGCGTCTTTTTCCTGTGTGAGATCAAAGGCGGCGATGTCCGCACTCGCCATCATGCGATACGCGCCATCGTAGGCGCCCGAGTGCGCGGCGACGTTGCGCTGCTTGCCGAAGGTGCGCACAAAATCCGCGTCAAGATCGCTGGCGAGCTTCATGCGCGCGGCGTGCTCGTCCTTGCTGATGCCTTTCTGCGGCTCGATGTCCTTCAGCCCGTTCTCGGGGTTGTTCACGAAGAGCGGCGCGAGTTCCGGCGAGAAGAATCCCGCGCCGGGATGACGGCTCGCGCCGCCGACATAGACCGAGCCCGGCAGCGTGGGATTTCCCGCGCCGCGGAAGTGCTGCAGCCACGCGCCCATCGAGGGATGATTGATCGTGCCGCGAAGCTGGTAGCTCGTGTGCATCATGTAGTTTCCCTGCTCGTGCGCGCCCTGCGTGGAGGTGAGCGAACGGACCACGGTGCCGTGATGCATCTGCTTCGCCGTGCGCGGCAAATACTCGCCGAGCACGATGCCATCCGCGCTCGTCTTGATCGTCTTCGTCGGCCCCATCACGGCGCCCTGCTTCGGATCGAGCGTGTCCACGTGGCTCATGCCGCCGTCCATGTAGAGGTAGATCACATTCTTCGCCGTGCCGCCTTTCGCAGCCGCCGCAGCGAGCGCATTGCGGGAGAGAAAATTCGGCATCAACCCGACGCCGAGCAGCGAGCTGGCGGTGCGGGCGATGAAGCGGCGGCGGGTGAGTTCGTCGGAGCGGAGGAGTGGGTGGTTCATGGGATGAGGTGGATGTTGGAAAAAATTGGCGAAGTGAGAGGAATGCGCCGCCATCATCGGGCAGCATCGGCGGCGTCCGCAGCGATGGTAAGCGCGGCATCGTCGAAGCACACGCTGCCCGCCTTCATGCTGCCCGCGCCGAGCATCAGTTGCACCTCGACGGAGCGCGTGCCCTGCGGAGCCTGCGCCGCGAGCTGCGCCGCCACATAGGCCGCGGGCGGATGGCCATCATGCAGGAAATGCCGTGTCGAGCAGGCAAACTCACGCCCTTCGGCATTGAGAAACGCCAGCTTCAGCACGGCGAACTGGCGCGGCAAAAGCGGATCGTCCGCAGGCGACATCGCCCACACGGACGCCTGCACCACCCTGCCCCCGATGTCGCCCGATTCCACGTGCTGCTTCACGAGCGGATAATGCCTGCCCCCCGCGCGAATGCGCACCGCATTCCCCGAGCGCCCGAGCGCCGCCGCGTGTTCGAGACAATCATCCGTGCCGCGCCACAGCGCCGACGGCAACGGTTTTTCAAAACCGGAATCCAGGAGCCTGTTCCGTCCCGCCTCATCGCGGCCCGTCGGCGCTGGAATGTCCTTGGGCATCAGCGCGGCGATTTCCTCCGCCGTCAGCGGCTTCAGCCGCACCACCGCATCGCGCTTCACATCCACCACCTCGCCCGCGGAGAGCACGCCCGCATTCAGCGTCATCACCCGCACCTTCCCGCTCAGCACCGACACGCGCGTGCTTTCATCCGCGCGCGCCTCCACCGTGAACTCTGTCCCGAGGTCCACCACCTTCGTCTGCGGCGTCACCACCGAGAGACGGGACTCCGGCGTCGGGCACTGGCAAAAGACACGGCCTTCCTCCACGAGCACCAGCTTCCGCTCAGCAAACCGCACCGTCGCCGGCCCATCGAGCAGCACCGTCGCGCCGTCCAGGGTGCGGAACTCCGCACGCCCCGATTCCAGCCGCAGCGCGTTCGTGATATTCGCCCCGCTGTTCAGCGCCAGCTCCACATTTGGGTCCGCCCAGCGCGCATTCGTCGTCGCCATCAGCGTGGCAAACGGAGCCGCCGCCTTCGCCCGACCAAACCCCAGCCACAGCGCCGCCACGCCGAGCATCGCGACAAAAACAGCCGCCGCCGCGAGCGGCAGCAGCCAGCGTCGCCGGACCGTCCGCGGGCTTAGCGCCGTCACCGGCAGACCGATTCCCACGATCACCGCACTCGCCGATTGTTCCGCCACCGCGAACGCCTCCAGCGCCAGCTCGCACAACTCCGCCCGCGCGGCCGCGTCACTTTTCAGCCGCCGCGAAAGCTCAGCCGCCTCCGCTTCCGTGCCATCGCCACCGAGATGGCGAAGCAGCAAATCCAGCGTGTCCTGTGGGGCGGGTTTCATCGGCTGGTCATTCATGCCTGTTCCAACTGGCGCTTCACACATTCCCGCAGCGCGAGATGCACGCGGCGCATCGCCTGATACATGGCATCGAGAGCCATGCGCATGGTGTCGGCGACCTCCTGACCGCCGCGATTCTCATGATAGCGAAGATCCACCAGCCGGCGCGAGCGCTCCGGCAGCTTCTCCACGCAGCGCTTCAGCGCATCCATGCGCGCCGCCAGCATCTCGTCCCCGCGCTGGTCCAGCTCCGCCTCCAGCAAATCGAGCGTCGCCGCATCCAGCGTCACCATGCGCCCCGAGTGCTTGCGCAGGTGATCGATCGCCAGATTCCGCGCCGTCACGCGCGCCCAGGCCAGCGCATGGTCCGCGTCCCGCAGATTCGGCGCCTCGCCCACCGCGCGCAGCAGCGTGACCTGGAAAATATCCTCCACCGCATGCGTATCCCGCACCACCGGCCACAGCCCCGCGCACAGCCGCAGCCGCGCATCGAGCAGAGTTTTGAGCAAGGATTCCTGAGTCATGACAACGAGCCTATTCCAAGCTCACACGAACGAACGCCCGACTCCTGACAAAAAATTTTCAGCGCGGCAGGATTCCTCGGCACCCTCCCGCCCCTCTTTCCGCCCAAATTCCCGGCTGGTGACGAGGGCGATGATGATCTCGCGCATCGCGAAGTTCTTCTTGCTGGCTTGCTTCAACATGTCGGCCATGAGGGGTTCGTCGGTACGATTTGCGACGCACCTCCGTGGAAGCAATGCTCACTTCGCACCCATCCAGCGCACGGCGTTTGCCACCACGCGCAACGTCGCACCGTCATCGCGCAGGATGACGAAGAAGTCGTCCAGTCGGAACCCGCTGTTGTCGTGGCCGGGATGGGCGGCCAAAAACACTTTTGCCAGCGGCTTGGGCTTGCCCGCAAGAATCGCAGCCACCGGACGCGACGCCACAGAAGTGCTTTCCCGCGGATTCAGAGAAAGCGCGGATGCTGTCGGGCAAATCTGCGGCTTCTCCGAATCTGCGGGAAACCCCTGTGATTCTTGCGGGCTTGGCGGTTTTCGCAGCCGCTGTCGCCAAATCCGGCAAGACGAACCCTTCGCATTCGGGCAATTTCGGGGCCAGATGAAATTCCATGGACAAGGCGTCGTCACCGCCGTCACCGCACAAAGGCATCGGCACGGCACGCTCGATCTCGCAGCGACTGCGCGCCACGCAGCGGCAATCCTGCGCGCTCTCATCAGCCGAATGGTCGTCGCGTGTTTACTCGCATCCGCGTCGCTGGCCGCCGAACCCGGCCCGATGCCGTCGGCGGTGCGTGAGCAGTTCAGGCTCGCGCCGTTTTACCAGAAGCATCTCGATGTCGGCGGGCTGCCGATCGTCGGCTCGGCGCGCGTGTCCGATGCAGCGATGGCTGAGTGCGCGTGGATCGTGCGGCAGATGCTCGTGCGCCGGCCCGACATTTTGCAGGCACTCGGAAAGGCGGGTGTGCGCTTCGCGGTGATGGCTCACGATGAATACACGACCGACATCCCGGAGCACTCGAAGCTCACGCCGCGCGTCTATTGGGATCGCCGCGCACGCGGGCTGGGTGCGACTCCGAGTGCCCTGGCGGTGAGCGCGGCGGAGGAAAATTTGCTCTCGTTTCCCGGCGATCCGTATCCGCGGGAGATCATCGCCATTCATGAATTCGGACACGCGATCCATGAGATGGCAATGAACACGCTCGACCCGACTTTCGATGGACGGCTGAAGCTCGCGTATGAGAAGGCAATCGGTGCGGGACTTTGGAAAGGCACCTATGCTGCGGTGAACCGTCAGGAGTATTGGGCCGAGGCGGTGCAGGCGTGGTTCGACAACAACGCGGCGAACGATGCGCTGCACAACGACGTGAGCACGCGCGTGAAGCTGAAGGCTTACGATGCCAGCGTGGCCGCGTTGTGCGACGAGGTCTTCGGTGACATCCCCTGGCGTTACGCGAGGCCGGCGGATCGCGCGCCAGCCGACCGCGCGCATCTCGCGGGGCTTGCTGCGAATCGTCCGCGATTCCACTGGCGGGATGAAGCGGTGCCCGAACGCCCGCGCGTGACCCTTCAGTGCGCGGCGGGAGATTTGGAATTGGAGTTCGATGCCGGCTCAGCGCGGGCTTCCGTCTCGAAACTGCTCGTGCAAGTGCAGGACGGATTCTTCAGCGGCGGAAAGGCGACGTTCACCGAGGACGCACTCACCCTCGCGCCCGCGGCGAAAACGCCCGATGGCGTGCCCGTGCCGGATGGCACCGCTCCGTGGCGCATCATCATCCGCGGCGAAGCGGCGCCGGATGCTGTGCGCGCGACCATCACCAAAGGCGGCGCGCTCATTCCGAAACTCATCGAGCAAAGCACCACCGGCGCAGGCGTGCCCGTGCAGCGCATCGTGCGGCTGAACTGATCCTCACTTTCCATGCAACGCATCCAAGTCATTGACTCCCACACCGGCGGCGAACCGACGCGCGTCGTGATCAGCGGCGGTCCCGATCTCGGCCACGGCAGCCTCGCGGAACGGCAGCGCACGTTTTGCGAAAAGCACGACGCCTTCCGTCGCGCCGTCGTCACCGAACCGCGCGGCTCCGATGTGCTCGTCGGCGCGCTGCTGTGCGAGCCGGTGGATGCGACGTGCGCGGCGGGCGTGATTTTTTTCAACAACGTCGGCGCGCTCGGCATGTGCGGCCACGGCACCATCGGCCTCGTCGCCACGCTGCGGCACCTCGGGCGCATCGGCGCGGGCGTGCATCGCATCGAGACATCGGTGGGCGTGGTGGCGGCGACGCTGCACGACGACGGCCGCGTGACGGTGGAAAATGTGCCGAGCTTCCGCAAGGCGAGCGCGGTCACCGTCGAGGTGCCGGGACTCGGCGAGATCACCGGCGATGTCGCGTGGGCTGGCAATTGGTTTTTCCTCGTCGAACAGCACGGGCAGTCGCTCGCGTTTTCAAATGTGGAACGGCTCACCGATGTCGAGTGGCGCATCCGGCTGGCGGTGAATGCGAACGGTTTTCCCGAGGTGGATCACGTCGAGCTTTTCGGCCCGCCCGCCGATCCGGTGAACGAGAGCCGCAGCTTCGTCCTCTGCCCCGGCAAGGCGTATGACCGCTCGCCGTGCGGCACGGGCACGAGCGCGAAACTCGCGTGCGTTTTCGCCGATGGAAAACTCGCGCGCGGTGTGACGTGGCGGCAGGAAAGCATCCTCGGCTCGGTCTTCGAAGGCAGCGTGGAATTGCGCGGCGAGGAGATTATCCCGAGCATCACCGGGCGCGCGTGGGTCACCGCGGAGTCAACTCTGCTGCTCGACGAATTGGACCCATTTTGCTGGGGCTTCCCGCTGCTTGCCTAGTTCATGCAAAAGCACGTCGTCATCGTCGGCGGAGGTGTCATCGGACTGTCCGTCGCGTATGCGTGCGCGTGTCGCGGGCATCGCGTGACGCTGCTCGAACGGCAGCCGGAGAAGCGCGGCGGATGCTCCTTCGGCAACGCGGGGATGATCGTGCCGAGCCACTTCACCCCGCTCGCAGCGCCGGGCATGGTTGCGCTCGGCTTGAAGTGGATGTGGAATCCCGAGTCGCCATTTTACATCCAGCCGCGACTGAGCTGGGATCTGCTCGCATGGGCCGCGAAGTTTTGGCGCGCGGCGACTCCGAAGCGTGTCGCGGCGGCTGCACCGCTCCTGCGCGACCTGAGCCTGCTGAGCCGCGCGTGCTTTGTGGAGCAGTCCGAGAGTGGGCTCGATTTCGGCCTCGTGCAAAAAGGCCTGCTGATGCTGTGCAAGACCGCGCACACGCTCGACGAGGAAGCACACACCGCCGCAAAGGCGAACGCGCTCGGCGTGCCAGCGCAGGTGCTCGACGCCCGCGCCACCGCCGCGCTCGATCCGGCGGTGACGATGGACATCGCGGGCAGCGTCTATTTTCCAAAGGACTGCCACCTCCCGCCCGAACGATACCTCGCCGTGCTGCAACGCGAACTCACGCGGCTCGGCGTGGACTTTCGCTGGAGCACCGAAGTCACCGCGTGGCGCACGGACGCGGATCGCATCGCCGCCGCGCAGACGCGCGAAGGTGAAATTGCAGGCGATGAATTCGTGATCTGTGGCGGCGCGTGGTCGCCGACGCTCGGGCGCACGCTCGCCATGCGGCTGCCGATGCAGGCGGGCAAGGGCTACACTCTCACGTTGAAACAGCCGCGGCAGTTGCCATCCATCTGTGCGATTTTTACCGAGGCCCGCGTCGCCGTCACGCCGATGGATGGCGCGCTGCGCGTCGGCGGCACGATGGAGCTCGCGGGGCTCAACGAAACGATCAACCCGCGACGCGTGCGCGGCATCATCCGCTCGGTCCCGCGATACTACCCGGAATTTTGCGAGGAAGACTTCACCGGCATCGAGCCCTGGGCCGGCCTGCGGCCGTGCTCGCCGGACGGACTGCCGTATCTCGGACGCACGGCGCGCTGGCGGAATCTCATCTGCGCCACCGGCCATGCGATGATGGGCCTCAGCCTCGCCCCCGCCACGGGTCGTATCGTCGAGGAACTCGTCTCCGAAAACGAACCCGGCATCCCGCTCAAGCTCCTCTCACCCGACCGCTACTGACCCCATGAACACGCCAAGCCTCCTCTGCATTTTCGCTGTCGCCTCCACCGCCATCGCCGCCGACTGGCCCGGATACAAGCACGATGCCGCACGTTCGTCGGTGACGACGGAGAGCGTGAAGCTGCCGCTCGCGCAGTCGTGGACGTGGCAGGGCCAGCCGCCGAGACCGGCGTGGGGCGAGCCGGGGCGCTCGCTGAATCCGCTCGATTTCGATTACGCAGCGCAGCCGGTGGTCGCGGGCGGCACTGTCTTTCTCCCTTCGTCGGCGGATGACACGGTGCGTGCATTCGATGCGGCGAGCGGTGCGCTGCGCTGGCAATTCACGACGGGCGGGCCGGTGCGGTTTGCGCCGCAGATCGAAAATGGGCGCTGCTATTTCGCGGGCGATGATGGCGTGGCGCGCTGTCTCGATGCGGCGACGGGCGCGCAGTTGTGGGCGCGGCACCTCGGCGTGGATGGCAGTCAGGTGCTCGCCAATGGCCGCATCGCCTCGCGCTGGCCGTGCCGCAGTGGCGTGCTCGTGCGCGGCGGCATCGTGTATGTCACCGCGGGCATGTGGCCGAGCGAAGGCGTTTACATTTTCGCCCTTGATGCGGCGACCGGCGCCGAACGCTGGTGCAACGACACGAGCTGCTACGAATACATCGAGTATCCGCATGTGCCGTCGGCGTCGTTTGGCGGCCCCGCGCCGCAGGGTGCGCTGCTGGCGACGGAGGACACGCTGCTCGTGCCGACCGGGCGCGGCGTGCCCGCGGCTTATGATTTGAAAACGGGACGCCTCGTGCATTACACGGCGGGCTCGGAGGTGGGACACAAGGGCGGCACGTGGGCAACGGTTTTTGGCAACACGGTGTTCGTCACCGCGGTCGGCTGGCAGCCGGATGTCCCGCCGCGGCTTGGCGAGAGTCCGGATCATTTTGCGGACAGCCTCGCCGCGTTTCATGCGCGCACGGGCAAGGAGGAATGGCCGCTCACCGCTGCGATGAAATCCGCCGCGCTGGAGTGGCAGGAGCAGCGCTGGCGCGGACAGATCGCCGCTGGCCTGCTCGGACGCACGCGCGCGCTGCTGACGAATGATCGCGTGTTCGCATTTGGAAATGGCAAGGGCGATGCGTGGGATGTGAACGGCAATTCCGTGACGCTGCGGTGGAGCAAGCCGCGCCCCCGCGTTCATGCCGAGGTGCTCACGGCAAATGCGATTTTTCTCGGCGAGGAAAGCCGCGTGGTCGCGCTCGACCCGGCGACCGGCAGTGAGTTGTGGCAGGCACCGACGGATGGCCAGGTGCGCGGGCTCGCGGTTTCCGACGGGCGCGTTTTTGCGAGCACGCATCGCGGCGCGCTGCACGTCTTCGGCGCTGGTGTTGCGCGCCCGGTGACGCCGACGCCGATTGCCGCAACGCCGGCGTTGCCCACATCGCTCGCGCCCGCTTTGGAAAAAATCACCAATCCGCGCGGCTTCGCATTTGTGCTCGGAGGGCGCGATGCGACACTCGCGCAGGCACTCGCAGCGCGGACACAATTTCAAATCATCACGGTGCTCGCGGATGCGCGCGCAGTGCAGGCCGAGCGAGCGAGGCTTGTCACGCAGACATCGCTTTACGGCACGCGCATCCACGTCCTTGCCGCGGAGGGGCTGAAGCTGCCGTCCTTTGCCGGAAGTCTCATCATCACGGTCGGCGACGCGGCGGGCATCGCGCCGGGCGAGTGGTATCGCACGCTGCGTCCGTGCGGCGGCGTGCTTTGCTCTGCGGATGGCGCGCTGAGGCAGCCGCCGGGAGTGCTGCCCGGCGAGGCACAGGGCGCACTCATCGTGCGTGGAAAATTGCCAGGTGCATTTGACGCGGATGGCAAGGTGGAAGCCGACGAGCGGGTGAAGTGGCCGCTGGAATTCGCGTGGTATGGCGAGCCAAACGGGCAGTTGCAGAAGGCCCGCCACCAGCGCCCGCGCACTCCGCTCGCCGCAAATGGACGGCTCTTTGTCTTCGGCGAAAACACCGTCACCGCGCTCGATGCCTACAGCGGCGCGGAACTTTGGCGGCGCAGGCTCGACGCCACGGCGGGAATGGACGCCCCTGCGCGCGCGGATGACACCTCGTTCTCCATCGCCGCCGGCAGCGGTGTGGTGCGCTTCGATGCCGCGACTGGCCGATTGCTTGAGACCTTCTCGGACAAGCCGTGGACTCTGCCGGTGCTCGATGCGACGAAGCCGCTGCACATTGACGGCGCGATGCGTCCCGGCGCCTCGTGCGCGATGGACATCGAGAGCACCGCCGACACGCTGCGCCTCCTCCTCGCTTCGAAGAACAAAGACGCGCAGCGCGACGATGCTTGGGAACTCGCGTTCGACTTCCGCCCCGCCGCACAGCGCGTGAACGCGCCGGGTCCCGGCACGTTCCAACTCGTCGTGAACATCGCCGATGCCACGCTCCGCGAGCTCCCGACTTTTCCGCATCCCGCTCCGCGTCTCGAAAAACTCAGCGACGGACGCATCGCCGTCACTTTTGCGTGGAAGGACATCGAGCGGATCGCCGGCTGGCGGCCCACGGACTTTGCGCTCGCTGCGGACTGCAAGCTCTGGAACGCGAAGCTCGATCTCACGCTCTGGAACAGTCCGCTCGCGACAGGACGCGGCAGGGGATTCAACGACGCCGAGGCGGTGATCGTCGTTTCGAAAAATCCCGCGAAATCCGCAGGCGGCACATTTTCTCCATACCTGCCCGTGCCGCTGCACCCGCTCGCGCAGGCGCCGGTGAAGCTCGAAAAAAACAAACTCGCCGGGCTGCCGCTCCTTTCGCTGCGCAGGCCGAATGCGGACCTCAGCGACTTCGGCGCAGCGGCCGCGAACGATTCGAAGGACGCCGCGTTCACCCGCCTGCCGCGCGCGAAGGGCTTTGAATTGCCGATGCGCAGCGAGCCGTTCACCGGAGCATCGAACACGCGCGACTACACGCCGAGTTACGGCTGCAGCGGAGTCATCAGCTCGGCCACGATGGATTTTTTGCGCAGCGGCTGCATCGGGCTCTACGATCGCGCGGACGATTCCGGGATGCGCAACATCAGCGGCATCCGCAGCGGTTGCGGGCAGACGCTCGTGCCCGCGCTCGGCATGTTGCTCTACGCCGAGGGCACGGGGAATTGCCTCTGCACTTACAGCTTCGCGACCTCGTTCGGCATGGCACCCGCGGGCGCGCGGCGCAACGAGGATTGGGCGCTCTTCGAGGAGTCGCAGATGAGCGCGGGCACGCTGCAACGCATCGCATTCAATCTCGGTGCGCCCGGCGATCGCCGCGATGCGGATGGCACGCTCTGGCTCGCGCTGCCGCGTCCGGGGCTCGCCTTGAAAATGGGCACGGCGGTCGCGGTGCCCGCGCGGTTCGCCGCCGCCGCGGGCCTCGGCCCTGTGCGCATCAACACCGACCGCCGCCCCGTCGCCGGCACGGACAAGCCGTGGCTCTACGGCTCGAACATCCGCGGACTGCAGCGGCTCCATCTCGACCTGCAATACTACAAGCCCGGCGGCCTCTGCCTCAGCGTCGGCGCGACTGCGCCAGTGATTGACGGCGACCTCCGCGACGCGTGCTGGGATGGATTCGGCGGCACGCCGGCGGGGAAGGATGCGATCATCCAGGTCCGTCATGACGCGCAGAACCTCTACCTCGCCAGCGCACCCGTGGCCGGCGCAAAGCCCGCGCCATTTGCCATCGCCATCGGCGACGCGAAAATGAAAACGCTGATCGCGATCACGGTCGCAGGCGGGAAGCTCGACACGAAGCGACTCGATATTCCCGCATTCGATCGCAAGGCCGCGGTCAGCACGCTGCCAATCCTCGCCGCCAGCGCTTGCGAATTGACCGGTGCCAGCGGTGCGACGGGCAAGGGCGCGACCGAACTCGCAATCCCGTGGCGTGCGCTCGAAGCGCTCGGTCTGGATCGCGAGACGCTGCGCGTTTCGGCAAATCCAATCGCGTTCTTCGGACGCAAGGCGAACGACGTGACGCGCAACTTCAGCCACACGTCTTTCGTCATCAAGACGGTCACCAATCCACCCGGCCCCGCGCGCTACACCGTGCGGCTGCACTTCTGCGAACTCGACGGGGCCGCGCCCGGTGAGCGCGCCTTCGACGTGCTGCTGAACGGCAAGCCCGCGCTCGCCGGCCTCGATATCGCGCGCGAAGCGGGAGCGATGAAGGCGCTCGTCAAGGAATTCCGCGGCATCACCTGCGTCGCGAGTCTCGACATCGAGCTGCGCGGAAAGGCGAACGCGTCCGAGAAGAGTGCGCCGCTGCTCTCGGCGATTGAGGTCATCCGCGAATAGTTGCCCGTCAACGCTCGCAGTCACGCGCTACGCCACCGGCACCGAAGTCACCTACCTCGACCTCGCCGAAATCGCCGCATCGCCGAGCGCCCGAAAGCCAGCGGCCACGGCCTGCGCTCGCATTTCTCGCGCCCCTTTTCCCCGCGCCCTGACGGCAGCCCGGGCGCCGGGTCCACCGCACGGTTTACAGAACTGATTCACTCGCTAGCCTCGACGCCATCGTGAACAACAAATACGCCCGCACCCCCGACAAACTCCGCGCCTGGCAAAGCGCCAGCCACACCGAGCGCGCCCCGCAACGCGAGAAGAAAACCCCGGCACCCGCTCCAGCACCCGCGCCGCTGAAGTAACCGGCAAGCGCTACTATCATGGAAAGACCGACGGCTCCGATGCTGGAGCCGTTGATGCGACTGAACTAAAAGGCTATGTCGAGCAGACGATCAAAATCATTTCGCGAGAACATTCCCCCAGCAATCAGAACTAACCTCAAAAGTCCTCGCATAATCCTGCCACCATCATGTCCATGAAAGAACGCGCTCCAAGAAACCGCACGCTGACGTGCACAGAAGCTGAGTTGGCAGCTTTGGCTTCGACTCTTATGCACCTGTCCGAACCTGCGGCGACCTCGTCGCTTCTGGACGCAGTTGTGCAGCAAGACGTTTTCGATGCCATCAAGCACCTTCCACAAGGCTTCGTCGATTTACTGATACTGGACCCGCCCTACAACCTCTCGAAAGACTTCAATGGGCATTTGTTCAAGGCGAAGGAGAAGCAAGAATACACTGAGTGGTTCGCCTCCCTGCTGTCGCGGTTGAAACCAACGCTGAGGCCGGATGCGACCGTCTATGTCTGCGCGGACTGGAAAACGTCGTCCCTCATCGCGCCGGTTCTTGAAGAACACCTTTGCGTCAGGAACAGGATTACTTGGGAACGTGAAAAGGGGCGAGGAGCCAAGGCGAACTGGAAGAACAACACGGAAGACATTTGGTTCTGCACCGTGGGCGAGGACTTCGTATTTGATGTCGAAGCGGTGAAGCTAAAGCGGAAAGTCATCGCTCCATATCGAGATTCCGAGGGTAAGCCGAAGGACTGGGACGAAGGTGAGGAAGGCAATTTCCGCCTCACGCATCCTTCAAACATCTGGACCGATATCACGATCCCATTTTGGTCGATGCCCGAGAACACCGATCACCCAACGCAAAAGCCCGAGAAGCTGATTGCGAAGCTCGTCTTGGCGAGTTCCAAAGAGGGGGCATTCGTGTTCGACCCGTTTCTCGGCAGCGGAACAACAGCGGTAGTGTGCAAAAAGCTAAACAGGCGCTACCTCGGGATTGAGCAGAATCTCGAATACTGTTGTTGGGCGAAGAAGCGCATCGAGCGCGTCGCGGCTGATCCTTCAATTCAGGGATACGCTGATGGTGTGTTCTGGGAGCGCAACAGTCTGAGTGACCAGAAAGCCGAGAAGGTGCCGGTCCGCGTGTCTGAACCCATGCTTACCCTTTTCAATGAATAACCCACTTCAGGACTTTGTTCGCTTCGTTGCAGAGCGTGATGGCATCAATGACAAAGGGGCGCTATCTCAGGCGGTGGTTACACGGTTTGGCCTGACGAAAGACCGGTCGGTCTTCTATTGCGCCGATTTCGCGGTGCGGTTTAGCGCCTCAGCCAGTGTGAACTTCGGCAACACGGTGCTTTCCTTGTCAAACTTGAAAAAGTTCGACGACAGACCATTCGTCATCTGCCTCGTTACTCCGACTGCAAATCACTGCTTCTTGGCCAACACGACGCTGCTTAAGAAAATCAGCCACAGCTCTCAGGAGCTTCGCGAAAACAACATCAAGGAAAGCTTCAACGGGTCCGACATCATCCGAAGCTTTGAGGGCATCCCGAATAACGCCGGCAATCTGGAGAGGCTGTTTGAGATACACGCCGGGATTGGCTTTGATGGGAACCTTGTGCGGTTGGTGGAAGCCACGAACAACATTTCTCCCACAGGCGCAAAGTTCGCGGTTGGTGCGGCTGAAGAGGCTGCGATTCTCAGCGCGCCGAAACGGGCGGCGCGCTTTGTAAACTCAGCCGATGCTCAAACATTGAAAGCCGAGTTGGATGCGAAGGTGGAGAAATTCAAGAACGAGATCCTCTTGGCGTCGCTCATTGAGAACGTAAATGTCCGAGGACGAATCATTGAGTATTTGATCGCCGGGGAAGATGAGATGCTTCGAGGTGAGTTGGTCCACGCGTTGAAGAACCGCGAAAAGGGAATCCCAGCGTTTAAAACCGAAAACGCGCTCGGTGACTACCAGCGCATCTTCGATGCGTATCACACGGAGACCGACGTGAAGACGAAGATCATGATCCTCAACTCCAATCCGAAGGCATACAATATCGACAAAATGCTGGAGTTCCTGGCCCACGAAAAATCCGTGTTCATGGTTTACTTCGTAGGCGTCGACGCGACCAAGATCGTGGACACCGTCTTGGTCTCCATGTTCGAGACCAACCTGCTGAATTGCACCATCGTTCTTCGGCATTGGGCCGGTCGGAATTCACGAGGAGTAACGCAGTTTGAGGGAAGGACGATCAACTCGTTGATAGGCTCGCCCACGTTCGCGATTGATCCGGACGCTGCTGCCGTCTTCCTGCGCAAGCTCATCGCACTGTAGGCTGTAGACCCCGCCGAAGAAGGTCTAGGCTGGCAGCGGCAGGCCGGCAACAAAGAGAAACGCCGCAAGCTGGCGAACCGTCAGCATCGGGTTTTCAAGGGATCTTGGCCTGTTTTGCCTCAAGGTCGGCTGACACGGGGCACGGGGGCGGTGGCAGGCGGCTGGGGTGGCCTTGCACCCGCCCAAGCCCCGGCTAACACGCGCCGGGCAGCGTCGCGCACGCGCCTGGACCTGCCGCGCAAGGGGGCAGGGTGGCGTTGACACGCGCCTGGGTGGGTTTGACAGGCCCGCCGAGGCCCGTCGGCGTGCTCCGGGGCCACGCTGCCACTGCCGATGGACGCCCTCGCGCCGACCGTTCATCGCATCGCCGGGCATCCGCCGTGACCGCGCACGGGGCGGGCGGTGTCTCCAGCGCGGGCGGAGGGATGCTGCGCGGGTCTTTGATTTGGCTTCCGCCGAGGCTTGAAGGCGCTTCCTCGCGACGTAGAAGATGACTATGCTCAAGCCCATGAATCGCCGCCCACTTTGCCTCCTCGCCGCCCTGCTGCTCGCGCCGCTCGCCGCGCTGCACGCTGCCGATAAGCCCAACATCGTCTTCATCCTCGCCGATGACGCGGGCGTCGGGGATTTCTCGGCTTATGGGTGCAAGTATGGCGCGACGCCCAATATTGATCGACTCGCCGCGGAAGGAATGAAGTTCACGCGCGCTTACAGCGGCAGCGCCGTCTGTGCGCCGTCACGTTGTGTGCTGATGACTGGCCAGCATACCGGGCACGCGCTGCGCCGGGCCAACCAGAGCAAGAGCGGGCTGCTATCCCTCCCGTCCGCACAACTAACCGTGGCTCGTCTTTTGCACGACGCAGGCTATGCCACGGGTGGTTTCGGCAAATGGGGACTGGGCAATCCTGACACGACCGGTGTGGCGGAGAAGCAGGGCTTTGATGTGTTCTTCGGCTACTACGACCAGAAACACGCGCACGATTATTACACCGACCATCTGGTTCGGAACAGTGTCGATGTGCCTTACCAGCAATCCGGCAAGCACACGTGGGAAGACTATTCCCACACCCGCATCGCCAATGAGACCCTCAAGTTCATCGAGCAAAACAAGGACCGGCCATTCTTATGCTATGCCGCGTGGACACCGCCGCACGGGGACTTCGTCATCCCGGAGAATCCAGTCTTTGGTCAAAAACCATGGACGGAGGAGGTCAGGAATTACGCCGCGATGGTCGCTCTCGTCGATAAGGACGTCGGCCGCGTGATGCAGAAACTGAAAGACCTCGGCATTGATGACAAGACGCTGGTGATTTTCAGTTCCGACAATGGCGCGAACCCGGAATTCATCGAGTCGCTCGGCAGCACCGGCGGACTGCGCGGCTACAAGCGCTTGCTTTACGAAGGCGGCATGCGCACGCCGTGCATCGCACGCTGGCCGGGGAAGATTCAGCCGGGCACGACCAGCGACGTGCTCACCTCGTTCGTGGATTTTCTCCCTACGGCGGCAGACCTCGCCGGAGTTCCCGCGCCGAAGGGCCTCGATGGGCATTCCATCGCGCCGACCTTGCTCGGGAAAGGTCAGCAAATGCCGCATGAATCGCTCTATTTCGAAATCTACGAGCCCTACTTCCAGCAGGCCGTGCGCATGGGGGATTGGAAAGGCTACCGACTCGGCACCAAAGCCCCGCTCGAACTCTACGACCTCAAAGCCGACCCCGCCGAAAAGCAGAACATCGCCGCTGCCCACCCGGACATCGTGCAAAAGATCGAAGCCATCATGACCGCCGAGCACACGCCCTCTCCGCACTACGACGCACCCGAGCAAGGCAGCGCGGGCGGACCCAAAGCGAAGAAGAAGAAAGCGTCACTCCCCGAGCTGTTGAATGAGGAAAAATGAAACTCGTCGCGCCAGCGAATCTTTTGCACCGCGAGAGATTGGAAGACCAAAGAGGATGCGCACGCTGATTCACGAGCTGGCGCGGAGCGGGATGATTCAAGGCTGGGCAGCCGAGTGAAGCGTGAACGTGCTCACCCGCGCACCAGCCGATACTGCTGGCGGTAGCGGCGTGGCGTCATGCCGAGGTGTTTGCGAAAGTGCTGCGTGAAGGAACTCTGGTCGCTGAAGCCGGATTCGCGCGCAACTTCGGCGATGAGACAGTCGCCTTCCTGCAGGAGTTCGCACGCGGCCTGGATGCGCACTTTCAGGATGAACGACTGCGGGCTGCTGCCGAAGGTCTCGATGAATTTGCGATGCAACTGCCGCGGTGAAAGGTGCGCGCTCGCGGCGAGTTCGCCGATGGTGAGCCGTTCGCGGAAGCGCTCGCGGATGAGCGACACGGCGCGGTCGATGGCGAGATACGGCTCGCGCACCTTGCTGCCAAAGCCGTAGTTCTGCGTGACGCCGATGATGCCGATGACGCGCCCGCGCCGGTCGCGCACGGGGAGCTTGTGCGTGAGGAACCAGTCGGGGATGCGCTGCCGGTTAAAGAACAGCTCGATGATGTTCAGCTTCGGTTTGCCGGTGCGCATCACTTCCGCGTCGTCTCGGCGAAAATGCTCGGCGAGCCGCACCGGGAAGAGGGCGAAGTCGTCCATGCCGATGAGTTCGCGTTCGCTCTGAAAGCCGAGGCGCTCGTAGAAATGGCGGTTTGCGGCGAAGAGCCGCGAGTGCCGATCCTTTAGAAAAAACGCGACCCCCGCGATGTGATCGAAGAGCGCGAGAAAGCTGCTTTCCGCGGCGACGGATCGGATGAACTCGCGGCGGAGGGACGAGGTATTGGGGCGTTTGTGGCTGGCCATGCGGGTGTCCGATTCCGCACAAAACATGTCAGAGAGGTTTGGCAGCGCGAGCGGTTAATTATAGTCGCCCCCCTGATCTCAAAAAGCCCCGTGAAACCCAGCCTACATTCCAGCATTCTTGCGCCGGGGCTCTCTTTCCTCACCGAACTGCGCGTGCGCGAGTTTGCGATGAAGGACGGATGGAACACCGGCGCGTGGACGCCGCAGGTGTGGATTTCCCGTTGATTGTCTGAATGCTATCCCCGACCGAAACTGTGCCGCGGAAGCGGTCGTGCTCCCAAATCTGAAAATACCTCCACACAATGAGAATCCCATCCATGAAAACCGCCGTTCTGATTTCTGCGTTCCCATTTTTCACCGCGGCCAGCGTGCTGTTTGCGGCGAAGGAGGAAGGCTGGAATCCGGACACCAAATTCCCGCCGCTCACGCCGGCGGAGGCGATCAAGACCATCGAAGTGCCGAAGGGCTACCGGCTGGAATGCATCGCGAGTGAGCCGATGGTCGAGGAGCCGGCGAGCTTTGCCTTCGATGGAAATGGCGCGCTCTACGTCTGCGAGTGGCGCACTTACATGCAGGATGAGCACGGCACGAAGCAGCTCGATCCGGTGAGCCGCATCGTGAAGCTCACGGACACGAATGGCGACGGCATCATGGATCAGCGCACGGTGTTCATTGATAACGTTGTCCTGCCGCGCACGGTGCTCCCGCTGCATGACCGCGTGCTCGTCATGTTCACCGGATCGAATTCCGTATGGGCGTACTTTGACGACAACAAGGACGGTGTCGCGGATCGCCGCGAACTGGTCTTCGAGGGCGGCGCGAATGGCGGGAACATCGAGCATCAGAACTCCGGGATGCTGTGGAATCTCGACAACACGATCTGCACGAACGACTACCGCTTCACGGTTCGCGACGGGAAGCTCACGGCGGCCAGGCACGCCCTCGCGCGCATCAGCCAGTGGGGTCTCGCGCACGATGACGACGGGCGGCTCATCGGCACATGGGCGGGCGGGGCGAATCCCGCGCACTCGTTCCAGCTCCCTGCGGGCTATCCGATTTTGAAAATCAACGAGCACGCGAACGGATACAAAATCCCGTATGCGTCGTGCAAAGTGTGGGACCAGTCGTCCGGCGGCTACAAGACCGACGAGCAGCGCGTGCTCCGCGATTTCTCCGCGTGCTGCGGGCAGAGCGTGCTGCGCAGTCCGCTCATGCCGGAATTTTACGGACGCGTGGCCACGTGCGAGCCGGTCGGGCGGCTGATTCGCATGAGCACGATTGACTGGAAGGACGGGCTCGGCGTGGCCGACAACTCGTTTCCGAAAAGCGAATTCATCCGCAGCACGGACGCATATTTCCGCCCCGTGTGGTCGGCCTCCGCGCCGGATGGCACGTTCGTTTTTTCCGATCTCTACCGCGGCATCATCCAGGAAAAGGCGTGGTTTCCGACGAGCGGCGGCCACACGGAATGGGTCGAGCGATATCATCGCGTGAAAAAGTGGGGCATGATCGAAATCAACCGCCACGGGCGCATCTACCGTCTCGTGCCGGAGGGCAGAAAGCCAGGCCCGCAGCCGCGCATGCTCGACGAGACGCCCGCACAACTCGTCGCGCATCTCGCAAATCCGAACGGCTGGTGGCGCGACACCGCGCAGATGCTGCTCGTGACGCGCCGCGATTTGTCGGTCGTCCCCGCGCTGACCACGATGGCCGCGACGCACGCCGACGCGAACGCGCGCATCCACGCGCTGTGGACGCTGCAAGGGCTCGATGCGCTGCCCAAGGAAAGCATCATCGCCGCCACAAAAAATGCGGAGCCCCGCGTTCGCCGCGCCGCCGTGCAGCTCGCGGAATCGTGGCTGGGCAAAGGCGACGCCGACATCGCGAAGACGTTCGCCGCGATGCTCACCGACGCCGACGCGCAGGTGCGCATCCAGCTTTTCCTCGCCTATCGCGCGGCGAAAATGGATGTGCCGGCCGAACTCACCGCGAAGCCAAATCCGATCATCGCGGCGCTGCTGGAAAAGGAGAAGGCCGACAGCCATGTCGCCGTGCTCGGCGAGTCTGCCAAGCAGGGCCAGAAAATCTACGAGACCCTCTGCACCACGTGCCACGGCCCGGATGGCAAGGGCGTGAAAGCGGCGGACAAAATGCTTGCGCCTGCGTTTGCGGATTCCGAGTGGTTTAAGCGCGGTGGCAACGTGGAGGCGCTCGCGCGAGTCGTGCTGAAAGGCCAGACCGGTCCCATCGCGGGAGTGAGCTACGGTGAAGGATTCATGCTCCCGCTGGAGCAGGTGTATGACGATGCGCAGCTCGCGAGCGTGCTCAATTTTATCGGTGAGCGCTGGCACAACTGGAAGAAGCCCGTCGCCGCCGCGGACATCGCCCGCGTCCGCAAGGAGGTTGCGGAACGCAAGGCGCCGTGGACGCACGAGGAACTTGAGAAGCGCGGACGCCGTGCGCCAACCGCACCGCGCTCGCCCGCCGCCGATCACCCAAGTGCCTCGGTCGTGGTGCCAGCCGCCGAGGTGACCGGAGAGTTGCGTCCGCTGAATCTGTCCGCTGCATTCACGGCTGACACGCGCAAGGGACTTTACGGTTCCGAAAAGGCGACGCGCGACTCGCTGCCGTTCGTGAAGTTTGGCCGCGTTATCGCGAACGGTGTCACTTTTGAAATTGCCGATCCGGCGAAGAGCGCGAGTGGAAAGAACGTGATCGTTCTCAAGGGAGGTCCGGAGAAAGCGTTCTCGCAGACGTTGCCGCAGCGCGTGGAAATTCCCGTCGGCGTCGCTGCGTCGCGGTTGCATTTCCTCGGCGGCGTCGCCGGCTGGGGCGGTGGTCCTGGCGGCAGCACGCCAGCCATGACGGCCACGCTGCATTTCGGCGGCGGTGCAACGCAGGTCGCCGACCTCTGCGCCGGACGTGAGTTCGTGGATTACGTGCGGCGCGTGGACACGCCCGGCTCGGAATTCGCCGACGGCATCGTGAGCGAACATCAGGTCCGCACGTTTGCGATCCCGGTGCAGCACGCGGCGGTGATCGAGAAGCTCGTGCTCGAAAGCGCCGGCAACAAGATCGCGGCGACGACGGTGGCCATCACCGCCGAGATCGGAAAACCCGGCGCGTCCGCGCCTGCATCGCTCGCGCCCGCCACGGCGAAGCCGGCTGCGCCAGCTGCGGAAAAGCCCGTGCCCGCGAAACCAAAACCAGCACCGGCGGCCAGCGGCAGCACCGACAAAGCGAACGCGCCGATGGGACAAAAATTCAGCGAACCGAAACTGGCAAACACGCTGCGCGTGGTTCTCGTCGGCGCAGGCTCGTCGCATGATTTCCCGCGCTTCTTCCTCGGCACCGATGCGGAAATCCTCCGCGCCGCCGGCGGCATCGAAACCGCCGCCACGCCGAATCTCGACGAAGCGCTCACGCTGCTTCCGCAGGCCGACGTGCTCGTGCTGAGCGGGAACCATCGCCAGTTCGGCACGCCGCAATTCCAGGATGCGCTCAAGAAATTCGCTGACGCAGGGAAGGGTGTCGTCGTGCTGCACGCCGGCACGTGGCGCAACTGGCCGCCGGATACCGGATTCAACCGGCGCTTCGTCGGCGGCGGTGCGAAGAGCCACGGGCACGGTGAATTCGCCGTCACCGTGAAACCATCGCAGCACCCGCTGCTGCGCGGCGTTCCCGCAACTTTCAAAATCACTGACGAGAACTACCACGCCGAACTCGACGCCGATGCCGCGGTGGAAGTCCTCGCTGAGAATGCGCCCGACAAAGGCGGCGCACACCCGAGCGTCTGGATCGTGAAAGATCCGAAGACGCGCATCGCCTGCATCACCCTCGGCCACGCCGCCGAGGCGCACGAAAATCCCGCCTTCAAAACGCTGCTCACGAACGCCGTGAAATGGGCGGGCGCACGCTGAGATCAGCACGGAAGACAGGCGTCCTCGCCTGTCATGGCAGACAGGCGTCCCGCCTGCGAACAGCCGGGACGGCTTTTTGCCATGACAGCCGAGACGGCTGTCTTCCGAGCATCGGCGACATTTTTTAACGCCCTCTATCCCTCGAACGCCGCTCTCCATATAAACTCTATCATGATATCCTCGATCACCGCCAAGGTGCTGACCTACTCAACCCTCGTTTCCCTTTTTTGCTGCGACCTTCCCATCGCCCACGCCGCTCCCGTGCTCGACAAGGACGCGGCGCTCGCGGCGCAGACGTTTTGGGACAACCGCGACTTCGAGTGGTTCAAGGCGAACATCCCGTTCTTCGATTGCCCGGATGCGGAGATTGTCACGACTTACTATTACCGCTGGGAACTCATCACGAAGCATCTCACGTATGGCTCGCCGAACAGCGGCTACAGTTTCACCGAGTTCATTGACCGGCCGTTCTGGAGCGGTGCGTATGGCGCGATTAGCTGTCCGGCCGGGCACCAGTTTTACGAAGTGCGCTGGCTGAATGATCCCGCGATTGCCCGCGACTATTCGCGTTACTGGTTCCGCACGCAGGGTGCGCAGCCGCGGAACTACGGCACGTGGATTCCCGATGGAATCTGGGCGGTGCATCAGGTGCATCCCGATGATGCGTTCGTGAAGGACTTGCTGCCCGACTTGCGGAAAAACTACGAGGCTTGGGAGAAGCGTCAGTTCGTCCCCGAGGTCGGCCTTTTCTGGCAGAACGGCCACGACGACGGCATGGAGTTCAACATCAACAGCCGCCAGACGAAGGACATCCTGCGCGGCGCGAATGGTTATCGCCCCGGCTTCAATGCCTACATGTGGGCCGACGCGCTGGCCATCGCGCGCATCGCCCGGCTCGCGGGCGACGAGGCCACGGCGAAGACTTACGAGACGAAGGCGGCGGGCTTGAAGGAGAAATTGCAGAAGCTGCTGTGGGACCCGAAGCGCGAGTTTTTCTTTCCCATGTCCATGCGCGACGAGGAGGACAAGGAAGGCAACCTGGTCAAGAAGCACACGCTCACCTATCAGTCGGGCAAGTTCGCCGGCGACGGACACGGGCGCGAAGAGCACGCTTACATTCCGTGGCAGTTCAATCTGCCCGACCCCGGCTACGAGTCCGCGTGGAAATTTCTGATGGACCCGAATTTTTTCCACGCCGAGTTCGGCCCCTCGACTGTCGAGCGCCATGACCCGATGTTCCTGCTGAAAAATTCCTGCTGCTGGTGGAGCGGCCAGTCGTGGCCTTACTCGACGGCGCAGACGCTCAAGGCGCTGGCCAACCTCTTGCAGAACTACCAGCAGAGTGTCATCACGCGTGCGGATTATGCGAAGCTCCTGCGCATCTTCGCCGTCTCGCATCGGAAAAAAGGCGTGCCGTATCTCGCCGAGGCGCTGCATCCGGATACGGGATCGTTCGAGGGGCACGACGGCTACAATCACAGCGAGCACTACTTCCACAGCAGCTTCAACGACCTCGTCATCACCGGCCTCGTCGGACTCAAGACGCGCCACGACGACGTGCTCGAAATCGATTCGCTTGCGCCGAAGGAGTGGAACTACTTCGCGCTCGATGATGTGTCGTATCGCGGTCATCGCTTGAGCATCCTGTGGGACAAGGATGGTTCGCGTTACCACAAAGGCGCCGGCTTCCGCGTGCTCGCGGATGGCAAGGAAATCGCGACGCTCAAGACACTCGGAAAAATCACCGCGAAGCTTGCGGCTGCCGCCGCGCCGAGGCGTGCGACCCCGGCGAAGCTGAACTTCGCCGTGAACAACGACGGCGATTATTACCCGCGCCTTGCCGCCACTTTTACTGCACCGAAGACCGCTCTCGAAAAGGTGAACGACGGCAACTATTGGTACACGATCAATCCGCCGAACCGCTGGACAACGGTGGGTTCGCCGAACGTCACGGACTCGGTGGAACTGGACTTCGGCACCGCGCGCCACCTCGATACGGTGAAGCTCTATTTCCTCGATGACGGCAGGGACGTGGTCGCGCCCGCGAGCTACGCGCTGGAGTTTCACGACGGCAAAATGTGGCAGCCGATTCCCAATCAGCAGCGCGTGCCGACGGAACCAACGGGACACCGCGCGAACACGATTCAGTTCGCCGCGCGCGACATCACGAAGCTGCGCGCCGTGTTCATGCACGCGAAAGGTGGCTTCACCGGCTTGACGGAAATCGAAGCGTGGGGCGAAGGCTCGCTGCCTTACATCGCGCCGCCCGCGAAGCCGGGCAACCTCGCCTACAATCCGACCGCGCAGGGTTTCCCGAAGGCCAGCGCGTCGCACTCGGATGTTTTCGGCGGCGTGCCGAAGAGCGCCACCGATGGCCGCGTCATCTACAAGCCCACGCCGATGAATCGCTGGACGAGCTACGGATCGCCGAACACGAGCGACTGGCTCGAAGTGGATTTCGGCGACGCGAAGGAAGTTGGTCGCGCGGAACTCTACATCTTCGACGACCGCGGCGGTGTGCAGCCTCCCGCCAGCTACACGGTGCAATACTTCGCCGGCGGCGAGTGGCGCGATGCGGCGAATCAATCCAAGTCGCCCGCCACGCCCATCGGCGGTGCGATGAACACCGTCACTTTCAGCAAAGTCACCACCACGAAAATCCGCGTCGTCTTCACCCACCAGGGCAAGGCCCGCAGCGGCGTGACGGAATTGGAACTCTGGAAGGAATGACCGGATGAAAATCGGCGCTGCCAATCACAATTCAAACCAAAGACAGGAGACTGGAATGAATCACACCAACTCAGAACACCACTCACGCTCCATGCAAACACGCCGCCACTTCCTTCGGAATCTCGCTCTCACCACCACCTCCGCCGGATTGCTGCCGCGCGCATTTGGCCAGTCTTCGCCCGCGCCTGCGGATGCAAAGGACGCCGTCTCATTTTTCCTCGTGGGGGATACTCACTACCGCGCCGAGGTGGACGACATCACGACGATGGACAGCACTTCCGCCGGCTACAATGCGCGGCTGGTGGAATGGCTGAACAAGCTCCCTGGCACGCAATTTTCCGCCGAGACCGGAGGCGGCGCGGTGCCGCAGCCGCAGGGCGTGATCCACGCGGGCGACCTCGTGGACAACGGCGACAAAGGCCCGGGCAAATGGAAAATGGCGGAGACGGAGCTGAAGGCGTTTGTCGGCGATTGGGGGCTGAATGGCGGCGAGGGCAAGCTGCGCTGGCCGGTGCGGGAAGTGCATGGGAACCACGACAGCCCGCACGGCGACGGACCGATCATCACCGCAATCAGGGAGCGCAACCAACGGCGCAAGGGGATCGTGAATCTTTCGGAAAACGGGCTGCACTACTCGTGGGATTGGGCCGGCGTGCATTTCGTCGCGCTCGGCATCGTGGTCGGCGACGCGCCGGAAGTGATCCGGAAGCGCCGGTATGCGCCGATGGGCAGTCTGCCGTTTCTCCAGCAGGATCTGGAAAAGCACGTCGGCAAGAGCGGACGCCCGGTCGTGCTGGTGCATCACGTCGATGTGCATCGCTATTCAGACGAAGTCCCGGACGAGAAGGTGCGCAACAGCGAGTGGGACTATGGCGACGCGCAGGCGTTCTACCGGACGCTGAAGCAGTATCGCATCGCCGCGACGATGTGCGGCCACACGCATGTGCGGAAAATCGCGCGTTGGAACGGGACGAAGGACGACCGCACCACGAGCGGCGTGCCTTTTCTGAACACCGACAACGCGGGCCATTTCGGCAGCGAGTCGCAGGCATTCTTGCAGATTCAGATCTCGGCCACCGAGGTGCGCGTGCGGGAGTTTGCCACGAAGGACGGATGGGAGACCGGCGCGTGGACGCCACAGGTGTGGAATTTCCCGCTGAATGTGTGAGTGGACGGCATTCGCAAAACCCGTCATTGGCGAGCAGGTGAACTTCAGACATTCCCCATGAGCATGAAGTTCCTCCTTAGCGCGTTCGTCTTCTTCGCTCCACATGCCTTCGCCGCGCCGCCGCGCGTTGCTCTGCCGCGCGATGCGCGCGATGCCCTGCCGTTGGATGCCGCGGAACTGCCGCTGAACTACCGGCTGCACGTAGAGTATAAGGGGCCGGTGGCGGACGGCGTGGTGCGGATCGGAAAGGATTTTGCCGTGCGGCTGGCGACGGGCACTGAGCATGACATTGCTGTGGAGCATCCGGCGAAAGGCGCGCCGGTCTTGCGCGTGTGGTCGGACGGGAAGCTGGTGCGCGGGCCGGAGGAAGTGCCGGCGCTGGCCGCGAGCGGGGGGCGGGATTTTCCTGAGGCGAAACTGGATCTCGGCGCGGACTTCACGGCGGCGGTGAAATTTGAAACGAGCGGCGGTGGGGCGCTGTTTTCCAAGTGCGCGGACGCGGGCAAATGGTCGCCTGATGCGAAGGCGCTGCTCATCCGGGACGGGCGGCTCGCGTATGAGGTCGGCGAACTCGGCACGCTGAAGGGCGGACCGCGCGTGAACGATGGCAAACCGCACACGGCGGTGCTCACGCTGCGCGGGGGCGCGGCGCAACTGTGGCTCGATGGGAAGGTGATCGCGGAGAAGGCGAAGTTTGCGAGGCCCGATGTGGTGGCGCATGTGTTCAAAGTGGGGCGCGCGGCATCGGATTCCGCGGGGGATTTCAAGGATGGAAAAATCGAGAGTGTGCGCGTGTGGAAGCGCGCGCTGCCGGATGCGGAGGTGACGCTGCTTTTCAAAGCCGCAGGCGAGGGAGCGAATACGCCGGACTTTGCCCACACGCCGACGAGCGGCGGTTTGCTTCCGCACATCGAGAAGGCTGAAATCCCGGTGATAGCCGCATGGGTGCAGCCGCTGGAGCGAGCGGATCACGCGGACATCGTGAGCGGATGGAACGCGAAGACGCTCGAAGAAGGACGGCAGATTTACAGCACGCTGTGCGTCGTGTGCCACGGCACGAAGGAGCAGCCGGGCTCGCTGCCGACGGCGCTGCGGTTTGCCGACGGGCAGTTCAAGAATGGCGCGGACCCGCTCTCGATGTTCACGACGATGACGAAGGGCTTTGGCCAGATGGTACCGCAGCCGCAATACACGACGGCGCAGAAATACGCGGTCATCCAATACATCCGCGAGACGTTCCTGCGCCCGCACAACCGCGCGCAGTTTGTGGAAATCACGCCCGCGATTTTGTCGTCGCTTCCGAAGGGGCTCGCGCGCGCGGAGGCGGAAAAGGAAGACCGCTCGTTGCCGCCATACAAACGCATGGACTTCGGCCCGGCGCTGTTTTGGACATATCAAATCGCACCCGGAAACATCGCGCAAAAGGGGATCGCCGTGCGGCTCGACGACGGTCAGGGCGGAGTCAGCAAAGGCCGCGCGTGGATGGTGTATGACCACGACACGATGCGCGTCGCCGCCGCGACGACGGGCGATTTCGTGGACTGGAAGGGCATCGCGTTCGACGGCAGCCACGGCACGCACACGGGGCTCACGGGCGAGCGGCATTTCATCAATCCCGTCGGCCCCGGGTGGGCTTCACGGGAAGGAAAGTGGGATGACGCACGACTGGTCGGGCGCGATGGAAAAAACTACGGCCCGCTGCCGCGCGAGTGGGCGAAATTTGAAGGGATGTATCTGCACAGCGGCAAAGTCGTGCTCGCTGCAAATATCGGCTGGAGCCGTGTGCTGGAGTCGCCGGGCTGGATTGATTACGGCACGACGCCCGTCTTCACGCGGACGCTGAATGTGGAGATTCCGTTCACGAGCGTAATCCCCCCGGATCCGATTCTCCGAGTCGCTCCAGATAGTGTGAACGTCGTTCTGCGCGGCGACGGTGAATTGAAAAAAGAGAACGGCTTTTGGGTCGCGAAACTGCCCTATGGCGCGAAGACGCGGCTCTTCATCTCGCGCACGGATGCAGCGTCACTCGATGCACTGGCGAAAACTTTCACTGCGTCGCTCGACCTCGAACCGCTCACGCACGGCGGGCCGCGGCAGTGGAACGCGGAAGTCACCACGAATTCCGAAGCGAGAAAAGCGGACGGCGCTTTTGTCGCCGACACGTTTCCGCTGCCGATTGAAAATCCTTGGCAGAGCTGGATGCGGCCTGGCGGGTTTGATTTCACGCCGGATGGAAAAGCCGCGGTCGTCGCGATGTGGAATGGCGACGTGTGGCGGGTGGATGGCGTGATGTCTCCCGCGCCCGCAAAGCTGACGTGGCGGCGCATCGCGAGCGGACTTTTCCAGCCGCTCGGCGTGAAGTTTCGTGGCGACGATCTCTTCATCACCTGCCGCGACCAGATCGCGCGGCTGCGCGATCTCAATGGCGACGGCGAGATTGATTTCGTCGAGTGCTTCAACGACGACGCCCAAGTCACCGAGCACTTCCACGAATTTGCAATGGGCCTGCAGACGGATGCCGCGGGAAACTTCTACTACGCGAAATCCGGACGGCATGCGCTCGACTCGGTCGTGCCACAGCACGGCACGCTGCTGCGCGTGAGCGCGGATGGAGCGAAGACCGACATCGTGGCCACCGGCTTCCGCGCCGCGAATGGCGTGTGCCTCAACGACGACGGGACGTTTTTCGTCACCGACCAGGAAGGATTCTGGACTCCGAAGAACCGCATCAACCGCGTGAGGCCCGGCGGCTTTTACGGCAACATGTTTGGCTTTACGAGCGTCACCGACACGTCCGATTCCGCGATGGAGCAGCCGATGGTGTGGATCACGAATGCGAAGGACCGCAGCCCCGCCGAACTCATCACCGTGCCCAAGAATGCATGGGGCACACTCGGCGGCAGCCTGCTAAATCTCAGCTACGGCACGGGCCGCGCGTTCATCGTGCCGCACGAGGAAATCGGCGGTGCGTGGCAAGGCGCGGTATGCGAACTGCCGATGCCTGCATTTGCCACCGGCATCATGCGCGGACGCTTCGCCGCCGACGGCGCGCTCTACACGTGCGGCATGTTCGCATGGGCGGGAAATGCGACCGCGCCCGGCGGTTTCCACCGGATCCGCCGCAGCGAGAAGCCCGCGCACGTCCCGCTCGCCATCCACGCCGGGAAGGGCGCGCTGACCGTGACTTTCAGCGACCCGCTCGACGCGAACAGCGTGAAGCCCGGTGCATTCGCCTTCAAAATCTGGTCGCTCAAACGCAGCGCGAACTACGGCTCCAAGCACTACGACGAGCATCCGCTCGAAATCACCGCCGCCCGTGTGAGCGAAGATCACCGCTCAATAACGCTTGCCATCCCCGCGCTCGCGCCGACGCAGTGCTACGAACTCACCACCAAACTTCGCGGACCAGACGGTACGCCCGTGGAACGCTCGCTGCACGGAACGATTCATCAGCTCTCCGCGAGATGAAATGCGTCCTCATGGTTCTTATCTTCGCATCGTCGTCGGTGGCCGCTCGCACGAGGCGGAGCCGGCGTTCGAGCGTTCGCGATGTCGGACAAAAACGGCGGGTGAGTCAGCTTCTCGGCACTTCGTTCACCGTGTAGTATGCCTTCGTGTGGAGCAGGTGTTCGCCGTCCTTTGATGCGATCGGCGCGAGGTCGAAGTCGTGGATGTGGCCTTCCTCAAATTTTTCCAAGTGCACCATCACGGAGAGCCCATCGGCGGAGGGGATGGCCTTCGTGACGCGCGCGGTGGTCTGATCCACCTCGGGGCTGCCGTAAGCCGCGTGGTAGATGTGCGTGTAGGTGGTGATGGTGTAGGCATCAGTCTTCGCGGCGATCGCCCTGTCCACGGGCTTGGTAAAATGGACGAGAAAGCCTTCCTTCCGAATGTTGATCTCCCGGATCTCGAAAGGCACCACGCCGCTCCAATCAATGCGTTGGATCGCGAAAGGCTCGGGGCCGCGCACGGGCCACTGGCGGTTCGTCGTGAAGCCGCCAGCGATGAGCTGGCCCTTTGGGGTGAACTCCACGTTCATGATCCCGGTCGCGAGTCCTTCGCGGAACGGGTAACACGCGCCCTGCCACACGCCGTTCACCTGCTCGGTCGTCGCGCGCATGATGATGCTGAGCGTGTAGTCGCCGAGGAAAAGCTGGTTCTCAAACGGGCCGAATTTCCCGCCGGTCTTGTTGAGCCGGAAGCCGGAGATCGAGCGCCCCATTTTGATGTAGGGAAAGCGCACGGCGGGCGGAACGAGTTCCTTCACACGCTTCAGTTCATCGGTCATGCGGGAGTTGCTGTTCGGCGTCACCGTGGGCGCGGTGACGTTAGGTGCGAAGGGATACCAGTTGTAACTCGCGGGGTGTCCGAGAAAGGCACCCGGTTTGAGATGCTTCAGCGAACAGCAGCCATTCCACGGGCCCTGGCTCTCGATGGCAAACATCGCGCCCTCGGCATTCGGGCCGACGCCCGCGGGGCTGCGCAGTCCGCTGCACACGGGGATCATTTTTCCGTCGGGCGTGACTTTCACGGCCCAGCCGCGGAAGAGATTGTGCGACTCGTAGGAGCCGCTGAGACCAAGCGCGATCCAGATGTTGCCCTCGGGATCGTGCTTCGACGCGAACGCAAATTCATGCCCCTCGGCGTAGCCCCAGTTGTTCGAGAGTGTGTCGTAACGGTCGGCCACTCCGTCGCCGTTCGTGTCGGTGATGCGCGTGGTTTCGCCGAAGCTCGTGGCCGTCATCGCGCCGTCGCGCCACGACAATGAGAAAATTTCATCCTGCCCGCTGGCGAAGAGGTGATACTCGGGCGCGGGCGTGGACTCGAATGCGCCCTTGATGAAATAGATGTCGCCGCGCCGCGTACCGACCGCGAGCCGTCCATCGGGAAGGATTTCAAAACCACCCGGCCGCATCGGCACCTCGGGCGGGATGGGAATGTTGACGATGGGATAGTATTTCGCCTCCTCCTTCGCGGTGCCCCACATCTCGCCGAGTTCTTCGGCGGGAAGATGCGGCGCGAGGACGAGCGCGGCGGCGAGCAGGACGAAACGGATGGAGTGCATGATTTGGTATTCGGGCAGCGCTCGAGTTCGTGCATCGGCTTCAGCGCGAGCAGGGGATACTTATGAGCCCGTCCGCGCTCTTGCGCCACTTCGTTTTCGTCAACAACTCCGCCGTGGCCCGGCCCAGCGCGTTTCCAACTTTCTCAAAAGGTCTCGGCGTAGCCATCGGTGCGATAGCCCTGACTCGCCGGAAGTGCGTGGGCTTTCCTCCGGAATCTGCGCGCTCCCACGCACTCCACATTGCCGGCAAACTCCGGAAAATTTCACCCCAACAGCGCGACCAGTTTTGCCCGGGCGATGGCGATGCTTTTGTAATCCGCCATCGCTTCGGACATTGTTTCGAGAGCCAGCCGAAACCGGTGTTTCAGTTCGGCGTCGTGCTGCAATTCCGAGAGCGGATAGTTTGCGAGCCGGATGCCGAATAGGATGCCACCCGTCTGCGGCAATCGGACAAGAATCTGATGTTCGACTCGGAGCCAGACCTCATCCATTTCCACCGTGGCGTCGAGTCTTCGCAAGCGACGGCTCGGGTGCTGGTTCAGTTCGGGCGAGCGACTCAGGCCCCAGTTGCTGCGCAGCGACGCCTCTCCCGGCGCCAGCTTCGCGAGGAACATGTGGATGGGCCGGGCAAGCTGCGCATTCAATTCGGGAACGACCCCGTGGATGAACTCCAGCGGATGCCCCATTTTCTCCGCAAGGCTCCACGATGATGGGAAGCATACGCAGCCTGCCACCAGGCGAAACGTGCCGGACTCATCCGGGCGCAACAGCATGAAGTCCGGCTCCAGACATCGGCCGAGCGCCTCGGCTTTTTCACAGGGCTCGGCGGGAGGATGAGCCGGGAAGTCAGCGTCCAATATTTCAGGGGAGCGCAACAGCGCGAGCGCTTCATCCAGCAGCGCGGCCCCTTCCGGCAAGGCTCCGACGTAGGCTGACGCGTCCGCATCGAGCCAGCGCCGCCGTTCCGCCAGCAAGGCGTCGTGATTCGGAGTCCGGCCAAAGAAGGCCGCAACCGTTCCCGGCTGAAAACGCATCCGATGGCGAAATGCCGCATCGGGAAACAAATCGAGAAGGCTGCTGGTTGCCGGATTCATCGGATGAGGCTGAGGCGGTCGCCGCGAGTAGCCGGCAGGTTACTTGGCCGCGCCCCACACGCGCTGCAACACTGCGACTATCTGCGGGTCGTGTTTCTCCAATTCCGCACGAGTGAAGGGGAAGAAATCGTTGCGCGAGAAAAACGCCTCGGTGGTCTCGGCGAAGTATTCCATCGCGTCGGTCATCGCGTAGGCACGCTCGAACGTGTTGGGCTTGCCATTGCCGTGCCATCGCTCGACGCGATCGTAGCTGCCGCTCGCCTTGGCGCGTGCGTAGGCGGCTTTGATTTCCGCGTTGTCGAATCCGTCTTTCAGCACGCGGTGATGATAGGCGTGCGCGAGTTCGTGCAGCGCGAAGTTCGGCATCCGCCGCATCTCGGCCTCGAAGTCGGCGACGCCGGAAAATTCCACGCCGCGCGCCATCGCGGGGTCGCGTCCGTTTTCGCGAAGCCAGCCGGCATCCGGGTGAAACTCGGCACCGCTGCGGCCGGGCTTGTAGGCGGGTGAAAAATAGAGCGGCACTTTTTTCAACTCGGTCACCGCGTCGGCAGGCACGTCACGCACGATGGCGTCGAGCATCGTCTTGAGGCCCGTGAGCGCACGCGCGGTGTCGGCGGGTTCCTTTTCCAGCAACTCAGTGCGAATGTGAACCTGCCAGCCGGAGACGTCGCGGGTCTTGTATGCAGCGGCGTGCAGTGAGGCGAGGCAGCAGAAGGCCGCAACCCATGCCGCGAGATAGCGAAAGGCGGGAAGTTGAATCGGAATTTTCATGCTCGATTGTGAAGTCGGATTTTATGGAGCCACCGCTTCGGCTTGCAGTCGCGCAAAGAGTTTTTTGCTGACTGTGAGGAGGCCATCGCGCCTCAGCTACGCAGTTCGGTCATCTCCCCGTTGCTGTCCGCGAATTTTTCGGTCGGTGCATCCACCGCGTTGAGCATGGAGACAAAGAGATTGGCCAGCGGCTTCTTCTTCGCCCCCTCGAACGCGTGCAACTTGCCGTGCTTGAAACCGAGCGCGTTGCCGCCGGCGAGGTGGATCGGGTAGTTCTTGGTGCTGTGCGAAGAGTGCGGGTGGGCCGAACCCCAAAGGACCACCGTTCGATCGAGCATATTGCCGTCGCCTTCCTTGGTGTCGCGCAGACGTTGGAGGAAGTAGGCGTGCTGTTGGGCGCGCCAATTGTCCCAAAGCCCCGCTGCTTCGGGGGGGCGCTTATGGGCAACGTCATGAGTGGCTCCCTTGTAACCAAGTGCGTAGGTTGCGTAGTTCCACATTTCGCTGCTTTGGGAGGCTTCGCTCTCCAGCATGAGCGAGGCAAACCGTGTGGAATCCGTCTGGAACGCCAGATAGAGCAGATCATACATGCAGCGAATATACTCCTGCGGTTCCTTGTAGGAGACTTCGAGATTTAGCCCCTTGGTATCCACGTCGGGCAACGGCTCATGGGTCCACTGGCTGGTCCGCTCGACACGCTTTTCGATGGATCGAACCGTGTCCAGATACTCCCCCATTTTCTCTTGATCTGCCTTGCCCAGACGGTTGCTTAGGCTCTTGGACTGATCCATCATCAAATCAAGCACGCTGGCGTCGCGCTTGAGCCGGGCCCGAATCTGTTCCACACTCGACCCGGCATACGGCTGAAACATCCGGTTGAAGATCTCCTGCGGCTTCTGCATCGAGGGAATCGGGCGGCCTGGGCCGTAATGGGAAAGCGTCTTGCAGCTTCCGTAGGAACCAGTGCCACCCTCGGTGCCCAAGACGAGCGAAGGGTAGCGGGTCTTGTTACCGTTGATCTTCGCCGCAAACTGATCGATGGAGATGTTGTTGGTCTTCTCGGTGCTCGACATGCTCGCTCCGGTGGCAAAAACGTCGCCGCTGCTGTGCCCGCCAAGCCCGAAACCGCCCGCGTGGTCGAGCCCGCGCAGGTAGCTGACGTAATTCTTGAGCGGCTCGAAGGGTGCAGTTGACTTATTGAATGTGAGCGGCCCGGCATCTTTGCAAGGCCACCAGTTCCAATCGTGATGCGGCTTCTCGGGCAACGGAATCCCGTCACGGGAGTCGGGCATGTAGGCTCCATAGGCAAAATAGCTGACGACCATCCGCTTCGGCAGTTCCTTGCCGGCAGCAGCCTTCGCCCAGCCCATGCTTTCGAGAAATGGCAGCGCCAGAGCCATGCCGCTTCCCCGAAGAAATTCGCGCCGGTTCAAGTGCCAGGATTTTCGTTTCATAGTGTTCTGTTGGTTGGTCAATTTACGGCTTGGGTCGTCCTCGAAAAGTCTCGCTCTGGCAGATCGATACGATCATATCCTGAAACCGATAGTCATTCTTCTTTGTCTGCCTGCATAATTTCTCAACGGCGGATTGATCACGAAAAATTAAACCCCGTCCGATGCCGTAACTTAGCAGGCGACGCAGGACATTGGCTGCAATATCGTCTTTGCGTTCTTTCAAAAGATAAGCCTTGAGTTCCTCCATGCCGTCAATCTTCGGCCCGCGCGGGACCTGTGCATCGGCGTCCACCTTCACCGTGTTGATGCTTTTAAGGTAGGCGGCGTAACCGCTCAAATCCTTATCGAGCATTTCGTTGAATCCCCTGACCCTGACGCCGCCTTTGGGGACCATCGGCTGGAACGTACCGACAGCGTTGTAGCGCTCGAAAGGAATGCCCCATGGATCGAGCGTCGCATGACACACGTTGCAGCTTTCCTGCTTCCGGTGCTGGCGCAGCAGATCCTTGATCGTGATGGCCTTTGCCGCCGCATCGCCCGCAGAGTCCGAGAGGGCCGGCACCTCGGCAGGCGGGGGTCTGACCTCTTCACCCAGGATCGCTTCCCGCAGCCACACCGCACGATAAATCGGATGTGGTGCCGAGCCCGTCGAGTTACCGATCAGAACCGAGCCCTGCGTCAGCAAACCACCCAGATGATGCTCAGGCTTGATCGGCACTGGGCGAAGCTCATTTCCCTGCACGCCCTGAACTCCGTAATGCGCCGCGAGAGGCTGATTCAGCACGGCGAAGTTGGAATCCACCAGGTTGGTGACGCTGGCGTTTCGCCTGATCAATTCGCTCAGGAAACCAACCGTTTCCTCCTGCATGTAATCACGGATTGTCGGACGATACGGCTCCTCCGTTCCGGCGCGCTCACCGCGAGGCACCTGGTAGAGAAATCGTGGGAAAATATCCTTGTTGATACTTACGGTTTTCATCTTTGTCAGACTTAGCCATTGCGTCGTGAAGTTGTTCACGAAATCACCAGAACGCTTGTCCGCCAGCAACCGGCGGACCTGCGCCTCGATCACCGCCGGATCATTAAGGCGACCCTGCGCAGCCAGAGTGAACAGCACGTCGTCCGGCATGCTCCCCCAGAGAAAATACGACAGCTTTGAAGCCATCTCGAATTGCAGCGTCGTCACTCCGTTCTCGGCGACGGTGTGATAGAGAAACTGGGGTGAGAGCAACACCATGGCCAGGGTCTCCCTCATCGCCTCTTCGAGCGTAGGGAACTCACCGGCCAGGAGATTGTATATCTTTACGAAACGGTCGAGTTCGTCCGTCGCCACAGGTCGGCGATAAGCGCGCGACATGAACCGCCTGAGCACTTCCCTGACATAGGCTGTCTTGTCGGTCATTTTCAACGGAGAGTCGAACAGGATTCGCGTGTGATGCTCGGGCGGCCAGACATCCGCAACCGGTGCTTCAAACTCGAGCGACTCGAGCACCGCCCTCGGCACGGTCTGAGACCATGATTTGTCTCCATGATGGTCGTTAAGCTCGCCGTTATCATAAAGATTCTGCGGCGTGATGGTCATGGTCGGCGGGTTCAATTTACCCTTTCCGGGGGAACTAGGCCGAACCGGATAGTTTTCAATCCGCCCGCGAAATTCAAACACCTGCGGCTTGTCAGGACCGTTGGTAAGCCGGAGGGTGCCGATCGGCTCGATCTGAAAGGTGGATTGGTTCTCGTTCAAGTTGTAACCCATCACCAGCCGCAGGGGAACGCTTTCCGTTCCCGGAGGCAGGATCGCCGATGCCTTGACTCGGAGTCGGAACTCGCCGGTCTTCGGCCAGCTCTTCAAACGCATACCCTGGGCTACACCCATACGGCCACCACCATTGAGATGAACTCCGACCTCGGCAGCACTCATGACAGTTGGGTTTGCTTGGAATTTCCACTGCCTCTCCGTCTTGCTTCCTTCCGGCTTTACGGGATCCACAATCGCGCTGGCCATGGCCCGCCGGGCGCACTCCAGGTAACGATCCATCTGCTCCGGGCCGATTAGCATGAACTCCGCGGTGTTATTGAAGTGGTATGGCCTGACCGGGTCTTCGGGCAGGTTCTCGATCAGCTTCAACTCGAACCCGAGCAGATCCCGCATCGTGTTCTGGTATTCGAAATTAGTCAGACGACGGGCCGTCGGGGCGACCGGTGTTGAATGGGCATTCGTGGCGTAATTGCGGATGCCCGATTCGATCCAATCGATCAGTGCCTTTCGCTCGGCTTCCAACGGCTGCTTCTCGTCCTCCGGTGGCATCTCGCCTTTTCTCACCATCTTCAAAATGGAGTCCCATCGCTCCAGATGGCTCCCCGCCGCCAGACCGCCGTTCAGATCATGCACCGTGACCTTGCCCTTGCTCTTCTTGGGGCCGTGGCAGGAGATGCAGTAAGTGTCCAGAACCTTCCCTATGTTTGCTGGAATCGCAGGGGCATTGGCACCGGCGGCCCGTGCTGGGAGCAGCAGTCCCATGACGATGCCAACCAACACGGCAAGCAGATAGTGCGCTGAAAGTATCCGTGCCGGAAACATAATCTTAGTCCGCAGACTTTTCTGCGGCACCCTTGGACGCGGGAAGCTTGGGAGCAGTCTTCCGGGCAAGTGCCGTGTGCAGGTCGGTCTGCGCTTGCCAGACGTGCTCCAACTCCCGGACCTTGTCCGCCATCTTCGCGGCTAAGTTGATTTGCTCGGCGCGGTCCGTGCGCAAGTCATAGAGTTCCCACGGATCGCCTTTCGCTGCGACCAGCTTCCAGTCACCCACGCGAACCGCGCGATTGCCCTCGTGCAGCCACCAGAGACTTTCGCGCGGAATAACTACATCCTTGGAAAAGGCGGGAACGAGGCTGTGGCCGGGCGCCTCGGGAATCGGGTCGCCTTTCCAATCCTTGGGCTTCTCGACCCCCGCCACTTCAAGCACGGTCGGAACTATGTCCACAAAATGCCCGGGCGTGTGGCGCAGTTCGCCTTTTGCGCTGATGCCGGCAGGCCAGTGCGCGATCAGCGGGGTGCTGATGCCGCCTTCGTGAACCCATGTCTTGTGCCGGCGAAACGGTGTGTTCGCCGCGCTGGAAAAGCCGGGACCGAGGCAGAGATAGGTCTTCGCGCTGCCAGCAGGCGCCGTGGGATCGTGCCCCCCATCGCGGATCATCATTTCAGCGCTGGCACCATTGTCAGATGCAAAGAAGATGATCGTGTTCTCAAACGCCTTCATCGCCTTTAGCTGCGCGACGATGCGGCCGATCTCCTGATCCATGCGATCCACCATCGCCGCATGGATCGCCATTTTCGTCGCCTGAAAGCGGCGCTGCTCCTCCGTCAGTTCGCTCCAGGGGAGCGGGTGGTTCACTTCGCCGGGGCCAAACTTCTCCAGCTCTTTCGGGAAGGCATAAGGCGGGCCGACGTTGCGCTCCATTGGTGACAGGGTGGTGTTGACCAGACCCTCTTTTTGCTGCCGTCCAAAGCGCGCCTCTCGCATCGTATCCCAGCCGGACAGATAGTTATCGCGATACTTCGCGATGTCCTTTGGAAGCGCATGCAGCGGGAAGTGGGGCGCATGGAAGGCAACGTAGCTGAAGAAGGACTTCCCGACATGGTTCGCCACGTGATCCTTCAGGCACTCGATGACGTGATCCGCGGTGGCGATGGTGGAGTAATATCCGCTCTGGTCGGCTGGCAGTGTCTGAGGCTTGTCGTCAATCGAAGTGCCCGCCGCAGTGAAAAAATTCCCTGGGTTGTTCATTATTAAAGAACGGTCGAACCCATTGGCGAGCGCTTTGCCGTCAAAGTGCCACTTACCGCTTTGATAGCACCGGTAGCCGGCGGGCTTGAGAAAGTCCGGCAGCAACCGCGCCCACGGCTGGCGCGTTCCCCTCATTCCGCCTCCTAACTCGGGCAGGGCGTCGCGATGAATCTGCTGCGCGTAATAGCCGGTAAGAAGGGCGGCCCGCGAGGGCCAGCAACGGGCGGTGTTGTAAATCTGGGTGAAGCGCAGGCCGTTGCCGGCGAGGGAGTCGAGATTCGGTGTCGAGATTTCGCCGCCGTAACATCCAACGTCGGAATAGCCGAGATCATCGGCGAGGATGACAACGATATTCGGGCGCTTCCCCGACAGACTGGCAGCGTGCAACGCAGCCGTCGGCACGAGCATCAGAGCCACCAGGAGTATGCGCCCGCAAAGCGTCAGCTTACTTATGTTTGTCATATTCATGGTCTATTAATTCGCTTGAGTGTCATGGGAGATAGGCGTGCGTTTTCAACGCCTCCAAAGCGAACGTTTGTAGGCGCAGCGCTTCTGATTCATTGAGCGCGCCGCGGTAGGGAATCGCAAGCGTCGGGGGTTGGTAAATCGTGGCGTAGATGACCAGGGCGGCAAGATAGGATCCGCCGAACGCAGGATGCGAGTTGTCCTTGCCATGAAGACGGAGAGGAGTTGCGCTCTTGTAGTTCAGTTCCCACGCATCCCCGACAGGAGCCACAATGGCATTTTGATTTTGCGCGGATTGCGCGACCTGCCGATACCATTTGCGGATGCGAGCCTGCATGTCAGTCGGATTGTTGCCCACCGCTTTGTCAGCTTTGGGGGCGAGCCAGTAATCGGCATGGCGCGCCCACGTTTCATAGAACACAATGCGGACGTTCGGGCTCTTTGCTTTGATCCGGCTGCAAAGTGCGGCGGCTCCTGCCTGGAAATCGGCGCGCATATTCGCGAATTGCTCGGCCATCGCCGCTTCCTGACTCTGACCCTGGACGACCACCACATCCCAGTTGCCCTCGTCGATCTTGCTCAGTGTCGCTGGCAATTTTGAGTGTTGCTGCAAGGTCAGGCCGCCCGGGGTTGATACCTCCATTGCTGGAATGGGATGTCCTGCACTACTGACGATTTGCTTGATGATGGCAGGGAGGCCGTTGACGGAGGTGTAGCTATTCCCGATGAACAAAATCCGTGAAGGGGGAGGCGCAGCAACCCCGTCCCCGGTAAAGAGGAATGCAACGATGAACTGAAGCACGAACACTCTCATGCCGAACTCGGCGGCTTTTTTCGTCTTCATGGCCGTTGTTGCATTCATTTGGTTTGTGGTCTTTCAGTATGCTGTCAGATCGAGCGGTCTGGCACTACTTCACCGGCTTGTGAATAATTCCCAGACAGATAGTCTCCTTCAGCAGACAAAGGTGACAGAGTCATCGTCAGGACGAACTGTTGCGTTGGTAACGAAATCCTCATTCGCTTTCGTTCATTTTCCACGGGTAGCCCCGAGCCGAACTTTCAGGGCGGTGGCAGCCTCGGTTTTCAGAATCTTGATCGCTTCGGAATTCTTTTTCGGTCCGTCCGGATCCTGATGGGTGACCTCGGCGGGGAATGCTCCGTCGTCGGTGCGAAAGCTGTGGAGCGGCTGCCAAGGGAGACCGTTCACTTTCAGGTTGCCCATCGGTGACAGCGCCCAAGCATACCGGACGGCCACGGGTTCCTTCACTAGAGCGCTGGAGACGACGATCTGCTTGTTCTTTTCGTTTTTGTCCTTGGTATCTTTGGGCACCGCATCCGCCATATAAAAGACACCGGATTTGTCGGCGATCGAGAAGCCTTCCAGCTCCGAGCCGAAGTCATCGGGGAGCACTGGCTGATCGAAGGTCAGAACCATCTTCCCTTCTTCCGGCACTGCGGACAATAGCTTCGCCGTGTCCCACGAGATGCCCTCTTTGCCATAGACGGTTTTCAGCGCCCATCGCGCGGCGCGCAGTCCGAGCTCCTTCTTCTTCTTAGTGTGCAACTGCGGGATTTTTTCATCGTAGGCTGGAATGAAGGCGGTGTGCTCCGGGTCGCCGGCATCCGCCAGTCCCAGACGCTGGGCTTCTCGAATATATGCACCGGTCGAGAGTCCTTGCTCCTCGAAGTTGAGGCGGGTCTGAGCCTGACCGCCGGCGCAGAGTTCGATCACGGCCACGGGCAGGTGCGGGTCTTTGAAATCGTCGCGCCAGCCCTGCACCATCAGCTTCATCAGGATGCGGTAAAAAGCTGGTTTGCAGCTCGTGTTCATCATGGCGTTGTTGAACCCTTGGTGAAAGGCGACGCCCCTGATGTTCAGTCCCTTGAAGGCGCCGAACATCCCGTTGTAGCAGGAGGCCGCATCGCTCGGACTGCGGCCCGGAACCGACCACGTGCGGATGCTACCGTCGGGCTTGTCTGGGCGCTTCCGTCTTTTGTCCACGCCCTTCGCGCGGTCCGCTGCGACTTCTTTCTGATAGTTAGCCTCCTTCACTTTCCACTTCTCCATCTCGGCATCGAGAAAGGCCTTTTCGCTGAACTCGCTCCTCCGCTGGTCCACCCATTTCAAATACTCCGCCGCCATCGGGTCGTCGGAAAATTTGTGCCGGGGAACAAGGCTTTCCAGCGAAGCACCGCCGCGTCCGTTGTCGATGACGCCAATCGGGATCTGCAGGCTGCGTTGCACGGACGACCCGAAGATGTAGCCAATCGCGCCCATCTCCATCGCGACTTCCGGCGTCACAACCTTCCAGTTCTTGTCCGCATCCTTGTTGTTAATGAACTCGTCCTTCAGGTCCGTCTCCACGTATTCCGATTCCGCTCCGGAATTGATTCGTATATGCCGAAGCAACGGCAGATGAGCCATCGATGCCTCAAACTCCGCGTCGTAAACGGCCTTGAGCGGGAAGGCCATGTTGCTCTGGCCGTTCATCACCCAGATGTCGCCGATGAGGATATTGTCCATCGCGCTCGTCTCATCGCCGGAAACCACCGTCAGCTTCTGGCCGGCCGTATTCGCCGACTGGGAGGGGAACGTCACCTCCCAGCGACCCGGCCCGCTGTCGGCCGTGAGCCCGGCTTTCGCCTGACCGAACTCCACGGATACCTTGGCCCCAGGCTTGGCCCAACCCCAGATCGTGATGGGTTTGTCACGCTGGATAACCATGTTGCTCGCAAAGATGCCATGCACCTTGAGCTTCCCGACGGGAGCGCTCACCGGACGCTGGTCCTTACCGTCCGGTTTGGGAACCTTGGCGATAACTTCCGCGAACGCCGAGGTCACGAAGAGGGCTGCCGCGGCAAATTTCAGCGCAGTAAGGATGCGGTTTTGTCTTTTCATGGATTAGGTAGTTAATCGCGGGCTTGCACATCCGGGATGCAGTAAAAGCGAACGGCGTTCGTATGGAATAACTTGTTCGAGACCTGACGCCCCTTCCCGTCGAAATACGCCTTGGTGAGCTTGAGCACGGAGGCGTAGTCCCCCGAAGTCTCCGAGACCGGCCAGTCGCTCCCGAAGATGATGCGGTCTTCGCCGAAGGATTCAAAAACGAGGTCGAGCACGGGTTTGTAAAATGCGATGTCGCGCGGGGCGGGTTGTTCTTTCACGCGACCGAAGAGGGCGGAGACTTTGCAATGGACGTTTGGGAATTTTGCCACGGCGCGCATCTTTGCGATCCACTCGGGATCGAGCGGCTGACCGTCGAGTTTGAGATTGCCGCAGTGGTTGAGGATAATTTTGAGCTTCGGCACGCGGCGGGCGATTTCGGCGACGTCGGCGAGCGAGTATGCGTCGGCGAGGACATCGAGGGCTTTCCCCTTGTCCGCAGTGAATTGCAGGTCGCGAAAAAAGGCGTCGGTCAGCGTGTCCTGGTAGCGCCCCGACAAGCGGTAGCCGACGTAGCGTTCGTCGCGACAGAGCCTGTCGAAAAGCGGCTGGAATTCATCGGTTCCAATCACCTTCGATAAGTTGCCGACGATTCCGCGATAGAGCTGTTTGTTATGCGCGGTGGCGTCGAGGTTCCATTGGTTGTCCGGCAGGCTCTGGCCGGCTTGGACGACGATGACCGTGCGAACGCCGTTGGCTTTGGCGGTGGGTTCGTGGTGCTCGGGGAGGTAGGAGCGGTTCAGGACATTGTCGTCCTTTTGAATCCACGCGATTCCCTCCGGGCGGGCGATGTCCCAGAGATGCACATGGCAATCCACGATGGAACTTGCCAGGGTATCCTCGGCGCTCGCACTTTCTGCACAGAACCACGCGAGCAGGATGCACGCGATTCCCCGAGCGAGCATTTTGCATCTCCCTGTCATCAAGCAGTGAACTGCGTTATCGGCCCGCGCTGGGGGATTTTTTTGGTCTCCAGTGCCATGTCAGGATCGCCGTAGTGTTTGATTGGATTTCCGTAGGCGTTGAGGATCGTGGTGTACCAATTGCCGAGTGTCTTGTGGCCTTCTTCGCCGTGCTTGGGCAGGCGGATGTAGCGCCCGGCGATGTTAAGACGCGCGTTGCGGCCCGAGAAGACAAGGAACGGCCATTCGCTGCCGTTGCTGTGGTGGGTTTCGCCGTTGTCGGGGAAATAGAAGAGTGTGGTATTGTCGAACATATTGCCGTCAGCTTCGGGTACGGCTTTCAGCCGCTTGATGATGGTATCCACCAGCGTCATGTGATGCGTGCGCACGGCGGTGCGGACCTGGAGAGCCGGGATGATGCCGACGGATTTTCCGTGGCCGATGTCGTGCAGGTTCACATGTTCTTTCTCGATGCCCGGCAATCCGGTGTAGGGCGTGCCGAGTTCATCTACGGTGAAGGTGACGACATTAGTCATGCCGGAAATCAGCGTGGAGAGAAGTATCTCCGTGTGGCCGCGCTGACGGTTCAGTGTGGTAAGTTCATCCTCGAAGTATTTGGCATCCATCTTGGGCAGGTGCTTGCGGATGGCGTCGGCCATGCCGTCCACCTTCAGGTTGCGCTCACGGATGGCGCCGATGGCTTCCGCGTAGTTCGCGACTTTTACCCGTTCGCTTCCGTTGAGATTTGCAGTGAGCGCGGTCTGTCTTCCGGCGGTGAATTCCAGCAGCTTACGCTCAAGGGCGTAGCGGGTCTGGTCGTTCTTGTCGGCGGCGATGGATTTGAAAAGCTCGCGCATCGCGACTGCCGGCGAACCAAAGGCGTAGTTGGGTTGCTGCGGTCCGCGGGCCGAGAAGCCCGTGTCAATGCCCTCGATGTTGCCGCGCGCATTGCCGCCGCCGTTCGGGAAGCAGGCGAGTTCGATGTGCTCGAACGGCGAGGGGAAAAGCCGTGCGAGTTCAAAGTCCACCGTGGCCCATTTGACGGAACTAAGACGCTCGTTGGCCTTATAGACGCCGAGCGAGGACTGCCATGTATGATGCCCCGTGGTACACATCATGCCGGAGAGTCCCTGGAGGATGGTCATGTTGCTCTTGTGCGCGCCGATGGGCCGCATCCAGTCGGGCAGCTCGTGCTTGCTCAGGTCCACGGAGAACGCCTGTTTCGCCTTTTCCTTCTCCGCGTCCTGCGGCGAAAGCGAAGGCGGGACCATGACGCTGGGAAACAACCCGTTTCCCTTGTGCATGAAGATGAACCGCATCGGAGCCTTGCCCGTGCGCGGTGCGCCAAGGACTTGGTGAATCCAAGGCGACAACATAAAGCCGGTTGTCGCGGCAGCGGTGTTCAGGAAGTTTCTGCGTGTAATCATAGGGTGGGTTGGATGAGTTAAATGTCGCTGCGTGAGGTTAATTAGGCAGCTATTTGCGATAGATGAATGAGTCCGACGTGAGTAGTGAGACGATGACTTCCTTGAAGCTGCCTCCACTTTTCAGATAAGCGCGGTCGGCATCAATGAGCGTCTGCGAATCGCTGAGCATTTCATTGCGTCCCATGTAAAACCGGAAAGCATACCGGATGATGGACTGCCGGGCGCGCTCGGACTTCGCCAGCCGCCCGATGAGGTCGAGTGCGTTCTTCACCTCTCCATCCACGGCCGACTCGCCCGTGCCGGTGACGCTCCCCGCACTGACAAAGGCCGCGGTCTTATAGACATCGCCGCCATACTTGCTCGTGGCCTTGGAAACGACGTTATCGGGATGCTCCAGGCTTTCCACGGTGCGGAAGCGACCAAAGTCGTCGAATATTTCAAAAGGCACGCCGAGCGGGTTCATGCGCTGATGACACTTCCAGCACTCCTCCTTGTTCGTTACCATTTTCAGGCGCTCGCCGAGCGTCTTGTGCGGGTCATCGGGAATCTTCGCATCCACGGTGATGGGCACGTCCGGCACGCTCCCGGCGAGCAACTTCTCGCGAACCCATTTGCCACGACGCACAGGGTCGGTCGCCGTATTCGCCGAAAATGCTATCAGCCACGCGGGGTGAGAAAGGATGCCCTTTCGATTCTCCACCTTGAACGGCTGCTGCGCAGGATACTCCCATGCCGGCGGCGCAATGTTGTAACTGTTTGCGTGGCGCGACAGCATGTGAATGCCGAACGGATAGGACCAAATTGGATTCGGATTCAGACCCTTTTTCCGAAACTGCTCAACGTGGGTCATCGCCGTATCCAGGTCGCGCTCGGTTGAATTGTAGTTCAGTCGCTTTCTGAGGAAAGCCAGGTCATCGGGAGAGAGCGTGGCGGGCGGCTTTTTTTTGTTCTTCGGGTCGGTGCGCCAATTGGTGTCTTTGAAGTGCTCGTAAACCTCGTTCAACCCTTGTATCTTCTTTCCGGCATCTTCCACCGGTGCCACGAAGTAAGATTCGGAGCCGAGCAGGTTTTCAAACACCGCCTTGTCCTCGCGGACAATCCGATCGACAAACATGTCGGCTTCATTCACCAGCAAACCCGGCGTCTGCGAACTGCCGCGGTCGGGGTTCTGGTAATAACCATCGCTGCGATGGATGTCTTTGAAAACACGGAGCGCCATCGGATAACCAAAGAACTCGCGGAAGAACCGGATGACTTTCGGATGCGTGGCGACGAGTGAATGCAGGTTTTTGCCACCCAATGCGGGATCCACCAATCCCTCGTTGTATTTCACATCGGCGAGCATCCGGCGAACCTCGCGCTCATAGTCCGCCTTGGAAGCCAGCTTGCCCTCGCGCGCGGCGGCGGTGAGCGCCGCGTCCGGATTGCGGTCGCCGATGGCATAGGCGATGGCAAAGCACGCCTCCTGCGGCGACAGCTTCCTCCGACCGAAAGCATCCGGCGCGCCCTCGCCAAACTCTACGCGATACACAAACTCCGACTCCAGCAGCACCGCCGCGAGCATCTGGCGCAAGCCCTCCGTGTTGCCCGCCATCTTAATCGCGGTGGAAGTCAGTTCCGCATACTGCTTCAACTCGGCGGCGGTCGGCGGACGCTGGAGCACGCGCGCAAACTGCGTCTGAATCGCCGCCTGAATTTCGCCATCTGTCGGCGGCGTCTTTTTCAAAATAATGGCCTCGAAAGCCGGCGGACTCAGCTTGGGAGAGAACCGATCCGACTTATTCTCGAACTCCTTGTCTTTAAGCTCCCCCTTCTTCACAAGAGCGGGCCGGATTTGCTTTTTGGAAATCCATTCCGCATTGCCCATCATCGTGAGCAGATGCCCGCCGTTCAGCGTGGCAAGGTCATAATCACGAACGCCCGCGTGCTCCGGAAGGACGAACGGATTGGTAATGCCGAACATGCCGTTCTTAAAGTTATCCCGCTCACGCGCTTCGAGGCCGAAAACATCAAAGACCCGCTGCCAGAAAATCTGCGGACTAACCAGCCAGCGCCGTGCCGGACTGAAAGGCTTGTCCTTGACGCTGCCATTGAAAAGAGTGCGATGGTCCACCCAGTTCCCCGCATCTGGAAAGCGCGCCTTCAGGTCGAGCTCGGAGGCGTTGTTCTTCCTGAGTTCGCCCTTCACCCAGGCAAAGAGCAACTGCCGCTCCTCCGATGTGGGCTGACGCGCATCCACCGGCGGCATCATGCTAAAAAAGAGCTGCGACTCCGCCTTGTTCAGGACATTGAGAAACGGCCCCTTCTCCAGTGACGACAAAGTATTGAGCCGAACATCCGCCTCCGCGTCATCCCCCTTGTGGCACTTGAAGCAGTACTTTTCCAGCACCGGCGCAACATTGGTCGGGACCGCCACTCCGCCCGCGGGGGACGCAGCGCGTGCGGGCGCTGTGAATGCACACGCCACGAGAAAGGACAAATAAAAGATGGCTCCTGGAAATTTCATGGAATCAGACACGATAACACAGGGTGGCGGTGTTGGACATCTCTACGGTTGCGATTTCAACTCAAGCTTCAAGAGCTTGGCGGCATTCTCCCGGTAGATCTTGTTCTTCACGTCGGTGGGCAGATTCAGGGTTTCAAAATAGGTCCACTCCTTTTCCGGGGCCGGAATTTTGGTGAACGACCACCAGCCCGCGTCCGTGCCGAACAGCAATTTATCCGCATTGCGGATAAGGAATTCGCGACCGTGGTCAGCCTGCTTGCTGAGGGCTGCGACTGCAGCCGGGGACAAGTCGGCGTAGAGGTTCGGGTATTTTTGCAACAGCCGTTCGCAGGCTCCTTCTGCCAGATGGCGCCACCAATACGAATGAGCGATCAAGACGCACTTCGGGTAGGCTTTCAGCACATTCTCCAGATGAGGTAGTCCTTTCTCGTCCATATTTTTGTTCTGATCGATGTGAAACATCACCGGCAGTCCGACTCTGCTACATGCTTCATAAAACAGCAGATTCTTCGGGTCGTCGAACATGAGTCCGACTCCGTAGTGTTCGCCGAAGCCGATGGCGCCGTCCTTCTTTTCCTGCTCCAATATCTTCACCGCGTCTTCCACGGTCTTCACTTCGTCGGGATAGATGATGCAGAAGCGATGAATCCGACCTTTGTATTTGCGATAGTTCTCCAGCATTTGCTGTCGCTCTTCGTCACTACTTGGGCGACTGCCCTTATGATTCAGCGGATGGATGACACACTGGGTCACGTGCATGCGCTCCATCCAGGCGGCCACCACCTCCAGCCCGTCCTTGCGGCAATCAAAGGCGTGCACATGGGTGTCAATGAATCCACCCTCTGGCAGGGCTCGCGCGCTGCTGGCCGACGATACTTCCACATCCGCGGCAAGGACGAAGGTTGTCCAAGGAAAGCAGCAGAGAACGGCGAAAACAGGAATAAGTCGCTTCAGGAGCATCAATCGAAATTCGGTTGGGCTTTGCGCCATCGTAAAGCGTCAAGTGCGAGGTGACCAAGCATGTGCCATGGCGTTAATGAGATGGTTTTCGATTTGGGTTTATTGATTCAAGATCTGCCCTCCGTCTTTCCCTACTTGACAGGCGTCAATGTGAAGTCCTTGACTGTCACATCCCGGCTCCCGTCTTTAAGCGCGAAATTGATGGCGTTCTGACCCTTGGTCAGGGAGATTTCGAGCGGCTTGGTTTGCTGCCACAACCCGACAGTGTAGGGAACCGCGAGTTCGACCGGCTGCTTGGCATCGTTCGCTGCAAACAGGAATTTCTGCCCCTCTTGCAATGTCGCCACCCGCGCAGTCAGTGCATACTTGCCGGCTTGCGGTGCCTCAAACACATATTGGGTCTTGAAACCACCCTTAAAATGCATCTGCATGCCGCCGGAGTAACTCTTCATGGCAGCGCCTGAACCCGTCAACTTGCCGTGAGCCACCGCCGGAATGGTGATTGAGCGGCCCGAGCCCGCAATAACCTGCTGGTCCGACGCTTTGACAGGAGCATGCTCCGCGATCTGCTTTTCCTGCGGCTCATTCGCCTCGGCCAGCTCCTGGCCGAGCGGTCCCAATTCAACCGCATGGGCTGCGAGGGTAACCGCTTGGTAATGGGCCGTGCTGCTCCAAAAACCGCCGGCAATTTGTTTACGGTCATTGTAGGCCTGCTCGCCAAGAATGCGGCTAACCCACTGCGCCCGCAACACCTTCACAAAATCCTGCGCATGGACCCGCGCGTGGGTCTCCAGCAGGAATTCCGACCCGCTGCGCGGGGCATCATCCTTGTCCCACCAACTGGCATTAAAGCCGGCCCCGAGATTGATTACCCACCCATTCGGGGTCCAATGACTCAACGCGGCATGTTTGTGCTGGGTTACACCCCAGACCGGGATGCCGAAACTGCGCAGGATAAACCGGCCAAAGAACGCACGACGACCGCACACGCCTCCGTCCTTGGGAATGTTCTGATAGCTATTCAATGAAGGCAGGTCATCCTTGACGCATTGTGAACCGTAGGGGACCTCGGTCTTGACGGCTGCGGAATAGCGCCAGCCGTAGTTCGGATTCGAGACATGGTCTGGCCGATAAGTCCGGAGCATCTCACGCCCCCACGCCAAAATCTGATCCGGCGCGTCGCAGTCAACAACCAGCCGGTATTCCCACGCTGAAAAGGTCTTGAACGCCGGGTCCAGTTCACCAGCAAGGTATGCCTTCTCATAATGCAGGTAGCGTTTGACCGGGTCCACGATGGCCGGCGCATTTTTCTCGTCTTCGGCGTTGTTCTGCTTGACCGGCACGGCATGTTCCAGAGCAGTGGCCAGCGCCAACCGCTGCAAGACACCTTCGCCTGCCTTCGGGCTGGCCTGTTGAATAGCCGCGTAAATCTGCATCGCCCGACCATACTTGCCGGAAGTCGCGCCACCGGCGACGAGCATTTCTTTCATCAGTTTGTCATCCGCTAGGAGTTTATCCACCAAAGCCTCTTGTTCCCGTCCCTGCTGCGCAAACGCCGCCAGACCCTTTGGCGTCGCCTCGGCGAGCACGGTGCATTTGACGAGTTTCGCGTCCAGCTTGTCACTCGACAAAAATGGCTCCAACTCCGCCAGAAGAGCTTTGGCGGCGCTTTGTTCGTCGGCGCGCGCCTTGGCCAATGCCGCTTGGGCCGACTGATTCGCCTGGCCCGACTTTGCCGCCTCGGCTTTCGCCTTCTCCAAGGCTGCCTGACGCTCTTGGAGTGCTTTGAGTCCGTCCTGCTTGTTTGCCTCCCACTTGGCCAAATCCTTCTTCGCCGCTTCGCGTTGGGCATCCGTGGTCGCCTTCTTCAGCGCCGCCTGCGCCTGAGCAATGCCCTTCTCGGCACCGCCGATCCACTTGCCCTTCGCATGTTCCACCAAACCTTGCGCACCTTGTACCTTACCTTGGACTTCCTGTGTCGAATTCGCATCGGCTTCCGCCTTCTTGAGTGCTTCCCGGGCTTTCTGGAGGGCGGTTTTCTTCTGCTCGGCCACAGCCGGCAGGGCTCTGGTGATCTCCGCCTGCAGTGCCTTCAACTGATCGGCATACTTCCCAAGAAGCTTCTGCCCCGCTTCAGCGAGTGGAGTTTCCGCAAGCGGTTTTGCTTTGGCCGCCCAGGCATTTGGGGCATCTATCGCCCTGACGGCGAGCAGGCACCCGATAATCAATAAGTTCCTATTGTTCATAACTAGTATTCTGGTCTTTTGTTGAGCGTATTCTTAGTCAGCCGCTGTTCTTATTTCTTGCTCTTCAACAGGTCCACCATCGCCTGCCCCATGGCCAGCCCGACATCCATGTAAACCCTGGTGTCGCCGCCATAATGACCGTTTCCGCTGCCTCCGCGGGCCATGTCATGGGTGTAAACGGTGGATACATTGCCTTTGAACTCAGGGTGCTTGCCGCTATTGCCATCAACTGCAAGGTGAGCCTGCAACACTTTCCCCGTGTTGTCCGTCATGCCCCTGGCGGCTTCGCCGAGGGTGGCAAGAACGAACTTAGCGTTCGGGGCATTGAATTCCTTACGGAGCACCTTGATTAAAGTGACGAGATTCTCCTCATAGTGGGCGGAAAGAGCTTCGTCTCCGCAGTCCCTTTCGCCCTGCCACCAGAAGAAACCGGCGACCTCGAACTTCGTCGCTCCGGGGTAATGCTTGCCGAGGTCGGACAGCACCGTTTTGGCATTGGCGATGTCGTCGTCGTATTGCTTGCCAGCATACCAGCCGATCTTCTCCGGTTGGGTGCCCTTTTCCCACCGCATGGGAGATTCCTTGTAGCCGGCGTAAGTGTAAGTCACTTCCTTGCCCGTTTTCTTGTCCTTGGCCGTGAAATCATAACCCTTGCTGCCCGGAGGCAGAAGATCCCAGCCGAGTGCGCGATTGCCGATGCAACTCTTGAGCAGCATCACAGGATCGGTTAGGGCATTGCCCAGTTGGTGCCCGACCCCGAACTCCACACCCATGGTGCCCTTGCCGACTGTCAGCCATTCATTGTGCAACAGACTCATGCCGCCGCCCCTGCCAACCATCACTTGCACGTTCCGCACGTCTTTCCTTTCCGTCCAGTTGCCAGCGTCATCCACGAGGAATGGGTAAAGCTTGTCGGTCTTCACGACCTTTTCCAAGCTTTCACCCTTGCCGCCGGAAATATGCCCCATGCCCACCATGTTGGACTGGCCCAGCAGGATGAACACCTGGACGGGTTTGGTCATGTCGGCAGGCTTGCCGTCCGGCTTGGGAATGGCGGGAGCGTCTGCGGCTGTGGAATTCAGGGTGAAGGCTGCCGCGGCGAAGGCCGCGAGGGTCAGGGTCGATAGGATGCGGTTTTGTTTTTTCATGGGGTGAGTCGTTTTGTTGATGAGGTTGTTTATAAGTGCGTTGATGCGGCGTTTATGTGTTTTTCAAATGTGTTTGCCGGACGCGAGACGACCGGAGTGGAGTCATCATCTTATTCAATGCGTCCCTGCGCCCGTCCGCATCCGGAGCGTTGCTTCTGCGAATGCTTTCCCCATCAGCGCAAAAGTCTTTGCGCAGCCGAGGTAGTGGTAACCTTGGTTGGATGCGCCGCGTTCCCACAGAGCCATTTCCGCTGGAGTGATAAGTTCGGCCTCTAACTTCTTCCCCTCCGCGTCCGCCTCGGCCTTGGTCATTTTGCCTTCTTTGACTTTCTTTTCCAGTCCCTGCCGCTTGCTCTTGAGTTGTCCGTGCTTTGCGTCGATGGCAGCCAGCTCCTCAGACCAGAATGGCGCGGTCTCAACGGCCGTGACATTGCCTTTGAACTCAGGCAGCGATGCCGGAGCCGCCATCGCTTTGCGGAATGCATTGGTTCCTTCGCTCGCCTTGAGGCCGCCTACGCCGAGCACGCCGATGACGAACGGCATCTTCGGCGCATTGAAATCCTTGCGGACATCGCGGATGAAATCGGCCATCCATTCCCCGTATTTCGTGTAGTCACGATCCTTGCCTCCAGTCTTCGACGGATAAACGTCGCCCGATACCAGGTCATTGAAACCCTGGAACCAAACGAAGCCTGCGATCTCGAAGCCCTGCTTTTCGTCATACGCCGGGCACACGCGCTTGATGTTCTTGGTCACACTTTTCACGTGTTCCACCATCTTCCGATAATAGACACCCGTTGCTGCGATCCTTTCCTTTTGCTGCTCGGGTTTTGCCTCCCACTTTTTGACTTCCACCTCAGTGGGCACGTAAGGCCCGGCGCTCGGCGGACGGAAATCCGTGTTCAGACTCTTGCCGCCCCACGCGGTCTTGATGATGAGCACCGGTTCCTGCAAGGCCTTGTCCATCGTGAGGCCGAACGTGAACTCCGGTCCGATCTTGCCCCCATCCTCTGCCGGGTTTCTTCGCGAGCCGAAGCCTGCGGTCAGCTTGCCGGTGCCTTCGCCATCGGCGTTGCCGCCGCCGGTCAGATAGGAAATCCAGACGTGGTCACAGACCGCGGGTTTGCCATCCGCCCCACGCATTTGTTTGAGCAACGGTGCCGTCGCCGGGTCATCGCCGATGTAGTCAAAGGTCTCGATCTTCGCGTGGCCTTCCATGTTCGACTGGCCGGCGAGGATGAAAATTTTCAGCGGCTTGGCCTGCGTCGTGGCTCCGAGCGGCAGCACGAGAGCGGCGAGAAAAAGGATGCCGGGTTTGAGGATGTTTCGTTGGGTGTTCATTGGTGTTTAGATTTCGTGGTCATTCGTGCAGCAACTGCTGCTCGGAGATCGGTGGAGGTCATTTCTTGAACGACACGCTATCAGGCTTCCCTGCGGCATCGAAGTAGGCGAGCAGGTCGAGGATCTCCTCCTTGGTCAGGGTGTTCAGCAATCCGGGCATCATCGGGGACACCGTGGAGACTTCCTTGGACTTGATGTCGGCCTTGCGGATCTCCTTCGTTTCGGGCGCAAGCATGCTTGGGCGGAGGATGATCGTGTCATCCGTGTCTGACACGATGCGTCCGGTGAAGGTGGTGCCGTCATTCAAGGTGATGTCGGTATTTGTATATTGCTCGGAGATGACTTTCGAGGGCTCGATGATGGATTCGAGAATGGCTTGCCGAGAGAAGCGACTGGCCACGGCGGTGAGATCGGGGCCGACGGAGCCGCCTTCATCGCCCATGCGATGGCACATGAGGCAGAGGCTGCCATAAACGGCGTCCTGCCCCTGCGCGAAGTTGCGGCCTTTGCTGGCTTGGTCGAGATCGCCGACGAGATCCGCCATCTGCCAGTTCTTTACGAAGGTGCGCTGCTTCTTCGGCTTCTTCAAATCCAGCGCGGGCTCGATCCATGAGTCAAACACGGGCTGAAGCGCGGCGAGTTCCTGCGGCGGCACGTTCGATATCGCGGCGCGGCGAATTTGCACCAGATAGCCGGGCAAGCTCGAGCCGTTGTTGTAGTCGCGGCCCGCGTCGGCGAACCACTTCAGCGTCGTCTCGGGATGCTGCGTGGCATTCCGCTTCTGCGCCCACCACGCGAAATACTGACGGCGGAGTTCCAGCGTCCAGCCGCTGGTGATGGTGCGAAGGTGGACGATGTAGTGGAGCTGTTCCTCCTGCGTGGACGCGGCTGCGACGAGCTTGAGCGTGCGGGCGATGGTGTCAGGAGCATCGAGTGCAAGCAGGATCTGGCAGAGTTCGCGATTCAGCGAGATGGTCGCTGCGGGGTAGAGCGGGCTCAGTTCTGCGATGAGCGGCGCGGCGAGTTCCACCGCCGGTTTGCCCTGGCGGCTGATGGCGACTTCGATCACGCGCAGCTTCTCAAGCTGCTGCGCCTCGTCCTTGAGCTTCGCGAGCGGGAACCTCGCGAGCGCCTTGAAAAGATCGCCCTGGGATGAAGCGCCGCCAAGGCGCGCGACCGATAGCAACGCGGTCAGCGCTGCCGTGGGATTCATCTCGGAAAGGGCTCGGGCCTTCCACTGCTCGATGGGCTGGCTCTCGATCGCGATGCGCGCGGCGTAGCGAATGTAGCGATCTTCGCTGGCAAGCTGCGGCCACGCGACAGTCACCGCACTTGCGTCTTTGTGCCCATGAAAGGCCTCCAGCTTGTGACGCAATGCCCGTGCCTCGCTGCCGCTCGCATCGTGCAAGTCGGCGGGCGCGGTCGTTTCCGTTCCCGTGTAGCTCACGCGAAACAGCGCGCCTAACCCGTGCCGTCCGCCGACGGTGAAATACATCGCGCCGTCGTCGCCAATGACGAGGCCGGTCATATTCAGCGGCGTCTTTCCGGACTGCGCGTGCAGCGATTTCGGCGCGACGAAATTTTCCCAGGTTGCGCTGTAGCTCGCACCATTTGGGGTGAGATGCACGGCGATGAGTCGGCCATAGGTCCAGTCCTGGATGAAGAACGCGCGCTGGTATTTCGCGGGGAATTTCGCCCCGGTGCCGAAGGCCACGCCCGTGGGACTGCCGACGCCTATGGTGACGGTCGCTGGCAGGCTGTCGTGGTAGTATTCCGGCCACTTACCCGACCCCTCGCGGAAGCCGTGATCCGCGCCGCTCGTGATGTGGTAGGCGCGGATGGGCCGATACCATGGCGTGCCCCAATCCCATTCCATATCGCTGTCGAATCCAAACAATTCACCATCGTGATTGAACGCGATACAGTAAGTGTTGCGCTCGCCGCTCGCGATGAGTTCGCAGTTCTTCCCATCAGGATCCATGCGCACGACAAAGCCACCCGGCGGCTTGCGTCCGGCCGCGAAGCCGTTGCCATCCTCTGCGCGCGGCAGCACCAGATCGTCCGCATAATTCCGATGCGGCGACGTGAGCAGCACGTCTGCGGGAACGTCCACAAAGTTTCCGCAGAGCACGTTGAGATGCTGCTTATCCGGGTTCAGCAAAATCGCGTGCGCCCCGTGGTCGTTACCACCGCCCGTCCATTCGCGGAGCAGTTCGACCTTATCGAATTCATCGTCACCTTTCGTCGAGGTGCAACGCCACATTCCATAAAGTTCGCGACCGTCAGGGCCCTTGCCGTGAGCATTCACATAGAGACTGTCGAACGCGCAAAGCATCCCCATTACCTCACTGAGCGGGATCTTGAGAATCTCAGCCTTCGCGACCTGACCGTCCTTGAGAGTTATCCGGGAGATCGGCTGCTTACGGTAGGCACCGAGCAAAAGCCGCCCCTCCGGATCCTTCGCAATGGCAGTCCACGAGCCCTCCGTGGCGAGATCCGACAAGCGAAGCAGCTCGACCTTGAAACCCGGAAGCGTGTCGAGCGCTTCGGGCTTGGTGATGTCTCCCTGCGGAGGGTTGTCTCCTCTTGCTGGCAAGCACGCAGCGAAAGTGGAAACGATGACGAGAAGCGAGGTGACGGTGATTCTCATAGCTGCGCGTTATGGATTCGGATGCTGTTCCAGGAATAACTTCGCCTCGACAGCGCGGCGCTTCACATCGGCTGCTTTGAGCGCGGTCTCCAAACTATTCTGCTCGTCTCGCCGCAGCACGCCGGGGGTGGCAGCGTTCTTGCCGGTGTAGATTTTGTACATGTCGGCGAGGCTCCATTTGTCGCTGCGGATGGTCGCGAGGGGAATGCCGGTGCTGTCGGCGGACTTGAGATTGGCCAGCGGATTCCGGCCCCACGCATGGCGGAAATAGACGGGCGCGGGAACCAGCGGGCTGGAGAGGACGATGACGCTGCGTTCCCAATTCGGCTCGCCGCCTTTGCCCGCATTCTTATTGAGCCACTCCGCCTTGGCAGGTTGGAAATGCCCGTCTTCGTCCGCGATAGCAAAGCCGAGGATGGGGCCGTCATTGTACGCGCCTGCCCAGGAATCCAGAGTCAGCACGATGGTGCCCCTTTCCAATCGCATTTCCTTGAGAGTCGGCGGCAACCAACGGACATCGCGCTTGCCGTATTGCGTCGCCAGCGCCCAGCGCGAGATGCGCTCGCCGACGGGGATCTTGATCTGGGGATGGTACCAACTGCGCCGCTGGTCGAAGCTGCTGGCGTAGCCGATGCTCTTGTCGCCCGCCTTTTGGAGATCGAGGAAAGTCTGGTACTGCACCTCGCGGATATAGATGCCCTCGTTGTTCATTTTCGCCAGATAGTTATCGAGGTCTTGCGGCTCGCCTTCGGTACAGAGGGAGATGATGCCGAAGGGCATCTGCGGGTCGTCGAAAGCAGCGCGCCAGGCCCCGATCATTTTGGCGAAAAGCTGGTAATACATCGCGCCTCCGTTCGGCTGGAGGGCGTTGTTGTATCCTTGATGCCAGATGGCTCCTTTGACGGCGAAACCAGCCAGCGGGGCGATCATGCTGGCGTAGCAGTTGCCGGGGCGGTTCATGTCCAGCGCTGGGCCGGGATGTAAATCTGTGGGCGTCTTGCGGTCGGCGGGAATCGCCTTGCTCTCGGCTTTCATTCGAGCGGCCCAGTCGTTGAAGCTTTTGACCCTGGCTTCTAAATCTTGCTTCGGATCAAACGCCGCGACTTTCTGGTCCCATTCGGACAGGCTGGCTTTTACCTCCGGGGTGTCGGTCGCCTTGAGCACTGCGAGAGGCGTCCAAGTTTCAAGAGATGTGCCGCCTCTGGATGCGTCAATCACGCCGATGGGAATCTGGATCGCCATGTGGATGCGCCGGGCGAAGACATAGCCGATGGCCGACATTTCGCGCACCGTCTGGGGCGTGCAGACATCCCAATAACCCTGGCGATAGTGCGCACTGAAAAAGTCGATCCATTGATACTGGCGCGGGAAATCCTGCTTCGACTCGGGTCCGTTCTGCTGCGGGATGCTCATCAGGCGGATGTTCGGGAAGTTCGCGGAAACGATTTCCAAGTCCCCGTTATCGACCTTGGTGATTTCGAATTCCATGTTGCTCTGCCCGCCGAGCACCCACACATCGCCTATCAGGATGTTATTCAGCGTCAACGTCCCTGCTTTGCCAGCGATGGTCATCGTCTGAGCTGCGCTATTCGCTGGCATCGGCTTGAGGCTGACACGCCAAGACCGATCCCCCGCAGCCACCGTGCTGACTTGTTGCCCGGCAAACGACACCGTGACGTGCTCCCCAGCCGCAGCCCAGCCCCACACATGGAGCGGCTTGTCGCGCTGCAGCACCATGTTGGTCTGGAAGAGATTGCTCACGCAAAGCCCGGCGCGCATCGCGGGAACTTCCACCAAGTCCTGCTTGGGCGTAAGCTTGGGAGCTTCAGCGGCGAGGAGGCTGCTGAGGGATAGCAGAGCAAGTGCAAGTAGAGTTTTGGTGTTCATCGTTACTTGGTGATGCTGATCAGTTCCGGGGAGTCGGTGGATGCCACGATGGCACGGATGGCTTCGCGGACGGCCTGGGCCTTTTGGAGACTCAAGGCCTTTGGGAAATCTGGCTCACCTTTCTCGAAGCCGTCGGCAATCTTTTGCAGTTCCGGGATGGCTGACTTCGCTTGAGCACCATAGTTGAGCAGGATTTTCATCAGCTCGGGTGTGCGATTCTGACTGGAATGGGGGTTTTGCGTTGTGGTGTAGTTCACGCACTCGGCGATGCCTTCCTTGATGTGATGTTTGGCAAGGACTTTGAGACCTTCCATGCGAATCCCGTCGGCGAACATCTCGCCGCTCGGCGCAGGTTTGATGATTGCCTGGAGGATGGCGGGCAGCAGGGGTTTGATTTCTTCGAGGGAAAGTTTGAGGTAAACCGACCCGATGCTGCCGCGAGCGGCCCCGTCCTCGTTGTTCAGTCCGGCCCGCACCGCACCGTAGAGCAATCCGCGATCAACGCCATCCAGTGAGCGGCCAAGCATCCCTCCACGGGGATCGAACAGCGCGACAGAAAGATACCGCTGCTGCATCCCGCGAGGGTCTTTCGCTTTGTCCACGCGAGCCAGCATTCCGAGGAGTTCCGGCACGGTCTTCATAGCGGGAGAGCCGATGGCTGCCAGCGCCTCGGCAGCTTTGATGCGCAGCCAAAGGTCGTCGTGCTTAAGGCACTTCGTTAGCTCGGGAACGGCGGGAGCGGCGCGGCCTTTGAGTTGGACGAGGAGCTGGCAGGCACCGTAACGGCTGTTGAGATTTGGTGCATCGAGCATCTTGACCAACTCGGGCACGACGTCGTCTTTGCGGCGGCCAAGTTCCATGGCAGCGCGCTCGCGCACGACGACGGACCAACTGCCCAGTCGCTCGATGAGTTCCTTGGTGCTGAGTTTGGCATAGAAGCTGGTGCGGTCCGCGTTGCTCCAGCCTCGACCATCGAGGATGACGGCTTGCGCGGCGGCAGCGGTGAGTTGCGGAGCCACGCCCGGCTTTTTACCGGTAAGTCGGATTTTTTTAAGCGGCATGGCGTAGCCCAGCAGGACGGCACCGGTGGCATCCCACTTGTCGTAGGTGTCACCCTTCAGTCCGGGCGGGCCTTGATGAACGAAGGTGCCATCCCAGCGGCGACCGAGATCGAAATACCAGGCCCCGAATTCCTGCATCCAAGCACCGGTGGCGTTGGGGCCGGATTGGGCGACACCGGGCAGTGCCCAGAGGATGTTGAAGAAATTGCCCGTATGTCCTCCGTCACGCTCTGGTCCGTGGGACGCGAGACTCATCCGCGAGAAATACTCTGCACCCGCTGCGTTGCCGAGCTGGTTAAACATCATCGAGGCGATGCCGCACTTGCCGTTGTCTTCGTGATTCTGGATCCAAGCGGGATGATCGCCATAGGGAATCGCGCCTTTGCCGATGTAAAAACGGAGCAACCGGTCGCTGCGTTCGATGGCAAGGTCCAGCGCGGGGTCCTTGATTCCCGCTTCACGAGCAAGGATCAGCGACGTCGTCAGCGGCAAGCCCGGCGCGTTCATCATCCCATAGCCATAGAGCCGTCCGTCGGGGCGCGCAAAGCGGTGGCCCCACGAACCCACGGCGCTCTGGCCATTGGCCGCTTCCAGCACGAGACGCCGCAATCCAGGCATGACTGACTGGTCGCCGGTAGCCATGACATATTCCGAGAGCAGCATGATGACATAGCCATAATACCAGCTTTGCATGCTGGTGGCGGAGTAATCGGATGCCCACTGGACCTCTTTCTTAATCAGCGGCAGGTATTCGGGATTTCCGCTGGCGAGGAGGGCAAGGGCGTTCAGCGATCGTGGAATCGGGTCCAACCGATAAGTGGGGGCGGCGACCCGCGCAGCCAATGCCTTGCAGCCCTGTTCGAGGATAAGCTTCGACTTTTGGCAGTTATAAGGTGCCGTGGCGCTGTAGCTGCCGAGCACTTGGAGTTTCAGAGTGACAGTATCTGTCTTACTATCCCGCCAACGGATGAGCGACAAGTTGCCGTGATTCGTGTCTTTCTCCGCCTCGGTGAGCGCCTTGCCCAGCTCCGTGCGAGGGTCATAGGCAAACGGTTTGCCACCGACGCCGAGGATCACATCGCCCACCAGCAGAACTCCGGCGGCGGGGGATTTCTCCTCGACTTTCGTGATGCGAATCTGCCGCGCATCCGTGGTCACCATCTTGTCGCTAAACATCCACCCGCGTGCGCCGGTGGCTCCCAAATTCCAGTCGTGACTCGCCCCGTCAGGAATCGCGTCGCCCTTCGTAAAATCGGGAACGCCCAATGTCTTGGCGTTCCCAGCGGCGGTTAGCGTGGGCGTGCATGGCAGCATCAGGCCGCCGAGCAGGATCAGCGCGTTTGTAAGCAGGCTAAGTATTTTCATCAAATGAGTCGTTTTCTTGATGGGGTTGTTTGTGAGCACATGATTTCAGGCGCGGTCCGAGCAGCGTCACCTATTCACGCAATCGGTTCAGCGTGTAGTAACCGGTGGGGTTGGTCATTGGGGCACTGTCCGCGCCGGTGATGTTGCTGAGGCTCAATTGATAGACCCGCTCCTTCACCAGCGGCAGGGTAAGTTCGGCTGTCATGCCGTCAGCCGATACCGTTACTGAAGTGGGTTTCACTTCGGTAAGTCCGACCTTTGGCGAGCCATACTCCGCTTGGTAGAGATAGCCCCAGTGCTTGATCGCATAATTGTCAGGCAGCCCCGCTGCAGCCGGGTTGACGGGTTTGGTGAAGCGGATGCGAAAGCCGGTCTTCGTCAGGCTGACCGAATGCATTTCCATGGGGATCGTCTTGCCATCCCAGACGATGCGCTGCAGCCCGAACGTTTTCTCGCCCACCGAGCGCCAGCCGCGTCCCGTCTGGCCGATCCAGAGGCTTCCATCCGGCGCGAAGCGGTTGCGGATCACCCCGCACTGGAGCGGATCCGCGAAGTCGAAAACCACGCCCTGATACTCGCCGCCGACCTTTTCGAGCCACGCCCTCATCTCGTTGGACCGCGTCTGGTCGCCGATGAAAACCTGATCCGCGAAAGGACCGAACTTCCCGCCCGTCTCATCGAAAACGGGTTCGCCCGGCGAACTTGCAAGCTCGCCATGGGGCAGATAGATCGCCGGACGTGTCCGCAGGTGATCGAACTCTTCCTCGCCAATCCGGTTGAGATTCTTCCCCGCGTAATCCGGGTGATCGGCGAGTGATGAAGGGTGGCCGTAGAAGCGGCCTTTCACGACCTGGTGAAGACTCGACGTGCAGTTCCAGTCGCCCTGATTGTCGGTGTAAAACATCTCACCCCGCTTGTTCATCGTCAGCCCTGCCGGCGAGCGCATGCCCGAGGCGTATGGAACAAATTTTCCCTCCGGCGTAATCTGAAAGCACCAGCCCCGATACGGTGCCGCGCGGCCCATTTTGCTGTCATGCACGCGACCGATGTCCCACCGATCCTTCTTTGCCCAGCCGATCCAACTCAGGCTGGTGTTCAGTGTGCCGTAGAAGTTCCCCTCCGAATCCCGCACCGGGCCGAAGGCATATTCGTGATAGTTATCACTTAGTCCCCAGTCGGCATTCACGGTCTTGTAGATGTCGGCTTTTCCATCGCCGTCCTCGTCAATGAGCTTCGTGAGTTCCGCCCGCTGCATCACCCACACCTCGCCGGTCTTCGGATCGACGTAGAGCCCCAGCGCCTCGTGCAATCCGGATGCGAAGAGCGACCAGTCTCCATGGCGATACCGCCACACGTCCCCCTCGCGGGTGCAGATGAGCAAATCACCCTTCGGTGTGAAGGCCAGCCCGCCGACTCCGAGTGTGATGTGCGATGGAATCTCAATCGTCTCGACGGAATAACCCGCCGGCAGCCTGGGCGCCGCGACGCCGTGCGCCAGCAGGAGCGCAGTCACGAGGGAAAAAATCACGTTCTTCATGGGTCAACGGGCGGGGTCTTGGTTTTCGTTTTGCCTTTCTGCTCGCGGACGATCGTCACGCTGAATTTTTTCCCCTCGCCCGCCGCCAGTTCGAGCCGGCCGGAATGCCACGAGCCCGCCGAGGAGGACAAATCCAGCCCATGGGGCGACACATAGAAAAACACCGGCCCCGGATCGCGCTCAAATTCGAACTCCGATTGCAATCCAAGCCCTGCGGGTGCCGGGCGGACCGTCTGCGTCACGCGATTCCCATCGATCGTGAAAAAGAACTGCGGGACGTCTTTGCCGCGCATGCGATACCCGGCGAATTTCACCGTCTGCTTCCTGTCCCGCGCGCCGATGCTGATCGGAAATCCCGAGTCACCCAGCTCGAACTTCTCGCCGAGGATCTGGCACCAGCCGCCGCCGCGGGAGAGGACATTGGGACCGACATCGAGAAACATCCCGAACCAGCCGAAGCGCACGTAGCTCTGGTCGGCGTCGAAGAGGTAATTGATGCCGCCCGGCAGGCCGACCGAGATGGACCGCGGTGGCCCGCCTTCCACGAAGGCGCGAATCACCTTCGGCTCATCCATGACATGCACATGGAGGCTGCTGCCCGCATCCTCCTTCGCCGGCTTTGCCGCGACGAGCACCGGCCCGTCCGCCTTGCTCACCCGCATCATCCCTTTCATCGAAAACGCATGCCCCGGCAGCGTGCAGACATACGGGTAGTCCCCCTCCTTCTGCGGCGCGACAAAGTTAATCGTATCGGACTGCTGCGGGTCGAGCACGCGCGTGTGGAAGAGCACCTCCGGGCCATCCGGCACGAACTGCATTTTCACCGCGTCCGGCCCCAGCGCCCAGGCGTTTTGCGCGACCTTCATCACGTTGGAGTCATCACGCGACGGCGCGAGGATGAGCAGATTGTGCTGCATCTCGTCGGTGTTGCTGAAGGTAAGGCGGACGCTGGCACCGGGCTTCACCTGAAACTGCTCGATGTCGAATCGCAGCTTCGCGTGCAAGGTCCCAATCTTGATCTCCTGCGCATCCTCCGCGCGGCAGTCTTGCACCGCTCCGATCGCCATCATCGCGAGCAGGCACAGTGTGCCAATGGATCTCTGTGTCATCATGATGGGAGGTTGCGATTGGTCTTGGTCACGGGGTCTTGGATGTCCCGCTCCAGGGGGAGAGCAAGGCAAACAATCCGAAGCGTGAGGACAATACCCACGATGCAATCAAACACTAGAATTCCATTCCCCGCCAACCATCCCGTTTTCGGGCAGGTTCACCGCCATGCTTCGCTTGAAAGTTCTCTCCACCGTCGCGCCGGTCAGCGCGTGGTCGCATGGCTGACAAAGCGGCGGCGCTCCCGGCAGCCAAGCAGTGCGCAGAGGGCCATCGATCCGATCAGGACTGTCGTCGCGGGTTCCGGCACAGGGACGATCTCGAACTGGCTGCGGCCGGTGTTGAAGACTTGGATTCCGGATCCGATGCCCGCGAAGGCAATGCCGGGGATGAGCACGCCGGTGCCGCCAAATTGATCGGTGGTGCCGACGAATAAGTGCGACTGGGCCGGGTCGCCGTTGGAGAAGCCGGACCCGGGTGCGTAAGGGGTGCCGTTCCAGTTGCTGATATTGAGCGTGAGCGTCGGCGTGTTCAGCGCGGTGACGGTCGCCGGGGCGACGGTGCCAAAGCCGAGCGCGTTGCCCACGTTGCCCAGGCCGAAGTTGAACGACGATCCCGCGATGAGCGACAGCGTCCCAAAGGTGTGCGCCTGGTTGCTCGTGCCGTCTGCCACCGCGAGCGTGCCGCCGTTGCCGATGAAAGTCGCGTTGGCGTTCACCGCGTTCGCGCCCGCGTTGTTCAGTTGCAGCGTGCCGCCGGCGTTTGCCTGCACGGTGGTGGTGCCGGTGAGGCTCCCGGTCACTTCCAGCGTGCCGCCGCTCACGGTCGTGCTGCCCGCATAACTGCTGGCATTGGAAAGCGTCTGCATGCCCGGGCCCACCTTGCGCACCGCCCCAGAGCCCGTGATGGCGGCGGGCGCGGAGAGATTTCCGAAGCTGTTGAAGATCAATGTGCCGTTGCTGGTGATCTCGGAGGTCATGGTGATCGTGCCGTCATTACCGGCAGTGCCATCGCCGAGTTGCAAAGTACCCGCGCTGATGGTCGTCTTGCCGGTGTAAGTATTAGTGCCGGTGAGCACCAGAGTGCCTGTGTTGGTCTTCAGGATGCCACTGATTTTGCTTTCCGCAGCCAACAGATCGGCCAGGGGCGCGGAGATCGTGAGGGTGCCCGTGACATCGATGGTGGAGTCGGTCGGCACATTGTTGGCTCCCGAACTGATGAGGATCATCCTGCCATTGACTGGGTCGCTGGTCGAGATGAACGAAGTGCCCGTGGAAGTGATTGTGCCGTTGATATTGAATGCGCCATAGGTGGCATGGCCATTGGTCGCCGTCAGCGTGCCGCTGTTCAGCGTCACGTTGCCCAGGGCGTTGTTCCCCGCGACATTATTGGTCGCGGTCCCGGCGATGGTCAGCGAGGGCACCGCGGACTGGCTGAAGTTATTGCTGAATACATTGCCTGTATCAAAACGCAGGGTGGCTCCGGAGTTGACGGTGATCGTCCTGCCACTGCTGGAGGTGCCAAGCGCGGTGCTCCCCCCGGTGCTGACGGTGGTGGAAGAGTTCGCCGCGAGCGTGCCGCCGGAGACGAGCACGTTGCCGGTGAAGGAGTTCAGGCCGGAGAGAACCTGCGTCCCCAAGCCGCTCTTGGTGATCGCCAGGCCGCCCGTGCTGTTGGCAATGACACCCGAATAGGTGTTGGTGACGCCGTTGCCAGGATTGACGGTCAGGGATGTCAGGAGAAGGTAACCGGCGTTGACGAAGACGAATGAGCCGCTGGTTGCGGTGATCTGCTTGCTCCCAATCAACCCGCCGACCGTGGGAGTGGTGACAGTCAGCGTGTAAGTGCCGGCACCTGACGTATCAATGGCACTGTTCTGGATCGCCAGGTTATTGCCTATCGTGATGGTTTTGCCAGCGGCAGTGGTGTTGTTGATCGTATTGCCGGTGAAGTTATTGGCGTTGGTAATAATCAAATTCCCCAGGCACCCCGCGATCGTCGCCAGGGAGGCAGTGCCTGACAGCACGTTGGCAGTGGTGGTGATGTTGATATTGTTCGCCGCGCGCGTGCTCCCAAAAAGATAGCCATTGCTGCCGGCCGTGATCGCCTGCGTGAATGCGAAAGATTGGGTCCCGACGTTGTCCCAGAAAGCGAGGCTGGCGTTCGGGAGGTTTACCCCGCCATTGGTGCCGCTGAGATCGAGGGCGTTGTTGCTGCCGGCGTTGTTTCCGATGATCGTGAGCGGGTTGGTGGTTGCAGCCAGACGCGTCAGAAATGCGTTATTCAAGCTGCCGCCGGTGCGGAGGACGGTCGTGTTTTGTCCGAGGGACACACTGCCAGCGCCAAGCCCGGTGACGTTTGCGGTGCTGAACCCGATGGCGGCCTTGTCCGCGACCGTCGTGCCGCCTCCGTAGGTGAGAGTGCCGGAGACGACCACCGGTGCCGCGACCGAAGCACCATTCCCCAGAATCTGCACCGAATTGGACGCCCCGCCCAAGGCGCTCGACATGGTGAAGAGAGTGCTGTTCGCAAAATTGTTGGTGGTGACCGTGTTTTGGAAACGGAAAATGTTGTCCGCCGAAGTCATGGTCGCCAAAGATGCCGTGCCACCGCCTGCCGTGGCCTTGATGATCGCCCCGGCTGCCAACGTCAGTGTGCCGGTCTGCAGCGTATAGGTGCCAGTGGTATGACTGAAGGTCAGACCGCCAACGATGATGGGCGCGGTGAGAGTGACGATGCCAGCGGTGCCGCCGAACGAGGCAGTGTCGAGGTTGCCGTTGTTCCAGGCCACATAGGGCTCGGCTCCCGCATCCCAGTTGGTGATCGTGGTGTCCCAATTGCCGACACCGCCTGCACTGGCCCCGTTGCCATTGCCAGCGATGCCCGCCGTCCCAGAAGAGCGTTGCCGCATGCACGGCTGAGATGCCGAAAAATGCCAGCAGCAAAGCGGCGATAACAGCGGAGGAGACGCTGGAAGGGCAGGCCATCTTCATGCCAGGCCCAGTGGCACGGGCCGCCTGCATGGCTTCCTCCATATTGGAGGCGGCCACGGACTCTGGATGGTCAATCGGTGGAAATTCGCTCGGCGTCACAGTTCATTCATTGTAATCAACCATTTCTGCCAGATGCAACGGTCTTATACCACCATTCAGAATGAACCGGACAGAAAGCGGGAAGGCGGGTCTCGGGTGATTCCATTCGACGTTCCGCGACCGGGAGTGTTAGGCGGCGGGATTGCCCCCCAGCAACCCCGCCGCCAATCTCCTGAGACTTCCGCCGGGGCCTAATCCGGTTCCGTCTCTGTTTCTCCCAAGGAACCCGCCATGGAACCCCCTGAAAATCTTTTGAACCCCGGTCACACCGTCCGGCGTCCGGTCACACGCCTGACGAAGCGGCGGCGCTCGCGGTAGCCGATGAGGGCGCAGAGGGCCACGGAGCCGATGAGGGCGGTCGTCGCGGGTTCCGGCACGGGGACGATCTCAAACATGGCACCGAACTTGACTTCCGTAGCTCCCGCAGTCCCGTTGAAGGAAATTCCCTGGATGAAGTTGCCGAGACCGAAGCCAGGATCGCTCGTAAAGAGCAGGCGATTGGCTCCATCGTTAAAGTTGCCGCTATCAGCTGCCGCCGGGTCCACATTGGTCCCGAAAACTCCCGTATTATTGACCGTGCTGTAAGCCTGTCCTATCCAGCCATTGATGGTCAGCGTCCTCCCGTTGGCAAAGAGGGCGCTGGCGGACGCTCCATCCAGGCTCGAGAAGAATAGGTTGACGTTCGTGTTGCCTGCTCCACCGCTGCTGAAGTCCAGAATCGTATTCCCCGAGGTCAGCGTCATTGAGCTAAACTGGTGGGAGGTGCCGTTGCCACCCGCGCCCTGCGCCACCGCGAGCGTGCCGCCGGTGCCGGTTGCATTGCTGGTGAATCTGGTGGCCGAAGTGCCAAGGCCCAAACCGCTGGCACCGCCATTCACCGTTTTGGCTCCGGCATCCGGGGTGATCGCCGTGTTGCCAGAGAGGCTGCCGCCAATGATGTTGCTTCCGCCGTTGAGGAGGAGTGTGCCGCCGCCGTTCACCGTCACCGCCGTCGTGCCGCTGAGGCTGCCGGTGACTGCCAGCGTGGGGCTGTCGCTTCCCGTGCCGACCGTCGTTGCGCCGTTGTAGGGATTGTTGGTCGTGCTCACCGTCACCGTGCTGGATCCAGTGATGAACAGGTCGGAGTTTGGATTGCTTCCCTGAATCCCCCCCGTGACATTGATGGGTGACGACGGGCCGGCGTTCAGGGTCAGGTTCCTGCCGTTCTTGGTGAGCGTGCCGGAGAGCGTGAGCGTATTGCCGCCGATGTTGCTCACGGTGCCGCCGCCCGAGCCATTCACGGTGATGCCGCGACCAAAGTTCGCAGGCGAAGCGCCGCTGTAGCGCAGGGTGGCTCCGGAACTGCTGCCAAGCAAAATGTCACTACTCGCCTGGCCCAGGGGCTGGGCTGTGCCGTTGGCCGCAATGGTGGCGACCTCCAGCGTGCCATTGTCAATCTGGGTCACCCCCGTGTAAGTGTTATTGCCGGAGAGGAGCAGCCTGCCCGCGCCGACCTTGGTCAGCGCCCGCACGCCAGTTTCCGAGACAACGGCGTCGATAGTGATGTCGCCGCTGCCGCCGATGCTGCTATTTGCGGCGAGATTGACGGAGGAAAGGGTCGCGGAACCGGGTGTCGCATTTCCACTGCCGAAGGCATAGGTCGGCGTCCCGGTGTAACCGGAGCCGGCGGCGGTCATCTGCACGCCACTCACTGTGAAGTTGGTGGCGTTGCTGGGACCATATGTGATTGAGCCGCCTCCAACTACAGTTGCAGTAATGGTGGGTGCGCTGGTGTATCCAGTTCCGGGATTGGTGATGGTAATCACCCCGGCGGTGGTAACCGTGGCCGTAGCACCAGTTCCGCCACCGCCGGTGATCGCGACTGTCGCTGATGTGACGGTCCCGGATGGTGTGGGTGAGCCAAAGCTCGCTGCCGTCACACCCAAGGTCGCGGTCGCCGTCGCGAGGGTGCCGGTGCCGCTGATGGACACGGTCGGTGCCGTGCTGTAACCGGAGCCGGTGGAGGTTGCCCCGATGGTCAAACCCGCAATGCCGTTGCTGATGCTGGCTGCGGCACCTGAGTTGATCAGCGCACCGTTGCCGCCGATGCCCGTGCCGGAAATGATGATCGGCTCGTTGATGCCGCTCGCGCCATTGAGGTCGAGGGTGAAGCCGTTGTTCACAGTAGTGGCTCCCGTGGCGGTGTTCTGTATTCCGCCAAAGCCGAGGCCCGTCGCATTATTGCTAAGCTGCAATACCCCGGCGCTCACCGTGGTCGCGCCAGAGTAGGTGTTCGTGCCAACGAGCACCAAGGTGCCCGCGCCTAGTTTGTTCACCCTAAGACCCAGAGCCGCTTGTGCGATGGAGCCACCGAACGTGAGTGTATTGGCCGTGACAGTAATATTGCGAACGCCGCCTGCGGCGAGACCTCCAAGCGTCGTCGTCATATTGCCGAAGTTCAGGCTCCGGGTGCCGACGAAGGTGAAGTCCCTGTTCAAAGTGAACACGTTGTTCGTGCTGACATTCACCGTGCCTAGGCTGCTGTTGTCGATTTGGACTGAGTCAGTCGCAAGTCCGCCTCCAAAATTCAAGGTTCCGGTTCCCAAGGCTGTCGCGCTGTTGATATGAAGCTTGGGACCCAGCGTGGTAGCTGTGGAGAGCACCACGTTGCCGGTCATACCGATGTTGTCGCCAGAAAGAATCAAAGTGCCAGTGCTAGAGACAGTCGTTTGGCCGGTGTAGGTGTTATTGCCGGAGAGGGTCCAGGTGCTGGTGTTGGACTTGGTCACGCTCAAGGCGCGGTTGCTGGTGCCGAAATCCGTGGCGTTCGTGATGGCGCCCGTGATCCGGTTGTCAGACGAGGTGCCGTCCAGCACGAGAGTTTGCAAGCCTTGGTTGACATTCCCAGTCCCCACCTTGACGGTGCCTAATGTGACATTGGCGGTGGTGGGGTTGAAAACGGTGTTGCCGACTACGTTAGAAGTATTATTGGCAGCATTGTGTAAGACCACGCTATCGATTTGCAGGCGGTATCCATTGGCTCCCTGATTTTGGATGTTAATCGGACCATAATTGACTGTTCCCGACGCATAAGAGCCCCAGGTAAGGGACGGCATGGAAATCGTGCTGCCCGTGGTCGTGCCGCTGCTGGTGCCGCCGTTGGTCGTGTTGTTGTTGCCAACAATGAACGTGTGGCCATTACCCCCTGCATTATTGTTTTGGATGGTGACGGGGGTCGAGATAGCGGCGGTGCCGCCGTTGGTGTTGCCAGTGTCATCAAGCAGCCTGAGGGTGCTGTCGGAGGTGCTGACATTCGTGTTCATCACGAAAGTGGTATTAGCCGAGGCCGCCTGAACGCCTGCAATGGTGAGTGTGGTGGCACTGTTGGCAAAATTAGTGTTGCCAGAGTAAGTATTGGTGCCGGAAAGCGTGAGGGTGCCGGTGCCGGCGCTGATGTTGAGTCCACCAGTGTTGCTCATGTTGCCTGAAATCTTCCAGTTGCCGGTGCCGAGCTTGTTGACGGTGACCACGGATCCAGGGCCATCGGCGATAGCGCCCTGAAAGTCGTTGGCGCCGGTGTTAGACCCTTGCAAAGTCAAGGTTCTGGCTCCCGCTCCGCCGGAGATGGTCAACGGTTGCTGAATGATGATTGCGCCGCTGCCGTTGTTAGCAATGGAGTTAATAGTTCCGGCGAGTTGAATGGTGAACGGGCGAAGGGCGAACGTCTTCGCGCCGCCGTTCCAGACGAACCCACCCGCAGCGACGGAGTTGCCGATGTTGATTGGATTCGTCGAATCTCCGATGCTGGTGAAGGACATTTGATAGCCATTAGTCACTGCGCCGGTAAACGTGTTGCCGGCGTTGCTGAAGTCGTATCCGGTAGTGGCAGTGCCGATGATGCTGCCGTTGCCGGTGAGCGCGCCCGAGACCGTCTTGCCCGCGTTGCCGCTGCTAAGTGAGAGAACAGCCCCTTCGTTGATGGTGAGGGTGCGGGCGTAAGTAACCAGAGTTGCGGTAGAAAAGTTCCACGTGGCAGTGCCGTTGACCGTGACGCCACCGGCGCTGCCGGCGGTGAGGCCACCGCTGGTGCCGAGGTTGACATCCGACGTGGTGACGAGTGTGCCCCCATTGATGATGGTGCCGCCGGTATAGGTGTTGGTGCCGCCGAGAGTCAGGGAACCCGAGCCGCTCTTAGTAACTGGTGTTGCCGAGCCGCCATTGATCGTGGAGTCGCCAATCGTGGCGTTGATGCTGTAAGCAGTGGTATTATTGACCGTCACGGAACTGGGTGTGACCGTGCCACCGCTGGTTACGGTGAAAGTCGTCGCGGTGTTATCGAAGGTCACGTCATCGCCCGCGACAAACGCCTGAGTGGCCACCCCGTTCCTCGTCCAGTTATTGATGCCGCCATCCCAAACGCCCGAGATGGTCCCTTTCCAGGCGCTCGTATTGACGCCAGTGCCAGCGATGGTCAGCGTCACAGCAGTGGGCGTAACCGCCAAGGTGGAGTTCCCCATGGTGGTCGAACCGTTCGCGAAGACCACGGAGCCGGAACCGGTCGTGGCTGCATAGCTCAGCAGGGTGTAAGCGCCTGCGGCAGCGCCGGTGGGCGCGTTGAGCGAGAGGGTGTTCACGCCGTTCAGCACCAGATTGCCCGTGACAGCGACGAGATCGTTGCTGCCGGTCTGGAGATCAAACACGTTAGGAGCACCGGAATTACCGCCATTCAGAGTCAGGGCGCTGGCAGTGTTGTTGGTTAGCGTCAGGGTACCGATGGCACCCGCGGAAGCCCCCGGTGACAGATTGCCACCCGCAGCAATACTGACCGTGCCGCCGATGGTGCCGTTGCCGCCCAGAGTGGCGCCACTGGCCACGGTAACGGCGCTGTTGGCATGGAGTGAGCCGGGGCTGTTGACCAGGAGCGTCCCGGCATTCACGCTGGTCGCGCCGTCATAGGTGTTGGTGCCGGAGAGGGCCAGCCTGCCTGCGCCCGCCTTGGTGAGACCTACGCCGGAGCCGGTGATCGCCGCACTGACGAGCACGTCTTGATTCGAGCCAGTGCCAAGAGCCACGGTGAAGGTCCGGGTGGCTGCACCCAGCGCCAAGGTCTGACCGGTGATCTGCGCCTGACCCGTCGTCGCGGCGGTGAACGTGACATCTCCTCCCAGTGTCAAGGTGCCCGTCGCACCTGAGTTCACCACGCTGGTGAAGGTGGCCACTGGCGTGATGGCCAGGGTGCCGATGGTGAGATTGCCGCTGCCCAGCGTATTGATGATCGGTGTCGGGTTGGTCGCCGTCGCTCCCGTTGAAACGATGGCCACGTTGCCGATGGTGTCCGTCGCGCCGTTGAAATCCAGAATACCGCGCCCGTTGATGGTAACCGTCCCAGCGCCCATCATGTCGGTGCTGGACCCGGTGTATTGCACCGTCGCCGCCGTATTGGAGGCGGCTCCGATCGTCAGGCCGCCACCGGCGATGGCGTTGAATGCGCCGCCGCTCTTGTTGAGCAACAAGGTGCCTCCGCCGTTCACCGTGGTCAGGCCGTCGTAGGTGTTGGACGTGCTGCCGGAGTAACGCAGGCGGCCTGCACTTCCTGCCGTCATGGCGCTGCCCGCGCCGGTGATGGAACTTGTAATGTCCAAATCAAACGTCGCGCTAGTGCCCAAGGGCACGTTAATGCTGCGAGTGCCTGCGATACCCAGCGCCAAGGTGCCGCCGCTGATCGTCGCCGTGCCCGTCGTTCCACTCGTGAACGACAACGTGCCGTTGAGCGTCAATGTGCCAGCACCGACAGTGACCTGAGTATTGTTGCCAGCGGTTGCCGTTAAACCCAAAGTGCCGATCGTGTCGCTTACGCCATTGAGGTTCAACACGCCAGTGCCAGTGACGGTCACCGGAGCGGTATTCGCAATCATGTCAGTGCTGGCACCGGTATAGGTGACGGTGGCACCGGTGCCGATATTGAGGGCACCTCCGGCGATGGCATTGGCTGTGCCGCTCTTGCCAAGATTCAAGGTGCCAGCCGTCACGATAGTGGCACCGGTATAAGTATTGGACGTAGCACCGGAAAGCGTGAGAATGGCGCTGGCATTATTGACGGTGAGCGCGGTGAAGCTGGCGGTGGTGCCCGTGATGACGCCGCCGAAGTCCGAAGTGTTCGCGCCGTTGTAGTTGAGAATACCTCCCGTGACGCTGCTGGTAATGGTCTGGTTGGCCGCCGTGCCTGCGGTGGCGAGAGACTTAATGTCGCGCGATCCGCCATTGAGATTGAGCGTGCCGCTGGTTGCGTCACCTGCAATACCCAAAGTCACCAGTCCGGCTCCAGCTCCCGTCGCACTACCAAGGATTACAGTCCCTGCTCTAACATTCAGCCCGCCGGCGAAAGTGTTCGCGCCAGACAGGGTGAGATTACCGCCGCCAGCCTTATTCAAGGCACCACCTACGCTCGTCAAATTGCCGCTGAAGATGCCCGCAAGCGAATTCGTAACGTTCAGCGTGGTGAAGGATGTCATTACGGCCGTGGAATTGATCGCGCCGCCCGTCAACGAAATCGTATTGACGGTCACCCAATTCTGCGCGCTAAACGTCCCGAGCGTGATCGTCCCGGTTCCTGATGTGACAGTCAGCGCGTTCAGGCCGAAATCGACACCGCTTATTCCCACCGGTGTATTGAGGGTGACGGTCCCGTTGCCAGCGCTGGTGTTGATGACCAAATTTCCATTAGTAACATTGGCTGTTCCGAGAAAGCCGGTCATGGAAATGTTTCCCGCTGTCGAGGTAAGCGTCGTGGTGCCGCCGTCGGTCAGATTGAAACCGAAATACCGACCGGTGGTTGCCGTTGCGCTGTAGGTTTGCGAGCCAGTGGTCGTGATGGCTGTGCCTGCGGCGAAATTGACGGATTGATTTCCTGTCACGCTGAGTGTTCCCGTGCCAGTAATGTTGCTGTTCACGTTGACGGCACCGCCGGCTAAGTTGTAAACGAGCGCGCTATTGTCCACAATCGCCCCCGCGGAGCCGAAAGTGAGGTTGCCTGTCGTTACAGTGGGGGTGTAAAGCGAGCCCGTTGCACCGGCATTGCCGATTTGAACCGTGCCGCCATTGATGAACGTGTTGCCGCTGTAGGTGTTGGCAGCGGTTAAAATAGTGGTTTGCCCGCCAAGCTTGGTGAAGCTCGCGCCTGCGGCACCGCTGATGATACCGTTGAAATTGATGCCGCCGCCGCCGTCATTCACCACCAGTGCATTTCCGGAGCCGATGGTCACTGCACCTGAGAAGGTCAATCCCGCGCCACTATTGTTAAATATGCCGTTGGTCGTGAAGCTGCCGCTGGTCGCCAAGGTGCCTCCCAAAGTAGTACGCAGAGTATTGATACTCGCGCTCGCTCCGAGAGTGCCTACTCCTGATAAGGTGTAGTTCAGGCCGCCTGTTCCGGTGACAACAGAGGTAGATGCTGCCACGCTCGTGCCGTCCGCGGCGCCCGTGTAGCCAAGATTAGTGATGGTGGAGCCGCTAAACTTCGCGTAAGCGCCGTTAGAGAACGCCCAATTGCCGATAATGCCGGTGGCATCATTCGCGGACAAACCCGTCATCGTGGAGGTGACGGTGCCAGAAATGTCGAGCGTCGCCCCGGCATTGCGGGTGAAGGTGCCGGTGTCCAAGGCGAGGGTTCGGCCGGCACCGACAGTGAAGGACTGCCCGCCGGTGATGGTCAGGTTGGAGCTGATGGTGGCTCCGGTCACAGTGTTGGTGGTCACCGTGAGACCGCCACCTGCGCCGAGGCTCAGGGTGCCGGTATTGCTGAGCGTGACGGTGCCATCCTCGAAGGTCACGAGTTTGGCATTCTGCGTCGCGGAGTTCAGGCCGATGGTGTAGGGGTTGACCGCATCGGTGCCGGCGGAAAAGACGACATTGTCCAGCGCCGTGGTGGTGGCCGTGAGAACCGGGGAGCCGACGTTTGCCCCCGTGGAGTCCGTGCTCCAAAAAGCATCCAATCCCCAAGTGCCGTTGGGAGTGGGTCCTGCGCCTGCGACGCCGGTGCCGTTGCTATCCCAATAATAGGTGACCGCGTGCGCGGCGGTGCCGGTGAGGAAGGCGGCGGCGAGGGCGATGCGGCCGGTGAGGATTTGGCGGCAGGTCCTGCGGGTGGTGGCTTGGGTGCGGGTCTTCATGGTGCGATTGGCGTGCGAGGCGGTGGGAATTTTGCGGAGATTGGAAAAACGGTTGGTGGAAAAGGAATCAGAGGCTCATGTGGCCCACGGGGTCGCTGACGCCGGTCCACGCCGGAAAAAGGCGATGGCGGAGGTGGGCCTTCATGGATGGAGGTTGCGGATGCAGGGCCGGTTTAGTTTTGTTCGGGCTTGGTTTAGTTTGCAGGCAGGTGCTAAATTGATAAAATTCCCATCTCCTCCGATGAGGGGCAATGATTTGAACGTTCGACAACCATCCCCTTTTGGTGCAGGATCGCTACCATGTCGCAGTTCAAGATTCTCTCCGCCGTCGCGCAGGTCGCGGCGTCTCTGCGCACGAGGCTGGGCCGCGGGGATTGGACCGGGACGATGCCGGGGGTGCTGCAGTTGGAGGCGGAGACCGGGGTCAACCGGAAGACGCTGGAGGCTGCGCTGGGCCAGCTCGAACACGAGGGGCTGCTGGCCGGGCAGGGGCCGGGACGCAAGCGCCTCATCGTCCGCACCGGCGGCAGGACTGCCGCGCGCGCGATGCGGGTGGCCGTCCTGAACTACCAGCGGGGAACCGACGAGCAGTTGGGCTACATGGTTCACCTCGTGCATGAGTTGCTGGAGGCTGGCCATAGTGTCTTTTCCGCTGCAAAATCCCTGCTCGATCTCGGCATGGATGTGCCGCGCGTCGCCCGGTTCGTGCGGAAAACTCGGGCGGATGCGTGGCTGGTCTGCGCGGGATCGGGGGAGGTGCTCAAGTGGTTTTCGACCGGGCCAAAGCCAGCGTTCGCGCTCTTCGGCCAGCGGGCGGGCTTGCAGATCGCTTCCGTGGGACCGGACAAGGTACCCGCCATCACGGCCGCCACCCGCGCGCTGCTGGCCCTCGGTCACCGGCGCATCGCCCTGCTGGTCCGCCGGGAAAGGCGGATGCCCGAGCCCGGAAAATCCGAGCGCGCTTTCCTCGCCGAACTCGCGGCGCACGGTATCGTCACGGGGGCCTTCAATCTGCCGGATTGGGAGGAGACCACCGCGGGCTTCCATGAGCTGCTCGCCGCAATGTTCCACCTCACACCACCCACGGCGCTCATCGTGGACGGGGTCCAGCAGTTTGTCGCGACGCTGCAGTTTCTCGGCAGGAGGGGAATCCATGTTCCGGAGAAGGTGTCGCTGATTTGCACGGATCCCGACCCCGCCTTTGCCTGGTGCCAGCCGGCCATCGCGCACATCCGGTGGGATGCCGGGCCGATCGTCCGCCGCATCGTGCGCTGGGCGGCCAACGTAAGCCACGGCCGCACCGACGTGAGGCAGACCTTCGTCGCGGCTGAGTTCATCGCAGGCGGGACGATCGGACCGGTGCGGAAAGGCTGAGCTAGCCCCCATTTCTCACACACCCTGCGTGGGGCGCGACAGGGTGCGGCGGCGTGGCCAGCACGAAAAGTGGCTCGGGCTTCAGCCCGACTGCGCCGTGGGATTGGGCTAAAGCCCAAGCTACTTCTTGCGCGACCCGCTCTTTGCGCCCGCGGGGTGTGAGAAATGCAGCCTGGGCGGCCAGCGTGTCAGCTTGAGTCTGCGCACTGCCTTCGTGCTCACCACCGGTATTCCAAGGTGAGCGTGCTCGCGCCTTTCGGCAGTGTGAGCGGGATCAGGACTTCGCCGGGATCGCCTTCGCGCAACTGTGCTTTGTGGTCACTGGTGATGCGCAGTTGCAGCGAGTCCACGGTGATCGCCTGCGCGGATTGCACCGAGATTTTTTTCCCCGACGCCGCGCGGAAATGGAACGGTTGCTGCGCATCGGGGGCGTCGAACTGGATCGTGCGCCGGAAGAACGCCGTGCCGCCCTTGTCGCGCACGTCCTCGAAGAAATCCTCCACCGCGATGTCACCATAGCGATACCGAAACGTGGGCCGGCGCTTCGCATCGAGATGGTAGCCGCGGAACTGGTAGCCGTGATCCTGCGGGAAGGTGTAGTTGGTTTTCCCTTTGTAGGGCCAGTTGTCGTCGGGCGATTTCAGCCGGTGAAAAGGAACGCCCGCGGGAAACGAAATCCGATCCGTGCCGCGCGCGTGGAATGAGCCAAGGTCCACATTGGCAAACTCGCCTTTCCAAAGCTGGCGCAGCGCCATCTCCTCGGAATCGAACGCGAGGCTGATGTGCTCCACGTAGCCCACGCCGATTCCACGGTAGCCCGCCGTGCCGCGCCCGCGGCAGATTTCCGCGACATCGCCGACGCGCAGTTCGTTCGACTGGCGCGAAAGGCCCGCCGGTTTTTTTGCGCGCGTGCCGTCTTCGAGATACGCCCACAGCGCTTCGATCTGCTGCGCGGTGTCGCCGCCGAGGATGCCCGGGCGGATGGACTGCCCGCCCGGCCAGTAGCTCGGCATGATGACCGTCGGGTGAAACCGCGAAGGCTGCCGCATGTAGAGGTGGAACCAACTCTTCTTGATGCGCTCCGTCAGATTCACGATGTCGAGCGCGCCCGCTCCACCGGCTTTCTGACCGTTGAAGTCATGGCACGCGATGCAGCTAAATCCGGCAGTGCCGATCATCTCGTAGCCGGCGTTCTTCGATTCCTGAATGTTCGCGATTTTTGGGAAAGTCACCGCTTCGAGTTTGTCGAGCTTGCCGAAGAGTTCCACGAGATGCCCGACGTTTGCTTCGCCAAACTGCGGCATGGCTGCGTCGAGGTAATCGCGCTGGCGTTTCCCGTGCAGCAGCACCTCGGCGATCCATTCGGGTTTCAGCTTTGCCCCGACGTGCGACAGCGGCGGCGGAATGCGGCCCTGATCGCCGAGCGCGGGCTTTGTGCCGGTGAAGATGGCGTTGCGCTCCGGCGCGATGCCGCCGAGGCCCGTGCGCTCGTGGCAGGCGATGCAGTTGAAAGTCACGAGCGTCTTGTCGAGGAGCTGCTGGTCGTTCAGCGGACGTTCCGCGCGAGGCAGTGCCTTCGCGATCAGCACGCGCTGCTCCGCGGTCAGATCGAAGCGCGGCCACGCTCCGACGCTCTCGCTGAGGCACCCGTGGTCGGCGGTGAGCTTTGCAAATGCGATGGAGGATTTTGCGGGCACCTGAACATCGTCGTGGCACTTCGCGCAGCCGAGCTTTCCGAACATCTCGCGTCCCTGCGCCGCGAGCGTGGCATCCACGCGCAGAGGTTGAAATTCCGCGATCGGTTTGTCGGATACGGACAGCATCGCCGCGGGAATCGGCTGCCGCGCAAACTGCGGCCCTTCCATCTCGAACGAAAACTTCGCCTCACGCCCCGTGTGAAAATAAGTCACTGTGATCTTCCGCCAGCCCGCGGAGAGTTCCGCCGAACCCTCCAGCTTTTTCACCCCGCGCCGATCACTCGGATCCTGTGCGATGATTTGCTTTCCATCCACGAGGAGTGAGCCGCCGTTCATTTCCAGGAAAAATTTGTGCCGCCCCGTGTGCGCGATGTTCAGCCAGCCTTCGTATTTGACCGCCGTGTGGTGCTGGATTTTCCCGAGGCTATCGAGGGAGAAATCGTTCACATGCCCGGCGCGTTCCGCCTTCACCTCGTCGCCGCCGAGCCCCTCCCACACCTGCCCGCGATAGATCGTGTAGGCGAGGTGGCCGGGCACGCGCGTGTCGCGCAGCAGATAGTGCGCGATGCGTTCGGCGTCCTGCCCTTGCAGACGCATGTCGGGCATCCGTCCGGACGGACGGCTCGCGTGCGGCTGTCCCAGAAAATCAACGAGGCTCCTGAAGCTGTATTTTTTCTCCAGCGCACCGAGCGGCGCTGAAGATTTCGGCAACAGTTCGATCCCTTTCTCATCGCGCGGCGAATGGCATGCCGCGCATCCGCGCGAATGAAACAGCCGCCCTCCTTCCATCGCCGCCACCGCGTCCGGCTGCTGCGGGGAAAAGTCATTCTTCCTCTGCGACAGCAGAAAATGCGTGAGCGCCGTTGCCGTCTTTGCGCGTTCCTCTCCGCTCAACTGCGTCAGCAAATCCGGCATCGTCGTCCCCGGCTTCGCGCCGTGCGGATCGCGGATGAATGCCTCGATGAATTCCGGATTCACGCGCGATCCGACCGCGGAAAGACGCGGTGCTTTTTTCGACCGCGCCGCGAGCGCCGCATCGCCCGCGTGGCACGCCGTGCAGTTCAATTCCTCGATCAGCACGAGGCCCTTGAGATCCGCGTCGAGCTTGCCCGCTGCAAGCCCTGGAATGATCGGCTCGGCGAATGCAGGCGCGACCACTCCGCAGAGCAGCGCGGTGCCGAGAGTGAACAGTTGGAGGGTCTTCGGAATGCACGAGTGGTAGTGCGTCCGCGCCGGATTCCGATCATTTTTTTCGTCCGGCGCATCGTGGTTGATGGTGCGGAGCACGGGGAGCACAGGCGGCCCGCCTGTGGTTTGCGGCGGCCCGCCGCAAACATCGGACGTGGAGATGCGTATGTTGTCGAAAGGATGTGCCTCATCTCGCGATGAGGCGTCGCGTTCACCCTCCTGCGACGAGGGCGTCGCAGCCACGGCCGGCGGGACGCGCGGCGCTCCTCACCGCCTCGCTGCGCACGCCCGCGCGAGGTTGAAAACCTCGCCTACATTGCCTGCCGCCTCCCAAGTCTGTCTGGTCATTTGTGCGGGATGGTATAAGTCGGCGGGCTGCGGGTCATCCCTCGCAGCACGCCGCCGCAGAAACACTCCCCGCATCGTGAAACCGTCCGTCATTTCCGCCATGCTCGTCGCCTCGGCTGCGCTGACGCACGCTGCCGATGTCGCGAAGCTTCCGTCCGCGGCAAATGCTCCGGTGGATTTCACGCGCGACATCCAGCCGCTGTTCGCGGAGCGCTGCGTGAAGTGTCACGGCCCGGAAAAGCAGAAGTCGGATCTGCGGCTCGATGTGAAGGCTCATGCGATGCGCGGCGGCGACTCGGGGAAAGTGATCGAGCCGGGAAAGAGCGCGGACAGCCGGCTCATCCATCTCGTCGCGGGAATCGAGGAGGACAAGGTGATGCCGCCGAAAGGCGAGCGGCTCACAGCGGCGCAGATCGGATTGCTGCGCGCGTGGATCGATCAGGGTGCGATCTGGCCCGAAGCGAAACCGGCGCGCAGCTCGCACTGGTCTTTGCAGCCGCTGCGCGCGCCAGCGGTGCCTGCGGGCGCGGCGAATCCTATTGATGCATTCATCAGCGCGCGGCTCGCAAAGGATGGTCTCGCGCTCTCGCCGCCGGCTGATCGTGCGACGCTGATCCGGCGGCTGAGTTTCGATCTCACGGGACTGCCGCCGTCGCCGGAGGATGTCGCGGCATTTGTGAAAAATGAATCGCCGGGCGCGTACGAGGATCTGGTCAAGCGGCTGCTCGCGTCGCCGCAGTACGGCGAGCGGTGGGGCCGGCACTGGCTCGATGTCGCGCGCTACACGGAGAGCCAGGGATTCGAATACTACCGGCTGCGCGACAACGCGTGGCACTACCGCGATTACGTGATCCGGAGCTTCAACGATGACAAGCCGTACGACCGTTTCATGAAGGAGCAGATCGCCGGCGATGTGCTGGAGCCGGTGACGGGCGACGGCATCGTCGCCGCGAGCCTGCTCGTGTGCGGGCCGTGGGATGGCGCGGCAAATATCCAGAAAAATCCCGCGCAACGGCTGAACGCGCGCGAGGACGAACTGGAGGATTTGATCAGCGTCGTGGGGCAGTCATTCCTCGGCCTCACGGTCAACTGCGTGCGCTGCCATTCGCACAAGTTCGACCCAATCCCGCACGAGGAATACTACCGCATCAAGTCGGTCTTCGAGGGTGTGAAGCACGGCGAGCGGCCCATCGAGGATCGTGCGACGGCCGCGATGCGGGTGGAGCGCCGCGCGGCTTTGAAAAAGGAGATCGCGATCGGGGAGGGGAGATCGTTGGCGGAGCTGAACCGCTTGCGCGGCGAACTCGCAGCGCTGGAAAAAACGCCCGTCTCGTATGCAGGCACGCGCGTGCAGCCGGAGCCGACGCGGCGCTTCCGGCGCGGCGATGTGAAATTGCCGGACGAAATCGTCACACCCGGCGCGCTGTCGGCGGTCGTGGATTTGAACCCCGACTTTGGCCTCGCTGCGGACGCACCCGAGGCTGCGCGCCGTCTGAAATTTGCCGAGTGGCTCGCCGACGCGAGGAATCCGCTGCCCGCGCGCGTGATGGCGAACCGCGTGTGGCATCTGCACTTCGGACAGGGGATCGTTTCCTCGCCGAATGATTTCGGCGCGAGCGGCGCGCGGCCCACGCATCCCGAATTGCTCGACTGGCTCGCGGTGAAATTTATCGAAAGCGGCTGGAGCGTGAAGGCCCTGCACCGGCTCATCGTGAATTCCGCGACGTACCGCCAGTCGTCCGCATTCAGCGAAAATGCCGCGGCGGTGGACGCGGACAACCAATTGCTGTGGCGCTTCACCCCGCGCCGTCTCGAAGCCGAGGCCGTGCGCGATGCGATGCTCGCGGTCAGCGGCCAGCTCAATCCCGCGGTGGGCGGGCCGAGTTTCCGGCCATTCACGGTCACGGAATTCAACGCCGCATTTTACCATCTCGTGGATCGCGACGAGCCGGAGTTCAACCGCCGCACCGTCTATCGCGCGAACGTGAACAGCGGAAAGGATCCGATGCTTGAAGCGTTCGACTGTCCCGACCCATCGGTGAAAACGCCGCGCCGCGGAACGACCACGACGCCATTGCAGGCGCTTGAGCTGATGAATAATTCCTTCGTGCAGCGGCAGGCAAAATATTTTTCTGAGCGCGCGACGAAATCGGCCGGCGGTGAGACGAGTAGCGCCATCCGCAGCGCGTATCTCCTCGCGCTCGGTCGCGCTGCGACCGTCGAGGAAACCAAGTGCGCCTCCGTCGCTGCGAAGGAACGCGGGCTCGCGAGCGTCTGCTGGGCGCTGCTGAACTCCACCGAATTCGTCTATGTCCGATAGACCGTTTTCACCCGCACTTTCGCGCCGCGATTTCTTGTCGGATGCTGCGAACGGTCTCGGCGGCATCGCGCTCGCGTGGCTCCTGAATCGCGACGCCGCGCGCGCGGCCTCGATGCAAGCGCCGCACTTTCCGCCAAAGGCAAAACGCGTCGTGCAGATCTTCTGCGCGGGCGGCGTGAGTCATCTGGAGACGTTCGACTTCAAGCCGGAGCTGGAGCGGATGCACGGCAAGACGCTCGAAGGGAAAGGCAGCGAGAATCTCGGATTTTTCGGCAAGCCCGGCAACCTGATGAAGAGCGCCTATCCGTTCCGCCAGCATGGGAAATCCGGCGCGTGGGTGAGCGATCTGCTGCCGCATCTCGCGGGCTGCGCGGACGACCTGTGCTTCATCAAGTCCATGTTCGCGAGGAGCAACAATCACACACCGGCGGCATTTCAGATGAATAGCGGCTTCACGCTGAACGGCTTCCCGTGCATGGGCGCGTGGCTCAGCTACGGGCTCGGGACGGAGAATGAAAACCTGCCCGCATTCGTCGTGCTGCCCGATCCGCGCGGACTGCCCGCGGGTGGATCGATCAATTGGACCTCCGGCTTTCTGCCCGCGAATCACCAGGGTGTCGCATTCCGCACGCAGAGCGAGGAGCCCGTCGCCGACCTGCGCACGCCGGCGGGCATCTCCGCCGCGGCGCGCGCCGCCGACATGGATCTGCTCGCCTCGATGAATCGCGAATTTGCCGACGCGAATCACGGTGACGGGGCATTTGCCGCACGCCTGCGCTCTTACGAACTCGCCGCGCGGATGCAGGCGAGCATTCCCGACGCGACAAATCTCGACGGCGAGTCCGCAGCCGTGCGCCAGCTCTATGGTCTCGACGATCCCGCGAACAAAGGCTTCGCGAAGAACTGCCTCTTGGCGCGGCGGCTCCTCGAACGCGGGGTGCGCTTTGTGCAAATCATGAACGGCGGCGCATTCGGCAGTCCGCGCATCAATTGGGACGGCCACGAAAACGTGAAGGAAAACCACGACACGCAGGCCGCGACGATGGACAGGCCAGTCGCCGCGCTCATCCGGGATCTGAAGCAGCGCGGTATGTTCGAGGACACTCTCTTCGTGTGGTCCACGGAATTCGGCCGCAGCCCGCTCACGCAGGGCCTCGGCTCGCTCGGGCGCGATCATCATCCGAGCGTGTTCACATGTTTCCTCGCCGGCGCGGGAGTGAAAGGGGGCATGAGCTACGGCTGCTCAGACGAAGTCGGCTATCTCGTCGGCGAAAACAAAGTCATCATCCCCGATTTCCACGCGACCATTTTGCACCTGCTCGGCATCGATCACGAGAAGCTCACGTTCTACCACAACGGCATCAACCGCCGGCTCACGGATGTGCACGGGCAGGTGATCAGGGACATCCTCGTGTGATGCCGTGCATCGTACCGAATCGTAGGCGCGCTCGGGAGAGCGCAGACGCGGGCTCCCGCCCGCGCCGACGATTCTTGCGGGCGGGTGAGAATTACACGATCTCCACGATCAGACTGACGGAACGGCGGCAAGGTCAGGGAGGAGGGGCGCCCTCGCCCCGAGGATCTCCACAGACACGGGGCGAGGGCGCCCCTGCTCCTTGCGCGCCCCTGCTTCCATTCGCGCAGTCTTACCGTGAAAATCGTATTACTTCGCGGCCTTCACTTCCTTCACCGTCCATTTTGTGACGGTGAGTCCCTTCGCCGTGCGTGTGCTCACAGGCAGGGACGCGAGATCGAAATCCAACTCGCGCACGCGGGCGCCGCTGCGGCCATCGAGCGAGATGTTCAGCGACTTGGGCATTTCCTTTTCCGTCGCTGCGATGTGCAGGAAGACGATGCGCGAATTTTCGCTCTTCACGAGCGGGTAGAGCTTGTCGCGGGAGAGGCCGCCGATTTGGAATTTCTTCGCGAAGGCCTTTCCGCTTTCGCCGTCCTGATAGACCAGTGTGTAGAAATTCGTGTCGCCGTCCTTCGGCCAGATCGCGACGTGGATGATTTCGCGGCCCATGAATGTCTTGTCGGCGACCTTCGTGACCTTCAGCGACCCGTCGCGCATGATCGTCAGCGCGCTGTCGAGGATGGTGCACTCGGTGACAAATTCGTGCTGCCGCCAGTTCAGCCCGATGAAGCCGTCCGTGCGGTTCACGTAGAGGCGCTGGTTCGCGGAGACGACTGCGGACGCATCAATCTGCGCGATCTCGTCGTAGCTTGTCTTGCGCTTGATGCCCTTGCCGTATTTTTCCTGGAGCATCTCAAACCACGCGATGGCGTAGCCCGTGAGATTCTTGAGGTTGGCCTTCGTGTCCTTCATGCCTTGCTCGATTTTCTTCATGGCCTCGTCGGCCTGGAAGCGGTTGTAAGCCGAGATGCGCTTGATGCGGATCTCGGTGAGGCGGACGATGTCCTCCTCGGTCACCTCGCGGCGGAGTTGCTTGAGGAAAGGTTTCAGCCCCGTGCGGATTTCCGTGAGCACGCTTTCCCATGTCTTCGATTTTTCGATGTTCCGATAGATGCGCTCCTCGATGAAAATGCGCTCCAGCGAATCCCAGTGCCACTGCTGATCGAGTTCGCCGAGTTTGATTTCGAGTTCGCGTTTGAGCAGCGCCTTCGTGGCTTCGGCGCTGCTCTTGAGGATGTCGCGGACGCCGAGGAAATGCGGCTTGTCAGCGCCGGTCTCGGGGTTGCGGACGATGATGCACGCGGCGGGATTGAGCTGCACCTGGCAGCTCGTGAAGACGTAGAGCTGCTGGATCACTTTCTCCGGCTCGGAGCCTTGCGGGAGATGGACGAGGATCTCGACTTTGTCCGCCGTGTTGTCGTCCACATGCTTCACCTTGATCTTGCCCTTCGCATTCGCCGCGAGGATGGACTCGATGAGCGACTCGGTCGTGACGCCGTACGGTAGCTCGGTGACAACGAGGAGGTATTTCGATCGCTCCTCGATCTTCGCGCGGACCTTCACTTTGCCGCCGCGCTCGCCGTCGTTGTATTCGGAAAAATCCGCGGTGCCGCCAGTGGAAAAGTCCGGGAGGATGCGGAAGTTTTTTCCCTGCAAGTGATTGATCGCCGCGCGGCAGAGGTCGTTGAAATTGTGCGGCAGGATCTTCGTTGAGAGCCCGACCGCGATGCCATCCGCGCCTTCGAGCAGCACGATTGGAAATTTCGCCGGCAGCGTGATCGGCTCCCTGTTGCGCCCGTCGTAGCTGAGCTGCCACGTCGTCGTCTTCGGATTGAAAAGCACGTCCTTCGCGAAATTCGTCAGCCGCGCCTCGATGTAACGCGGTGCTGCGGCATCGTCGCCGGTGAGCGTGTTGCCGTAGTTCCCCTGCGGCTCGATGAGCCATCCACGCTGGCCGATGGACACGAGCGCCGCGCCGATGGACGCATCGCCGTGCGGGTGCAGTTTCATCGTCGCGCCGACGACATTCGCGACCTTGTGGAAGCGCCCGTCGTCCATGTCCCAAAGCGTGTGCAGCACGCGGCGCTGCACGGGCTTCAGGCCGTCATCCATGTGCGGCACCGCGCGGTCGAGGATCACGTAGCTCGCGTAGTCGAGGAACCAATTCCGATAGCTCTGCGCAAGCGGAGCCTGCTCGTCCTGCACCTTCTCGCCCGGCTTGCGTTTCGGCGCGGCTTCCAGCGGCGTCTCCGTCGTGCTCTCACCATTGCCGTTCGGCGCAACCGGCGCGGCGTCGCCGTTTGTATTTTGCGCTTCGTTTTTCTCAATGTCCGCAGACGCAGCGGCGTCGAGTGGGAGTTCAGGTTGATCAGCTTTCTTGGCAGGCTTCTTCTTGGGCATCAAAAGTGGCGGTGAAATTTATGCTGCGAGGCAGGGGATATCGAGCGGCGGAGGCTGTGTGATGTCGCAAAGATTTGCAATCTGTGCGGCCAGCGGAATTCCGATTCCGCACGAGTGCCACACCATCCGTTCCCCGATGGCCGCTCAGAGCTCTTCGTAGCGAACCTGGAACAGCGCCTTGGCGGCCCTCACATCGCCGCTTTCGAAGCCCCTCTTAAACCACCGCACCCGCTGCGCCGACGAGCCGTGCGTGAATTTTTCCGGACGCACGGTGCCGCTGGCCTGTTTTTGCAGCGTGTCATCGCCGATGTTCTGGGCGCAGTTGATCGCCGATTCCAAGTCGCCATTTTCCATGAAGTTGAACTTCTGCTGCGCCTTCGCCGCCCACACGCCCGCGAGATAGTCCGCCTGCAATTCCAGCCGGACAGACATCTGGTTTTCATTTTTGCGCGTGCGTCTCGCCTCATCCACGGCGTCGGCATACCCGAGCACGCGCTGCACATGATGCCCCACCTCGTGCGCCACCACGTACGCGCGCGCAAATTCCCCCGAGGAGTGGAGCTGCTGCTGCATCTCCTTGTAAAATGAAAGGTCAATGTAAACGCGCTGATCGCCACCGCAGTAGAACGGCCCCACTGCCGCGGCCGCCATTCCGCACGCCGACTCCACCTGTCCGCTGAAAAGCACGAGCGTCGGCTTCGGATACACCGCACCGAGTTTTTGAAATTCCTCGGTCCACACCTTCTCCGTGTCGCCGAGGATCACCGCGGTAAAATGCCGCAGCGCCTCTTCCTGCGGATCGATCGGCCGCTGTGGCTGCGAATTCGCCGGCCCGGGCGCGCCTCCGGAAATCAGCGAAGTAAGCTCGGCCGGATCGACCTTGAGGAACATCGCCACGATCAAAATCAGAAGCCCTGCGCCTCCTCCCAAAGCAATGCCAGCTTTCCGTCCGCCACCGCTCGCGCGGCGATCCTCCACGTTTGCACTTTCTTCCTGTCCGTCGAGATTCATGAGTGTCTTCGGTTGCGATTGTTTTTCAGTGATTTGTCCGCGATCCAGCTCCGGCCTTACGCGCCCTGCGCCGTGAGGTGGAAGTATGCATGAATGTGCGGCACCCCGCGGAAGTACCACACCATCTCCGGCCCCTCGATCTGCCAGGTGTCCCACACCTTGTCGCTGCCGATGTCGTATTCGCCGCCGTAGCAGGAGACAAAAAGCTGATCCACCAGCTTCCGATCCTCGATGGACTTCATCGTGGCGGCGACATCATCCGCCCGGAAACACATCAGCATCCGCCGCATCGTCTCCAGTAATTTCGCCTGCTGATCCTTGCTCAGATCGGCGCAACTCAGCCCCGGCAGATCCGTCTTCCGCTTCTCGATCACCGTCTGCGGCTTCTCATCCCGCGGCTCGCGCCCGACGAGCATTTTCTCCCGCTGCTTGCCGTCTAGCGCGCTGGCGAATTCGTTGAAGAGCAATCCCTGATACCAAAACGGATTCCCCTCGTGATCCTTCGACTCATTGAAGGCCTTCGCGAAATTCCCGTAGAAGATTGGCGCGCCGCCAAAGCCGAGTCCCTTGTCCGTATGCGCATGGCAGCGCCGCGTCACATGATGCCCCGTGTAGATGAACTCAAACCCCTTGTCCTCCGGCGTTCCGAAGAAACCGACCGACGGCGTGTTCTTGATGTTGCCCATCAGATCCTTCTGCACCTGCCAACTCATCTTCTCGCGATGCTCCGGTGAATGCAGCGACTCGAAAATCTGCCGCACGAGATCCTGCTGCTCTTTCGTGTAAAAAGTATTCAGCCGCTGCTCCGGGCAAATGTACCACCAGTTGCTGACAAACTGCCGCTTCGCATGATTCACCGGCAGGCAAATCTTCCCGCGCTGCTCCTCGCTCAGGCTTTTGAAAAATTGCATCGGCAGCGAATCCTTCTCCGTATTCGCCTTCGCCGCCCGCAGCGATGGCAGCGCAGACAGCAAAGCCGTCGCGCCGAGCGTGCGAATGACATCGCGCCGTGTGGTGAGCCTCGTGAAACCGGGAAGAATGATCGAGTTCATCCTGCCATGCTCGTATGTCGCCGGGAAAATGCCAGTCTGGTTTCAGTCTGCATCGTGACGTTTCCGACAGCCCTCCCACCGAGCGCCCGCAGACACGTGGGAATTTTGGTTTGAGCCACCATCGCGTGCGAGTATGCTGTCCGTGTGATTTCCATCCACGGCACATATCAAAACGGAGCCGTAGTCCTCGACGAACCGGTGAACCTCCCGGAAGGCGCGCACGTCCGCGTCACGCTCGACGATGCCAGCGCGCCAGACGACGACCTGCTTCCCGACGGTCGCCCGTGGCCGAAGACGCCGGAGGAAATCGAGAAGTTCCTCGCGGCAATTGAAGCCATCCCGGCCATGATGACCGAGGAGGAACACCTCGCGTGGGAGGCGCAGCGGCGGAGGGAGCGCGAGGTTCAAAAAGGACTGTTCGCAAAGAACGCCGCCGAGATCGCGCGGCTGTTCCCGTGACGCGCTACCTGTTCGATACCGGCATCGCAGGGGATTACATCAATCGGCGCTGACAGGTGCGCGAGAAAGCGGCGCGTGCGACGAAGGCGGGGCATCGCATCGGGATTTGCCCGCCGGTGCTTGGCGAATTGTGGGACGGCGTTTTCGGGAGCGCCACACGCGACTTCAACGAACGGCTCCTACTCCGCCATCTCGATCACTTCAAACTGTGGCTGTTCGATGCCGCCGCTTGCCGCGAATACGGACGCCTCTCCGCCGAACTCCGCCGCCGCGGGAGACCGATGCAACAGGCAGACATCCAAATCGCCGCCATCTCGCTCACGCTCGGAGACTGCGTGGTCGTCTCGAAAGACGGCGACCTTCGCGCAGTGCCGGGGCTGGCGGTCGAGGATTGGTCGCAGCCGTAGCCGCGTATCGTGAGCTTCATTCATCCACCATCCCGACCACCCCGAACCATCGCTTGCCTCCCCATCGCCGCCGTGTAGGATTTTCCCACCATGACCACCGTGCTCTCACAGAAAGGCCAGGTCGTCCTTCCCGGTCCCGTCCGGGCGAAGATGCACCTGCACGCCGGCGATGACTTCGAGGTCTCCATCGAGGATGAGGACACCATCACCCTGCGCCGCATCACCCAGCCTGCGAACCGCGGCCTCGTGGACCTGCTGCTCGCCTGTCCCGCGACGTTCGAGATTCCCGCGCGGGAAGCCGACGACCGCGAGCCGCCGTCGCTGTGAGCTACCTCGTTGACACAAATGTCTATAGCGAGCCGGTGAAGCCAAAGCCGGACCCGAAGGTCGTCGCGTGGTTGCGCAAGCACGAGGGCGAACTCCACGTCAGCACCATCACCATCGGCGAGATCCGCCGCGGCATCGAGCGGCTGCCCGATGGCAAGCGCAAAACGCACCTGCGTGCCTGGCTCCAGTCCATCTGCGATTGCATGAAGGGCCGCGTGCTCAGCTTCAATACGAGCACCGCCCACGTCTGGGGCCAGCTCAAGGCAAAATGGGACAAGGCAGGCATCACGGTCCCATCGCTCGACAGCCAGATCGCCGCTACCGCACACCGGCATACGCTGACGGTGGTCACGCGAAACACATCAGATTTCGAGAAGACGGGTGTGAAGGTTGTAAATCCGTTTTAGGGGTGAACAGCCTGTCCATTATTCCACGTCATTCGCGCAGGAGCGCGACGCCTTTATGCACAACAAATACGCCCGCGGCCCCGCCAAACTCCACGCCTGGCAAAGCGCCAAGCCTAGTAGAACGCGCGCCGGTGCGGGAAAAGAAAGACAACGGCGGCACAGTTCAGTCAAAGTAGTCCACCACCATGTCTAAAACCGAAATCGCGACAATCGATGCTACGCCGAACAAGCGAATCTACCTTTCGATCATCGCTGATTACGGTCTAACCACCGCACTTTGTGAGCTGATCGACAACGCCTACGATTGTTGGAATCATCCCGGCATTGGACAAGATCTCAAAATCGATATCGTAATTGATGTTGCGCAACAGAAGATAACGATCACCGACAATGCAGGAGGTGTGAAGGAGAAGGAACTCGCAAAACTGATCAGCCCAGGAGCCAGTTCGTCAGACGGTCGTAGTGAAACGATTGGAGTATTCGGCGTCGGCAGCAAGCGGGCCGTTGTAGCACTTTCGCAGCTCGTTCAGATCACGAGCAGGCATCGAAAAGACGGAACGTTTCGATTAGAATATGACGATGAATGGCTGGCATCGCCCGATTGGCATATCCCCTACTACAAGGTGACAGAATTGGCTCCGAGCACGACTACCATAGCATTGTCGAATCTTCGCTTTTCCATCAAAATCGAAGACCTCGAGCAGGTCGAAGAAACACTTGGGATGACGTATGCGAAGATCATCGCTGCCGGTAAGTTCAGCATTAGCCTGAATGGGAAAAACATTGCGGCGAAATTTTACGACGATTGGGCCTATCCTCCTGAGGCCGAACCCCGGAGCTTCGAAAAGCGGATACAGACTGCAACGGCGGAATCTGTCCGATTCAAAGTTACGGGTGGGTTGACGTTGAGCGGGGGCTCGATCGGTGGTGACTACGGTGTTTTCTTCTACGGAAACAATAGAATGATATGTCGGGCGGTCCGATCAGCCGAGGTGGGTTTCATTACGGGACTGGCCGGGATTCCCCACCCGAGGATGTCGTTGGCGAGGGTTGTCGTTGAATTTCAAGGTCCTTCCGGACAACTGCCGTGGAACAGCAGTAAATCGGGCATCAACTACAATCATCCGGTCTTTCAGTCCGTAAAACGGGACATTATCGAAGTCGTGAAAACGTACACTGGTCTGAGCAAGCGACTTCAGGAGGACTACGATGAAAAAGTTCGGCCGTTCAACTCTGGAGAAGTGTCTTTTCAGCGCCTTGCTACAGATGAAACCGTCACTCCAAGTCGAATGCCAATTATCCCGGCGGCGAAGCCAAAATTCCGTGAGACGGTCGTCGACTTGAACAAGGGCGTTGTAGCAAACAGCCCATGGGCGCGAGGGCTGTACGAAGGATTGATTGCCGAGGAACTGCTATTTAGACAGCGGCACCTCGAACAAAAAAACCGAATCTGCTTAATAATACTGGATAGCACGGTCGAGATTGCGTTGAAGGATTTTTTGGGAAACGAACTATCCCAGCCACTTGGGGATCAAAAATTGGAGCAGTTATTCAAGAACCGCATCACCGTACATCAGGAGGCAATGAAGCACATTCTCAGCGGAGATCGTATTTGGACAAAACTGGAACATTACTACAAACTGCGTTGTGAAATCATTCACCGTCGTGTGAATCCCAGCATTTCGGATGATAGCGTGGATGATTTCCGCAGCTGTGTTCAGAAGCTTTTGAAGGCAGCATTTGGTTTGAAGTTTCCAAAAGCTGATTGATTCGTAGGGCGATGCGGCAGGTCGCATCCCGTGGTCAGGCGTGGGAGCTACGCCACCGCCTCCACGAGATCCTTCTCCACGCGGAGATTCTCGATGATGAACTCCTGTCGCTCGGGCGAGTTTTTGCCCATGAAGGAGGAGAGCAATTCGTCGCTGCTGTGGAGGTGGTGGAGGTTCACCGGGTCGAGGCGGATGTTCTCGCCGATGAAGTCCTTGAACTCGCCGGCGGAGATTTCGCCGAGGCCCGTGAAGCGCGTGATCTCGTGGCGAGGCAAATCACTACTCCTCTTCGTCGCTCGCGTCGTGCAGGTGGGGGTGCCGCTCGTGGCGGATTTGCAGCACCGTCACGAGCTTCTGCTTCTCGTCGATCGTGTAGAGCACGCGCCAGCCGACTCCCGACTTCCACGGGCGAAAGAGCATCTGGCGAAGCTCGAACTCTGGCATCCACTTCCCATTTTCAGGGGCATAAGGACGACTTTTAGGAGATGTCGCGAGCTTCGCCAGCGCTTGGTGAAGTTGATCGAACCAGCGTTTCGCCACAGCCTCGCCGCCTCGACGCTCATCCGCCAGATACCAACTCACCTGTTCCTTGATGCAGGCGTCGCCTGTTGCCGCCTGCTTTACGCGGCAGGTCACTTGGCCGCCTTGGCTCCGAAAAGCTTCCGGCGAAGATCGGCAAACGCCTCATCCACCGGTCGCCCGCGATCGCCCTTCGCATATTTCGCCAGCGCTCCTTTCAATTCCATGTCGAGCCGGTGCTCTTCCGCCGCCCATTCCAGTTCCTCGTATTGTTTCACGGAGAGCACGACCGCAGCCGCTTTGCCGTTCTGCGTCAGCACGCGGGGACGGTTGTGCTTGGCCAGCGCGGTCAGATGCTCCTTGGTGCCGCGCGCGAAGTCAGTCACGCTCACGATGTCCTTGGAAAGAATCATTTTCATGGCCGGAAAATGACACGGAATTATGTGTGATGCCAAGCCTGATTCACACCTCCACGAGATCCTTCCCCATGCGCAGATTCTCGATGATGAACTCCTGCCGCTCGGGCGTGTTTTTGCCCATGAAGAATGAGAGGAGTTCGTCGCTGCTGGTGAGGTGGTGGAGGTTCACCGGGTCGAGGCGGATGGCTTCGCCGATGAAGTCCTTGAACTCGTCGGCGGAGATTTCGATATATCAGGCGACTTCCACGCCTTCCGCGATTTGCCCGAGCCGGAGAAACGTTCGGATCAGCTCGCCTTCGCCGCACACGGTCATCTCGGGAAAGCGTTTGAACCATTTGCCCTGCGGGACTTCGGGAGCGGTTTCCAGCCAAGTCGCAAGGAGTTCAAGTTGGGCGATGGAAATTTCCCTCTCGTCCACGCGAAGCCACAAATGTTCGAGCAGGGCACTGGGGACGCCGCGGCGGCGAATTCTAGGCATCGGCCTTGCCACCGTAGAACCCGCGGGTGAACTCGTCGCGAATCTTCATTTTCTCGACGGGATCGGACGCGTCGATCATCCGTTTGGCAAGAGCTGCCAGTTCTTTTCCGCTCAGCATGCGCTCGGCATCCAGACGATATGCAAATTGGATCACTTCCGCTTGTTCGGTGGGTGTCAGATGCTGGATTTCCTCGATAACTTGAGTCGCGCTCATAGGGCGAATTTAAGCGCGGATGCCCTCGGAACTCAACTCCGATCCGTCTTCACGAGCAAAAGAATGAAGTGCCCGACGCCATCAGTCCCGCACTTCGGCGATGTCAATCGCCCCTCACACCTCCACGAGATCCTTCTCCACGCGGAGGTTTTCGATGATGAACTCCTGCCGCTCGGGCGTGTTTTTGCCCATGAAGAAGGAGAGCAGCTCGTCGGAGCTGTAGAGGTGGTGGAGGTTGATCGGGTCGAGGCGGATGTTTTCGCTGATGAAGTCCTTGAACTCGCCGGCGGAGATTTCGCCGAGGCCCTTGAAGCGCGTGATCTCGTGGCTCGCGCCGCACTCGATGACGGCGGCCTGCTTCTCCTGCTCGGAATAGCAGTAGCGCGTGATCTTTTTGTTGCGGACACGGAAGAGCGGCGTCTGCAGGATGAAGAGGTGGTTGTTGCGGATGACGTCGGGGAAGAACTGGAGGAAGAACGAGAGCAGCAGCAGGCGGATGTGCATGCCGTCCACGTCGGCATCGGTGGCGATGACGATCTGGTTGTAGCGCAGGCCGTCGAGGCCGTCCTCGATGTTGAGCGCGGCCTGGAGAAGGTGAAATTCCTCGTTCTCGTAGATGACTTTTTTTGTGAGGCCGTAGGTGTTGAGCGGTTTGCCCTTCAGCGCGAAGACGGCCTGCGTCTGCACGTCGCGCGTGGCGGTGAGCGAGCCGGCGGCGGAGTCGCCCTCGGCGATGAAGCGCGTGCTCATTGCGCAGAAAGGAGAAAGGAGTGCGCCTCCCGGGAGAAGTTCAAGTGTCGTCACGCTGCGGGCAATCCGTCCCTCGGTTCACGCCAATCTGACGAGCACATGGGAGCAGTCAAGAATTGTCGCGTGACTCTAGTTGGGTTTCATTCTTGGCGGAATGTTGGCTATTGGGAATTGGGATCAATGGTGATGAGGAACTGCGTGACGTTTGGATGGTGGGCCGGGTCATGGCTGGGTCACCTTCACGCGGACGAAGAGTTTGCTGGTGGCCGTTCCCGTGACGGTGGCGGTGACGGTGGTGATGCCGGGCGAAGGCGTGTTCGCCTGGGTGGTGAAATCGACCTTGGTGCCCGCGCCGTCGGTGGCACCGTTGGCGAAAAAGGTGGCGAGGTCCTTCGACCAGAGGTAGCTGGCGGTCAGGTCGCTGGCCGGGGTGGCGTTCCGCGGATGGGTGAAGGTGAAGCTGTTGCCGTTCTTGATGCCGGCGGTGAGTCCCTGCGAGAAGGTGCCGGGGTTGGTGCCGAAGAAGTTCTCTACGCCGTTGGGAATGCCGTCGCCGTCCGGATCGTTACCGAAGCCCTGGTCGGCGGGAGCGAGCCCGAAGGCGAGGTTGGAAATCCAGTCGGCGAAGGTGTCAACGGCGGTGCCGGCGGTGGTGAAGTTCCATGCACTGGTGCTGGAAATGCCTGCGAAGGCATTTCCGCCGGAGGTATCGACGATCGCGGTGGAGTCGATCAGGACATGGTAACCTACTCCCGGACTTAGGTTGTTGGTCGGATCGATGGTCAGGGTCTGGCCGCTGAAGACGAGTCTCGGTGAGGAAGCCACGTTGAAGGTCTCGATGGTGCTGTTATTGGAGGTTCTCTTGAGCGTGATCGTGCCGGTTCCCTTTACGACCGGTTCGCTGAAGTTGGCGACGAGGTTGGCATCGACGAGCACACCGGTCGCATCGTCCGCCGGGCTGGTGGTGATGATCACCGGGGCGGCAGCCGCCGGCACGAAGGCTGCGAGAGCGTTTTTGTCGCCCGAAGGGGCACTGACCGTCCAAGTGTAATTGGAGGGGCCCGCCGTTGGCACAGTCTGGTAGCCCGCGTTACCGACACATGAGCCCGAATCCCCGGTATACAGGATGCTGGCGAAGGGACCGGTGATCGTGGGTGTGTTGTTGGAGGTGTAAACGCCTGCCACGAAGCTCCCATCCACCGGGAGGGCCAGGCTGCCGGAAACGCCGGAGGAGGCCGAGGTTCTTGCGACACCACGGGCCGCGCCCACCAAGCTCAGTGCCCCGACGCGTGAAGCGGTGGCCGAGGGGAAGGTCACGACGATGTTGCCGGTGCCGGGAGTCGGGTCGTCGAGGTAGAGGACCGCCGAGTTTCTGCCGTTCGCGGAACTCACCGCCACCGTGAAATTCTGAGTCCCGTTCCAGATCGCGCTGATGCCCGAATTCGCGCTTTCCCAACTGGCTGCCAGGACCAGTTTGCGATTGCTGCCGGAATCTACCGTGAAGCCGGTGAGGGTGTTGGTTAGGGAGGAGGCACTCTGATAGGATTGGGCGCTGGCGGTGACTGCGACGAAGCCGGTGGAGGCAGGGTCGAAGTTCAGCAACAGATCCTGATAACCCGGGTAGGAAACCGTGGCCAGATCCGTGCCATGGGTCATCGAAAGGTAGGGGCTGTTGTAGGTTTTGGTCGGGTTGAGGCTCACGGTGGCACCGTTCACCCGCGGAGTGGTTTTGCTGTTGGCGTAGAAGGTGAAGATATCGCCCGCCTCGCTGGTGTAGTTCAAAGTGTTGGGCGTGCCGGACGAGTAAGTCATTACGTTGGCAATGACCGAAGCCTGGAACGCGGCGAAGTCCGCATAGTTCGCCGCCTGGCCCATCTGGATGATCACCGGTGCCCATATGTCGTTCAGGGAAAGATCCACTCCTTGTGAGGCGGTCGCCGCGGTGTAACCGCCGCTTGCTGGACGGACCGCGCAGTAGGCATTGCCGCTTTGCAGGAATAGCCAGCCACCGGTTTCAACGCGGGCGTTCCAGAGGTTTTGCGGAACGAAGACCAGTGTGCCGCTGCCGCTGTTATTGGCGTTCTGGTCGCGTTGCACCACCATGCAGTTTGTGCGGGTCACGCCGTTGAGGTCGGCATAACTCTTGTTGTCGGTGGTGGCACCTTTGCCGAAGACCATGATGCGGTTGTTGAGGCCGGAGGCGAACATCACACCCATCGCGCGGTTCTGGTCGCTGAGCTGGGTGTAGGCCCGGGTCATGTCGAAGGTCAGGGTGCCCATGGTGTAGTCGGGCGTGACCCAGGTGTCGCGGCGCAGGTTCGAGTTGCCGCTGTCGAAGCCGATGACGTAGTCCGTCGCGACGGAGCCACCGTCGCGGCCAAAGCGGCGGGAGGCGTAGAGATAGTTCGGGCGGGCGGGGTCGGTGGCGCAGGCGGTGATGATTGCAGGCACGCGGTAGGAACTGGCGGCGGGAATCAGGCCATAGGTGCTGACCGTGCTGGAAGTGGCATGCCATCCATAGCCATAGAGCAGCGAGTGGAAGGAATACTGGTTGCCGAGACGGAGGTAATTGTCCTTATAGCAGCGTGCCTCCCCACCACCCCGCACGCCGGACAGGGTCCAGTCCGACGCGGTGTCCGCCCAATACAGGGTGATGAAGCGTTGTGCCAGAGTGCGCAGCACCGGCGACTCCGCGAAGTCCATGAGGTTGTAATAAACCCCGACGCTGTATTTGGCATAGATCGGGCTGGCGATCTCGACATTGATGCCCTCCCCGGCGCGGGCGGTGAAATAGCGTTGGAAAAAGCCGCTCCATGCGGTGGCGTGCTGGGCGAGGGTTCCTCCATCCGCGAGGACCATGCCCGGGCCATAGCCGGGTGCATCCTTGAGAGCCTCCGCGCAGAGCAGGAAGCTGCCCTTCTGCATGGCGTCGTGGTTTTCGCTGTCGTGAATGCCCCACGTGCCCTGCGCGTTGCTGGTCCTGCTGCGCGTCCGGATGAATAACCACATCATGTCATGAATGTCGGCGCGGGCCTGCGGCGTCAGCCGCGCGTTCATCGCGGGATCATGGTAGATGCGCCAGATCAGGTGCAGCCAGAAGTAGGAGTCGAAGTCTATGGTGTCGCTATCCGGAACCGGATACTGGTCGTGGAATTGGTTGATGTAAGTGTTGGCGGTTGTTAGGTCGGTGCCAAGATGGAAGGCGGCCAGCGCGTAGGAGGCCAGGCCCGCTGAACTCGTCGTGCCGGGATACGGGTTGGTGATGTTATTCTGCATCATCCAGGTGAGCCGTCCATCCACTGTGGCCAGGTCTGGCAGCGCGGTGAAGTTCCACACGGTGGGATCCGAAATGCCCGCGTAATACTGGCCGGCGGTGTTGCGGAACGCGGTCGAGTCAATCAGGACATAGTATCCAGCGCCGGCAACGAAGTTGTTGACGGGATTGATCGTCACCTTCCCGCCAGCCAAGGTGACGGCGGCGTTGGCGACGCCGATGGTTTCAAACACCGTGCCGTCGGCCCTGCGGATGGTGATATTGCCGGTCCCCTTCTGGATGGTCTCGCTGAAGGTCGCCACAAGATTGGCATTCAAAGCCACGCCAAAGGCGTTGTCCTTGGGTGAGAAGGTGGGCACCAGCGGCGGGGTGCTGCCGGTGGAGAACGACCACGTGGAGGAACTGGTGATTCCCGCGAACGCGTTGCCGCCGGAAGTATCGACAACTGCGCCGGAAGTGATCAAGACGTAGTAGAAGGTGTTGGGGGCGAGATTTGCGGATGGAGCGATGGTGAGGGTCGATCCCGCGATGGTGATTTGGGGGGAAGTGGCCACATTGAAGGATTCGACCGGGGAGCTTCCGCCGGACTGCCACAATTGGATAGTGCCGCTGCCGGCCACCACCGCCTCGCTGAAAGTCGCCACCAGATTGGCGTCCGGCGGCACGGCGAGCGCGCCGGCGGCCGGGCTGGTGCCGGTGATCACTGGGGCGGCAGAGGCCGGCACGAAGACTGCGGCGGACGTCGCCGGAGAAGATGAACTGGTGTCGGTATAGGAATAGGTCCGTGAACCGGCGGTCTGGGTATTGGCATAACTCGCCGCCGCATTCGAGGAGCCGATGTTGGTGGAGTTGTAAATCGCCGTGTGACCCGAGGGCAGCGTGATCGTGCCGTTGCCATTGGAGGCATATCCGCTGACCACGAGACTTCCGGACACCGGCACCGTCAGTGTCACGCTGCTGGCACCGTTGGCCGAGGCGGCTACGGCGACTCCGGGGGCGGCCCCGGAAACCGAGACCACGCCGACGGCGATCCCGTTCGATATACCTACTCCAAGGGTGACCGAGAGATCGGCCGCGCCGCCGGTGAACGGGTTGTCCAGATAGAAGATTCCCAAGTTGCGCCCGGTGCCGGCGGTCGCCCGCGACAAAGCAACTCCCTGATAGGTGATCGAGTCCACAGCCTGGCCCTCCGCACTGACCTGGACAATCAGCTTGTTCGCGGAGGCCCCGGCATTGAACGACAGCAACGCGGTCTTGGGATCGTCGGCCACGGCTGAAACCAGGGAACCGGTATTGACCACGGTGATCTGCGCCATCACAGACCCGGCCATGGCGGCGAAACCGGAGATGGCGGCCAGAACCTTTATGCCGCGGTTGAAACGAGTCATGCTTGAAAGGTTCGGATATGAAGATGGATGCTGCTACTAGGAATTTGCTTTTCACCGCGCCGCGCCGGAAACGGGTCGGGCGTCGGGCGGTGCCGGGGAGTGAGCGGCGGGGAAAGGATGAAGGATGAGGGCAGGAGGATGAAGGGCTGCCGGGCGCGGCAGATTTCAGGGGTGAATTTCGCTCTCGGAAAGATTCATGCGCTTCTTTCGTTGTCCGCGAGCATGCGGTGCCGGTCGGCGCTGCCAACCTTTTTTTGGCAGCGGATTTGGATTGATCGGACTCAGGCCGCGGGCTGCGGGGGCGCGGCCCGCGCTTCAATCGCCATCAGGGACGAGGACGGAACCGTCTTCGAGGGGAATTTCGATTTGCCTTCCCGTTGCGGAACGCTGGTCGAAACAAGTCGGCATGGGCCGGCACTTCATCGTCCGGAATCCACTCGCGGATGGGCTGTCAGGGCGGCTCGATCAAAGACTGTCGAGGCTCACGCCTCGACGAGATCCTTCTCCACGCGGAGATTCTCGATGATGAACTCCTGCCGCTCGGGCGTGTTTTTGCCCATGAAGAAGGAGAGAAGTTCGTCGCTGCTGTAGAGGTGGTGCAGGTTGATCGGGGCGAGGCGAATGTTCTCGCCGATGAAGTCCTTGCACTCGCCGGCGGAGATTTCGCCGGCTCACGGGACTTCCACGCCTTCCGCGATCTGTCCGAGTCGGAGGAATGTCTTGATCAGCTCACCTTCGCCGCAAACGGTCATCTCGGGAAAGCGCTTGAACCATTTTCCGGAGGGGACTTCGGGGTTGACCTCAATCCAATCGAAAAGCAGGCCAAGCTGGTCTTCGGAAATCGCACGCTCTCGGACGCGATCGAAAAGGTGCCGCAGGAGGGCGGCTGGAATCCCTTTCCGGCGAATTTTAGGCATCGGGCTTGCCGCCGTAGAATCCGCGGACCATCTGCTCTCGAATCTCGAGCGCCTCAGCGGTGTCCGCGGCTGCGGTCATCTTTTTTGCCAATGCCACCAGTTCTTTCCCGCTCAACATTCGCTCGGCATCCAGACGATATGCAAATTGGATCACTTCCGCTTGTTCGGTGGGTGTCAGATGCTGGATTTCCTCGATAACTTGAGTCGCGCTCATATGGTGAACTTAAGCGCGGATGCCCTGGGAACTCAACTCCGATCCGTCTCCACGAGCAAAAGAGTGAAGTGTCCGAAACTATCAATCCTGCACTTCGGAGATGCCAATCGCCCGTCACACCTCCACGAGATCCTTCTCCACACGCAGATTCTCGATGATGAAGTCCTGCCGCTCGGGCGTGTTTTTGCCCATGAAGAATGAGAGCAGTTCGTCGCTGCTGTAGAGGTGGTGGAGGTTGATCGGGTCGAGGCGGATGTTTTCGCCGATGAAGTCCTTGAACTCGCCGGCGGAGATTTCGCCGAGGCCCTTGAAGCGCGTGATCTCGTGGGTCGCGCCGCACTCGACGACGGCGGCCTGTTTCTCCTGCTCGGAATAGCAGTAGCGCGTGATCTTCTTGTTGCGGACGCGGAAGAGCGGCGTCTGCAGGATGAAGAGGTGATTATTGCGGATGACGTCGGGGAAGAATTGCAGGAAGAACGAGAGCAGCAGCAGACGGATGTGCATGCCGTCCACGTCGGCGTCGGTGGCGATGACGATCTGGTTGTAGCGCAGGCCGTCGAGGCCGTCCTCGATGTTCAGCGCGGCCTGGAGAAGGTGGAACTCCTCGTTCTCGTAGATGACCTTCTTGGTGAGGCCGTAGGTGTTGAGCGGCTTGCCCTTCAGCGCGAACACGGCCTGCGTCTGCACGTCGCGCGTGGCGGTGAGGGAGCCGGCGGCGGAGTCGCCCTCGACGATGAAGAGCGTGCTCTCCTCAGCGCGCGGGTTTTTGTCGCCGAGGTGGAGGCGGCAATCGCGGAGCTTTTTGTTGTGCAGCGACGCTTTCTTCGCGCGTTCCTTGGCGATGTTGCGGATGCCGGCGAGTTCCTTCCGCTCGTGTTCGTTCTCCTCGATTTTCTTGCGGATGATCTCGGCGGTCTCGCGGTTCTTGTGCAGGAAAGTGTCGAGCGACTGCTGCATGAATTTGCCGACGAATTCCTTGATGGTCGGCCCCTTCGGCCCGACCTCGGTGGAGCCGAGCTTCGTCTTCGTCTGCGACTCGAAGACGGGCTCCTGCACGCGGACGACGATGGCGGCGTCGATGGACTGGCGCACGTCGGCGGCATCGAAGTCCTTTTTGAAATGATTGCGGATCGTCGCGACGAACGCTTCGCGAAATGCCGCGAGGTGAGTGCCACCCATCGTCGTGTGCTGGCCGTTGACGAAGGACCAGTATTCCTCGCCGTAGTGGTTGCCGTGCGTGAGCGCGATCTCGATGTCCTCGCCCTCAAGGTGGATGATCGGGTAGAGCGGTTCGCCGCTGATTTCCTTCGTGAGAAGATCCTTCAGCCCGTGCTGCGAGCGGAAGGGCTTGCCATTGAGCGTGAGCGTGAGGCCGCGGTTGAGGAACGCGTATTTCCACAGCATGTCCTCGACGAACTCGGTGCGGAATTTGAAGTCCGTCCCGAAGAGCGCCTCGTCCGGCGTGAACTCCACGAGTGTGCCGTTGCGCTCGTCCGTCTTCGTGACTTTCGACTGCGACTTGAGCTTCCCTTTTTCAAACTCGACGACCTTGCTCTCACCCTCGCGGATGGCCTGCGCGCGGTAGCTGAACGAGAGCGCATTCACAGCCTTCTGCCCGACACCGTTGAGGCCGACCGCTTTTTGGAAAGTCTCGCTGTCGTATTTCGCGCCGGTGTTGATGATCGACACGCAGTCCACGAGTTTGCCGAGCGGGATGCCGCGCCCGTAGTCGCGCACCTTCACACTGCGGTCGGTGATCTCGACCTCGATCTTCCGGCCCTGGCCCATCATGAATTCGTCAATCGAGTTATCAATCGTCTCCTTCAGCAACACGTAGATGCCGTCCTCAGCATGAGCGCCGTTGCCGAGCCGGCCGATATACATGCCGGGGCGGAGGCGGATGTGCTCCAGCGAGCTGAGTGTCTTGATGCTGGCTTCGGTGTAGTTGGCTGCCATGGATGTTGCGGCGGGAAAAGAGGCAAGCGACGGCGAACTGACAAGCGCAATCCCCGCCCGCGCCGCGAATCCGCGGGTGCAGCTTGGGAAAATCTCAAATGGACGGCATTGCCGAGCGCGGTTAAAATCGCAGGCTTTCGCCCTTCAAAAGTTTTTCACCTCCAAAAAAATGCAAGCCTGTCTCCGCGCCTTCGCCCTCGTTCTTCTCGCCTCCCTGCCTGCCACGGTGCTCGCCGACTGGCCGATGTATGGCGGCAATGCCCAGCACACCGGGAACTCCAGCGTCCGCGGATGCGCGCTGGAGGCGAAACGCTGGCAGACGCCGGTGGATCTGAATCCGGGCTATTTCACGCACTACGGTTCGCCCACCATCACGGCGGGCAATACCGTCGTCGTCCCCGTCACCACCGGGGCGGGGGCCAATTTTGTCGTCGAAGCTCGCCGTGGTGCCGATGGCTCGCTCGTGTGGTCGCAGGCGACGGATTATGTCGCCCCGGCTTCCCAATGGCGGCCCAGTTTTTCGCCGGTGCTGGCAAAGACGTCGCCCACGGAATATCGAGTCTATATTCCAGCCGCTGGCGGCACCCTCGACTGGCGCGACAAGCCCGACCAGGCTACTCCGACGGCCAGCGGAAAGCTGGCGTTCTTCGATAACACGGCTGGTCTCACCGACTATGTCGCAAACAAGGCCAGCTATGATGCGAATGTCAAAATCAACACGCCCATCACGTCCGATGCGGCTGGGAACATCTACTTTGGATTTCGGGTCGCGGCTGCGACTGGCGTGTTTCAGGAGCCGGGTGGAGGAATCGCGCGCATCTCCGCCGCAGGAGTCGGCACCTATGCGATTGGGAGCACCGTCTCGGGTTTCTCACAGACGGCACTCAATGCCGCCCCGGCACTCAGCGCGGATGGGACGAAGCTCTACGCGGTCTTCAACAACGGAAACGATTTCGACAGCGGCCAGCTCGTCCGGCTTGACAGCACGAGTCTCGCGGCCTTGAGCGCCACCGCAACCCTTCCCGGAGTCCTCGGGTTATCCACGGCATCGCCCACGGTCGGGCCGGATGGCGATGTCTATCTCGGGACAAACAACGACGTTTACAGCCGCGGCAGGCTTCAGCATTTCTCGGCGGACCTCCAGACCGTGAAACTCACCGGCGGCTTTGGCTGGGATACCACCGTGGCCATCGTGCCGATCAGCCTCGTGCCCAGCTATGCCTCGGCAAACGGTTCCACTTATCTGCTTTTTACAAAATACAACAGCTACGACTATCCCGGTGGCCTGAATAAGATTGCGATCCTCGACCCTAATGTCTCGCAGACCAATCCGCTGACCGGGGAAACCGACATGAAGGAGGTCATGACATTGCTCAGCCCTTTTGGAGCGAATGATGAGTGGTGCATCAATACCTCCGCCGTGGATATCCCCGGAAAGGCCGTGTATGCGAACAACGAGGACGGGCACCTTTATCGTTGGGACTTGGTTGCGAACACCTATACGAGCATCCGCCTGGCCGGAGCAGCAGGGCAGCCGTACACGCCGACGATCATCGGGCCGGATGGGGCCGTGTATGCCATCACGCAGGGCAATCTGTTTGCGGTCGGAACCACGCTTTCGCTCGTCGGGACGGATCTGCTGTTCAGCTTCATGCGGAGTGCCGTGGGAGTGAGCAATACGGTGGAGTCGTCGCCCGACCTTGTTACCTGGAGTGCGGTCGCCACCAATCCCGGGACCGCCGCTCTTCCCGTGACGGTGACTGTCCCGCTTCCCTCGGGAACTCATCGGTATTTTCTTCGCGTGCGCAGCAATTGATTGAGGCTCGCACAATAGGGTGACATCTGGAAGGTCATTGCGATCGTTGTGAGTTCCCGGAGAACGGAGGGGATTGCGTGATTCTTTTGCCCCGGAGGGGCCGACGGAAATTAGCCGGGGGTAAAGCGAGGAACGAGCGACACCCCCGGATCGACAAAGAAAACGAAACCGCCCCGGAGGGGCGGCGGAACCGTCGCGACCGCATACATTCCAGCGCCCCCTCCGGGGCGTATTCGCAAAGGCCGGCGATCCGGGGGTGCCGCTCGTTTCACTCGCTTTACCCCCGGCTAATTTCCGCCAACCCTTCGGGTTGAAATTCAGCCGTCACCCTTTTGCGCGATGCTCAATGGACGGAATCGCTGGAATCGCCGCGAAACACGCAAAGGTTTTCCCGCTGCGTGCGCTCATCTCAAATCACCAGCCTTTCATGAAACGTTTCCTCCCACTCGTGACATCCGCCTTTGTTCTCAGCCTCCCGCTCCATGCTGCGGAAGCGCCGAAAAAACCGGTGAAGGTCTTCATCCTAGCCGGGCAGTCGAACATGGAGGGGCAGGGGTTCATCGCGGCCGATGCGAAGCGGAATGGCGGCAAGGGGAGTCTCGAATATCTCGTGAAGGACGCGGCGACGGCGTCACATTTCAAGCATCTCGCGGATGCTGGCGGCAAGTGGCGCACGCGCGACGATGTGTGGATTTCCTATCTCGATCGGAAGGGGCCGCTGACGATCGGTTACGGCGCGAAGGAGGATCGCATCGGGCCGGAACTCGGCTTCGGCTGGGTGATGGGCGACGCGATCGAGGAGCCGGTGCTGCTGATCAAATGCGCGTGGGGCGGCAAGAGTCTCGCGGTGGATTTCCGTCCGCCGAGCGCGGGCAAGGTGCCGTACTCGCTCGGGGAAAAGACGGATGCGGCGGTCGCGCAGGATCCCGCCTTTGTCGGAAAATACTATCGCGAGACCGTGTCGCTCACGAAGGCCGCGCTCGCGAAGGTGAAGGAACTCGTGCCCGGCAGCGACGGGCGCTACGAGATCGTCGGCTTCGGCTGGCACCAAGGCTGGAACGATCGGATCAACGACAAGTTCAACGCGGAATATGAGAGCAACATGGCGCATTTCATCAAAGACATGCGCAAGGAACTCGGCGTGCCGGCGCTGCCGTTTGTCATCGCAGAGACCGGCATGACGGGCCCGACGGAAACGCATCCGCGCGCGCTGTCGTTGATGAAGGCACAGGCTGCCGTGGCGGAGCACGCGGAGTTCAAGGGCAACGTCGCCTTTGTCGCCACGCGTGCATTTTGGCGGACGCAGGAGCAGTCGCCGAGCGGTCAGGGCTATCACTGGAATACGAATGCGGAGACGTATTACCTCATCGGCGAGGCGATGGGTGAGGCGATGAAAGTGCTCATCAAGGGAAAATAGGCTGCTGCCATTCGCCGAGATGCGCTTCCGGTTTCTCATCACACTTGCAGGTGCCGCTCTGTTCGGCTGGACGACTCCGAGCTTCGGTGAGGCGGACTATGTGAAGCAGGTGAAGCCGCTGCTGCGTGAGCGTTGCTATGCATGCCACGGCGCGCTGAAGCAAAAGGCAAAGCTGCGGCTCGATACCGTCGAACTGATGCTCAAGGGCGGCGAGGACGGCGCGGTGATCGTGCGCGGGAAACCGGAGAAGAGCCTCCTCATCGCGCGGGTGACGAATCCCGATGCCGATGAACGGATGCCGCCGCAGCACGAGGGCGAACCATTCACCGCGGCTCAGGTCGCGCTCTTGAGCGAGTGGATCGCGGCGGGGGCGCCTGCGCCTGCGGATGAAAAGGCGGAGACGGATCCGAAGGAGCACTGGGCCTTCCGACCGCGCGTGCGCCCGCCGGTGCCCTCGGCGGCAAATGCAAAATGGGTGCGCAATCCGATTGATGCGTTCCTTGCAAAGCAGCACGAGGAGCACGGCCTCTTGCCGCAGCGCGAGGCATCACGCGCGGTGCTTTTGCGCCGGCTGTATCTCGATCTCATCGGGCTGCCGCCGATGTTCGCGGAGATTGCGGCGTTTGAAAATGACACCTCGCCGGACTGGTATGAGCGCGTGGTGAACCGCCTGCTCGCCGACCCGCGCCACGGCGAGCGCTGGGCGCGGCATTGGATGGATGTGTGGCGTTACAGCGACTGGTGGGGGCTCGGCCAGCAGCTTCGCAACAGCCAGAAACACATCTGGCACTGGCGCGACTGGATCGTGGAATCGCTGAATGCCGACACGCCTTACGACGAGATGATCCGGCTCATGCTCGCCGCGGACGAACTGCATCCGAATGACCTGCAAAAGCTCCGCGCCACGGGCTTCCTCGCGCGAAACTGGTTCCTCTTCAATCGCAACCACTGGCTCGATGAAACGGTCGAGCATGTGAGCAAGGGATTCCTCGGCATCACGCTGAACTGCGCGAAATGCCACGACCACAAATTCGATCCGTTCGCGCAGGCGGATTATTACAGGATGCGCGCATTCTTTGAGCCGTATCACGTGCGGATGGACATGGTGCCGGGTGAGGCGGACCTCGTGCGCGACGGCATTCCGCGCGTGTTCGACGGGCTGTCCGACACGCCGACGTATCGCTTCGTACGCGGCGAGGAGAGCATGCCGGACAAGTCCGTCGAGATCGCGCCCGGCGTTCCCGATTTGCTCGCGTTCAAAAAAATTGAAGTTCAGCCCGTCACACTTCCGCCGGAGGCGTGGCAGCCGGAGCGGAGGCCGTGGGTGCTTGATGCGCACCTCGCCGCCGCGCGGAAGAAAGTCGGGCCGGCCGAGACCGCCCTTGTGCAGTCGAAGGCAAAGGTGGCCGCTGCAAAATCGGGAGACAGCGCCGCGGCGCAGGGCGGGGTGAATGTCGCCGAACTTGCTGTCACCGCGGCGAAGGCGGAACTCGCAAGCCTCGAACTCCGCATCGCGGCGATGCGCGCGACGTGGGTCAGGACCGATGCTGGCGTGAATGCCGCGCCTTCCGATGACGAGCGCGAGAAGATCAATCGTGCCATTCGAGCCGAACGCGATGTCGCTGTCGTGAAGGCGCGGCATGCGGTGGCCGATGCGGAACTCCGGCTTCCGCAGGCGACCGCCGCGAAGAAGTCGGCGACCGTCGAGAAAGAATTAAAAACCGCGCGCGCGTCGCTGGAGAAAGCCACCAAGGCCCTGGCTGCTCCCATCGCGGCGACGGACAAGGTCACGCCGCTCTCAGGTGCGCAGTGGACGCCCACGCGATTTTCCACCTCGACCAAGGACGATTCGAAAGTGGAGTTCGGCGCGACGAGCACAGGTCGTCGCAGCGCGCTCGCCGACTGGATCACGGATGCGCGGAACCCGCTCACTGCGCGCGTCGCCGTGAATCATCTCTGGTCGCGACACATGGGCGCGCCGCTCGTGCCAAACGTGTTTGAATTTGGCCGCAAGAACGCGCCGCCCACGCATCCCGAATTGATTGACTGGCTCGCGTCGGAATTGATCGAACACGGCTGGAGCATGAAGCATGTACACCGGCTCATCGTCACGTCGGCGGCGTACCGCATGAGTTCATCCGCGAGCGGCGGCGAGGCGAATGAGGCGAAGGATCCCGACAATCTGCGCTGGTGGCGGCGCACGCCGATCCGCATCGAGGCGGAGGCGGTGCGCGATTCCATCCTCGCGCTCGCCGGGGAGCTCGACGCGACGATGGGCGGCCCTTCCGTGCCGACTGCGGCGCAGTCGGAATCAAAACGCCGAAGCCTCTACTTTTTCCACTCGAACAACGAGCGGAACCTCTTCCTCACGACTTTCGACGAGGCCAGCGTGAAGGAGTGCTACCGGCGCGATCAGAGCATCGTGCCGCAGCAGGCGCTCGCGCTCTTGAACAGCCGGCTCGTGCAGGATTCCGCCGTGCGCATCGCCGCGCGGCTCGGTGCGGATGTCCCGGCGAACGACCATGCCGCATTCGTGCGCCGCGCATTCCGCGGCGTGCTCGGGGTCGTGCCGAACGAAGGCGAACTCGCCGCATGCGTGCAGACGATGGAAGCGTGGCGCAAGCTCCCGAACGCAATGCCCGACGCGACGCGCACGCATCTCATCTGGGCATTGCTGAATCACAACGATTTCGTCACCCTGCGTTGAACCGCTCCTCATTTTTGTCCCTGTGAAAACTGGATTACATCCGTCCCGCAGCGCGCTCTCCCGCCGCGCGTTCCTTGCGGATATGGGCATGGGTTTCACCGGCCTCGCGCTCGGCGCGATGCTCCAGCGCGATGGCATCGCCAGCGGTGCCTCGTGGTCGCCGCCGACAGGGCTCCCGCATTTTCCACCGAAGGCAAAGAATGTGATCTGGCTCTTCATGAATGGCGGCGTGAGCCACATGGAGAGCTTCGATCCGAAGCCGATGCTCACGAAGTACGGCGGCAAGGTGATTGCGGAGACGCCGTTCCGTGACACGCAGGATCCGAAGAAACTTGCCATCGAACGGCTGGTGGTGCCGGACGCGAATGGCAACAAGCGGAACCTGCTTTACCCGTTGCAAATCGGATTTCAAAAGCACGGCCAGAGCGGCATCGAGGTGAGCGACTGGTTCCCGAACATCGCGCGAAATGTGGACAAGCTTGCCGTCGTCCGCTCGATGTGGACGACGGACAGCAACCACGGCGCGCAGGCGCAGTTCCACTCCGGGCGGCACATGAACGACGGCGAATTTCCGACGCTCGGCGCGTGGGTCCACTACGGCCTCGGCAGCCTGAACGACAACCTGCCGCAGTTCATCTCGATGGGGACACGCGAATATTGGAACAAGCGCGACGGCCACTATCTCGGCCCCGCGCACGACGCCGTGCCGCTGCGGATCGATCCGGCGAACCCGCTCGATTTCGGAAAATCCGAGCGCCCCTTCGCCGCCGATGCGCAGACGCTCGGCTTGGATCTCGTGCAGCAGCTCAATGCGCTGCGCGGCGTCGAATATCCGAACGATCCTGCGATGGCCGCGCGCGTCGCGTCATACGAGCTCGCATTCCGCATGCAGCGCTCGGTGCCCGACGTGCTCGATTTTTCAAAGGAGACCGCGGAGACAAAGGCGCTCTACGGCGTGGATCAGCCGCACTGCCGAGACTTCGCGATGCAGCTCCTCGCGGCGCGCCGCCTCGTCGAGCGCGGTGTGCGTTTCATCCAGATCCAGCACGGCGGCGGCGGCGCAGGCGCGTGGGATGCTCACGGCGGACTGAAGACGAACCACACAAAAAACTCGCTCGCTGTAGATCAGCCGATCGGCGCGCTGCTCGAGGATCTCGAACGGCGCGGGATGCTGGAGGACACGCTGGTCATCTTCGCCACGGAGTTCGGCCGCACGCCCGGCTCACAGGGCAGCGACGGGCGCGATCATCACATCTTCGGCTTCACCGTGTGGATGGCCGGCGGCGGACTGAAACGCGGCATCGTGCACGGCGCGACGGACGAGATTGGCTTCCACGCCACGGAGAACCGGCACTACGTCACCGACATCCACGCGACGATCCTCCAGCAGCTCGGCCTCGACTCGCGCCAGCTCGAAATCCCCGGACGCAAACGGCTCGAGATCGATCACGGCAAACCCATCCGCGAGATCATCGCATGAAGCGGGCGGGCACGGCAGTGGGGGAATTTGATCACGGCTTTTCCGCCACCAATTTCATGCATGCAAGTCCTCCGATGCAGACTTCTGTCGTGCGCTGTGCGAACGTCGCGATCGCATTGCTGATGTGCGCGGCGATAGCGCGTGCGGAGGTGGATTACGCGGCGCAGGTGAAGCCGTTACTGAGGCAGAAATGTTACGCGTGCCACGGCGCGCTCAAGCAAAAGGCGGGGCTGCGCGTGGACACGGTCGCGCTTATGCTCAAGGGCGGCGAGTCGGGCCCGGCGCTCGTGGCGGGAAAAGCGGCGGCGAGCGCGCTGCTCGAACGCGTGATGGAAACCGATCCGCACGAGCGGATGCCGCAGGAAGGTGAGCCACTGACGGCGGAACAGATCGCGCTGTTGCGGAACTGGATCGATGCGGGCGCACATGGCCCGGCGAATGAAATCCCGGAAGCGGATCCGAAACAGCATTGGGCTTTCCAAGTCGTGCAGCGGCCCGCTTTGCCGGTGGCGGGCGTCGCGAGAAATGCGATCGATGCCTTTGTGGACGAAGCACTCGCGCGTGAAAAACTCACGCCGCTGCCGGAGGCATCGCGTTCGGTTTTGCTGCGCCGCGTGTACCTCGATCTCATCGGCCTGCCGCCGACCCGCGAGGAGCTTCATGCGTTTCTCGATGACCATTCGCCCGACGCGTACGAGCGCACGGTGGATCGCCTTTTGAACGATCCGCGGCACGGCGAGCGCTGGGGGCGGCACTGGATGGATGTTTGGCGGTACAGCGATTGGTACGGCCGCCGTAGTGCGAACGATGTGTGGAACAGCGCGCCGCAAATCTGGCGCTGGCGCGACTGGATCGTGAATTCGCTCAACGCGGACAAAGGCTATGATCGGATGATTTCCGAAATGCTCGCGGCGGATGAGATCGCACCGCTCGACGACGGGGCCGCGGTGGCCACGGGTTTCCTGATCCGCAATTGGTATGCGCTGAATCAAAACCAGTGGATGCGCGAAATCATCGAGCACACGGGCAAGTCATTTCTCGGCCTCACCTTCCAGTGCGCGCATTGCCACGATCACAAGTATGACCCGATCGCGCAGCAGGATTACTTCCGCTTCCGCGCCATCTTCGAGCCGATCCATATCCGCCAGGATCGCTGGCCCGGTGAGGAGGATCCCGGGAAGTTCCAGGACTATGAGTACGTGAAGCAGCGCAAGCCGAACCGCCTCGGCGCAGTCCGCATTTTCGACAGGGACACGGAGGCAAAGACGTGGCTCTACACGGGCGGCGATGAGCGCAATCGCGTGACGGATAAGCCGCCGCTCACACCTGGCGTGCCCGCGTTTCTTGGCGTGAACGGGCTGGCGATTCAGCCGGTTCCATTACCGAAGGAAGCCGTGTATCCGGCGTTGCGCCCGGCGATTCAGGCGACCGAGATTTCCAGCCGCCGTGCGGCACTCCAGCGTGCGGAGGATCAACTTGTCGCGCTGACCGCAGTGCTATCCAGCGCACCGACAATTGTGGAAAAAGCGCGCACCGCGGTGCTGGCGGCTCGCGCGGCATTGTCCAGTTCGCAGGCGCGCATCGCCGCGGATCAGGCAAGGTTTGGCGACGCACTCGCCGATGAAAAAATCACGTTTGCACGCAAGGCCGCCCTCGCGGAACGCGAGGCCGGGGTCGCGTCGGGGCACGCTGCGATTGCGGATGCGCAGCATTTGCTCGTACTCGCGGAGGCGATGCCCGCGACGGATGCGAAGACGCGCGATACAGCGATCACGGCTACGAAAAATGCCGCGGCAGTGGCGACGAAAGTGCTTGAGAACGCCGAGGCCGCGCTGCGCGATCCGAAAGCGCCGGACACATACACGGCATTCAGCCCCACATATCCGGCGCAGAGCACGGGCCGTCGCAAGGCATTCGCGGAATGGCTCACGCGCCGCGAGCATCCGCTCACCGCGCGCGTCGCGGTGAACCACATCTGGATGCGCCATTTCCAGGAGCCGCTCGTGAGCACCGTGTTCGACTTTGGCCGCAACGGCGCGAAGCCCACAAATCCCGCGCTTCTCGACTGGCTCGCAGCGGAACTCATGGAGCACGGCTGGAGCATGAAACATTTGCACCGCCTCATCGTCACCAGCGCCGCATATCGCCGCGCGAGCCATGCCGCGCCCGATGATGCCGCGTCGCACGCGGATGCGGAGCGCGACCGCGACAATCATTTCCTATGGCGCATGAATCCCTCGCGGATGGAAGCGGAGGTCGTGCGCGACAGCGTGCTCCATCTCGCCGGCGTGCTGGATGCGACGATGGGCGGGCAGGAATTGGAAAACACGCAGGCCGAGACGAGCACGCGGCGCAGCCTGTATTTTTCCTGCCATCCCGAGACCGGCGGACGCAGTCAGATTGCCGCGATGTTCGACGCGCCGGAGCCGACGGACTGCTACCGTCGCAATCGCAGCGTGATTCCGCAGCAGGCGCTCGCCCTCACGAACGGAAAACTCGTACATGATCACAGCGGCGCTCTCGCGCTTCGCGTCGGCGCAAAAACGGAGACGCCGGAGAATTTCATCACTGGCGCTTTCGAGCACATCCTCAGTCGTATTCCCGATGAAAAGGAGCGCGCCATGTGCCACGATTTCCTCCGCGACGGCAGTCGCGAAAGCCTCGTGCGGGTGCTGCTGAATCACAACGACTTCATCACCGTGCGCTGATTTTTCCCATGAACGACACCACACCCACTTCACCATTTCCCTGCGGGCAGGTCTCGCGCCGCCGGTTTCTCGCGGACTTCGGGATGGGCTTCACCGGCATGGCGCTCGGCGGCACGCTGATGAGCGACGGCATCGTGCGCGCCGCTTCATCGGAGATCGGAGTGCCGCACCTCGTGCCGCGCGCGAAAGCCGTCATCTGGATTTTTCTCTCGGGCGGATACAGCCATGTGGAGACCTTTGATCCGAAGCCCGCGCTGACGAAGCACGCAGGAAAGACTTTCGACAAAACGCCATTCGAGAATCCGCTGGCATCTGCGAAGCATCAGAAGCGCTTCCGCTCGGTCACGTCCGAGGAGGTCAACAAGCGCGACGTCTATCCCTCCATCTACCCGATGCAGGTTGGCTTTCAAAAGCACGGCCAGTGCGGGATCGAGATCACCGACTGGTGGCCGCATCTCTCGCAATGCGCGGACGACATCGCATGGGTCCGCAACATGTGGACGACCGACAACGATCACTTCGCAGAAAACCAGCTCCACACCGGGCGTCACCGCCTCGATGAGCAGCAGCCGTGCATCGGCGCGTGGGTGCATTACGGGCTCGGCACGTTGAACGAAAACTTGCCGAAATTTGTCGTGCTCGGCGGCCCCAGCGACTCGACGAAGCGGCTCTCGATTGACTCGCTCTACCTTGGCCCCGACCACGCCGCCGTGCCGCTGACGCTCGATCCAAACAGGCCTCTCGCCTTTGGCAAACGCGACACGCGGCAGAGTGCCGATGAGCAGGTGCGCGAGTATGAACTCATCGGGCGGCTCAACCAACTCGCTGCCGTCGAGTATCCCGAGGACGCATCGCTGCGCGCCCGCATCCACGCGTACGAACTCGCATTCCGCATGCAGATGGCCGTGCCGGAGACGCTCGATCTGAAGCAGGAAAATGACGCCACGCGCCGGCTCTATGGCATTGACAAGCCTGCGACAAAAACCAGCGGTGAGCGCTTTATCGCTGCGCGTCGGCTGGTCGAACGCGGCGTGCGATTCGTGCAGGTGTATCCGTCGGACACTGGTAAATGGGACTCCCACACCGATCTGCGGAACAACCACGCCGGCCTCTGCGAGAGCGTGGACCAGCCAGTCGCGGGACTGCTGCATGATCTCAAGCAGCGCGGGATGTTGGAGGATACGCTCGTGGTTTTCTGCACCGAGTTCGGACGCACTCCCGGAATGGAGACACGCTCCGGCCACAAAGACGGGCGTGATCATCATCCGCACGGATTCACGATCTGGATGGCCGGCGGCGGCACGAAGCCAGGCACGATCCACGGCGAGACCGACGAACTCGGCTACCACGCGCTCGGCGAAGGCCATTACGTCACCGACCTGCACGCCACCACCTGCCATCTCCTCGGCATCGATCTTCGAGCGCTGGAAATTCCCGGTCGCAAACGCCTGGAGATCGATCGCGGGAACGTGATTCGTGAAGTACTCGTGTAGCGCGCATGGAGTGCGCGAGGTCGCTCGTGGCGCGCGGAGGGCGCGCTTCCCGCGGCGCGGCTCGGATCGGCCTGGGCGGCGAGGCATTATTTTTCCGCACCCGATGTGTCCAAAGACAGCACGCTCGCGGTGTTTCCGTTGGCGTTCATTTGTGTGCATGCTTCCGCTGGACTCCCTCGCGTGGCTCGAATGAACGGCCCATATTTCCTCAACACCGAAACAGAAACTCCACACGCTCAGCCGATGTCCCGACTCGCCCGCCCCGCCCTCATCTTCTGCGTAATGTGCTTCGCGATGCGCACCTTCGGAGCGGCTGACACGAAGCCCAACATCCTCATCTTCTACGTGGACGACATGGGCTGGGCGCAGCCGGGATGCTACGGGGGAAAGATGGCCGCGACGCCAAACATTGACGCGCTCGCGAAAGGCGGAGTGCGGTTTACGGATGGCTATTCGTCAGGCTGCATCTGCTCGCCGGGCCGCGTGGGATTGCTCACGGGGCGATACCAGGCGCGCACGGGGCACGATGCGAATCCCGGCAAGGCGGGGCGCGAACTGCTGCTCAGCGAGACGACGATGGCGCAGCGGCTGAAGGTCGCGGGCTACACGACGGGCATCGTGGGAAAGTGGCATCTCGGCGACACCGCGGCGGCATTCATGCCACTGGGACGCGGGTTTGATTTTGCCGTCGGCAGCGTCGGCAATCTCGGCGAGGGCAAGGGGCCGGCATTTTATCGCGGCACGGAGAAGATGGATAATCTCGCCGGTGCACCGATCACTTCGCCCGTCTATGCGCGCGAGGCGGCCACGTTCATGGAGCAAAGCAAGGACAAGCCGTGGTTTCTTTACCTCGCGTTCAATGCCGTCCATGCGCCGCACGTCGCGTCGCCGAAGTGGCTGGAAAAATTCAAGAATCTGCCGAAGCACGACCAGCAATACGCCGCGCTCGTCGCCGAGGCGGATGAGGCAGTCGGCGATGTGATGGCGAAGTTGCGAGAGATGAAACAGGAGGAGAACACGCTCATCTTTCTCATCAGCGACAATGGTGGCGCCTACCAGAATGCCGAGATGGGAGGACTGCGCGGGCACAAGTGGTATGTGTGGGAGGGGGGCATCCGCGTGTCATGGATCGCATCGTGGAAAGGCCGCATCCCCGGAGGCCGCGTGTCGCACGAGCCAGTCATCCAGCTCGATGTTCTGCCGACCGCGCTCGCCGCCGCTGGTGTGGAAGTGAAACCCGAGTGGCAGATTGATGGCGCGAATCTCTTGCCGCTGCTCGAAGGCAAGGAGGACAAGCTCGCGCCGCGCGAACTTTATTTTCGCTTCGGCGTGCAGCACGCGGTGCGCTCCGGGGACTGGAAGCTGGTGAAAGCGGGCAAGGATCTGGAGCCGATACTCGTGAACCTCGCGCGGGATCCGGGCGAGCAGAAGGATCTCTCTGCACAATTTCCGGATCGCAAAAATGACATGCAGTCGCTCTTCGACAAATGGGACGCCACGATGCAGCCGCCGCGCTGGGACGATCAGCGATGGAACGGCGGCGAGAACCGCAAGGCAGTGAAGCAGGAACGGCGGACAGGAAAGACCGCGGAATGAAACTCACCGCCCTTGTCCTTTCAATTCTCGCGGGTGTTTCGTGCGCTGCGGAAAATACGAAGCCGAACATCGTATTCATCCTCGCGGACGATCTCGGCTGGGCGGATGTCGCATTTCACGGCGGCAATGCGCCGACGCCTCATCTCGATAAACTTGCTCGCCAAGGACTGGAACTGACGCAGCACTACGTCGCGCCGGTATGCAGCCCGACGCGGAGCGCGTTCATGACTGGGCGGTGCTGGAGCCGGTTCGATGTGACGACTCCGCAGAGCGGACGCGCGCTGCCGTGGGACACCGTCACGCTGCCGCGCGCGCTGAAATCCGCGGGCTACGACACGTGCCTCACGGGCAAGTGGCATCTCGGCTCGGTGCCCGCCGAGGGGCCGAATCATTTTGGCTTCGATCATTCGTACGGCTCGCTGGGCGGCGGCGTAAGCCCGTGGAATCACCGCTACAAGCAGGGGCCGATTTCGCAGACGTGGCATCGCGATGAAAAGTTCGTCGAGGAGCAGGGGCACGTCACCGATCTCATCACGAAGGAAGCGACCGAGTGGATCGAGTCGCGCGGCAAGGCGCCGTTTTTTCTCTACGTGCCGTTCACCGCCGTGCATCTGCCGATCAAGGAACCTGCCGAGTGGCTGGCGCGCGTGCCAGCGGAGATCAAAGGCGATGTCGCGCGACACTACGCCGCGTGCGTGATGCACCTCGACGATGCAACGGGCCGCATCCTCGCCGCGCTGGAAAAAAATGGCGTGCGGGAAAACACGCTCGTCGTCTTCACGAGCGACAACGGCGGCAGCACCGCGGAAAACAACGACCTGCATTACCCCGACGACAACTGCCCGACGGGCAAGCTCACCGCAAGCAACGCACCGTGGCGCGGACAAAAGGGCGACCTCTACGAAGGCGGCACACGCGTGCCCACGATTGTCTCGTGGCCCGGCCACGCGAAGCCGGGCAAAGTTGCCACGCCCGTGCAAATCACCGACTGGATGCCGACCTTCACCGCCATCGCCGGCTGGCATGCGGAGCGCGATCTGAAATGGGACGGCACGGACATCACCACAGTGCTCACGCAGCACGCCGCGCTGCCCGAGCGTCCGCTCTACGCCGTCGCGCCAAACTGGAAGTCTCGCTCGGTGCGATTTGGAAACTGGAAGCTCATCGTCCACGACGAAAAGAAGGAGCGCCGCACGGAACTGTTCGATCTCGCCGCTGATCTTTCCGAGGCAAAGAATCTCGCCGACATCGAGCCCGAGCGCCTCCGCCAGCTCACGAAGCTGATGGAAGAAATCAGCGTGCGCGACCGCGACGCGGTGGCGAAGGACTGACACGCCAATCTTTATGGCAACTGCACCCGTTTCAAAATGAGACGAAGTATTTCTGCCATTGTGTTGGCGTTCCTTTGCGTCATTTGCGAGCCGCACGCCGCGCCGCACGCCGCCGATGCTCCTGCGTCATAGCCCAGCATCGTCGTCATCTTCGCGGATGATGCGCCCATTGCGGGCCGGTTTCCGCGCCACAGCCCGCTGACCATGCGCCTCTGGACCATTCATCCCCGTTACCTCGATGCAAAGGGACTCGTCGCCGCGTGGCGCGAAGCCCTGCTCGCGCAGAAAGTCCTCGCTGGCGGCACGCGCGGCTACACGCGGCACCCGCAGCTTGCGCGATTCCATGCACAAGCGCAGCCGGTGCCCGCGGTGGCCGCGTTTCTGGCCGGCATCGCGGATGAAGCGGAGGCGCGCGGCTATCACTTCGACGCATCGAAGATCGTGCGGCCCGTTTTCAGCGGCCAGATCGAGGAGACGCGCGGGCAGTTGCTCTACGAATGGGAACACCTCCGCGCCAAGCTGCGCGCACGCTCGCCGGAAATTTTTCACAGGCATCACGCCGTGAAGCTGCCAGAAGCCCACCCGCTGTTCCGCATCGTGCCCGGCGATGTCCGCGAGTGGGAGCGACGGTGAGCCGCCGGCGGAGTGAGGGGGATGGCTCACCTCGGAAGGATATTTGCCGATGAAGCCGGAATGCTGCACGCAATGCGACCTGCGCACCAAATCGTGCGATTGAATCCGCCGTGCATCACGTCTGTTTGTCTGTCCCTTTTTTCCTCGACCCGAAGGAGAAGCCGCAGTCCATCGTCTTCTCCGTGAAAGGCGGGCACCTGAAGCTCGATGACGTGCGTGCGCCCGATAGCGTGGTGACGAAGAACGGTGCCTCCATCGGCGTGCTCATCTCCATCGAGGAACCCACCAAGCCCATGCGCGAATGGGCGGCGGACACCAGCTCCTACGTGAACGCCTTCAACGGACAGAAATACCCCCGCATCCAGCTTCGCACCATCGAGCAACTAATGGCGGGAGTCGCGATCGAACGCCCCAGCGGCAACGTAGCCGTGGATGAAACCTTCAAGAAAGCACCGAAAGCTAAGGGCAAGAAGGACGACCAGATCGGGCTGTTGTAGCGGCGGCGGATCAATAGGCGCGGGATGTTTTCCCGACATGCCATTTCCGCAAAAAAAAACGCATTCGGGGCACATCCAACGTGGCGGCATGTGCGATTTGGTGACTGAAACAGTCTGCTACCGCTTAACTCCAAACCCATCCCAATCCCATGCTCACCCTCCTCTTCGTTCCCATCGTCGCTGCCGCCGGCTATTCCCTCATCTACCTCCTCTTTGGGGGCGGCTTGGGCGGCGCGATCCTCATCTTCATCCTTGCGAAAATGCTCGGCAAGTAATCCGCCGCCCTTTTCCGCGACCCCATCCCAATCTCCATTCCGATGAAAACTGAATCCTTCCCAACCCCGCATGCCGTCATTCATGACTTCCGCATCCACGCCGACCGCTTTCCCTTCCTGAATTGGAGCGCGATCTTCGGTGGAACCGTGCTCGCCATGGCCGTTCATTTCTTCCTGGGCGCCTTGGGCGTGGGGGCCAGCCTGGCGATCTTCTCTCCTCTCACGGATGCGCATCCGGGGGAGAATTTCAGCGTGGGTGCGACCGTCGTGTGGTCCCTCTGCGCGCTGGTGGCCCTGGGGTGTGGCGGGGTGCTGGCAGGTCGCTACTCGCATTCGCTGCATGGCGGCTTCGTGCATGGCATCCTCGTCTGGAGCATCACCCTGCTCATCGCGCTCACCTTTGCCTCGATCGGCACCGGCACCATTCTCGGGGGCGCGCTCAAAGTCCTCGGCCAGGGTGCGGCCATGACCGGGCAGGCGGCAGCCGCCGGCATGGGGCAGGTGCTCAAGGACGCGGCCAAGCGAACCGATTCGCAGACGGGCAGTTTCATTGATGAATCCGTTCAGTCCATTCCCGCCGGTTCGCCTCAGGCAGCCACGCGCGCCAAGCGCGAAATCGGCTTCGCCGTCACCCGGCTTTTCGCGCCGGGCAACGATGTGAATTCGCCGGAAAACCGCCGCGCCGCCATCCAATCCCTCACCGAATATGCCGGCATGAACGAAGCCGACGCCACTAAGATGGTGGATGGCTGGACGACCTCCTATCGCAACCTTCAGACGGAACTGGCGGCTATCAAGGCCCGGGCCGATGAACAGACGCGCATCGCCGCAGACGAAGTCTCAGGCCATCTCTCCGCCGCCGCCCTTTGGGCCTTCGTGGGGCTGCTTCTCGGCCTGCTCGTGAGCGCGCTGGGCGGGACTGTCGGGGCACGGAGCGCGGTACGCCACCATGGCGCCGCCCAATAACACCGCACGGACAACCTTCTCTGACAACAGCCAGACACGACAACCAAACGTACCAACCACTAGCATCCCATGAACAAAACACTCGCAGACCTATTCCTCGGCGAACTCCAAGACATCTACGACGCGGAGCACCGCATCACCAAGGCACTCCCCAAGCTGGTGAAGGCCGCCACTTCGCCGGAACTGCAGAAGACGCTGACGAAGCACCTCAAGGAAACCGAGGGGCAGATTGCCAAGCTGGCGCAAGTCTTCAAATCCATCGGCGAACCAGCTAAGGCGAAGAAGTGCGAGGCAACGGTCGGCCTGCTGGAGGAGGGGGACGAAATTGCGAAGGAGTTCAAAGGATCTCCCGCGATCAATGCGGCTATCATCTCCGCGGGGCAGAAGGTGGAGCACTACGAGATCGCCTCTTACGGCTGCCTCATCGAATGGGCCGGGATCCTCGGGCACGACAAGGCGGTGGGGCTGCTTCAGCAGATTCTCGATCAGGAAAAGGGCGCAAATGACAAGCTCACGGAACTCGCGCGCGGGGGCTCCAACGCGGAGGCATGCGATGGCGATGCCGAAGTCGTGGGGAAGGGAAAGAAGTCACGCAGCGCGTAACCCCTGCAAATTACTCTGCTCAACTCACAAATCCGCAAATCCATAAACGACATCCACCATGTCATCCAAAACCAAGAAAGTGATCAAGGCCGTCAAAGCCACCGCAGCTAATGTCGCCCGCAAGGCAAAGACCACGGCAAAACGTTCAGTGATGAAGGTTCAGACAGCCGCCAAGAAAGGGGGGGCTGTGGCGAAGACCAAGGCCAAAGCCGCCGCAAAGAAGGTTGCCGTGAAAGCCAAAACGGAAAAGAAGAACGCAGTGGGATTCATCCAGAACGTGAAGGATCAGCTTCACTCGGGGATGGAAGCGGTCGCAGAGGTGTTTAAGAAAATCACTCCGGACGCTTTGCTTCCAAAGTCGGCTAAGTCGAAATAGACACGGATTTCAGTTTTCCGCTTGACGTCGGAAAACCCGTGAAAAGATGCGAAACCGCCTGCAGGCGGCTGCCTGCTGACCTGCGAACGGGGGGCCATGCTTCTGCGAGACGGCAGTCGTGATTGGGCAGCGGCGATGCTTTTGCGGCATCTCCATGCAAAGCCACAATTCATAGGGCCAAGGGACTAGGACCAAGGGACGGACAAGCTATTCGCCGGTAAAACGGATTCAAAACCTTCACGCCCGTCTTCTCAAAGTCCGTCGTGTTCCGCGTGACGAGCATGATCGAATGACGGTGAGCAGGCGAAGACGCGCACGGAGCGGGAGTATGAGGAGACGGACAAGGCGCTGGCCGCGAAGTAGGAGCTGGGCGCGGAGGATCAGGATGAGCTTGGCCGGCTGTGGAAGAATCTGGTGAAGCTGTATCACCCGGATCGCTTTCGCCGGGGTGACTGCCGGTGAGCGATCCTCCCGCGCAGGCGGAGATGCAGGTGATCGCGGACAAGCTCGATGCGCTGATCACGGCGCTGCGGCGGAAATCCACCGTAGCCGCCGACGGGAGGAGGCGGGCACACTTTTCCCGTCAGGGGAGAATCACCCGCCGGGATGCCGGCGATTGAAATTGGATGGGGCTGCCAATCGACGGATTCCCACAGAATCCCGGATGCGTCCCCGGAGTTTTCGAGGCTTGGGAAAGTGGGCAAAGAGATCCGGGCGTGCTATTACGCGAAGCAAACCAAGATCTCCCCGAGCATGAACCGCGTCCTTTTTCCCCTCGCCCTTCTCTTCGCCGCACTCGCGCCGCTCCACGCCGCCGAACGCAAGCCGAACGTCGTGCTCATCCTCATTGATGACTTCGGCTACGAGTGCGTGACCGCGAATGGCGGCGAGAGCTACAAGACGCCCGTGATGGATCGACTCGCGGCGACAGGCGTGCGCTTCGAGCAGGTGCATGTGCAGCCGCTCTGCACGCCGACGCGCGCGGCGCTCATGACGGGCATCATCAACAAGCGGAACTACACGCATTTCGGCCATCTCGATTTTTCGCAGAAGACGTTCGGGAATTTTTTCCGCGACGCGGGCTATGCGACGTGCATCACGGGCAAGTGGCAGCTCAAGGGCGAATACGAGGGGCCGGGGCATTTTGGATTCGACGAATACGCGCTGTGGCAGCTCAACCGCCGGCCGGGCCGCTACAAAAATCCCGGGCTCGAAATCAACGGCAAGCAGCACGACTACACGAAGAACGAATACGGGCCGGACCTCGTGAGCGACTATGCGCTCGATTTCATCACGCGGAAAAAGGACGCGCCGTTTTTCCTCTACTACCCGATGATGCTCACGCACTCGCCATACGACGCGACGCCGGACAGCGAGGACTACATCGAGGCGAAGGCAGGCAAGGGGAAGGGCAAGGGTGTCGCAGGACATTTTCCCGACATGGTCGCCTACACGGACAAGCTCATCGGCAAACTCGTGGCGAAGCTCGAAGAACTGAAGCTGCGCGACAACACGCTCGTGCTCATCATGGGCGACAACGGCACGGGCAAGGGCACGCCGTCGCGCTTTGCGGGCCGCGACGTGCTCGGTGGAAAAGGCACGAGCACAATGTGGGGCACGCACGTCCCCGGCTTCGGCAACTGGCCGGGGCATTTTGCGAGCGGGAAGGTGTGCAGCGACATGATTGATGTGACGGATTTGCTGCCGACGATCTGCGACGCCGCGGGCGTGAAGGTGCCGGCGGAGCTGAAAATTGACGGACGCAGTTTCCTCCCGCAGCTCCGCGGAGAAAAGGGCAGCCCGCGCGATGGTCTGTACGTGTGGTACAACCCGAGCGGCGGGCCGAAGGCGAAATTCGAGTTTGCGCACGATCAGAATTTCAAGCTCTACGCCGACGGGAAATTCTACAACGTCGCGAAGGACGACCTCGAAAAATCCCCGCTCGCGGACGCCGCGCTCGACGACACCGCGAAGGCCGCGAAGGCAAAGCTGGCCGCACTTTTGAAAAAGCATGAAGGCCCGCGTGACGGATTCTTCGTGAAGCAGTCGGAGAACTTCGGCGGCGAGACCGGCGAGGATGCGAATGGCAACAAGACGGAGCCCGGCGCGAAGAAAAACAAGAAGGGCGCCGCGTCTCCCGCTCCGGCAGCGAAGGATGCCGATCCGAAAGTCGCGCGTTTCAATGAGCGCGATCTCAACCACGATGGCAAACTGACCCCCGAGGAATTCATGGCAACCGCAGCCGACAAGGCCGGTGCCAAGGCGCGGTTTGAGAAGTTCGACAGCGATAAGGACGGCTTCGTGTCGCGCGAGGAATTTTTGAAACTGGGAACCAAATAATCACAACGAAATCCGGACGTGCGCACGATGACTCCTAACTCAACCTGCCCGGCGAGATTCAGCACCTCAAACCATAAGATGAGCCCGATCCTTTCACGGGCGCACTGCCGGGTTTTGGAAATGGCGTGACGACTCCGAAGCCACCGCCTGTCAGCGCAGTCAACACGACCATGAATACCCAACACACCCGGCGCAGTTTTCTCTCCACGGCTGCATGTTCCGCGGCGGGACTTGCACTGCGTCCGCTGCGCGCGGAGGAACCGGTGAAGCCGTTCCATTTTCCACGCTGCCGCGTCGTGCCGCAGGCGGGACACCAGACGGCGTTCGAGCTGGGCGGAAAGGAGACGGCGCGCTGGCATTTCGGCACGGAATATCCGCGGCCGTTTTTCTTTCCGTTCAATGGCCCGTCCGGCGCGTCGCTCACGCGCATGGGGCATCCGGGCGCGCCAAACCACGATCATCACCAGTCTGTCTGGTTCGCCCACAACGATGTGAATGGCGCGACATTTTGGGCGAACAAAAAGGACGGCGGCATCATCCGGCAGAAGGACTGGCTGTGCTACGAGGACCGCGATGAGAGCGCGATCATGGCGGTGAGCCTCGGATGGTTTGCCGGCGAGCCGCAGCGCGAGGTGATGGAGCAGACGCTCACCGCCATCGCGCGGCCCGGTGAAAATGGAGAGCACACGATGGAACTGCAGAGCACATTCCGCGCGGTGAAGGAACCGGTGCAACTCGGCAAGACGAACTTCGGCTTCCTCGCCGTGCGCGTGGCAAAATCCATCTCGGCATTTTTCGGCGGCGGGAAAATTTCCGACAGCGAGGGTCGCATCGGCGAGCCGGACATCTTCGGCAAACAGGCGATGTGGATGGACTACTCCGGGCCGGTTGCGGACGGCGTCACCGAGGGCATCACGTTCTTCGATCATCCGTCGAACCCGCGCTCTCCCACGCACTGGCATGTGCGCTCGGACGGCTGGATGGGCGCGGCATTTTGCCTCGGGGAAGGCATGACCATCGCGCCCGATGCACCGCTGAAACTGCGCTACCTGCTCCACGCGCACCGCGGCGATGTGGATGCGAGGCACGCCGCAAAGGTGCTTGCGGATTTCAAGGGCTTCCCGCTGCTCGAAGTCGTGAAAGGCACGGTGCCCCACCGGCAGTTCGAGACGCGGGCCGTGGCGTCGCTGCAAAAGTGAACCGCGTGCCGGCTGGTCGCCGAGTGACTCGCACGCGGGCGGCACGCCGGGCGAGGATCCGCGATATCACAAGTTTCATCGCGTGAAGGGCGGCTTTCTGAGTGTGGAGCTGCGGCCCGGCGAGCGCGAGAGCACGATCATTTTCCAGCTTCGCGATGTGGATGGCGGCGTCGGATACGAGGCAAAATTCACGCGTGCGAGTGCGTGAGTGAATGCACCGGAAGTCCGCTGCCGTGTGAACCGCAGATGCCGGTTCAGCGGATGCTCGGCGCATAGCACAAGAGCGTGTACCAGAAGTCCCATTTCAACGCAGAGACGCAGAGGTTGGATGAGAGTTTCGCAGAGAAAAAAACAGAAAATCCCTCTGCGTTCCTCTCTCTTTTACTCAGCGCCTCTGCGTTGAAAAGTGGCACTTCCACCGCGGAAAATGGACTTTTGGTAGACACACTAAGAACGTGTCCGGAAAATCCTTTCCGTGGGTCATCCTGAGCGAGTGAAACGAGTCGAAGGATCCCGTGGAGTGCCTCCGTCGCTCGTGAACCGAACGGGATTCTTCGAGTCGCTCAGCCTCCCTCAGAATGACCGCGCGTTGGAGTGGAAGACTTTCCGGATGCGCTCTAAGCAAAGCGACGCCGGGGCGCTGTTATCAGACCCGCATTTTCTCCACTTATCGTTTATGAAATCACTCCGCCTCCTCTCCGCTCTGTTCGGATTTCTCCTCGTCATCGGAGCCGCGCATCGCGGTGTGTGTGCGCCGCCATCTGAACCGCCGGCGAAGGTCGCGCAGCCCGCGGCAAAGCTGCCGACACTTACCGTGCCGGTGCGCGTTCACCTCATGCAATCACAGGCGACGCCGGCGATGCACACGACGCTCGTGGAGTCGGACGTGCGGCGCATTTTCGGGAAGGCGAACATGGTGTGGTCGCAGGCGGGCATCCAGTTTGAGATTGAGTCCATCGTTCACACGGAGGCCGCGGCGCTGTCGGCGGAGGTGGAGAAAAAGGATGAATTCGTGCGGGTGAATTCGATGATCCCGAAGGCGAGCCTGAGCACGACGGCGCTCAACGTGTGCTACGTGAAGGAGGTGAAGCCGAACGGGTTTTTTCACAGCGGGCTGATCGTGGTGAAGGACACGGCGAGCCTCAAACCCGTCGAGGGTGGCATTGATGAGCCGCTGCCGCGCGTGACTTCGCACGAGATCGGGCACGCGCTCGGCCTCAGCCATCGCCAGGACACGACGAACCTCATGGCATCCGGCAGGACTGGATTTTCGCTGAACGATGCGGAGATCAAAACGGCACGCGAGAAGGCGAAGGCATTTCAAACAACGAGGGCCACGGGCGCGGAGTCTGCGTCGGACAAATGAAACGAACCGTTTGAGTGCCGCACCGATTTCGTGATCGGAGGATTCGCTGAAGGGCATCCGGAAAAATTACGACGGGAAGCTCGATGCTCTGAACGCGCTTTGCGGTCATTCGATTGTCCCAGTTCTCCCCGCATCTGCGGTTCATCCCTGCACCCATGAAATTCCCACGCTCTTTTTTCGCCGGCTTCGTCGCGTCATTTTCGATCCTGCTGCTCGCATCGCTCTCAGCATCCCGCGGCGCTGACGTGCCGGCTGCGAAGCCAAACATCGTCTTCCTGCTCATTGATGATCTCGGCTTTGCCGATTGCGGCTTCAATGGCGGGAAGGACATCCACACGCCGAACATTGACCGGCTCGCGCGCGAGGGCGCGATCCTGGATTCGCTCTATGTGCAGCCGGTGTGCTCGCCGACGCGCGCGGCGCTGATGACCGGGCGCTACGCCACCCACACGGGCGTCTATACGATCGTGCGTCCGCACGCAACGTGGGGCCTGCCGCTCGGCGAGCGCACACTCGCAAGCGCGCTGAAGGGCGTGGGCTACGCGACGGCGGCGACGGGCAAGTGGCATCTCGGGGAATTCGAGCCGGCGTATCTGCCGATGGCGCGCGGGTTCGATCATCACTACGGGCACTACTTCGGTGCGATCGACTACAACACGCACATGCGCGGCAAGGACCTCGACTGGTATCGCGACGGGAAGCAGTTGAAGGAGGAAGGCTACAGCACGCATCTCATCGCGCGCGAGGCGTGCCGGGTGATCGAGGAGAAGGACAAGTCGAAGCCGCTCTTTCTCTATGTGCCGTTCAATGGAATCCATTCGCCGCATCAGGTGCCGGATGAATACCTGAAGCCGTATGGCGCTTTGAAAGGCGCGCGGCAGAAGCTCGCGGGCATGCTCGCGGCGGTGGACGAGGCCATCGGGCAGATGGTCGCGTCGCTGGAAAAAACCGGCGAGCGCGAGAATACGCTCATCATTTTCTCCAGCGACAACGGCGGGCCGAAGCCGGGCGACAACACGCCATTGCGCGGATTCAAAGGCAGCATCTGGGAGGGCGGCGTGCGGGCGTGCGGCTTTGTGAACTGGCCGGGAAAGATCGCATCCGGCGTCCACATCAAGGAGCCGATGCACACGATTGACTGGTATCC
>JBBRYC010000002.1:0-140505 GCA_038238025.1 Chthoniobacterales bacterium
CGCCGGCCGCACCGGCGGGGAGGCCAGGGAGCAGGGCCCCCCCGCCCCCGTTGATCTCCACAGCCGCGGGGCGAGGGCGCCCCTGCTCCTTGCGCGCCTACAGATGCTCGCCCGCCATCACGTCATGCGGCTTCAGCGCGAGCGTGAACGGCTCCAGCGGCATCGCATTTCCGTGATCGAGAAATGCCTCGCACACGCGGAAAAATTCCGCGCGCGTCGTGACGCGGCGAATGTCGTGCAGGAACGCCCCGCTCGGCTCCGCGCCGAGGCCGATGAAATTCAGGTAGCGCTTCATCTTCTGCACCTGCAGACGCTCGGGCACGCTGGGAGTGCAGACGGATTCGTAGAGCGCGCGGATGTAGTCGAGCACATCGCGTCCGACCGGCAGCATGATTTCCTGGCCTCGCTGGTGCTGGCGGATTTGCGAGAAGATCCACGGGTTCCGGATCGCGCCGCGCCCGATCATCAGCCCGCGTGCGCCGGTGAGCGCGAGCACCTCGGCAGCCTTCGCCGCGGAATGCACGTTGCCATTCGCGAGCACGGGGCACGGCACGGCGGCGACGGCGCGCGCGATGAAGTCGTAGTGGACTTCGCTGCGGTACATTTCCAGGACGGTGCGGCCATGCACGGTGAGCAAGTCGATCGAATGCCGGGCGAAAATCGGGAGCAGTTCCTCGAAGACTTCCGGCGAATCGAAGCCGATGCGCGTCTTCACGGTGAACTTCACTTTCACCGCATCGCGCAGTGCGCCGAGGATTGCGTCAATGCGCTTCGGCTCGCGGAGCAGACCGCCGCCCGCGCACTTCTTGTAAACGATCGGTGCAGGGCAGCCGAGGTTCAGATCGATCGCGGCGACGGGATACTCCTGAAGTTTTTTCGCCGTGCGGATGAGCGACGGGATGTCGTTCCCGATCATCTGCGCGATGGCTGGGCGGCCCGTGGGATTCGACACGATGGATTCGAGAATCCATTTTTCCAAATTCGAGTCGGCGTGGACGCGGAAGTATTCCGTGAAATAAACGTCCGCGCCGCCGTAGCGCGCCATCAGCCGCCAGAACGGCAGGTCCGTGACTTCCTGCATCGGTGCGAGCGCGAGGATCGGCGCGGTGCGATCGAGCAGAGTCTGAAGTGAGGCGGCGGGTTCCAAGCGGACTGCCATAGCGTCTTCCGGCGCGTGCCGCAAGCGAGCGCGGCAGGGCGGCGCTCCATGCGCGTTGCAAAGCGGAGCATGCTCGCGCACCGTCACCGACATCAACGTGCAGCTCGACGATCCCATTTTTCAACAGGCAAAGACCGACACCGGAAGCATTCCCCGCGCGCTATCCGATCTCACATTCCCCGAGGTGGAACGCCTGCTCGTCGCCGACGGCTTGCGTGCGATTCACGCGCGCGCGCTCTGGAAATGCATCTACCGCGGCGGCGGGCTCTCCGACGAAAATGTCGCCTCCTTTGCACCGCCGCTGAAACGCTGGATCGCAGAGCACGCCATTGAATTCGAAAGCGGACCGCCGGAAGTCGCGGCGGACATCCGCAGCAGCGACGGGCTCACGCGGAAATTTCTCCTGCGCCTCGTTGACGCGCAGACGATCGAGACGGTCGCGATGGGCTATCCGGGGCGCTTCACCGTGTGCGTGAGCACGCAGGCGGGCTGCGCGATGGGCTGCGTATTTTGCGCGACCGGGCAGATGGGATTTTCGCGCCATCTGCGGCCCGGCGAAATCGTCGCGCAGGTGCTGCACGCACGCGACGCGCTCGCGGACGACGGCAAGAGCGGCCTGCGGAATCTCGTGCTCATGGGCATGGGTGAGCCGCTGCACAATTACGACGCCGTGCTCGCCGCGCTGGAGATCATCAGCGACACGCGAGGGCTGAACATCGGCCCGGCGAAAATCACGATCAGCACGGTCGGCGTCGTGCCCGGCATCCTCCGGCTCGCGGAGGAAAAGCGCGGCTACAAGCTCGCGGTGAGTCTGCACGGCGCGACCGACGAGGAACGCTCCGCACTCGTGCCCGCGGGAAAACGCTGGCCGCTCGCGGAACTGATGGACGCATGCCGCACGTACTGCGCGAAGACACGGCGCCGCATTTTTTTCGAGTGGACGCTCATCGCCGGGACGAACGACTCGCCCGCGCAGGCGCAGCGCGTCGCGTCGCTCCTCGCGGGACTCGACGCGCACGTGAATCTCATCCCGCTGAATCCCACGGGAGGATTTTCCGGCACCGCGACATCAGGCGCGGCGGCGACGGAATTCCAGCGCGTGCTGAAATCCGTCGGCATCCCGAGCACCGTGCGGCAGCGGCGCGGGATTGATGTCGCGGCGGGCTGCGGACAGTTGCGCACGGAGCGGGAAAAAATGCGCAGCACATAGCGGGTGGTTGCACATTCATCTCGCCGCGCACCACGGCATCGCGATAGAAAATCGCCGCATGTGGGCATTTCTATCACGTAATCGCGACGCCGGTCTCCTCATGCTGCGCCTCACGCTCGGCGCGCTTTTCCTGTGGGCGCACGGCTGGGAGAATCTCGCGGGCGGAACCAAAAAATGGCACGCCTTGGGCGCGGCCATGTCGCATGTCGGCATCACGTTCACGCCGACGCTTTGGGGCTTCCTCGCCACGATGGCGGAGACGGTCGGCATTGCGCTTTTCATGATTGGCATAGCCTTTCGTCCGGTTTGCCTGTTCATCGCGATCACGATGGCGGTCGCGGGAATTCACACGCTGCATGAAGCTCCGGCGAAAGTCATGGGAATGTCTCCCCTGCATTTCGCTGCACACGCGTGGGAACTCGGCCTCGTGTTCTTCTCGATGATCTTCATCGGGCCGGGAAAATATAGCGTGGACAAGAGCTGACGCGCCGCTCGCGCATCATTTTTTCTTCTCGGGGAAATCCATCCACGGCGTCGCGGTGAACGCCTTCCACTGCTCCTCGAATTTTTCCGGCGACGGCATTCCCGCGTGGACGTAGAGCGCGTAGCGCAGACGGAGCGGCTCGCTATTTTTTAACCGTGAGCGCGCCAGAGAATGTAAGCGCCGCGCCCATCCAGCCATCGCCGTGGCAGTGGAATGGGACGGGGTGGTTTGGATTTTGCGGATGATCGAAAAGCGCGATGCCCTCGATGACCAAGGATGAAGGATGAAGGATGAAGTCGCGCCCTGCAGCTTCGGTTCGCCTGCTTCATCCTTCATCCCTCTTACTTCATCCTTCGCAATGGGCCCGATGTAGTCCATCCAGCGCGCGGGCTTGCGAAAGCATGCGGCCTCGTCCACGCCGCCCTCGCTGTTGCGGATGGTGCCGCCGCCGTCGAGCACGCCGATCGTCTTCGCCATGCGCACGCCGAGCATTCCGAATGGCGTCTCGCCGAGCGGCACATCGGCAGTGCGCGCCTCGAGTTGCAGGTCGAGCAGCAGCAGCCACTCCGCGTCCGCGAGCGGCTTCACGCTGATGCGGCGGCGGTCGTGCAGCACGGGCTTGCCTTCCTTGTCGAGCCACGCGTTTTCCGTCTCGGCAAATGCAACGTCGTCCGCGTCCTCGTAGCGCAGCACGCGGTGGTGCGAGATGCGCCCGCCGTTGTCGCTCCAAAAATCCGCGCCGCCGACAAACTGGTGCGAGAACCACACCGAGTTGTGATGGCTGTGCGTGTTCGGATCATGCGGATGCCCCATGCGCGTGAGCGAGCGCCCGCTCGGCCCGATCACGGGAAAGACGAACGGCCTGCGCTGATCCTGCGCGAAGTGAAAGCGCGCGATCTCCTCGCCATCGCGCTGGAAGGAAACCTCATCGTGCGGCAGCGGGATCGCCTGCATGCGCGGGACGGCTTCGGCTCGGCGGCAAATGCGGCGAATGCGAGTGCAGCGAGGATCGGGAGAAATCGGCAGAGGTGCATGACGCGATGCTGGGATCGCGGTGCGGCATTCGCAAAACGGAATTGCGAGCGCACCCAGGGAGGGGCGACTTCCGAGTCGCCCCGGTTCGTGCGCGGAATTCGGCGACTTGGAAGTCGCCGCTCCCAGCGCCTCCGCGCTCTCAGATCTGCAGGCCCTTGAGCGGACCGGACTCCGTTCCCTCCAGCCGCTGCAGGAGCTTGCGCGCGCGGATCGTGTCGGCGTGCTGCTCGCCCTTCGTCTTCAGCCAGCCGTCGTGGGCGCGCTTTGCAAATGCCGCAGCCTCCTCGCGCTTGAGGTGCCCCTGCAGCACGCTCGCGATTTGAAATGCAGCGAGGCAGGTGTCCGCGTGCTCCGGGCCGTGCGCCTTTTCCTGCAGCTCCAGATTTTTTCGCAGCAGCGCCTCGGCCGCGGCGCTGTCGCCCTTTTCCACGAGCATCTGGGCGAGGCTGTCGCGGCTGCCGATCGTGCTCTTGTGCCCTGCCCCGTCCTTGCGCTCGTGCGTGTCGAGGATCCGCCGGTAGAAAGTCTCGGCCTTCTCGAAATCACCCTTCGCGCGCAGGTAAACGGCGAGGCTGAGCACGCAGCCCAGCGTCTCGTTGTGCTCGGGGCCAAAGGTGCGGACGCTGCCCTCCACGGCGCGGCGATAGAATGGATCCGCAGCTTCGTCGTCGTGCTTGAGGTGCAGGATGATCGCGAGATTGTGGACGCTGCCGAGCGTGTCGGGATGATCCGCACCCAGCGTGCGCTCGCGTGCATCGAGCGCGCGGCGGCAGAGAAATTCCGCCTCGGGCAGGCTGCCGCGCTTGTTCCGCAGGAACAGCGCGAGCGCATCCATGCTCGACAGCGTGTCGCGATGCTGGGGGCCAAGCGCGCGCGTGCGTCCATCCAATGCTCGGCGAAACATGAGTTCAGCGTCTGGCCGCTTCCCGTTGTCCCTCAGAAAAATGGCCAGTTCTGTGACGGCGGAAAGTGTGAGCGGATCGTCCGGGCCGAGCGCGCTCTCGCGCGCACTCAGTGAACGCTGAAACCACGGCTCGGCAGCGGCGCGATCGTCCTTGCCGCCGAGCAGCATGGCCAGAGTGCCCAGGCTGATGAGCGTGTCGCGGTGCTTCATGCCGAGGACGCGCTCGCGGATTTCCAAGGTGCTCCGCATGAGCTGCTCGGCAGCAACGCTATCCCCCTTGCCGCGCAGCAGCGTGGCGAGATCATACATCGAGACCAGCGTCTCACGATGCTCCGGCCCGAGGACGCGCTGGCGGATTTCCAATGCGCGACGATACAGCGGCTCCGCGGCGGCATGATCGCCCTTCGTGCGCAGCATTCCGGCGAGTTCCAGCAGTGCGGCGAGTGTCTCGGGATGATCCGGCCCGCCCGTGCGTTCGCGGATTTCCAGGATGCGGCGACAGACCGGCTCCGCTGCGGAAAAATCGCGCTGGTCCTTCAGCCCACCGGCCAGACGGCCCATGCTCGCGAGCGTGTCGGGATGGTCCGGCCCGAGGACACGCTCGCGGCCTTCCGCGACGCGTCGGAAAAGCGGCGTCGCCGCCGCGCGGTCGCCTTTGTCGCGCAGCAGAATGGCGAGTTCGCCCGTGCTGAAAAGTGTGTCCGCATGGTCCGCGCCGAGGGTGCGCTCGCGGGCGTCCATCATTCGGCGGAAGAATGGCTCGGCTGCGGCGCGGTCGCCCCGTTCGCGGAGCAAAATGGCGAGGCTGTTCACGACTGCGAGGGTTTCGCGGTGATCCGCGCCGAAGGCACGTTCGCGCCCTTCCAACCCGCGGCGGAACAGCGGCTCGGCAGCCGTGGGATCGCCCTTGAGCTTCAGCACTGCGGCCACATTGAGCATCGCGCCGAGCGTGCTTTCGTGCTCCGCGCCGGAGATGCGCTCGCGCACCTGCCACACGCGGCGGAGCAGCAGTTCGGAGGCAGCAAAGTCGCGCTGATTCCGCAGCAGACCGCCGAGATTGCTCACGCTCTTGAGCGTGTCCGCGTGCTCCGGGCCGAGGGTGCGCTCGCGGAATTCGAGCGCGCGGCGCAGGAGCGGTTCGGCGGCGGCGTAATCGCCCGCGGCTTCCAGCTTCAGGCCGCGCTCCACGTCCTCACGGTTCGCCGCGAGCGCAGCGGCAGCGGCGGCGGCGGCACGCTGGCGCGTCGCCGTCTCCGCAGCGATGGCGGCCTGACGCTGCGAACGCTTCCACATGAACCGCCCGGATCCTGCCAGGCAAAGCGGAAACAGGATGAGGAGCAGCACTTCGCGCCAGCGGAGAATCGGCTCACTCTTGCGCTTTTCGTCTTTCATAGGGACACGCGGAATTCTGCGGCAGTTCCGTTTTGGAGGAGATGGTGGCGCGTGCTGATCGGGGGCCTCGGCGTTCAGGGAGAAATGCGGAAAGTGCGACCCGCTGTCGAGGCGCAATATGGCGACGACGAGCCGTCGGCGTGGCGTGTGCCTTCAAACCGGCGGATCGAAATGCAAATCCGCACCCGTCCCCTTCCGCGCGCGCGGGCCGACGAATCGTCCGCGCTGCATTGCTAGTCCGTCACTGCACCCTTGCTCGCGGTGCCCACGGTCTTCGCGTATTTTGCGAGGACGCCGCGGGTGTAGCGCGACACCGGGGCTTTCCATTTTGCGAGACGCTTCTCGATTTCGCCCTTTGCAAGATCGAGCGTGAGGGCGCGTTTGGCGGAATCAATGATGATCGGGTCGCCGTTTTTCACGACGGCGAGCGGACCGCCGAGCGCGGCTTCGGGCGTGATGTGGCCGACGACGAAGCCGTGCGAGCCGCCGCTGAAACGTCCGTCCGTGATCAGCGCGACGTCTTTGCCGAGGCCCTTGCCCATGACGGCGCTCGTCGGCGAAAGCATCTCGCGCATTCCGGGGCCGCCGACGGGGCCTTCGTGGCGGATGACGATGACGTGGCCTTTCTTCACGCTGCCATCGAGGACGGCCTTCAACGCGTCCTGCTCGTTTTCAAAGACGATGGCCTTGCCGGCAAATTTTTCGCCTTCCTTGCCGGAGATTTTTGCGACCGCGCCGCCGGGGGCGAGGTTGCCGTAGAGCACGACGAGGTGGCTGTCCTTTTTGATCGGGTTCGACATCGGGCGGATGACTTCCTGGCCCTTTGGATACGCTTTCACGCGCTTGAGATTTTCCGCGAGCGTCTTGCCGGTCACGGTCATGCAGCCGCCGTGGAGCAGGCCCTCGTCGAGCATCATTTTCATCAGCGGAGTCTGGCCGCCGATGGCGACGAGTTCGCTCATGAGGAAGCGTCCGCTCGGCTTGAGGTCTGCGAGCACGGGAATTTTTTTTCCGATCTTCGTGAAGTCATCGAGTTCGAGTTTCACGTTGGCGGAATGCGCCATCGCGAGGAGGTGCAGCACGGCATTCGTCGAGCCGCCGAGGGCGATGACCATGGCGATGGCATTCTCGAAGGACTCGCGGGAAAGGATGTCGCTCGGGCGGATGCCACGCTTGATCATCTCGACCACGGCCACGCCTGCGGAGCGCGCGTCGGCGGCCTTTTCCTTCGACACAGCGTTTTGCGCGGCACTGTTCGGCAATGACATGCCCAGCGCTTCGATGGCGCTCGCCATCGTGTTTGCGGTGTACATTCCGCCGCACGAGCCTGCGCCGGGGATTGCATTTTCCTCGATGAGCGCGAGTTCGCGTTCGTCGAGTGCGCCGGCGGCGTGCTGGCCCACGGCCTCGAAGCACGAGACGATGTCGAGCGGCTTGTCGCCGAGCAGCGCGGCGCGTTCGCGGTTCAGGCGCTTTTCCGCGAGGATGCCGGTGATGCAGCCGGGCAAAATCGTGCCGCCGTACACAAACACCGCAGGCCGATCCAAGCGCGCCATCGCGATGAGGCAGCCGGGCATATTTTTGTCGCAACCGCCGATGGCGACGAGTCCGTCGAACTGCTCGCAACCCATCACGGTCTCGATGCTGTCCGCGATGACTTCGCGCGACACGAGCGAATATTTCATGCCCTCGGTGCCCATCGAGATGCCATCGGAAATCGTGATCGTGCCGAAGATGATCCCCTTCCCGCCCACGGAATTCACGCCTGCCTCGGCCTGTCGCGCGAGGCCGTCGATGTGCATGTTGCACGGCGTGACCATGCTCCACGTGCTCGCGATGCCGACCTGCGATTTTTTGAAATCCTCCCGGGCAAAGCCGACCGCATGCAGCATCGCGCGGCTCGCGGCGCGCTCGGGGCCGTCCACGACTTGGCGTGACCAACGGCGGTGAAGTGACCCAGGGTGCTTGGACGGTTCTCGGCTCATATTTTTGGAAAAGGGCGCGCACCCTAGCGGCACGCGCGACGCATGGCAAGGACGGGGCGCGGCGCGGCCAGGGCAATTGCATCAAAAAATCGGGATCACCCTGAACGCAGCGTCGGCGTGGCAAGGCGGTCGGCCGACGCGGAGTGAAGGATCCCGTGTGAAGTAGGACGATGATCCAATCGAAAAACCTGTCCGGACGATCCTCGTGGACACACGGGGTTCTCCGGCTGCGCGATGCCCGCCACCTGCGCCCGCCGGGCATCGCTCCGCCTCAGAATGACCATGGTTTTGATGCGATTGCTCTGGCGGCGCGGCGCGGATAACCAACATCCGACATTGATCATTCACCCCATGACGGCGGCCGCGGGCGCGGGTGTCGGATGTACAATGTCGGATGCCGAAGGCCATTTTCGCTTTTCTCCCGAGGCATCGTCTGTTTGGTTTGCTGCTTCCCATGCCTGTCAAACGCATCACTACCGCCGCCCTGCCCGCCATCCTCTGCCTTTGCGCAAGCCTTTGCGCGGACACCGTCATCCTGAAAACCGGCGACAAGGTGGAAGGCAAAATCCTCAGCGAGACCGATGCCGAGGTGACGATGAGCGTGCAGGTCACCGCGACGATCAAGGACGAGCGCGTGATCAAGCGCGGCGACATCGCGAGCATCGAAAAAGTGCAGCCGGACGAGGATGCGTGGACCGCGGTGGCGAACCTCGCGCCGGGAAATGAGTCGCTCGAGCGGGACGAATACGGGCGGGTGACGGACGGCCTGCATTATTTCGTGACCGCCTTTCCGAAGAGCAAGCACACGGCCCTCGCGCGGCAGCGGCTCGATCAGTTCATCGCCGACGAGAGGCGCGTGGCTGCCGGCGAGGTGAAGCTCGACGGCCAGTGGCTCACCAAGGAGCAGGTGCAGGAGGAGCGCGTGCAGGTCGCAGGGCACATCCTTTTCAACCGCATGAAGCGCGCGTCGGCCGCGGGGCAACTGACCGATGCGATGGCGATCTTCGCGCAGATGGAAAAGGCATTTCCCGGCGCCGCGAGCTACCCGGATGCGGTGGATCTCGGGCGGCGAATCCTGCCTTCCCTGAAGGCGGCCGTGGAACAGCGGCAGGCGCAACTGAAGCGCCGCATCGAGGACGAAAAGAACCGCCTCGCCGCATCGAAGGGCGCGGAGCGCGAGCAGCTCGACGCATTGATCAAAAAGGAGCGCACGACGACCGACGCGACCATCGCTGCCGCTGAACGCGCGGGCGTGAAGTGGCTCCCGCTCCAGCCTGCGAACGAGAGGAGCCTCTCCTCGCTGACATCGTTCGTGACCTCGGAAACCACGCGCCTGAATGGATTGCCGACGGACAAAATGCACGATTCCGTGAAGGCCACGGAGCAGGCGTCCGCGGCGCTGGCGCGCGGCAGTCTCGATGCGGCGGAAAAGGCGCTCAAGGACGCGACCACCGCATGGTCGGCGAATGAACTCGCGAAACGTCTCCAGGCGAAACTCGCGGAAGCACGAAAGTCGTCGTCCGGCGGCAAGTCCGAGACTCCCACGCCGGCTCCGAAGCCGACCCCAACTCCGAAGCCAAAGCAGGCGTCTTCCACGACTTCAACCGCGCCAGTCGCCTCGGCACCGCAGTCCGACGAGAGTCCATTTTATAAAAAGCCGGTCGTCCTCATCGTGTTCGCAGCACTCGTCGCATTCGGCGCGATCGGAGGCAAGATGCTGGCGAAAAAACGCGCCGCCGGGGATTCCGCGCCGGAGTAGAGGGTGAGCCACTTTTTAGCCACACACGACATGCCACGCTCCGCACAAATCCATCGCAAGACCGGCGAGACCGACATCCGCATCGCGCTCGCCATCGAGGGCACCGGCAAGAGCAGCATCGTGACGAAGATTCCGTTCTTCGATCACATGCTCACGCTCTTCTCGCGGCACAGCCTCATGGATCTCGATGTGAAAGCCGACGGCGACATCGAGGTGGACCTGCACCACACCGTCGAGGACACGGGCATCGCGCTCGGGCAGGCCTTCGCCAAGGCGCTCGGCGACAAGTCGGGCATCCGCCGCTACGGCGTCGCCTACCTGCCGATGGATGAGACGCTCGCGCGCGTCGTCGTGGATTTCAGCGGGCGCCCCTTTCTCGAATACCGCGCGCCGCAGGGCGTCGCGAGCATCGGCGCGTTTGCGTTCCAGCTCGTCGAGGAATTCATGCGCGCATTCAGCGTCCATGCGGGGTGCAATCTGCACATCGAGATCCTCTACGGCCGCGACGCGCACCACATGGCCGAGGCGATCTTCAAAGGACTCGCGAAGGCCACGGACGCGGCAAGCCAGATCGATCCACGCGTGACGGGAATCCCGAGCACGAAGGGGATGCTCTGAATTTATGATTTAGGATTTAAGAATTAAGATTTTTCCGAGCCTCACGACGGGCGCGGAACGAACACCAAATCCCAAATCTTAAATCTTAAATGCCATGATCGCCCTCATTGACTACGGCTCCGGAAATGTGCGCAGCGTCTTCAACGCGCTGAAGCAGCACGGTGCCGATGTGCAGCTCACCGCGGACCCTGCCGTCATCGCGCGAGCGGAGCGCGTCGTGCTCCCGGGCGTCGGTGCGTTCGGCGACTGCGTGCGCGGGCTGGAGGAGCGCGGGCTTTGGCGCATCATGCAGGATGTGCTCGGCGACGGGCGGCCATTCCTCGGCATCTGCGTCGGCTACCAGATGCTCTTCGAGGAGAGTGAGGAATCGCCCGGTGTGCGCGGCTTCGGATTTTTCCGCGGGAAAGTGCGCCGCTTTTCCACGCCGGGAATGAAGGTCCCGCAGATCGGCTGGAACTCACTCGACCTCGCACCGCACGCGCTATGGGCCGGGTTGCCCGCGAATCCGTTCGTGTATTTTGTCCACAGCTTTTTTCCCGCGACGGACGACGCGCAGGCGGTCATCGCGCGCAGCACGTACGGCGAGACCTTCGCGGCGGCAGCGGCGCGCGGCAGCGTGGCGGGCGTGCAGTTTCATCCGGAAAAAAGCCAGGCGGTCGGCCTCACGATCCTGCGGAATTTTCTCGGCGCATAATTCTCCGGGCGCTACGCAGCAGGCTCCCCTTTCCTCCCCATGAAAACATTGCTCACGCTCGCCCTTGCCCTTTGCCTCACTTTCGCCGCCCGCGCGCTCGATGCGCCCGCGGGCATTCGCAAGGCCGGCGAGCCGATCACGCTCAGCATCCGCGCGCCGAAAGCGCAGGAGGTGAAGCTGCGCGCGCAGTGGGCGAAGGACGCCGTTGCACTGACGCGCGGCGATGATGGCACATGGAGTGTGACGCTCGACGCAGTGCCCGCCGGCGTGTGGGAATACAGCTTCGATGTGGATGGCGTGAACGTGATGGACTCGAAAAACACGAGCTTCAAACCGCAGCGGGAGCCGCAGAAAAACATCCTGCACATCGCATCCACGCCGCCCGCACCGTGGGACTGGCAGGACGTGCCGCACGGCACGGTTCACCAACACGGCTACGCATCGAAGACACTCGGGCGCGCGCGTGAACTGATCGTTTACACGCCGCCGGGCTATGAGTTTTCCGGTGCGAAAAAATTCCCGGTGCTCGTGCTCCAGCACGGCTCGGGCGACAACCAGCGCGCGTGGGTCGAGCACGGCAAGGCGCACTGGATCCTCGACAGCCTCATCCACGAAAACAAAGCGCGCCCGATGGTCGTGGTGATGCTCGACGGCCACCCGCTCGGCTCGACGAAATTTGGCGAACCCGCGAAACGCGCCGACGCGATGGACGCATTCCGCCGCGACCTGCTCGACGATGCGCTGCCCCTCGTGGAATCGCTCTACCGCGTGGAAAAGGACGCCGCGCACCGTGCCATCAGCGGGCTGAGCATGGGCGGCTGGCAGTCGCTCACGGTCGGCCTCGGCAACATGGATCGGTTCGCGTGGGTCGGCTCCTTCAGCGGCGTGCCGCCGCAGGAGGACGTCGCGGACAAATTTCTCGCCGATTCCGCCGCGGCAAATGCAAAACTGCGCCTGCTGTGGATCGCCGTGGGCAAGGATGATTTCCTGCGCAAGAAGAACGAGGACTTCGTCGCTGCGCTCAAGGAGAAGAACATCACGCACCAATGGGAACTCACCGAAGGCGCGCACGCCTGGCCCGTGTGGCGCGGCTACCTCGCGCAGTTTGCCCCGCTGATTTTTGCGGAGGCAAAAAAGTAGGCGGGGTTTTCAACCCCCAGGGCAATCGCGTCAAAAAAAATACGGGGTCATTCTGAGGCGGAGCGAGGCCCGGCGGGCGTAGGTGGCGGGCATCGCGCAGCCGAAGAATCCCGTGAGAAGCAGGATGGTCGTCCGGGCGGATCAACCGTCGGCGAGCCGTTTTGCTTCTCACGGGATGCTTCACTGCGCATCGGCCCACCACCTTCGCCCACGCCGATGCTCCGTTCAGAATGACCTCGCTCTTTTGATGCATCAGCTCTGACTCCTCCGCGTTCCCATCTTGTATTCCATCGGCCCGGAATAAGACTTCCGGCGTGCCCCCGCTCGACGTCCATCCTTTTTTCCGCCGCCTCATCGCGACCATTCTTGCGTTCACGACTCCGCTCGCCGCGCAGAGCGTGCGCTACGAGGTCGCGGAAAAAAAGTGGGATGCCAGTCTCGGCACGCACCGCGCCGTGGTGCGCGTGGATGCGGCGGCGGACGCGGCGCATGTGCGGCTGGAGTGGCGTCGGCGCGATCCGCGCCCGGAGGAAAAGGCGGTGATTGTGACGGATACCGCTGGGCAGCGGATCGCAAATGTGCTCGCGCAAAACGTGAACGCCGAAGCTGGCGACGTGACCTTCGAGCCCACGAACGGCGCGGGCGAATACTTCATCTATTTCCTGCCGGGCCATCCGGGCGGCGGCTCATTTCCCTCGGCAAAATACCTCGCGCCACAGGATACGGCATCTGCGGAATGGAAGGCGAAAGCCGCGAACGCCGCGCAGGCGAAGGTCGTGCGATGGGAGGCGCGCACGGAGCATGATCGTTTTACCGAAATGGAAATCATCGCGACGAAAGCCGAGGAGGAGGCGTGGCTGAACGTGCATCCGGCAGAGGACCGCTTCGGTGCCGAAAATGTGTATGCCTTTCTGGAAGCACGCGAGCGGCCCGTGCGGATGTTCGAGCATGTGCCGGAGATCTGGCTGAAGCGCGAGAAGCCGCCTGAATTCGTCGCGAGGCCCGGCGAGTATTTTGTGTTTCAGCTCGGCATCTGGGCGGCGCACGAAACGACCGGCAAGCACTCCGTTTGGAGCACTGCCTTCACCGGGCCCGGCGGCGCAAAGCTGCCGCGTACCGTTTTCAAGCACGCGGCCAGCAAAGGCGAAATCGCAAAAGGCCACGTCAGTCCGATCTGGTGCGCGATTGATGTGCCGCGTGACGCTGCACCGGGCGAATATGCCGGTGCCATCACCGGATGGACCTGTCCCCGCGTCCCATTCCGTTTCACCGTCGCCGGCAAGCCTCTCGCCGACCACGGCGACTCGGAGCCATCGAAGCTCACGAAGCTGCGCTGGCTCAACTCGAAGATTGCCGAGGAAGGCGAACCGCCAAAGCCATTCACACCGCTGCGTGTGGAAGGCCGCACGATTCACTGTCTCGGGCGCAGCATCACGCTCGGCGAGAGCGGACTGCCCGAGCGGATCACGAGCCATTTCAGCGGCAGCGTGACAAAAGTCATCGGGCACGGCCGCGAGATTCTCGCCGCGCCGATGCGCTTCGTCGTCGAACTTGCCGACGGGACCGTGGTGCCGCTGCGTGCCGGGCCGATGGAGTTCGCGCGGCAGGACGCCGATGTGGTCAGTTGGGCAGGCACGCTGTTTGAAAAAGGCGCCGGCCTCTTCAGCATTGAGGCAAAGATGGAATCCGAGGGGCACCTTGAATTCCGCTGCCATTTCCTGACGCTGTCCCGCAATGTGCGCAACGTGCGACTGGAAATTCCGCGGACGGCGGACACCGCGAAATACGCGATGGGCCTCGGACTCTACGGCGGCGCGGCACCGGCGACGCTGGATTGGAAATGGGACGTAGCGAAGAAGCATCAGGACGCGCTGTGGCTCGGCGATGTGAATGCCGGACTCCGCGTGCAGCTTCGCGCGGAAAACTACGTGCGCCCCATGGTGAACATCCACTACCCGCGCCAGCCGCTGAACGATCCGCCCTCGTGGAGCGGTGGCGGCAAGGGAGGCATCACGCTCGCTTCGGCGGACAAGGCCGTGCTCTTCACTGCACACTCCGGCGCACGCACACTGGAGCCGGGGGCGGCGCTGCACTTCGACTTCGATCTCTCCGTCACGCCCTTCAAGCCGCTGAACACCGAGGCGCAGTGGCGCGACCGCTACTACCATGTGAACGGCGTCCCCGCCGCGCCGGAGAAAGTGCGCGAGTCCGGCGCGAACATCGTGAACATCCACCAGGGCAACGCGCTGAACCCGTACATCAACTACCCCTTTCTCACCGCGGACAAACTCGCCGACTACACCACCCGCGCGCACACCGCCGGGCTGCGCGTGAAATTCTACTACACCGTGCGCGAACTCACGAACTGGACGCCGGAGCTGTTTGCGCTGCGATCCTTTGGCAATGAACTGATCGCGCCGGGCCAAGGCGGCGGGCACGCGTGGTGCGAGGAACATCTCGGCGGGAACTACTGGGGCGCGTGGTACGAGCCGGGCGTGAACGACGCGAGCATCCTCACCGCGACGATGTCGCGCTTTCACAATTTCTACCTCGAAGGCCTCGATTGGCTCGTGAAGCACGCGGGCTGCGACGGCATCTACCTCGACGACATCTCCTACGATCGCACCGTGATGAAACGCGCGCGGCGCATCCTCGACACCGACCCGCGCGGCGGACTGATCGATCTGCATTCGTGGAATGAAATGAACGGACGCGCCGGCTTCGCGAGCTGCGCGCTCATCTTCATGGACTCGTTTCCATTCGTGGATCGCCTGTGGTTCGGCGAAGGCCACCACTACGACGGCCCGCCGGAGCAGACGCTCGTGGCCATCAGCGGCGTGCCATTTGGAATGATGGGCGAGATGCTCGAAGGCGGCGGCAACCCGTGGCTCGGCCTCACCTTTGGCATGACGGGCCGCCTCGGCTGGGGTGGATCGCCGCAGCCGGTGTGGAAACTGTGGGACGACTTCGGCGCGGCGGGCAGTGAATTCACCGGCTGGTGGGATTCCGCCTGTCCGGTGAAAGCGAGCGCGCCGGAGTGCCGCGCGACGATCTGGAAACAGCGCGGCAAGACACTCGTCGCGCTCGGAAATTTCGGCGACAAGCCCGTGGCGACGACGCTCGCCGTGGACTTCGCCGCACTCGGAATCGATCCGAAAAAAGTGCGCCTCTACGCGCCGGAGATGAAAGGCTTCCAGCCCGAGTTGCTCTTCGCACCCGGCGACACAATCCGCATCGCGCCGAAGCGCGGCTTTGCATTCGTCCTCGATGAAACTCCGCGCCAACCCGTGAAGGCCGCGGCAGCGCTCGCATTCGACAGGACGAAGCTGCTGTTCGAGGACACCTTCGTCCCCTCACCTCGCGACGGATGGAAAATCGTGGCGTCGCAAAAATCCGAGAGCATAAAGCCCGACCGCGAGGGCCTCGTTTTCCTCGCGCCCGCAAACACACACGCATGGGCCGAGCGCGCGCTGCCTGCGGATGCCGCGATCGTCGCCGCGCAAATCCGCCAGGACTCCGGCGACGATGCGCAGCAATGGGGCCCCGGCCTCGCGCTCGTGTGGCCCGATGGAAAAATCCTGAAGGTGAACCGCCGCAAGGACGGACGCTTCGGCCTCTCGATCGCCGGCGCGGAAAAACTCGCAGGCATGTGCGACATCGAACGCCCCGTGACGCTCGCCTTCGTGATCGCGAAGGACGACATCCGCATCATCGCCAGCGGCGAAGGCGTGTATGAACAGGATCAGGAACTCGCCCGTGTGCCGCGCGCCGGTTTCGCAGGCGCTCCCGCCACGGTGCGAATTGGCAAAATGCCGAACAGCGGCGCGGCAAAGGATCACAGCGATCCCGGACAGATGGGCTGGAGCCGCGCCGACTGGCTGCGCGTGTATCGCTAGAGCGGTTCAACAAAAGACGTGGCCGCTAAACCAAGGAGCGGGGGCGCCATCGCCCCGCGGATAAAGACGGGGCGATGGCGCCCCGTCTCCTTGCTCCGCGACCACGACATTTCTTGAAACGCTCCAGCAAGCCCCTTCAGCCGAACAGCTCCATCAGCGGCTTGCCTTCCTCGAGGAGATTGTAGGGCCGCCCGAGCGGATCCATCGCTTCGAGATCGGTCACGCCCATCGCGTGATAGACGGTCTTCACCACGTCCGCGGGATCGATGGGCCGGTGCTTCGGGTACTCCGCGCGCGCATCGGTCGCGCCCACTTCCTGTCCGCCTCGGATGCCGCCGCCCGCCATGAGCACGCTCATGCACGCGGTCCAATGATCGCGGCCTGCACCGCTCACTCCACCCGAGCGGCGGTCGCCGACCTTCGGCGTGCGGCCCATTTCGCTCGTCACGAGCACGAGCGTTTCGTCGAGCAGTCCGCTCTGCGCGAGGTCTTCCATGAGTGCGGAAAATGCGCGGTCGAATTGCGGCAGGAGGTATCTCTTGAGGCAGTTGAAATTATCCCCATGCGTGTCCCAGCCGCCCGCGCTCTTGCACTGCTTGGCGATGCTCTCGTCCTCCTTCCAAAAGACCGTGACAAACGGCACGCCCGCCTGCACGAGACGCCGCGCCATGAGCAGGCTCGTGCCGTTGATCGTGTTGCCGTAGCGCTCGCGCACGGACGCCGGCTCGGACACGATGTCGAATGCGCCCGTCGCGCCGCTCGACGAGAGAAGTGCGAACGCCTTCTCCTGCTGCCGCGAGTAATTTTTCGCCTGCGCCTCGTGATCGAGATTGCTGCGCACCACGTCGAGCGAATGCAGCAGTTCGCGGCGCGCATCCATCCGCCCGGCGCTCATGCCGCCTTCCATCGTCAGCGTCGGCGCGCTGAATTTCAACGGCTCGTCGAAATTTCCGATGAGATAAAACGGATCGTGATCCATCCCGAGCCGCCCCGCGAACTGCCCAGGCCGCGTGTAAGGCAGCTTGCTCGGCTTGTGCGGGAGCGAGATCAAATTCGGAAATTTCGCGTGCGGCGCGCGGCGTGAGCCGACGACGCAGCCCATGTAGGGCCAGTCGTCGGGATACGGGCGGCGGTCGTTGCCCTGCTGCTTGAAAGTCGGGTCCGGCGCGTGCCCCGTGAGATTGTAGTAGTAGCCCGCGTGATGATCGCCCGTCGCGCGCCCGAAATCCGTGACTCCATGGACGAGCGAAAAATGGTGCGCCTGCTTCGCGAGCAGCGGCAGGTGTTCGCAAAGATGGATGTCCGGCGCGCTCGTGCGGATCGGCTGGAACTCGCCGCGATACTCGCTCGGCGCCTCCGGCTTCATGTCCCACATGTCAATGTGCGACGCGCCGCCGCAGAGGAAAAAAAGGATCGTGGATTTCGCGGCCTTGCGCGGCGCGAGCGCCGTGGGATTCGCACCGAGAAGCGGCGCGGCGTGCAGTCCCGCGAGCCCCATCGCAGACGCGCTGAGGAAGGCGCGGCGATTCATCGGCGGATGAAAAAGGGGGGAACTCATGGAGTGACAACCGGGATGGGTTTGCGGCGTTAGTCGCCTGTTGAAAAGCAGGATTTGGGAGCGCGGGCAAGGAGCAGGGGCGCCCTCGCCCCGGGCCGCCAAGACTTGGGGCGAGGGCGCCCCTGCTCCTTGCGCCGTTCCGCCGACCATCACGAAGTCTCACTGGAGAAATCGTGTGACGAATGACGGATGACGAATGGGCTGCGTTCATTCGTCATTCGTCATTCGTCATTCGTCATTCGACATTCGTCATTTCAGCCCGCCTCCTCCCGTCGGCGGCTACCGGCGCAGCGCGAGGATCAGCTCGTTCATCTTCGCCCGCAGCGTCTCCATGTCGGCACGCACACCGGCAGATCAGCCCGCATTCTCACGAATGCGGCTACGGCATGTAGCCGCGCATGGGAATGCGCGGGCTGATCCTCCCCCGACGCCCGCAGCGAATCCACCTCTCGGAAAGAAGTGCCCGCGCTTTCACAAGCGCGGCTACGGTTGTCGCGGGCTGATCCTCCACCCCGGCGCACGCAGCGCATCCGCCCCTCGGGGAAAAGAGGGCATCCGGCGGAGGCACCTCCCGCGGCGGCTGGTGACACGGTTGCGCGATCTTTTTGGGAAAAAGATGCGCGCCGCCGGAAAGGCCGCGCACGGGGGAGCCGGGCCGATGGGATTCGACATCCCCGCGCCTCCCCGCCACATTGCGAAGCCATGCCCCGGAACCCAGACGAAGCGTATCGCGAAGCCGAGAAGAGGATCGAGAAGGCACGCCACGAGCGAGCACAGAGTCTCGACCTCAGCGACATGGGCCTCACCGCGCTGCCCGCGGAGATCGGCAAGCTCACCGCGCTGAAGCGGCTTTGGCTTCACGGCAACCAGCTCACGGGGCTGCCCGCGGAGATCGGCAAGCTCACCGCGCTGACGGGGCTTTCCCTCAGCGGCAACCGGCTCACGGGGCTGCCCACGGAGATCGGCAAGCTCACCGCGCTGACGACTCTTTGGCTCGAGGGCAACCAGCTCACGAGACTGCCCGCAGAGGTCGGCAAGCTCACCGCGCTGACGCAGCTTTGGCTCAACAACAACCAGCTCACGGGGCTGCCCGCGGAGATCGGCAAGCTCACCGCACTGACGCTGCTTCGCCTCCACGGCAACCATCTCACGGGGCTGCCCACGGAGATCGGCAATCTCCCCGCGCTGACGAAGCTTTTCCTCCACGACAATCCCGCGCTGGGCCTGCCGGCGGAGGTGCTGGGGCCGCCTGCCGAAGAAACCAAAGGCCGGGGCGGCAAGCTCGACGCCGCGAAGCCCGCGGCGATCCTGGACTATTACTTCTCGCGGCGCGAGGCGGGAGCCAGGCCGCTGAATGAAGTGAAGCTGCTGCTGGTGGGCCGTGGCGGCGCGGGGAAGACGAGCCTCGTGGAGCGGCTCATGCGCGGCACTTTCGACCAGGAGCAGGTGTCCACGACGGGCATCGCGCTCCAGGACTGGTCGCTGCCCGCCCCCGGCGGCGGGCCGGTGACGGTGCATGTGTGGGATTTCGCCGGGCAGGTGATCGCCCATGCCACGCACCAGTTCTTCCTCAGCGCGCGGAGCGTGTACGTGCTGGTGCTCACGGCGCGGGAGGACAGCCAGCGGGAGGATGCGGAATACTGGCTGCGGCTCATCCGGGCCTTTGGCACGGAGAAGGAGGACGGGGCGAAGACCGACGAGGGCGTGACCTCCGGCGTGATCGTGGCGCTGAACAAGTGGGAGACCGCGCCGGTGCGGCTGGACCGCGAGGCGCTGCGGGAGAAGTATCCCTTCATCCTCGGCTATGTGGAGACGGACTGCGAGACGGGCCGCGGCATCGCGGAACTGAAGGCGACGCTGGCAAAGGTGATCGGCGGCGACCCCGCCGTGCGCGAGAAGGCGGGTGCGGCGTATTTCAATGTGAAGGAGGCGCTGCGGAAACGCTGGCACGACGGGAAGAAGAGCTATCTCGACTACGCGGCCTACGAGCAGGTGTGCGCGGAGCAGGGAGTGGCGGAGCCGGACCGGAAGAAATCCATCGCGCGGAACCTGCACCGGCTCGGGCTGGCGCTGAACTACGGCGACGACCCGCGCCTGCGCGACACGACGGTGCTGAACCCGCATTGGGTGACGGATGGCATCTACATCCTGCTGCGGCAGGCGCCGGACGAACGCGCGGTGCTGTCGCTCGCAGCCGCGTGCCAGTCGCTGCCAAAGGAGGAGCCGCGCATGGTGACTTTCCTCATCCGCCTGATGCAGAAGTACGACCTCGCCTTTCCGCTGAAGGAGGACGAGCAGACGTGGCTGGTGCCGCAGGCGCTGGCGGATTCGCAGCCCGCGCTCGGCGCGGAATGGCAGGGCGAGGCGACGCGCCTGCGCTGGACCTACGCCGCGCTGCCGGAGGGGCTGGTGCCGCGGTTCATCACCCGCACGCACACGCTGAGCGAGGGCCAGCCGCGCTGGCTGAACGGGACAATCCTCGCGCTCGGCCAGGCCCGCGCCGTGGTGCGCGCGGATGCCACGGACCGGCGCATCACGGCGACGGCGATCGGCCCGGAGCCGGACCGTCAGCAGCTCGCCGGGACGATCCAGACGGAGATGCGCGCGCTGAACGATGAGATCCGCGGCCTTGATCCGCTGGAGGAACTGCAACTGCAACGCGCGCCCGAGGTATGGATGCCAGTGACGGGACTGGAAAAGGCGGAGAAGAAAGGCCGCCCCGAGATGGATGTGCTGACGCCGAAGGGGCCGTTGGAGGTGAACGCGACCGACGAGAACAACCGCCTGACGAAACCCGACGCGCGCTCGGATGCCTGGAAGCCGCGCGTATTCATCAGCTATTCGCACCAGGACGACGCGGCGAAGGACGCGCTGGTGCTGAAGCTGAAGGTGCTGCAGACGGCGGGCCTCGTGGATTTCTGGACGGATCGCGACCTCGCCGCGGGTGACGAGTGGAACGCGGGCATCACGGCGGAACTGGAGAGGATGGATGTCTGCGTGCTGCTGGTGAGCGACCATTCGCTGACCTCGGACTACATCAACCGCGTGGAACTGGCCCGTGCATTGGAACGCCACAGGGAAGGGACGGCCAAGGTGGTGCCGGTGCTCCTGCACCGCTGCGAATGGAAGGCGTGCGGCCGTTTCAATCACCTCCAGGCGCTGCCGAAGGATGCGAAGGCGATCAAGGATCACAAGCGGCACGCCGACGGATGGCATGATGTGTCCAAGGGGCTGATGGATCTGTTCGAGAAGATGAAAGCGAAGCACGCGGGCGAGCATCGCTCCGCGGAGGACGAACGCGGGCTCCGGTGACGCTGATTTGTTTGCGCAACCGTGGGTGCGCGGAAACATGCGCCGCAAAGTTCCGTGCCGGCTCTAGTATTTTACTGCCGCCGTGCCGCTGCCGAGGCCGAGTTCCGTCACGATCTCCGCGGCTTTCGCGAGCATCATGCCGACTTCGCTCGTGATGGCGATGAACTGCCAGCCTTCAGCGATGCGGCGCTTTGCCTGCGCGGCGTCGGCGACGTGGATGCCGGGCGCGACGCCGTGTTTCTTCGCGCTCGCGAGGATGCGGGCGAGCGCGTCGTTGAACGCGGGCAGGTCGCTGTCGAACGCAGGGGCGACGCCGAGCGAGGCGTGAAGATCGTTTGGGCCGATGAAGACGGCATCAATGCCGGGCACGCTGAGGATGTCGTCAATGTTCGCCACGGCTTCCGCGGTCTCGGCCATCACGACGACGAGGATTTCGTCGTTCGCGCGCGCGAAGTACGTCGCGGAATCGGTGACAAAATTCGCGGGCCCAAGCTGCCCGCCGATCGTCCGCTGGCCGACGGGACGGTAGCGCGCGGCACGCACCACGGCCTCGCACTCTGCGCGCGAATTCACGAGCGGCACGATGATTCCGAACGCGCCGGTATCGAGCACACGCTTGATGTTCTCCGTTGTGTTGAACGGCACGCGCACGAGCGGCACGCAGCCCGATGCGGCGATGATGCCGAAGCTGCGCGCGGCGTGCTCGAACGTCGCGTGCGAGTGCTCCATCTCGATCGTAAGCCATTCAAAACCCGTGCGTGCCATGAGCTGCGCGCCGACGGATTCGGAGAGGTTCAGCCAAGTCCCGACGCTCGGCTCGCCGCGTTTGAGTTTTGCACGGACGAGATTGGTTTTCATGGGAAATGACGAATGACGAAGAACGTGCTGGCGGTCAGTTTGAAAGGGTCATGCGCAGTGCGGGCGAGTCGAACACCTCGGGATTCAGCACCCACTGCGGGCGGCGTCCGGCGTGGCATTCGGCGATTGCACGCGCGGAGGCTGCGCTGACACGCGCGCCAGTGTCGCAGCCGAACGATGCCTGATGCGGAGTGATGAGCACATTCGGCGCGCTCACGAGCGGATGCGTCGCCGGCAGCGGCTCGGTGACGAATGCGTCGAGCGCAGCGCCCGCGATCCATCCCTCGTGCAGCGCGCGGACGAGCGCGGCCTCATCCACGATTGCGCCCCGGGAAGTGTTGATGAAATACGCGCTCTTCTTCATGCGGCGAAGTTGCGGCTCGCCGATGAGTCCGCGCGTGTCCGGCGTGAGGGCGGCGTGGAGCGAGACAAAATCGGACTCCGCGAGAAGCTGATCGAGTGTGGTGAAACGCACGCCGAGCCTTTCCGCCTCCGCGTGCGGCGCGGGATCGAAGCCGATCACGCGCATTCCGAATGCAGCGGCACGCTTGGCCACCTCCTGCCCGATGCGTCCGCAGCCGACGAGTCCGAGCGTTTTCCCCGCGATGTCGCTGCCCCACTTTGGCTCCCATTTTCCAGCGAGCATCGAGACGTAGCCCTCGTGGACGCGGCGCGCGATGGCAAAGAGGAGTACCATCGCGTATTCGGCGACTGCCTCGTTTAGCAGGCCCGGCGTGTAGGCGATGACGATACCTTCTCGCGTTGCAGCCTCGCGATCGATCGAGTCGCAGCCCACGCCCCATCGCGAGAGGATCTTCACGTGGGCGGCCTGCGGCGAAGCGAGCATGGCGGCGGTGAATTTGTCCACACTCGCGTACACTGCGTCCATGCCACCGAGCAGCGGCAGCAGCTCCGCTTCGGAGAGCGGGCCGTATCTCGGCGCGTACGTGATGGAAAAATCGGCGCCGCCAAGAATCTCACGCGCGCCTTTTCCGACGACAGGCTCCGCGAAGGGCGATGAGGTGATGAGGACGTTCCAATTCATGCGGTCGCGGACAGATGGCACTCTCAATACACGTCGCGACGATACCGCTTCTCGGTCTTCATCAGCGTTTCCTCGACGAACACACGCGCATCCTCGGGCGACTTGCCGCCATGCGTCTGCGCGATCGCGATGAGTTCCTCATGCACATCCTTTGCCATGCGCTCCTTGTCGCCGCAGACATAGAAATAGGCGCCGTCGCAAATCCATTTCCAGAGCTGCGCGCCCTGCGCGTGCATCCGGTGCTGCACGTATTCCTTGCGGCCATCCGTCTCGCGCGACCATGCGAGATCGAGGCATTCGAGCACGCCACTTTTGATCCATCCCTGGAACTGCTCGCGGTAGAAAAACTCCGACGCCGAGCGGCGCTCACCGAAGAACAGCCAGTTTTTTCCGAGTGCCCCCGTCGCCTCGCGCTCCTCGAGAAATGCGCGGAACGGCGCGACGCCCGTGCCCGGCCCGACCATGATCATCGGTGCATCGGGGCTCTCTGGCATCCGGAAATGTTTCTGCACCTGCCCGAAGACGCCCGCCGTGTCGCCCGCCTGCCAGCGTTCGCAGAGGAAGGTCGAGCACACGCCGCTGCGCGCGCGGCCATGCGCGGTCCAGCGCACCGCGGCCACGGTGAGGTCCACCTGCTCCGGGTGCGCCTTCAGCGACGAGGCGATCGAGTAGAGCCGGATGTTCAGTCCGCGCAGCGTGTCGGTGAATTCCTGCGGCTCGAATTTCACTCCCGGAAATTCCGCGAGCACGTCCGCGCAGTCGCGCGATGCGTTCCACGACGACGTGTATTCTTCGAGCGCGGCGGCATTCTCCGGCTTCAGCAGCCCGGCGATTTTTTCCACGCCCTTTTCCGCGAGCTTCACGAGGAATTTTTTCTCGGCAAAGTGGATTTGGAAATCGCGCAGCAGCGCATCGCGCACGGGTTTCTCCGCATCCTTCACTTTCACGATCTCATCGCCGGAAAAGCCGAGCGTCTTCAGTGTGAGTTCGACGAGCTGCGGGTCGTTCACCGCCTTCACCGCAAGCGCGTCGCCGGCCTCGTATGTGAGGCCCGATCCCGCGAGCGAAATTTCAACGTGCCGCGTGTCCTTGTCCGAGCCGGTGCCGCAGAGGCTTATGTTGCGCGTGCAGCGTGCCTGGAGGGGATTGCGAACGTTGTAGGGGGACATGCGGTTGGATTTAAGATTTGGGATTTAAGATTAAAGATTTGTTGCCGCCAGCGCGAGAGGCGTCGAGCCGCGAAAATCTCAAATCCCAAATCTTAAATCTTAAATCACTTCGCGCTTCCCCTCGCGCATCACTCCGCAAAGCTCGCGCCATGCAACGCTACGAATTCGCACAGCTCGATTCCACCGCCGGTGTCCCCTGCCCCTGCGGCACCTCGCGACGCGCATTTGCCACGCCGGAAAATGTGCTCGCCACCACACACCTCGTCGAGATTTCCGCGGACGCGCGCACGCACTACCACAAGCGGCTCACGGAGACCTACGTGATCCTCGAGGGCGAAGGATTTCTCGAACTCGACGGCGAACGCATCCCCGTGAAGCCGCTGAGCACGATCCTAATCCGCCCCGGCTGCCGCCATCGCGCGGTGGGAAAAATGAAGGTGCTGAACTTTGTCGTGCCCGCGTTCGATCCCGAGGACGAGTGGTTCGATTGAATGCTCCCTCACGCGTCCTTCCGAATCTTTCCGCCCCACGAGAGAATCCGCGCCTTTGCGCCCGCGGCCTCGGCCTCGGGGACCTGGTGATTTTTCACGTAGCAGATGCTCAGGCTGCTCCACGCGAGCTGGTCGTTCGGGCGCAGCCCGGTATTTTTCAGCGCGGCGGGGATCGCCTCGGCGTGACGGCCGAGCTTCATGAGCGCCATCGCGAGGGCGTGCCAGGCGTCGGCGAAATCCGGATCGAGCTCCGTGCAGCGGCGGTATTTTTCCACCGCGGCGTCGAGATCGCCGAGCGCGAGATCGCCATTCGCATCGTCGAATATCTCGTCGAGTTCCGGCGTCATGCGGATGCGCGGGCGCGGCTCAGAGTTCTTTCCTCGGCAGGAGGCCCGCTGCCTCGCGGCGATCCGCGAGCCATGCGTGGAAGGCCATCATCTGCCGCCTCCCGACGATGCGCTGCGTGATCTCCTCCGTGGCTTCCTTCATGCCTTTTTCATCCACGGCGGGCCGCTGATCCACATGCACGATGAGTGCGGCTCCCGCTGCGGGAATCACCTGGCTGATCTCGCCGGGTGCGAGTTTGCCCGCGGCGGTCATCACGGTCTCCGCGTACGGCGTGCCGGGCGGCACGCGCTGCATCCCCGAGTAGGCGGGGAATGCCACGGCCTTCACCTTGAGCGCCTCCGCGGCCTCGGCGAAGGACTTCGCATTCTTGCGCGCCTCGGCGATCTTGCCGCGGAGTTCGTTCGCCTTCTCCGTCATCGCCGCGTCCGCCTTGATGCCGATGAGTTCCTCCTCGAGCTGCTTTCGGACTTTGTCGAGCGGGAGCGTCTCGGGCTGCTGGACTTCCTTGAGAGCGAGGACGTAGGTGCCCTTCTCGAGCACGATGTGTGCACTGTGCGGCTTCTCCTTGGTGAGCGCAAAAGCCGCCTCGACCGCAGCCGGCGATCCCTCGAGTTCCGCAGGGGGCGCGTCGCTGGTGAAAAATTCCGCCGTCTCGCCGAGTGTCGCGCCGGCTTCCTTCGCAGCGGCGTCGAAATCTTTCCCGCCCTTTTTCAGCGCGCTCGCGAAATCATACGCCTTGAACGCAAGTTCCTGGAGCTTCGTATTCTTCACCTTTTCCTCGGCATCCTTCTGCTCATCGGTCTTCTTCGCCTCGTCTTCCGGCTTCGTCGCGGGCGTGGGCGGCAGGACGAATGCGGCGAAGCGCACCTTGCGCTTTTCGGGGGATTTCAACTGCGCCTTCCGCTCCTCGTAGCGCTTCGTGATGTCGTCCTCCGTCACCTTTTGCGCGGCGCGGAAATCCTCCGCCTTCAGCACGACATACGACGCCTCGGTGGTGAGGCGCTCGCGGATGAATTCGGCTTTGATCTCCCCGGGCGTGGGCGGGATCGTCGAGGCGAGCAGCGTCGCGATCTTCATCGCGCGCACATCGGACGAGATGAATTTTGTGATCTGCCCCTCGCTGAATCCCTCCGGGATGAGCAGTTGCTTCACGACATTGTCGAACTGGTGCGCGTCGAATTTCCCCTCCGGCCCGGTGAAGGTGCGCGCGAGCTGCTCCTGGATCTCCTGCGGCGAGGCCGTGATGCCGAGCGCCTCCGCCTCGCTCTCGAAAAGCAGCGAGTTCTCCACTCCCTCGGACGTGATCTTCTGCTCAGGCATCACGAAGCGCCCCTCGCGGAAATTCCGCTGCATCTCGCGCTGCTTCTCGGCAGCGGCGGCGGGATCGATGAGCTGCGAATACGCGCCGCCGAGCCGCGCGTGGATGGCCAGCACGCGTCCCTCCTGATGAAATGTTTCCTCTGTCACGCGCTTGCCATGGATCACCGCCCTCGGTGCGCTCTTCCCCGATCTCCCGCTCCCGCCCGGCCCCCATCCGGCGAATGCGACGATGACGAGCACGGTGAGGAAAACCATGAGCGGCTGACTGAATCTGCGGAGGATGTTGACCATTGTTTTTTGAAAAAGCTGCGGAAGTGTGTTGCCTCTTTCCGGCGGAGTTGCGTAGCGTTCGTGCCACGTTCCCCTGCCAGAAGACAAAGCCCCATGAAGCTACGTTTCCAATTCCCAGCCCTGCAACTTCTTTCTGCAATCATCGTCGCCAGCGCGCCACTCGCGGTGCCGCGCGGCGCATTCGCGCAGGCGCCGGCGGCCACCGGCACGGATGCCGTGATTTTCAAACCCCAGGGCGCATCCGCACAGGCGCAGCAGCTCGTGAATGTGCTGATCGTGAGCGTGCGAGGCACAAAGGTCAGCGTGAAAAATGCACAGGGCGAGATCGCCTACGACCTCGCGCAAATCAAGGAGGTGAGGAAGGCCGCGCCGCCGGAATTTGCGCTGGGCCGCGAGGCGATCGACAAGGGCGACCAGGACAAAGCGCTGCTGCTGATCAAGGGCGTCGCGGATCGCTACAAGGGCCTGCCCACCGCATGGGCGAGCGAGGCCACGCAAATGGTCGGCAACATCTACGTGAACCTCGGCAAGCTCCCGGAGGCCGAGGCGGCGTTCAATGAATTCCAGCGCGTCTATCCTGGCGCCGGAACCGTCGCTGCAAATGTCGGCAAGGCGCGCATCGCCGCCGAGCGCGGAAACCTCGCCGAGGCCCGCGGCGTCGCCGAGCCGCTCGTGAAGGACGCGCTCTCGAAAAAAATCGTCACGCGCGCCGAAAGCCAGCTCTACGGGCAGGCCTACTACGTCCTAGGGAAGGTTGCCGAGGCCGAGGGAAAACTTCCCGAGGCGATGGAAAACTATTGCCGCACGGTCGCAATCTTCTATCAGGAGCGCGCAGTCGTGAGTGACGCGGAGAAGCGGATTGACGCCCTCCGTAAGAAAGGCATTACGACACCGTAAAAAATCCCCCACGCAGAACCGACACACTTTTCACCATGCTCAAAAACCAAATCCGCCGTCTCCTCCCGTTCATCCTGACCCCGCTCATCGTGGCGCTTTCCGCAGCGAAAGCCGCGGCGTCGGATGAAAGCATCATCAAACAGATCTGGCACGGCGGCGCGATGGTCGTCTTCGTGTGGATCTGTCTGCTCGCCACCTCGGTGATCATGGTCACGCTCATCATCCAGCTCGCCATCATGATGCAGAAGGCCAAGCTCGCACCGCCGCCGCTCGTGGACAGTCTCCGCCAGCTCATCAGCTCGGGCAATTACCAGGAGGCATGGGAGACCTGCAATGCGAACAAGAACTACCTCGCGAACGTCCTGCGCGCCGGACTCGGCCGCATCGGCCGCGGCAAGGAAGCCGTCGAGGGTGGTCTCTCCGAGCACGGCCTGCGCGAGGCCACACTGCTCCGCACGAAGAACAGCTACCTCTCCGTCATCGGCGTCGTCTCGCCAATGATCGGCCTGCTCGGCACCGTCATCGGAATGATGGGCGCCTTCTCCGTCCTCGGCGCATCCGGCATGGGCAACCCCAAGGAACTCGCCGGAAAAATCTCCGAAGTGCTCCTCGCCACCGCGAGCGGCCTCTTCATCGCGATCCCCGCGTTCGTCGCCTACTACATCTTCCGCAACATGTCGCAGGCCTCCATCGTCCACGCCGACGACATCGTGAACACGCTCGTCATCGACGTGCCCTACGACGAACTCGCCGGCATGCAAGTCGGTGAAAATTTCGCCGCCGCCGGAGTCCCGCAGATGGCCCGCCCCATCGGCGGCGCACCCGCGGGCGCGGCCGCCGCGAGCTGCCCCGTCTGCGCGGGCAATGTCACCGTCGGCCAGTCCCCCTGCCCGCACTGCGGTTCGGTGCTTAGCTGGTAAAAGCCGATGGCCCACAAGACACACGCACAACTGTCCAAGGCCGCCACGCGCGTCCTTCCCGAGGAGGATCCGGAATTCCAGATTGCCCCGATGATCGACATTCTCCTTGTGCTGCTCGTGTTCTTCATGTCCATCGCCACCGAGCAGGTACTGCAGGTGAACAAGGAGGTGCAGCTCCCCGTCGCCAAGGAGGCAAAGGAACTCGACGTGAAGGACAAGGGAAAGAGCGAACTGATGCTCAACCTCACCTGGTCGGACGCCGACAACATCGGTGCCATCCTCGTGGATGAGAAGAGAATTGATCCCAGCGTACTCAAGGAACTCATCCAGAAGAAAAAGGAAATCAACCCGGAGCTCCGCGTCGTCATCCGCGCCGACAAGAAGGCAAAATACCAATTCGTCCGCTCCGTCATGTCCGCCATGGGCCAGGCGGGCGTGCCGACTGTCACGTTCAGCGCCGTGGACAAGGAAGAGCAAAAGAAACCCTAACCCCAAACCAGAAAGGAACACAAGAATATGGCCGGAGGAGGAGGAGGAGAAAGCGGAGATTTCGGATTTCAAATCGCGCCCATGGTGGACGTGGTTTTCGTGCTGCTGCTATTTTTCATGGCCTGCGCAGGGGATATCCGCAAGGAGGGCTTCTTCCAGATCGGGTTGCCCAGCCCCTCGGCAAGCACTGCTGAAAAGATCACCACCCCCATCGTGGTGGACGTGGATGCGCTCGGAAATGTCACGGTGAATAACACGCCGTACTCCGCAAGCCCGAAGGATCGTGAACTCAAGCAGCTCGAGGAATTTCTCAAGAGCACCCTGAAGAACTCGCCCGATGATCCCGTCATCATCCGGCCCAACCTGGAGGCACGACACGAGCGCGTCGTGGATATCCTCAACGCCTGCCGCCTGGCGCATGTCGCGAAGCTGAGCTTCGGCTGACCGCTCGCCGCGGCGAAAATCCAACCGCCGGAATCCATCCGATGGCAGCGACCCACCACGGCGACAGCGGCGACTTCGGATTCCAAATCGCGCCGATGGTGGACGTCGTCTTCGTCCTCCTCATCTTCTTCATGGCGTGCGCAGGCATCCGCGAAAAGATGCTCACCGTCCCCGTGCCCGGCACCGCCGCCGGCGGAGACCCGCCCATCTCGATCTTCGTGGACATTGACCCCGCCGGAAACGTGAGCGTGAACGGCACGGTCCTTTCCGCCGGAAGCGAAATCGAGATCACGAAGCTCCGCGAATTCCTCGCCAGAGCGATGCGGAATTCGCCCGACGATTCCATCGTCCTCCGCCCGAGCGGCGAGACCCGCCACGAGCGCGTCGTCGCCGTCGTGAGCGCGTGCCACGCCGTCAAGGTACGAAAGCTGATCTTCGGCTGACACGCCGCCCGGTCCGCGGATCCAAGGGCATGGTGAATCCACTGACCTTCCACCTCGGCGGCGATCTCCCCGTGCATCGCATCGGCTACGGTGCCATGCGACTCTGCGGGCAGCCCGGAAATTTCGGCCCCTTCGCCGACTGGCCCGCCGGCGAAAAACTCCTCCGCCGCGCCGCCGAACTCGGTGTGACCTTCTTCGACACCGCCGAAGCCTACGGCCCCGGCAACAACGAGGAAATCATCGCCTCCGCACTGCATCCGTACCGGGAGGGAATCGTCATCACGACGAAAGGCGGCGTCACAAAAACATCGCCGACGAACGTGTTCCCGGACGGAAGCCCGGAAAATCTCCGCCGCGCGTGCGACGCCAGCCTTCACCGCCTGCGCATCGAGCGGCACGACCTCTACCAGTTTCACCGCCCCGATCCGAAAGTGCCGTTCGCCGATTCCGTCGGCACACTCGCGGCCCTGCGCGCCGAGGGAAAAATCCGCCACGTTGGACTATCGAACGTCACCGTCGCGCAGATCGAGGAAGCCCGCGCCATCGTCCCCATCGTCTCCGTGCAAAACCGCTACAACCTCCGCGAGCGCGGTGCCGACGACGTGCTCACATGCTGCGAGCGCCACGGCATCGCATTCCTCCCGTACGGCCCACTCGGCGCGCAGCCCTTCGAGCGCACCGCACCGCTCACCTCCGCGGAAAGCCCGCTCGCCGCGACCGCCACACGCCTCGGCGCAACGCCCGCGCAACTCGCACTCGCATGGCTGCTGCACCGCTCACCGAATATCATCGCCATCCCCGGCACGACGACGATCGCGCACCTCGAGGAAAACATCGAATCCGCAAAAATCACACTCAGCGACGAGGACTGCGCCGCAATCCAGGCGAGCGCCGCCGAAATGTAGGCGAGATTTCCTATCTCGCGCGGCACGCATCTCGCGCGGCACGCATGTAGCGCCGACCATTCGTCGGCACCGCGCGCCCGGCAAAGAGCGGCGCGTGAATTTTCATGCTTCGATCATTGATCCGATGCCTATTCGGGTTCGGACACAGGCTGACGCGGATGCAGCCCCACGCGCAGCGCGACTTTGGACATCCCATTTGCTCCCGCGCCTTTTGACCGACGAATCGTCGGCCCCACATCGCCGCCGCACCCCGTGCCATCAGCCAGTTTTGCGACACTCAAAAAATGTTGGATGTTCAACAACGCCCTCCACCCCGCCGCCTCCGCCCATCCTCCTGCGCGAGATTGAAAATCTCGCCTACTTTGGAAAACGAAGTGACTCCCCCGCGCGTTTCCCTACCCTCCGCGCGCATGTCACCCGAAGAACGCCTCGCCGAACTCGGCCTCGAACTCCCGCCCGCGCCGAAACCCGTCGCCGTTTACAAGCCGCTCGTCATCACCGGCAACCTCGCCTACGTCTCCGGCCACGGCCCGCTGCGCGCGGACAAGAGCGTCATCACCGGGGTCGTCGGACGCGATCTCGATCTCGAAGCCGGCAAAGCCGCCGCACGTCAGGTCGGCCTCGCGATCCTCGCCACCCTGCGCGCGCAACTCGGCAGCCTCGACCGCGTCGCGCGCCTCATCAAAGTCCTCGGCATGGTGAACTCCGCGCCCGACTTTTACGATCACCCGAAAGTGATCAACGGCTGCTCCGAACTCTTCGCCGAAATCTGGGGCCCCGAGAACGGCATCGGCGCGCGCAGCGCAGTCGGCATGGGCCCGCTCCCCGGCAACATCGCCGTCGAAATCGAAGCCATCTTCGAGCTGCGCTAGTGCGCTGTGCGAATGGAAAATTCTGAGTTTTGAATTTTGAATTTTTCGGAGTGCGCCGCGGGGCGAGTCTCGTGCTTCAAAGTGTCATGGCCCCTAAATCAGGAGTCAGAAAATTCCTCTGCAACTCGCAAAATCTCCGGGCTCCGCGAAATCTTAAATCCTAAATCCTAAATCTTAAATTCCCCCATGACCACCCAGGACTGGACACTCATCACCCTCGCGCTCGCCTCCGTCGTCCTCCTCGTCGTGCTCGTCACGCGCTTCAAGGTGAACGCATTCATCGCGCTCGCGCTCGCCTCGCTGCTCGTCGGCGGCGGCGCGGTGTGCCTCGGCGTGAAGGAGGCCGATCCGAAGGCCACGATCAAAATCGGCGAGCAGGTGCAGGCACTCGACATCCTCGATTTTTTCACCAGCGGACTCGGCGCGACGCTCGGCAGCATCGCCGCCATCATCGGCCTCGGCACGATGCTCGGAAAATTGCTCGCCGAGAGCGGCGGCGCGGAAGTCATCGCGCGGCGGTTCACGGAAATCTTCGGCCCGAAGCGCGTCGGCTGGTGCATCATGGCGCTCGCCATCGTCGTCGGCCTGCCGACGTGGATGGCCGTCGGCCTCGTGCTGCTGCTGCCCGTCCTCATCACGCTCACGCATGAGTCGAAGCAGCCCTTCCTCATGCTCGCCATCCCGCTCATCTCCGGCCTCAGCGTGATGCACGGCCTCATGCCGCCGCACCCCGGCCCCGTCGCCGCCATGGCCGCGTTCAAGGAGCTGAAGCCGAACATGGGCATGGTGCTCATGTGGGGCTTCCTTATCGGACTGCCCACCGCATTCATCGCCGGCCCGATCTTCGCGCGCCGCGCCGTGCGCCTCGTGAGCGCCGACGCGCCGCCGATGCCCGTCACGGGAAATCGCGACAGCATCCCCGGTTTCCGTCTGCCGCCATTCGGGCTCACGCTTTTTTCCATCATGCTGCCGATCTTCCTGATGCTGCTCGACACGCTCGCCCGCCTCATGCTGCCGGATGACAGCAAGCTCGGCATGGCGGCAAAATTCGTCGGCCACTCGTCCGTCGCGCTGCTCTCATCTGTGCTCTTCGCAGCATGGTCGCTCGGCACACGCTGCGGATACTCCGCGGCGCAGGTGTTGAAATTCACCGAGCAAAGCATCGCCTCCGTCGGCATGACACTGCTCGTCGTCGGCGGCGGCGGCGGCTTCGCGGCAGTCCTGCGCTACTCGGGCGTCGCATCCGCGATGGGAAATTTTGCCGCATGGCTCGGGCTTCCCATTTTACTTTTCGGCTGGCTCATCGCCGCATTCATCCGCGTGAGCACGGGCAGCGCGACCGTGAGCATCATCACCGCCGCGGGCATCCTCGCTCCGCTGATGCACAATTATCCCGGCACGAACATCGAGCTGCTCATCATCGCGATCGGCTGCGGTTCGCTCTTCCTCTCGCACCTGAACGACGGCGGATTCTGGATCGTGAAGGACTGCCTCGGCCTGACCGTGAACCAGACGCTGCGCACGTGGACGATCACCGAGACGATCATCGGCATCACCGGGCTGTGCATCACGCTCGGCGTCCACGCCGTGTGGCGGGCGTTTCAGCACTGAGCAGCGCTGTAGCGCAGCTAGATCGTCTGCGAGAGATAGCCGCCGTCCACGACGAGATCCGCGCCGGTCACGAAGCTCGACGCCTTGTGCGCCGCGAGGAAAACCGCCGCGCCGATCAGCTCGTGGCTCTCGCCGAAACGCTTCATCGGCGTGTGCCCCCAGATCGCCTGCGTGCGCGCCGTTGGTGTGCCGTCCTCGTTGAAGAGCAGCTTCCGGTTTTGCTCCGCGGGAAAAAAGCCGGGCGTGATGGAATTCACGCGCACCCCCTTTGTCGCCCACTCGCGCGCGAGGAACATCGTGAGACTGAGCACCGCCGCCTTGCTCGCCGAATACGCGACCACGCGCGACAGCGGGATGCGCGCGCTCGCGCTTGCGATATTGATGATGCTCCCCTTCCCTCGCGCGCACATCGCCGGGCCGAACTCCTGGCTCGGCAGCAGCACACCCGCGATGAGATTCATGTCGAAATTTGTGCGCCAGTCCTCGATCGTGATCGCCTCGATGGGACGCTCGGGCGTCACCGTCACCTTCGGATCATTTCCGCCCGCCGCGTTCACGAGGATCGTCGGCGCACCGAGCAGTGCGGCCACTGCCTCATGCGCGTCGTGCAGGCTCGCCTTGTCCATCGCATCCGCCGCAAAAAATTCCGCCATCCCGCCCGCCGCGCGAATCGCCTTCACGCGCGCCTGCCCGCGCTCCGCATTGCGACCGAGCACCGCGATCTTTGCACCCGCCGCCGCGAGGCCGTCCGCCAGCGCGCCACCGAGGACACCCGTCGCGCCGATGACGACTGCGACTTCATTCGTGAGATCGAAAAGAGATGATTGCATAGGCTGCGCAGAAAAGCGGGCGAAGCGCGGGCACGCAACTGCGAATGGCAGGACATTCGCATCAAGAAACACGAGCGAATCTGGATTGCCGAAAGGCCGTTGCGCGGGGCTCAACGTCTAACGTTTAACTCGGCAGATGCCACAAATAGTTGGTCAGAGGCGGTGTGCAAAAGTGGCGGTGTGCCAGCAATAGTTGGTCAGTGAAAGGAAGAGGATGGGAGAGTGCGATAGCGGGAGGAAACGAGGAGAGGTTGAAGAGCCGGGGCGCTGCGGCGCAGGATGCGCCCGATGGTGCGCCGCGAGGGCACGGGAAACTTGCGCGAAGTGCGCGCCCGCAAAAGAGCGCGGATGGCCGCCGCGCCGCACTCGCCGCGCGCCCGACACCGGAACTTGCGCGGCCGCCGTGCGAAGAGCGGCGGCCCGCAGGCAGGCCGGACCAAACCACGCGGTCCAGACGTTTGCCGCGAGCGCGGGCGGCCCAGAATTGGAGATGGGAAAGGCCGACTCCAATGCGCCGCGCGACCGCGCGCATCGCGCAGCCGCGACGCACCGCGAGGATCATATTCCGACGTTGCAGGGCAGAGAGTTTTTCATGGCCCGCAGGGATACCCCATCGCGACTCGCTTGCGGAGCGGGCGAATCCCCCTTTCACTGACCAACTATTGCTGGCACTCAAGCGACCAACTATTTGTGGCACTTGGCCTTTAACGCCTAACTCCTAACTCCTAAATAGGGCATCACCGAACCATCATGAAAGTCATCATCACAGGCGGCGGCGGCTTCCTCGGCTCGCAACTTTGTCAGAAACTCCTCGATCGCGGCGAACTCACCGGCCCTTCCGGCGGTGCGGAAAAAATCAGCGAAATTGTGCTGCTCGACGCATTCTTCCATCGCCCTTCGACCGATCCGCGTGTGCGGCAAATCACCGGCGACATCAGTGATCGCGAAACCGTTTTCTCCGCTGTCGGCTCGGAAGCCGACACCGCGATTTTCCATCTCGCGTCCATGGTCAGCGGCGAATGCGAGGAGCGCTTCGACGACGCGCTGCGCGTGAATCTCGACGGCGGACGCAACGTCTTCGAAGCCGCCCGCGCCGCAGCCGGACGCCCGCGCGTCGTCTTCGCGAGCAGCATCGCGTGCTTCGGAGGAGAGGCGATGCAGGATCCAAACACCGACCGCACGAAGCTGACGCCGCAGACGACCTACGGGATGACGAAGGCCATCTGCGAACTCATGGTGAACGAGCATTCGCGCAAAGGCCATTTCGACGGACGTTCCGCGCGCCTGCCCACCGTCATCATCCGTCCCGGAAAACCGAACGCCGCCGCATCCGGCTGGGCGAGCGGGATGTTCCGCGAACCGCTCAATGGCGAGCCGTGCCTGCTGCCCGTCCGCCGCGACCAATGCCACCCGATGACCGGCTACCGCACCGTGATCGAATCACTCATCGCGCTGCACGAAGTCCCCGCCGACCGCCTGCGCGATGACCGCGCGATCGGCCTGCCGGCGCACCGCGTCACGCCGCAACTCGCCGAATCCGTCCTCCGCGAAGTGGCCAGCGAGCACGGACTGAAACTCGGCCCGATCACGGATGCCTTCGATGCCCGCATCCAGGGAATCGTGGACAACTGGCCCGTCGCCGTGGACGGCACCCGCGCCATCGCCCTCGGCCTCCCGCCGCCGCCGCCGCTGAAACAGATCGTGGAGCAATACCTCGAGGATTTCGCGAAGCGTTAAGCGCTGCGCACGGGGCACCGCGAGTTTCGGCGGGCCGGATGCATGAATGATGGGGTCCATATCCCGAAAGGATACTTATCGCGGCTCGCTATCAGTGCCATGCCGAGCGTCTATTTCTGTTATCCAAATGGATCGCTTTTGCTCACGCCAGCAACACAGAAGCTGCCAGAACCATGAAGCACGACTACGACGCGATCCTCATCGGCGGCGGGCCATCCGGCTCGTGCGCGGCGGCGATCCTTGCGGAATACAGGCACCGTGTGCTCGTCCTCGAACGCGACAAATTTCCGCGCTACAAGGTCGGGGAATCGCTGATTCCTTTCACCTTCGAGCCGCTGGAACGCATCGGGATGATCCCGAAGATGAGGGCGTCGCAATTCGTGAAAAAATACAGCGTGTCCTTTGTCCAGCCGGACGGGAAGCGCTCGCAGCCGTTCTATTTTTTCAACCGCTACGACCGCGAGACTGTCGCGCAGACGTGGCAGGTGCTGCGTTCGGAATTTGACCAGATGCTGCTCGACAATGCGCGGGAGAAGGGCGCGGAGGTGCGCGAGGAGACGACTGTGAACCGCCTGCTCATGGACGGCGAACGTGTGATCGGCGTGGAGGCGACGGACCGCGCGACTGGCCGCACTTACGAGGTGCGCGCGCCCATCACGCTCGACTGCTCGGGCAAGGAGGCGTTCACGGCGAACACGCGCGGCTGGCGCATTCCTGATCCGCAACTCAACAAGATCGCGGTGTGGACGTACTACAAAGGCTCGAAGCGCGAACCGGGGATTGACGAGGGCCAGACGACCGTTGCGATGATTCCTGACAAGGGCTGGTTCTGGCACATCCCGCAGCACGGCGACATGGTGAGCGTGGGCGTGGTCGCCGAGGCGAAATATCTCACGCGCGGCGGCGTGAAGGAGCCGCGCGAGATTTTCCACCGCGAGGTGGAGGAGAACCTGTGGATCAAGGACCACCTCAGCGAGGGCGCGAGCACCGGGGAGTATTTCATCACGAGCGAATACACGCGCTACTCGCGGTATTGCGCCGCGCCGGGGCTGCTGCTGCTTGGCGATGCGTTTGCTTTTCTCGATCCGGTCTTCAGCAGCGGCGTGCTGCTCGCGCTGAAGTGCGGCCATCTCGCCGGCGAGGCGGTGCATGAGGGGCTCGTGAGCGGCGATCTCTCGCCCGCGCACTTCGCGCCGTACGGGAATGCGATCCGCGAGGGCATCGAGAACATGCGCAAGCTGATCTATGCGTTCTACGATCCGAACTTTTCCTTCCGCGAAGTCGTCCAACGGCATCCCGAAGCCGCCGACCAAATCACGGACTGTCTCTCCGGCGACGTGGGCAAGGACTACTCGCAGCTCTGGGATTGGATTCGCGAATTTGTCCCCCTCCCCGATTCGCTGCGCTACGGCGAGCCGCTGGCAGCGGGATGCGCCCAAGGAGCGGCGACATTCCTGTCGCCGTAACCCCGCGCGCGAAGCGCCACACTTCTCTTCAGGTCGCACAACTCATCGCAAGGAAATCAGGCTGCTCCGCAGCATTCTTGGTCGGCGACAGGAATGTCGCCGCTACTTGGCGCTATTTGTTGCGGCGCTTGTTGAAGTCCGCCATCGCGCGGGCCGCCTCGCGCGTCTCCACCTTCTCCTTCATGTCTTCACGCTTGTCGTGCGCGAGCTTCCCCTTCCCCACGCCGAGTTCCACTTTCACCCTGTGCTCCTTCCAATAGAGTCGCAGCGCGATGAGCGAATGCCCCGCGATCTGAATCTTGCCGAAGAGCTTGTCGATCTCCTGGCGGTGCAGCAGCAGCTTGCGCCTGCGCTTCGGGACGTGCTGCTCGAAGCTCGCCTTGTCGTATCCTTGGATGTCCAGGTCGAAGAGCCACGCCTCATTGCCCTCGATGCGCGCGAAAGCGTTGCTCACGTTCGCGAGTCCGGCCCGGATGGCTTTTACCTCCGTGCCCTTCAGCTCGATGCCCGCTTCGAAGCGGTCGAGGATGTGATAGTCCCGAAGCGCCTTGCGGTTGACCGAAATATCGCCACCCATCGTGCTTCGCCGCCCGCCGTGCGGGCCGTCGCTATTCCTTCGGCTCGTCCACCGGCTTCAGCTCGTAGCTGAGCTTCCCCTCGATGATCTCCTGCAGCGCGATGTCCGCGAGTCCCATTTTTGGAGTGGGCTCAATCATCGGGCGATGCCCGGCGGTAAGCTGGCGGACCCGCTTCGAGACCATGTTCACCAGAAAGGGAACATTCTGAATCTTCTTTGCGGCTTCATCTACAAGATGGCTCATCATATCGGTTTTTTGGCGGTTTCCCTTATGGAAAAAAGGGAGCGGAGGTTGCTCGGGATGCAGTGCGTTGTCAACGTATGTTTGCGGGCATTTTCCTAGCAGCCTGTACGGCACTTCGGGGTGAGATGGGAGGCATGTGTCCGGGCGAGTGTCCCGGAGGGACCATGGAAATGAGCCGGTGGCGCAAGCCACCGGATCACCGGAAAAAACGGCCATGCACCCCGGAGGGGTGCCGGAATGCAGTGGAGCGGGCGCTCCGCGCACGCTTCCTTCGAGTGCAACGGAACGAGCCCGGAGGTCTCGTTCCACCTTTTCCGCCGCCCCCTCCGGGTCGGTTGCCGCATGGGACGCGCGATCCGGTGGTTCGCGCCACCGGCAAATTTCCATGACGCCTCCGGCGTCCAAAAAGTGCCGTACAGGCTCTAAAATGCCCTGCCGAGCCTCCGGATGGATTTTGCCCGCCGCGGGCTTGCACGGCACGGGCCTCCCGGCTCTACTCCGCGCCCTTTATGAAAATCGTCCTCGCATATTCCGGCGGCCTCGACACGAGCGTGCTGCTGACCTGGCTCAAGGAAACCTACAAGGCGGAGATCATCGCCTTCTGCGCCGATGTCGGGCAGGAGGAGGAACTCACGGGGCTGGAGGAAAAGGCGCTGAAGACGGGGGCGAGCAAGTGCTACATCGAAAATCTGAACGAGGAATTTGCGAAAGATTTCATTTTTCCGATGATGCAGGCGGGCGCGGTTTACGAGGGGCAGTATTTTCTCGGCACGAGCATCGCGCGTCCATGCATCGCGAAAAAGATGGTGGAAATCGCAAAGCGCGAGGGCGCGGATGCGGTGGCACACGGTGCGACGGGGAAAGGCAACGATCAGGTGCGATTCGAACTCACCGCGGCGGCGCTCGCGCCGGAGCTCGAGGTGATCGCGCCGTGGCGGCAGGATCGCTTCCGCGAGGAGTTCCCCGGCCGCGCGGAGATGATCGCGTATGCGGAGAAGCACAACATCCCCGTGCAGGCCTCGGCGAAGAAGCCGTATTCGATGGATCGCAACCTCCTGCACATTTCCTTCGAGGCCGGAATCCTCGAAGATCCGTGGTACGATGCGAGCGCGGAAAAGGCGCGCGACATGTACGTGCTCTCCGTCTCGCCCGAGGAGGCGCCGGACAAGGCGGAGTATGTGGAGCTGACTTTTGAAAAGGGAATCTGCACGGCAGTCGGCTACCATGAAATCGCAAGCGTGCTGAAGGAGCTCGGCTGCACGCAGGGCGTCACTTTCACCACAAACAACCACGCGGCGCTCTCGCCGTACTGGGTGATGAAGGTGCTGAACAAGCTCGGTGGCCGCCACGGCTGCGGACGCGTGGACATGGTGGAAAATCGCTTCGTCGGGATGAAATCGCGCGGCGTGTACGAGACGCCGGGTGGCTCGATCCTGCACTTTGCGCACCGGCAGATGGAGAGCATCACGATGGACCGCGAGGTGATGCACCTGCGCGATTCGCTCGTGCCGAAATATGCCGAGCTGGTTTACAACGGCTTCTGGTTTGCACCCGAGCGCGAGGCGCTCCAGGCGCTCGTCACCGAGTCGCAGAAGAACGTGAGCGGGGTCGTGCGCGTGAAAATCTACAAGGGTAACATCATCGCCGCCGGGCGGAAGTCCTCGCTGTCGCTCTACAATCCCGAAATCGCGACGATGGAGGCCGACCCGACGAAGGCCTACAATCAGAACGACGCGACCGGCTTCATCGCGCTGAACGCGCTGCGGCTGAAAGTCGCGGCGCGCGTGCATGGGGTGAAGTGATCGTAGCCGCCGATGGCAGGAGGCGGGCTGCTTTGCTCTCCGCGTTCCGGCTTCCGAGTTCCGCGTTTCAAAAAGTGCCCGCCGATCGTACGATGGACAGCGTGAATTTGAAAACTACACTGAGCCCATGACGAACACGCCCGCCGCGCCGATTCAAACCAAGATCGGCAACGAGAAGCTGATCAAGCTCACCGAGAAAGCCGGGGGCAAACTCGGCTCGCTCCTTTCCAAGCAGGGCCGCCCGCACGGCGCGCTGCGCGTGGCGGTGATCGGCGGCGGCTGCTCGGGACTGCAGTACAAGATGGACCTCGTGGACGGCCCCGCGAACCGCGACATCATCGTGACCTCGCAGGAGGTGCGCGTGGTGATCGATCCGAAGAGCGCGCTGTTTGTGAGCGGGAGCGTGCTGGATTTTTCGGACGATTTGCAGAAGGGCGGCTTCAAGGTGACGAACCCGAACGCCGAGGCGCACTGCTCGTGCGGCGAGAGCTTCTCGGCGTGACGGATCACTTCGCGGTGCTCGGCATCCCGCGCGCCGCGTGGGTGGATGCGGAGGAATTGAAGGCGCGCTTCCACCGGCTCAGCGCGGTTCGGCATCCCGATGCGGCGGGCGGCTCGGGCGCTGCATTCACCGAGCTGAACGCAGCGTGGCAGGCGCTGCGCGATCCCGCCGGCTGCCTTCGGCATTTCCTCGAACTCGAACATCCCGTCGCACTCGCGGGCGCAGCCACGACGACAGCTCCAGCGGAACTTGCGGACCTTTTCATGGACATCGCGGGCCTCCGGCAGACGGCACAGAAATTTGGCGCGAAGTTTGCGGCGGCGAGTTCACCGCTCACGAAGGCGATGCTGGAGCCCGAGCGCATCGCGCTGCGTGCGCGACTCGCGGCGCTCACGACGGAACTCGAAACGCGCACCTTGCAAATCACGGGCGCGCTGCGGGTCGGCACACTCGCAGCGCAGCAGATTGCCAGCTCGCTCGCATCGCTCGTCTTCCTCGGCAAGTGGGCTGCGCTGCTCGCCGAGATGCGGCACGCCTTGCAGCCGCGCTCGTGAGAGCGCGGGCACTCTGACTGCAATCCGATCAGCCCGCGCTTTGACAAGCGCGGCTACGGTGCCTTCGCCCTTGCGCATCGCATCTCGAATCGCAGAATGCGCGCCCTTTCCATGAAACCCCTCCGCACCCTCGCATTCGTCCTCCTCTCGCTTGTCGCCATCGTGTCCCCCGCGCCGGCGGAGGACTTCCTGCCCGGCGTGAAGCGTGTCCTTTTCCTCGGCGACAGCATCACCTACGCGGGCCACTACACGGAGCTGTTCGACGCGTTCATCTTCACGCAATTCCCCAACCGGCACATCGAGGTGATTGACTGCGGCCTGCCGAGCGAGACCGTGAGCGGGCTGAGCGAGGCCGGACACGCGGGCGGAAAATTCCCGCGCCCCGACGTCCATGAGCGCCTCGACCGCGTGCTCGCGACGGTGAAGCCCGACCTCGTCTTCGCGTGCTACGGCATGAACTGCGGCATCTACCTCCCGCTCGATGATGCGCGCTTTGCAGCGTATCGGGCTGGCATCCGCAAGCTGCGCGAGAAGGTCGAAAAAGCGGGCGCGAAAATCATCTGCCTCACGCCGCCGGTGTTCGATCCGCTGCCCATCAAGGCGCGCACAAAATCCGCCGACGTGGTGAAAGACGGCGAGTTTTTCGAGGGCTACAATGGCGTGCTCGACCGCTATTCCGCATGGCTCGTCGAACAGGGAAAGAAGGAAGGCTGGGGCGTGATTGACACGCACAGCGCGATGGCCGCCGCCCTCGCCGAGAAGCGCAAGACCGATGCCGGATTCTTCTACGCGAAGGACGGCGTCCACGCGAGCAACGACGGCCACCGCGTGATCGCCGAGGCAATCCTCCACGCACTCGCGCCGGAAAAGGCTGCGGCTTTTTTCAAACTGCTCGACGGCGAATGGGCGAAGTCCGCGCAGGGCCGCGAGTTTTTCAGCGACATCCACAAGCGCAACCGCCTGCTCTGCGACTCCTGCCTCACCACCGCCGGCCACCTGCGCCCCGGCATGGCGAAGGGCCTGCCCGTCGCCGAGGCCGAGGAGAAGGCCGCGCCGATCGAGGCGAAAATCCGCGAGGCCGCGAAGGCCGCGAAATAGCGCGAACAGGCTGCCTCTTCCAATCCCGCACCCATTGCCGCCATGAGCAAAGCGCTTGCCTCCATTTTCGCAGTTGCCGCCATCGGTGGCGCGGCACTTTCCTACGTCCAGTGGAATGCCCGCTCTGCCGCCGAATCCGCCGCGGCGGAACGCGACCGTCGCATCGCCGCCATGGAGCAGTCGCTGCGCGATGCGCTCGATGCTGCGAAAAAATCCGCGGATGAACTCGGCGTCGAAAGGGACAATGTCGCACGGCTGAAAAAGGAGCGCGACGCCGCGCTGGAAAACTCCAAGCTCGCCGCCGCAGCCGGCACCCCCGGCGCGCCGGCACCGGATGCGAAGCCGCAATTCGACATCCGCGGCGCGCTCGGCGGATTCGCAAAGGCATTCGACGATCCCGAGCAGCGCAAGGCGATGAAGGGCATGCAGGAGCAGGCGGTCGGCGGCGCGTATGCGAAGCTCTTCAAGGAACTCGGCCTCAGCGAAGCCGACTCCAAGCTCGTGACCGAACTCCTCGGCGAGCGCAATTTTGTCGCCATGGACAAGGGACGGAAACTCCTCACCGGCAAGAGCGACGACGCCGCCGTGGCCGACCTCCGCAAGGACATTGAGACGACCAAGGCCGACTACGACTCGAAGGTGAAGGCCGTGCTCGGCGAGGAAAAATCCGCGAAGCTGAACGAATACGAGCAGACCGTCGGCGACCGCCGTTCGCTCGATTTCATGGCGCGCGACTTCGAGCGCAAGGGCTACGCGCTCGACGAACCGCAAAAGGATCGCCTCACGAAAATCATGACCGAGGAGCGCCTGAAAAATCCCTCGAACGATATCCCCGACCTCGGCGGCGGCCCCGGAATGCAGATGCTCATGAGCGACACCGAGGCAAAGGCACGCCAGCAGCAGGAGGAAGCCTACCAGCAGCGCGTGAACGCGCGCGCCACGGAGGCCGGCCTCACGCCCGATCAGGTGAACGCCCTCGCCGACTCGCAGAAGCGCCAGAATGAGCGCCGCGTCTTCAGCCGCACGATGGGCCGCGCATTTCTGATGCCGAGATAGGCGGACTCGCACGCAACCCATCTAGCCGACGACGGCAGGAGACGGGCTGATTACTTCTGCAGGGCTGACGCATCAAAAAATCAAGGTTATCCTGAGCGAGTGAAACGAGTCGAAGGACCCCGTGGAATTGCAGATGATCTCCGGAGGTGTTTATTCGCACTTCGCAATGCGACGGGGTTCTTCAGTCGCTAAGGCTCCCTCAGAATGACCGCGATTTTGAATGTTTTTTTGTTGCGTCAGACCTGAATATTTCTGCGTTCCGAGTTCCGCGTTGGAAGAGTGCCCGCCTCCTCCCGTCGTCGGTTACGAAGGATGCACGCTCACCGCCCCGCCGGTTCGAGGACATCCGCTGCCCCTACTTGCCCGCCTGCCGCTGCTTCGCCGCCTCGACCTTCTTCGCGATCTTCTCCGCGTCCTCCGGCTTCAGCTTCAGCGCGCGCTCCCAGTATCCGATCGCGTCCGCGTCCTTGCCGAGCTGCACGCACACGTCCGCGAGATGATCGAATACCGTCGCATCCTCCTCCGGCATCTGCTTCACCGCGGAGAGCAGCTCCTTCTTCGCCTCCTCGAATTTCCCCGCCTTGAAATAGTACCAGCCGAGCGAGTCGAGATACGCGCCGTTGTCCGGCTTCATCTCCACGGCCTTGCGGATGAGCTGGCCCGCCTCCTCGATGTTCTGACCGCGATCCACCCACATGTAGCCGAGGTAATTGTATGCCTCGGGCACCTCGGGATTCATCGAGATGCTCTTCTGCAAAAGCTCCGCGGCCTTTTCAATCCTGCCCGCCTGCTCCGCCGCCGCGCCCCACTTGAAATAGAACTCCGCGTCCAGAATCATGTCGTTCCGGCCCTTCGTTTCCTCGACGACATTTCCAAACATCCGCATCGCCGCCTCGTGCCGCTTCGCCGCACTGAGCGCGAGCGCGAGGCCGAGCGTCACGTCGGGCCGGTCTGCAAATTTCCGCCGCGCCTTCTCCATCGTCTCCACCGCGTCCGCCTGTTTCTTTGCGCGGAGCTGCATGTTCGCGAGGTTGAAATGATTCCGCGGCTCGCCGGCATCGAGCACCAGCGAGCGCTGGTAATGCTCGATCGCCTTCTCCGTCTCGCCGCCCTGCTCATACAGTTCGCCCAGCAGCTCGAAAAGATCCTGCCGCTGCGTCTGGCTCGGGTCGCGCGCAAACTGCTCAAGCAGCGGGATCGCCTCCGCGCCGCGGTTGTTCGCCGCCAGCGCACGGATGTATTTTTCGCGCAGGTTCTTCGTCGCCTCGTCGCGCGGCGCCTGATTCAGCTTCACCGCGCGCTCGTAAAATTCCAGCGCCTCCTTCCCCTTGTGCGCGAGTACCGCGAAGTCGCCCGCTTGCGCGAGCACCGATGCGTCATTCGGCTTCAGCTCCACCGCCTTGCGGAAAACGGAATCCATCTGCCGGAATTCCTCCGGCGTCGCCGAGCCGTCATCCTTCAGGTAAATCCTTCGCAGATAGCTGCCGAAGCCCAGCCAGAATTCGGGATTCCTCGACGTGCTCTTCAGCCCCCTGTCGATCAATTCCGCAGCCTTCTCCTTTTCCCCGAGCTGCTGATGCAGCTCATACACCGCGGCCCACGCGCCGAAATATTCCGGCGCGGCGGCCATCGCCTTTTGCGCCATCTGCATCGCGAGTTCCGGCTTGTTCAGGTGCTTCGCATACACCTGCGCGAGATAGATGCAGGTGTCCGGCTCCTTCGGCGCGGCGGCGATGGAATCCTTCAGCACGCGGATCGCCTCCGCAGGCTCGTTCCGCTTCGCGAGTTCCGTCGCGACTTTCACCGCGAGGCTTGCGTTCGCAGGATCGAGTTCCGTCGCGCGCTTCCAAGCATCAATCGCCTTGTCCGGATCGCCCTTCTCGTCCGCCATCTGCCCCTCGACAAATGCCGCGACCGCCAGCGCACGGTTCTCCGCCTCACGCGTCAGTTGCAGATCCGCCTCCGACTTCCGCCGCTCGGAAGGCCACGCGTCCGCATACTTTGGCCCAGGGGAAAATGGCGCGACCAGGACGCCCTCCGCAGCCGGCACGGCGGGCCTCGGCGCAGCAGGTTTCGCGACCGCAGCCGGGCCTTCGTACAGATCATCCGTCGCAGGCGGTTTCACCGCGGGCGCAGGTTTGCTCGGCGGCGTTGGCTTTGCCGCAGGTGCGGGAGTTGGTGTCGGTCTTTTTCCCGTCTTCGGGGCAGCGAGAGCCGTCCCGGTCGCCGTGGCGATCAGCACCGCCAGCAACCCGGAAATCCCCCGCCGCCATCGGCGACTTGTGGAAATCCGGTTCCAGCTCATGACGCGATCCTAGCGCCTAGCTCTTGTACCGCAAACGCTTCTTGTGACGGTTAAGCTTCATCCGCTTCTTGCGTTTGTGCCGGTTGATTTTGGACTTACGGCGCTTCTTGATGGATCCCATGCGTGTGTTTGCTGATTAGAAAATTACGAGATTGGTTTTAAGAGGGCGCGGAGCAAAGCAATGTCGCGCGTGATCGGCAAACACTTTCTCAGGGATGGTGAAAAAAGTGCGCCGTGCCTCGGGACGGGGTCGGCTGACGCATCAAAAAATCGAGGGTTGCCGGGATGAAGCGTCCGTGCGCGTGGCAGGCCGCGAATCCCGGGTGGAGCACGCGACTCGCGTGCTGTTTCCGGCGACTCGCCGGAAACACCCGACGGTGCCACGCATCGGGCTCAGTGCGCAGATTCGGAAAGCGCCCGGTGATCCGAAGCGCAAGTTGCAAACACGGATCCTGCGGGTGTCTGCGGCGAGTCGCCGCAGACAGCACGCGAGTCGCGTGCTCCACCCGGAAGGTGCGGGCCGCCGCATTCACCCCCGCACAAACACACATCGCCTCGCTCGTGCGACTCCCCTCGAACACCACGATTTTTTGAAGCGTCAGCCCAGCCCTCTCAACACTCACCGCTTCGCATCCACCCCTGCCGCGATCCCCTTGCGCCGCACATGCAGAAGGATCGGCAGCGACGCCTGCTTCCCCGCATCGCGGCACACTGCAAACGCCAGCCGATCCGTCTCCGGCACCCACGCTGCGGCCTTGATGAAAATCTCACCCGCGTCCTGTCCTTCCAGCAGCGTGATGCCGCTCAGCCCGAGATTGTCCACCACGATGCCGTGCGGGAGATTCTCCACGTCGAAACGCAGCGCACCCTTCGCGCTCCCCCGCTTCAGCACGATCCACGCGCTCACCGTCTCGCCCGGCGCGATCGTGATCTCCGCAGGCTTCTCCGCATCGCTGCGCGAAAATGCCGGCGCATCGTGATTCGCACCCGCTGGCTGCAGTGACACGATCACTGGCGCCTCGCCCTCGGCCTTCACACCCGCGATTTCCCCCGCAGCGTGCGTGATCTTTTTCCCGTCCACTTCCGCGGTCGCGGAAATTTTCACCGCACTCCACTTCGCGGCATTCGGCAGTACCGAGATGCTCCCTTTCGCCACGAGATGCCCCGCCTGGATCACGATCGGATTCGACACACGCCAGCCCTCCGGCACGCCCGCGATCTCGCACACGATATCGCCGTCAAAGCCATCCTTCCGCTCCGCCGTGAGCGTGAACTCCGCCCCGCTGCCGATGCTCACCGTCGTGTTCACCGGCGTGAGCTTCACCGCAAAATCCGGACGCGCCTCGCGCGCGATGAGCCGGTATGCAAAGCGCTCGCCCGCAGCGCCGCGGCTCTCGCGCACACGCACCACGAAGTCGCCATCCGCCGGCGCGGTGAAGAGCAGCCGCGAGTCCGTGCCTGCGACGCGCGAGCCGTCGTCGTCATTCTCGTAGTGCAGCGTGAAGACCGGCAGGCCGTTTGCCACGAGCTTCGCGCCCGGCGCGTGCGGCTCCACGATGTAGCACGGCTCGTCCAGCGAGTGTGCCGTCGCCGTCGTGTCGAAGTACGCGATGCGCTTTCCCGCATTCGTGTAAAACGCAAACCCGCTGTCCGGCCCCTCGGGCATCCGGAAAATTTTCGTCACCTCGCCCTGCATCCACATCAGCTCGTTTAGCTCCATCTCGCGCCAGTTCTCCACGCGCGCATCTGCCGCGTTTGAGTCAATCGGACGGAACGTGATCGCACTGTCGCGCACCGCCTGCATGAGCAGCCGCTCAACGGGGCGCCCGTCCGGCCACAGCACCGCGATCTTCGTGTCCGCCGGTGAGCCGCGCCGCGCAGCCTCCGTCTCGATCGAATACGTCACGCCCTTCTTCGCGGTGAAACGGAAATGATCCGCTTCGCCCGGCGAGAGAAAACGCCCGCTCACCGAGAAGGGAATGCCGAGCTTCTGTGCGCTCGCCAACATGCCGCACTCCGCGCTCTCGACAAAATTCGGCACCTCGCTCACAGGCAGCGACGCCGCCGCACGGCTGCGGAATTTCTGCGCGTCGAGGTTCACCGCCGCCATCCCGCTCGCACCCGCCTTCACGCTCACCGTCCGCGACGCGGAATCAGCCGGAAGATTGTAGCCGACGAGTTCCACCTTCGTCTCCGCATTCGCCGCCACGCTCAGCGGAAAGACCGCCGCGACGAACGGCAGCGCACCGATCGTGAGGCTGTAAAAATGTTCCGCGCTGCCGGTCATCAGCGCATCACCCACGACGATCACATACCGCCCGCTCGCGGCAAATTTATGCGCGATGAACGGATCGCCGCTCGCGTCAAAGCTGCCATTCGTCGCGAGCACGCGCCCCGTCGAATCCGTGAGACTCAGCACCGCCGCCGCCTTCGATCCGCGCGACTTCGCCGCGCAGTCAAAGATGATCGTCGCACCCGCCTTCGCGTCGAATTCATAGCGATCGCTCTCGCCCGCCTTCGCCAGCGTGCCCCACACATTCGCTGGGAGCGCGGTCAGTTTCTGCATCGTCGTGCCCGCGGGGAAATCGAACACCGCGATGTCCTCGACACGCAGCGTCGCGCGCCCGATTTCCTTTCCGTCCGCACCGCTCGCCACGAGCGCGTAGCCGCCGCGCGGAAGATTCGCCGGAGTGGAAATGATCAGCGGCACCGCACCCTTTTCCGACTCCGCCGCGAACACCCGCACGCGCGGATCCTCGCATTTCACCGAGACAAGCGACGGCAGATTCGCGCCGGTCAGTTTCATCTCGATCATCTTCCCTCGCTCGATCGCCCGCGGCGAAATGCCCGAGACAAACGGCCCCTTCGGCGGTGGCGCAGGCTTCTCCATCGCCTTCTTCTTCGCCTGACAGAAAATCCTTCTTCCATGCTTCGCGTATGACTCGCAAGGAGCGACGACATCCGCCTGCAAGTTCGGCGTGCCGCGGGTAGCGCGGGCGTCCTCGCCCGCCGTGCCGGGTATCCTACCCGGCACATCGGACGTCGAAATGTGAAGTTCATCACTCGCCGTCCGCGCCGTGCTGCGTAGAATACGCAGCACGGCGGGCAGAATGCCCGCCCTACCCCGCATCCCGCTCTTTGGCGGCGCGATCACCTTGCCGCTTTTCGTATCGTAAAAAACCAGCGTCCCATCCGCGCGCCCCGTCACCACATTGTCGCCGGAAAAGGCGAGCGCTGTCGGCCAGTCCGGCTGCTTCTCCAGCAGCACGCGCTCCTTCACCTCCGCCGCGTCCCACACGCGCACCGTGCCATCCTGCGCGGAACTCAGCATCGCCGCACCATCCGCGCTCCACACCAGCCGAAGGATCGCCTGCTCGTGCGCAAACTTCGCGACCACGAGCGGATTCGTCGTCTCCTTCGCATCGGGCGACACGCTCCACACGCGGATGCGATTGTCCGCGCCCGCCGCCGCGAGCCGCTTGCCATCCGCACTCCACGCGACTGCAAACTGCTCCTTCGTCGGCTGGCTCAGCGTGTCGCGCCGCTCACCGCTCGCGACATCCCAGAGCTTCACCGTGCGATCCGCGCTCGCGCTCGCGAGCAATTTTCCATCGGGACGAAATGCGAGCGCAAACACCGCGCCATTGTGTCCGCTCAAAGTCTTCCGCTCCTTCGCATCCGCAACATTCCACAGCTTGATCTTCTGATCGTAGCTCCCCGTCGCGAGCGTCTTGCCATCGGGAGAAAGGGCGAGCGCGTAGATCATGTCGCGATGCCCGGTGAAAGTGCGTGCCACTTTAGCGGACGCCACATCCCACTGCCGCACCTCGCCCTCGATCGCATTTTCGCCCGACGCCGCGAAAAGCTGCGCGCCATCCGCCGACCACACGAGCGCATTCACCTCGCCGCGATGCCCCTCAAATTTTTTCACCGCCACCTGCGAAACCGGATCCACGAGTTCCACCACCGAACCTCGTCCCACCGCCACGAGCTTCGCCTTCGCGGAAAACGCGAGCGCATTCACCGCCACGCGCGGCGAACCGTGCGGCGCGACCTTCGGCACCTCCACAATCTTTTTCGCCATCTCGCGATGCGGCGGCTTCGCGCCCGCATCAATCCACTTCACAAACTTCTCAATCTCGTCCGCCGACAGCTTGTCGCGCTTCCCCGGCGGCATGAATTTTTTCTTCCCGTCCTTCTCCACTTCACCGCGCAGATATTTCACGAGCAGGCTCTCGCTCCCCTTCCCGGCCTTCACCACCGCGCCGCTCTCGCCGCCCTTCAAAATGTCCGCGTATTTTTCCAGCATGAGCTTTCCATCCGGATCATCGGCAGAGTGGCAGTCGAGGCAGCGATCCTCGATCAGCTTTGCGACCGCGGGAAAATAATCCGGCTCCTCCGCGCGCAGCGGGAGGATCAGGGCAAGCAAGGGGAGAAAAAAGCGCGGCTTCATGGCGGGTAATTCGTGGAAAAACTGGCGGTGTTCAAGTTGCGTCTCAGTCCACCGTCGCGGGCCGGAATGCTTGGACTCGCACCGTGATTCTTTCCGCGACAACGGGCACGCCTCTGACTACCCTTCGGCCTTCACCTTCCTCCGCATGAAAGTCCCTCCGCTCCTCTCCGCGAAATCGTTCCTCGCACTCGCCATGCTCGGTGCCGGTGCCGGCCTCGCATTGGCACAGCTCCCGTCCGCAAAGATCCGCGAGAGCGAGCAAAAGCAGACGCACATCCAGGGCGAGACAAAGCTCCTCGCCGACACGCTCGACGCGATGCTCGGCGAATACGAACGCAACAATCTCGCAGGCGATGATGCCGCCGCAGTTCGCCGCGTGCGCGAGTCGCTCGGCTCGCTCTCCACCACCGAGATGCGGCAGGTCGTGGATCTTCTCCAGCGCGCGCGCGCGGCGACCAGCCCGGACGCTGCGGTGAAGACCGTCGCCGATGCGTTCACCGCGCAGAAGCAGATCGTCACCGCGATCCAGCGCATCCTCGCCGAGCACCTGCGCGAACAGGAGGCGGCGGAGATTTCGCGGCAACTGCACGAGCTTGCGGACCGGCAGGCGCGCAATCTCCAGAATGGAATCGAACTCGCGCGGATGACCGCCGGCCTGCGCTTTGCAAATCCCGCCGCAGCCGAGCAGGCGCAAGTCACGACGCAGCTCGGCGAGCAGTCGGCCATCGCGGAGGAGATGAAAATGATCCGCGGCAAGATCGCGCGCCTCGCTGCAAACCCCGAGAACGCGGGCACGGCGGAATCTTTCAAGGCCGCGGCAAAACAGATCGAGCAGGCCGAGCCCGTCGCCGAGCGCGCCGCGGAGTCGCTGAAGGCCGCGCAGGTTTTCAAGGCCGCCGCGGATGAAAAGGCGACCCGCGACGAGCTGCGGAAAGTCGCGCGCCAGATCGCCCCGCGCGAGCAGGGCCCCGAGGCGCTGCGCAAGGCGGAGCGCGAACTCGCCGAAGTGATCACCGAGCAACGGCAGTTGCGCGATGCGACTGCGCAGCAGCGGAAGCCCGCGGACTTTGACAAATGGCTCGCGGAAAAACTCGCCGCGAACGACGGCACCGAAGGGCTCCCGCAGCGCCTGCGCAGCCTGCCGGCAGCCGCATTGCGCGCGGACCCGGAAGTCCGCGCACGCTTTGAAACCGAGCAGCGCCAGAAGGACATGCAGCTCGGCAAGATCGAGGATCAGCAGGGTGAACTCGTCGGCAAGACGGACGCGCTCGCGCAGAAAATCGCCGAGGTGCCGCAGGCCGCGAACGCGGTGAAAAACGCGACCGGAAAAATGCAGGAGGCCCGCGCCGCGATGCAGGATGCAAACGCGCCGCAGGCCGCGCAGCAGCAGGACGCGGCCCTCGCGCAGCTCGCGGCGGCGCACGCGGAATTGAAACGCCGCGCCGACGAAGCCGAGGCGCTCGCCGCGAAGAGCGGAGACAAGGCAAAGGATCTCGCACAGCTCCAAAAGGTCGCCGAAAATCTCGCAAAGGAGGAGGCCGCGATCGCGAAGGCCGAAAAGCCGGACGCCGCCGCGCAGCAGGACATCGCGCGCCGCGCCGAGCAGCTCGCACAGCGTGCAAAGATGGAGGCCCCGCAAGCCGCGCAGCCCGCGCAGGCCGCGGCCATGCAGGCACAAAAAGGCGAACAGGCGATGCAGGCAAACAAGCCCGACGAAGGCCGCGCCGCAGCGGAGCAAGCCGCGCAAAATTTCGCAGAGACCGCAAAGCAGCTCGCGCAGGCGCAGGCCGCCGCCGCACAGCAGCAGGCACAGAACGCGCCCGGCCAGCCCGCCAATCCCGCGGACGCCGCGCAGCAGGCCGCGCAGATGGCCGCGGCACAGCAGCAACTCGCGCAGGCGCAGCAGCAGGTGCAGCAGGCGCAGGCAAATCTCCAGCAGGCCGCGCAGCAAAACGGACAGCAGGCCGCGCAGAATGCAGCGCAAGCCGCACAGCAGGCCGCACAGGCCGCGCAGCAAGCCGCCGATGCCGCGCAAGCCGCGCAACAGCAGGCCGCGAAAGCCGACAACCATCCCGCGGCACAGCAAGCCGCGCAGGCTGCGCAACAGGCAGCCCAAGCCGCGCAAGCCGCACAGCAGGCCGCACAAAATGCGCAGCAGATGGCCGCGCAACAGCAGCAGGCCGCGCAGGCGGGAAATCAACCCGGCGCACAGCAGGCTCAGCAAGCCGCGCAGCAGCAGGCGGCACAGGCTGCCCAGCAAGCCGCAGCGCAGGCAGGTCAGGCGGCGCAAGCTGCGCAGCAAGCGGCACAGGCCGCAAAAAATTCACAGCAAGCCGCAGCGCAGGGAGCACAGCAGGCTGCGCAGGCCGGACAGCCCGCCGCGCAAGCTGCAAACCAGCAGGCCGCGCAGCAGGCAGGTCAGGCCGCACAAGCCGCGCAACAGGCGGCGCAAGCCGCACAGCAGGCGCAGCAGATGGCGCAGGCCGCCGCGCAGGCCGCGCAGGGGGCGCCGCAGCAGGCGCAGGCCGCGGCCTCGATGCAGCAGGCCGGCCAGCAGCTCGCGCAAGCCTCGCAAAATGCAGCACAGGCTTCCGCACAAGGTGCCGCGCAATCTTCACCGACAGCGCAGCAGGCGATGCAGCAGGCCGCGCAGCAACTCGCCGCCGCGACCTCGCAGGCCAATGCCGGACAAAACGCCGCCGCGCAGCAATCCGCACAGGGCGCATCGCAATCACTCGCGCAGGCGCAAGCCTCGATGGCCGCGCAGCAGGCCGGCCTCTCGCCTTCGCAAAGCGGCGCGCCGATGCCAGGGCAAGGTCAAGGTCAGGGTCAAGGTCAGGGTCAAGGACAGGGCACTCAGCCCGGTCAGGGGCAAGGCCAGGGCCCGGGAAAATCTTCACAGGCGAGCACCGGCCCGTCGCAGGGTGCGGAAACTTACACGCCCGGCGATCCGAAAGCCGTCGAGCGCGGCGCACGCGAGGCGGCCCTGAAAAAGACGGACTTCATCGGCCTCCCCGCACGCGAGCGTGCGGCGATCCAGCAGTCGCTCCGCGAAAAATATCCGCAGGAATACGGCGCGCTCGTCGAGCAGTACCTGCTGAACCTCGCGAACGAGAGCGGGAAAAAGTAGTCCGGGGTCCCAGCGCGAAAGGTGCGTGTTCGGGCTGAAGCCCAGAACTGCCGTTTTTCCCGGTGATCTGGTGGCTCGCGCCACCGGCTAATTTCCGTGGTCCCGCCGGGACACTCGCCCCGACCCATGCCTCCCAGCTCACCGCGCAGTGCCGTACAGGCTTAAAATCGCACGTCCGGCCCACTCGTGGTCGCCGCCGCCGGCTGGGGCAGCACGGTGATCGAATCCATCCCCGCGACACCGCCGTTGCCGGCGATGGTCCGCACGACCCAGTTCACGAGGCAGACAAAGGCGACCAACGCGAGAAACTTGAGGCCAAGGATGACGGGGCTGCGGCTGTTCGTGCGATTGCAGCGCGGGCAGACGAGTGTGCCTTTCGCGAACATTTCCGTACACTGGCCGCACTGGATGAAATTCGTCCGCGCGCCATGCTCTCCCGCGTGTTTCGCGGGTGAGTGTGGTTCTCCAGATGCCATTCTGTCGGGTACTGCGTCCATTGTTTGCCGCTCGGACATATCCGTTTGGCGGCGGCGCACCACTGAATATGCTGTTACCAAGACGCTCCCGCGAGTGCCGCGCCGGAGGTTCCCCCGCTCCCGAATTCCGCCGGAGGAGATGCCCGGAAATCGCTTTCCCACTCGACACATCCGCCGCCCTGCCGCACACGCCGCACCGTGCCGGAGGAACGCCACATCCACTACACCTGCCAGCGCTGCACGAACTGCTGCCGCTGGCCCGGCGTCGTGCGCGTGGGGCAGGAGGAAATCGCGGCCATCGCGGCGCACGTCGGGATGGGCGCGGAGGCCTTCATCGCGCGGCACACGCGGCTGCGTCCCGACCGGCGGGGGCTCTCGCTCCTGGAAATGACGGACGGCTCGTGCGAGTGGCTCGACGGGCGCGACTGCCGCCTGCAAGCGGTGAAGCCCGCGCAGTGCCGCGCATTTCCAAATGGGTGGAATTTCCCCGGCTGGCGGGAGAAGTGCGAGGCGGTGCCGTCGCTCGCCTGAACGCTGAACGCGGAGCGCGGAAAAATCGCGGCTTCGGCGCGCCGCCTTTTTTTACCAGATCAAAAGGCGACACGATCGCCGGCCTTCGCGAGCGGCGACGGCACGGGCGGGCGGATGCTTTCCGTGATCGCTGCGACAGCGTTGCGAAACGCGTTCGCCTGCGGGCCCGTCGAGGCGGCACGGGTGAGCGCAGGTGCGGTGAACCGCCCGAGCCCGAGCGACTGCACGGCTTTCACCGCGGCGGATTTTGCCGCAGCATCGCCATCGGCAAAGCGCACGACTTCGCGCAGCAGCGCCCACTCCGTCGCGGGCGTGATCATTTCGGCGCGTCCCACGAAGACGCGGCGCACTTCCGCCGGCGCGGGCGTGATGGTGAGCGGCAGGATGCCATCCGTCCACGCCTGCGGCAGCGTGTAGAGCACGCGCGTGCCCTGCTCGGCAAACCACGAATCATCCCACGTCGCCACCATCGCGGCGGCTTCCTTTTCGTAGAGGCCCTCGGCGGTGAGCGCGGCGCGCAGCCTCGCAGCGATGTCCGCGCGGACTTCGGGGAGCGGGCGCGCGAGTTTTTCAAAGTCAAAGTCCACCTGCCGGAATTCGCCGTCCTTCATTTTCGCGACGGGCACGAGCGCCGCGCGTTCGCCATGCACGGCGTAGAGAAAGAGCGCGCCAAGCGGCTGCTTCGCGCGGTTCTGGAGCTGCAGGTTCTCCGCGTGGTCGCCGAATTGCCGCACGAGCAGCGGGGCTTCGAATTCCGCGACGCCGCGGTAAAACAGAAATTTCTCGTGCTCCTCCGCGCCGCCCTGCGACTTCACGCGCAGCGGCACGGCGTCCGTCGCCCGCGCTGCATAGTAGTGGCTCCCGGTGGCGTCGTGCGGGAAAAGTTTCGCCTCATCCGCACCGGGGCGGAGCTGCACATCCGTCCAGCGCATGCTTGCGCGCGTCCGCATCGGCCAGGGAATGCCGGCGGATCGCGGACTCTGCGCCGTTGCGTTCGTGAGCTGCGGATACCACTCGGTGATGCGCCCGCCGTAGAACTGCACATCCACATCCACGGTGCGCTCCTTTCCCGAGTAAAAATAAATCACCGGCGTCTCCATGCGCTGGCGTGAGGCCGTGCCGGTCTTTCCGGCGATGACCACGCCGGGGATCACGGCGGGCTTCCCCGTCGCGGGCTGCCTCGCGATGTCGTACACGAATTTCGGCAGCTCGGGCGCGATGAATGGATTCCACTCGAACTGCACGCCATCCGCGCCCTGCACCGAGGTGAACGTGCCCCATTCGTGCGCGACGTACTCCGGCGCGGCCGGCTTCGTCCCGGCGAACGCCAGCAGCGCACCGAGCGCGAGGACGGCGATGTTTCCGATGAGCACTGCGGGGCCGGAGGTTTTCATGGGATCAAGTTTGCGCGGAAGCGGCGTCGGAATGTCAGTGCGAAGTGATCCGGTTGTAAAAAAGTTGTGCCCTCGCGCGCCGCGCACGGCCTATTTTTCGCCGAGCCAGCCCCTGCGCGCGTAGATTTTCCAGCCCGCGTATTCGTGGAGCCAGATGCTGAAGACCTCGAAGCCGTACCACGACGGGATGCCGATGCGGAATGACGGCGGACGCGCGTTGCCCCAGGCGATGAAATTGCACGGCGCCGGCTCGACCTCGAAGCCTGCCGCGCGATAGACGGCGACCGCGCGGCGCATGTGGCTCGCGGAGGTCACGAGCAGGATCTTTTTCCAGCCGCGATCCTTCGCCAGCGGCACGAGGCGCAGCGCCTCGTCGTGCGTGTCCGCAGCAGCGCCGAGGCTGACGATCGCCCACGACATCGGCGGCTTCCAGTCGCCGATGCGCGTGCGGATGAGATCGCTCTCGACCTTGTCCACATCATCCACGCGCGACATGCCGCCGCCGACGACCAGCACCGGCGCGCGGCCCCAGCGCATCAGCTCCAGTCCGGTGAGGATGCGATCGCCGGCGGGCGTCAGCCGCACGCCGTCCACATCGTGTTTCGATCCCTCGGCCCCGCCGCCGAGCACCACGACGGCATCGGCCGTGGGAAGGTCGATCAGTTTCCTGGCGGTCCACGGCCTCTCCAGCCGCAGCAGCAGCCACGAGGAAAAATCCGTGCCGCCGATGATCGTCACGAGCAGCGTGAGCAGCGCGCACGCGATGCACGGGATCATCTGCCGCCGCCGGCGCAGCAGCAGCGTGAGAAAAATCAACCCCAGCCAGATCAGGGCGATCGGCTCGATGAGCCGCAGTGCGATGCGAAGGAGGAAGTCGAGCACAGTTGAGAGGTGAGAGGTCAGAGGTGAGAGTTGAGTGGCAGCGGCTCCGCGCGCACGCGCCTCATCCCCTCTCAACTCTCAACTTTCAACCCTCAACTTCCCCGTCATTCGCGTTTCAGCCAGCCGAGCTGGATAAGCACGTCCATGAATTCCGATCGCTTCTGCTCAGGCCACACGTATGCGGCGCTCCGGATCCACTCGTCCCATTTTGCAGTCTCGCCCTTCTGCCGCGACCACGCCGCATGCGCGTACTGGTAGGCGGGCGTCTGCGAGGGGAACGGGATTTTTTCCATCCACTCGTTCGCGTGCCCGAAATCGTTCTCGAGAAGATACGTCAGGAAAATGCGGTAGATCAGCAGTTCCGATGACGAGTCGCCGGGCCGCACGGCGGCAAGAAGCTTCAGCCACAGGCCTCGCGCCTCGGCGTACTTCGCCTGGAGGAACGGGATCTCGCCGATGTTGAATTTTGCCGGAAAAAAGCCGGGGTCGAGCTTCAGCGCATCCGAGCAAAACTTGTAGCCGCGATCAAAGTCACGCTCCTCGATCGCGATCGCGCCGCGGACATTCAGCGACCACGCGGTCGGCGGCAGCACCTCGTCCGCGCGATCCACATAGTCCTTCGCGCCCTTGAAATCGCGCACCTGGAAACGCCGCATCGCCTCGGTGAGCAGGAACTGGTAGCGCCCCGGCAGCGTCGAGAGCCTCACCGCGGGCCCGGCGTTGGAAAGGTCGGAGCGCGGCCCCGTTCCCTCCGGCGTGGACGCCTGTTTTTCCGCGGGCGTGGGTTTCGCATCGGGTTTCGGCGCGACGCCATCCTGCGCGCTGACGGAGACGGTGAATGCCGCGAGCAGGAGTGCGGGAAGTGAGAATGCGATTCGCATGGCGGGGAGTGTAGTGCGTCGGGGAATTTTCGCGAGCGCCGAGACTCGTTCAACGTCCGGCATGCTCTGTGGAAACCAACATCAGGCAGTGCTCACGCAAAGGCGCGGAGGCGCAAAGGGCGATGATTTGCGTCGCGCCTTTGCGCCTTTGCGTGATTCAAAAGGAACCATTCGGAGCACCGCACCGATCATTTCCACAAGGCACATTCAACATTCAGCGCCGGCCCCTCGCCCCGCGCCGTCCGACTTTGAATGTTGAATTTTCAATGTCCGATGTCGGATGTTCACCTCATGGCCAAAACCCTCCTCGCCATCGGCGCACACTATGATGACTGCGTGTTCGGCATCCCCGGCATCCTCCTCGACGCAATCCGCAAGGACTGGCGCGTAGTCGTGCTCGCGCTCATCGGCGATTACACAAACTGGCCGCCGGTGAAGGGCCGCGAGCGCGAACTGATCAAGGTGAGCACGGAGCTTGCGCACTTTCACGGAATCGAGATGCGCTTCCTCGATTTTGCATCAGGCGGCATCGAGGTGACGCGAGAGAGCAGGAAGGCCGTCGCGCGCGTCGTCGCGGAGGTCGCGCCGGACGTGGCATTCATGCTGTGGCATCACGACCGCCACCCGGATCACGAGGCGGCGGCGGCGCTGAGCAAAATCGCGCTGCGCCAGCCGGGATCGATCCTCGATGATCCGAAGGCGCGCACACCGCGGCAGATCTATTGCTACGACAACGGCCCGGGCCACACGATCGGCTTCGAGCCGAACACCTTTGTAAACACGACCGACACTTGGATTCCCGCGATGGAATGGCTCGGGCAGCTCATGGCATTCGTGCGCAACAAGCCGTTCGACGCCGCGGAACCCGATGGTGCGCAGGTCGCAAAAGCAAACATCGCGCGCTACCGCGGCGCAGCGTGCGGGGCGAAATTTGCCGAGGCGCTCCGGGCGATGAATGTGCAGCCCGTCGAGATTCTCTAGCCGCTCCCGCAGCGCCGAAATAACTGCCGATTTAGCGCATTTTTACCCGGTCTTTACAAAAGACCGGCGAACGGGACACAGGGACTTTACAGACGTTCGCCAGACTACCCCCATGAAACGACACCTCCGCAGACACATCGGCGCAGCGGGAGCATTCATGCTCCTGGCCGCGGCAGCAGTCGCACAGAACGCCCCCGCAGGAAAATTCCCGCCGCCGCCGCCGCAATCCAAGCCACCGATGCATGGCCCGCCTCCTGGTTCGCTTCAGCCACCGCCGCCGCAAGGGCCACACCATCAACCGCCGCCTCCCCAAGGCCAGCCACCAAGGCAAAATCCGCCCCCGCCTCAAACCCTCCCGCCCCCTCCCCCGCAGGCCGGCGGCCCGCTGCCGGGGCTCACGGCTGCGGAACTCGCGCTGTACACCGCGGGCAAGGAGGAGTTCCTGAACATCGAGACCCCGGAGAGCGGGCTCGGACCGATCTTCAACAATGTGTCGTGCGTGTCGTGCCACACCAGGCCCACGCCGGGCGGGTCGAGCCCGACTTTTGTCACGCGCTTCGGACGCACCGTGAATGGCGTCTTTGACCCTCTCGAATCGCTCGGCGGCTCGCTGCTTCAGGAAAAGGCGATCGATCCCGCCGTGCGCGAACACATCCCGCGCGAGGCGAACACCATCGCGCGCCGGCAGACTCCGCCACTCTACGGGCTCGGGCTGGTCGAGGCGATTTCGGACGCCACGCTGCAGGCGCTCGCGCTGCGTCCCTCCGTGGACGGCATCACCGGCAAGGCGGCCATCATCACAGATGTCGCGACGGGCACGCAGCGCGTCGGACGGCTCGGGATGAAAAACCAGCACTCGAGCATCCTCGGTTTTTCCGCGGATGCGTATCTGAATGAAATGGGCATCACGAACCGGTTCTTCCCGCACGAGAATGCGCCGAACGGAAATGCCGCGCTGCTCGCGCAGTTCGACCTCACCCTGGATCCCGAAGACGAGGTGAACCCGCTCACGAACCGCTCGGACATTGACACAGTCGCGGACTTCCAGCGCCTGCTCGCGCCGCCGCACCCGCGGCCATTCACGGCAAGGGCACTCGCAGGGCAGAAGCTTTTCACGGACATCGGCTGCGCGATCTGCCACGTCCCGCAGCTCATGACCGGTGCGAGCCCCGTCGCCGCACTGAGCAACAAGCCGGTGAACCTTTACTCCGACCTGCTGCTGCACGACATGGGCGCGCTCGGCGACGGCATCGCGCAATCCGCGGCGACCGCGCGCGAGATGCGGACGACTCCGCTCTGGGGCCTGCACCAGCGCCGCACGTACCTCCACGACGGACGCGCGCCGACGATGGATGCGGCCATCCGCGGACACGACGGCCAGGGCAAGGCTTCGCGTGATCGCTTTGCAAAAATGAACCCACCCGACTCCGCGGCGCTGCTGGAATTCCTCGGCTCGCTGTAATTCACGACACACGCCACGCCGCCGCAGCGCCACACGCTGCGGCGGCGCTTTCGTGTACAGGACTCACATTCCGCGCTGGCTTTCCGGCGGATTTCCGACGGAAGATCGCGGTGTGAAGCCCCGCATTTTTCTCCCGCTCCTCGCGCTCCTCGCACTCGTGTTCCCCGTCCGCGCCGCGGAGGGCGGGCTGTTTGAAAAGGACAACCTCGTCGCGTGGTGCATCGTGCCTTTCGACTCGAAAAAGCGCACGTCCGAGGAGCGCGCGGCGATGCTGGAAAAGCTGGGTGTCAAAAAATTCGCATACGACTGCCGCGCGGAGCACATCCCGGGCTGGGACGCGGAACTCGATGCGCTCAAGCGCCACGGCATCGAGCTGACGGCGTGGTGGTTTCCCGGATCGCTCAACGACGAGGCGAAGAAGACGCTCGAACTTTTCCAGCGCCATGGCGTGAAGCCGCAGCTTTGGGTGACCGGGGGCGGCGCGCAGACGAAGGATGCCGCGGAGCAACAGGCGCGCATCGAAACAGAAGCGAAGCGCATCAGGGCAATCGCGGATGCCGCCGCGCCGCTCGGCATCCAGGTCGCGCTCTACAATCACGGCGGCTGGTTTGGCGAACCCGAGAACCAGATCGCAATCATCGAGCGCCTCGCGCGCGACGGCGTGAAGAACGTCGGCATCGTGTACAACCAGCACCATGGCCACGGGCATGTGGAGCGCTTCGCAAAATTGCTGGAGCAGATGAAGCCGCACCTGCTCGCGCTGAATCTCAACGGCATGTCGCCCGGCGGCGACGAACACGGCGAAAAGATCCTGCCGCTCGCGCAGGGTGAACTCGATCTCGGGCTGCTGAAAATCATCCGCGACAGCGGCTGGCGCGGGCCGATCGGAATCCTCAACCACACCGGCGAGGACGCCGAGCTGCGGCTGCTCGACAATCTCGACGGACTGCAATGGCTCGTGCCGCAGCTCGATGGAAAATCTGATGGCAAAAAGCCCGTGCCGCGCTCGTGGAAGAAGCCCGTGAAGGCCGCGAGCGTGCCTGAAACGTTCATCATCCCCGCAGCGAAGACGGAGGATCTCACGCGCGCGAACGGCTGGCCGAAGCTCGACGATTTCAAGCGGTGGGATCGCTCCCTCGGCGGGCCGACATCAAACCGCTTCTCGTCGCTCACGCATATCAACAAGTCGAACGTCGCCCAACTCAAGCCCGCGTGGGAATACCACTCGAAGGACGGCACGGCGAACATCCAGTGCAACCCGATCATCGTGGACGGCGTGATGTTCGCGCCGACTGCGGGCTGGAACATCGTCGCGCTCGACGCGGCGAACGGCAAAGAGCTGTGGCGCTTTGAACCGCCGAAGGAAGGCCGCCGACTCGAAGACCAGCCCGCGCGGCGCGGACTGCTGCACTGGCCGGGCGACGCGCGGAATCCGGCGCGCGTGATTTTCGGCGCGGGCAACTGGCTCTACGCGCTCGATCCGAAATCGGGGAAAGCGCTCGACGCATTTGGGGAGCACGGGCGCACGTTCATCGCACCGGGCACGAGCACGGTCGGCGCGGTGCATCGGCATGTGCTCGTCGTCGCGGGCTACGCGGGCGACGTGCATGGCTACGACGTGCGCAGCGGCGCGATGCTGTGGACTTTCAAGACAAAGCCAGACGCGGGCGAATACGGCCACGAGACTTGGAGCCGCATCGAGCAGGGCGCGAACTGCTGGGGCGGCATGGCGCTCGATGAATCGCGCGGCATCGCCTATGTCGCCACCGGCTCGCCGAAGCCGAACTACATCGGCCACGGCCACACGGGCGAGAATCTGTTTTCCAATTGTGTCATCGCGCTCGACGCACTCACGGGAAAACGCCTGTGGCACTTTCAGGAAATCCGCCACGACGTGTGGGACTGGGACATCCCTGCGCCGCCGAACCTCGTCACCGTCGAGCGCCCCGCCGCAGGCGGAAAATCCGTGCGCGTGGATGCGGTCGCGCAAGTCACGAAGCTCGGCAACACGCTGCTGCTCGATCGTGTGACGGGCGCGCCGCTGTTCGATTTTCGCCTCGTGAAAGTGACGGGCCGTGTGCTGCCCGGCGACATTCCCGCGCCGATGCAGCCGATGCCGTTGCTGCCGCAGCCATTCGCGCGGCAGGCCTACACGCTCGCGGAAATGCCCGCGTCCCCCGAGGCGCAGGCGGTCGTGCTGCCCGTCGTGCAGCGGTCGAATTCCGGGCAGTATCCGAGCATTGATGAGGCAAAGCCGACGCTGCTCTTCAACATCCACGGCGGCGCGGAGTGGACGGGCGCGTCGTCCGATCCGCGGAATGGAAAACTGTTCGTCACCTCGAATGAAATCCCGTGGTTCGTGACGTGTTTCCGCGACAGCGATCCCGAGCCGCTGAAGCCTGCGACCGAGGGCGAGAAAGTTTTTCTGACCTTCTGCGCAGCGTGCCACGGAGCGGATCGCAAGGGCATCGCGCACTCGCCGCCGCTGCGCGGAGTGCGGCTGCGATTGAAGGAGGACGAAATTCGCTCGCAGATCAAAAATGGCCGCAACGGGATGCCGCCGCAGCCGCAATTCAGCGAGGAGCAGCTCAAGCCGCTGCTCGATTTTCTCCTCTGCCGCGACCGTCCCATCCCGCCGGTGGATCCGAACGCGGTGCCGCGCTGGACTTTCGCCGGATGGAACCGCCTCGTGGATCACGAGGGCTATCCCGGCTGCAAGCCGCCGTGGGGCACGCTGACCTGCCTCGATCTGAACACGGGGCGCATCGCGTGGCAGGTTCCCTTCGGCGAATATGCCGAACTCGCGGCGCGCGGAACGCCGAAGACGGGGCAGGAAAGTTTCGGCGGCTGCATGAGCACCGCCAGCGGACTCGTGATCGCGGGCGGCACGCGCGACAAAAAAATCCGCGCATTTGATGCCGACAACGGCGCGGAACTGTGGAGCTACCAACTTCCGCTGCACTCGACCGCGCCGCCCGCGAGCTACGAGGTGAACGGCAAGCAATTCATCGTCGTGCCCGTGACCGGCGGCGGGAAACTCGGCGGAGCGACGGGCGATGCGTGGATGGCGTTCACGCTGCCGTAGCACCGGGCACCGAGGCTCACAGCCCCGTGGGATGGTGGATGAATTCCCAGGGCTTCCGAAATTTCCGCGCGACGTGCTGCGCGAGCGCCTTCACGCCGAATGTTTCCGTGGCGTAGTGGCCGGCGTAAAAAAGATTCACGCCGAGTTCCTCCGCGAGTGTGAACGTGTGGTGCGCGCCCTCTCCCGTGACGAATGTGTCGCAGCCGAGCGCGGCGGCCTCCGACACAAGATCCCCTGCGCCGCCCGTGACGACGCCGATGCGCCGCACGCGCGCCGGGCCGCCGGGTGCGAGCTTCACCGCGCCACCGACCGCCTTCTCGATGCTCCGCGCAAACTCCCCACGGCTCGCGTCCGCATTGCCGACGACACCGATGGCCTGTCCTTTCGACTGAAATGCGGGCGCGCATTTTCGCAGGCCGAGCGCTTTCGCGAGCAGCGCGTTGTTGCCGAGCTTCGCGTGGAGATCGAGCGGCAGGTGCGAGCTGAAGACCGCAAGATCCGCATCGAACGCGATCTTCAATTTTCTCCGCAGCGCGCCCGTGAACGCGCGCGCACCGCCCCACAGCAGGCCGTGATGCACGAGCAGGAGCGTGCCCGGCACGCACGCCGCCTCGGTGAGCACCGCCTCACACGCATCCACCGCCGCACACACGCGCGAGATAGGCCCGCTGTTTTCGATCTGCAGGCCGTTGTGCGCGCCGGGATAGTCACCCGTGTTTGCGTGGTTCAGCAGTTCCTCGATGTGGCGTGTGATTTGGGAAAGCACGCGCGCAGCATGGGCATCCGCGGAACGCGGGGCAAGCCGGCAGCGCCGACTCCCGGGTGGAGCACGCGACTCGCGTGCCGTCTGCGGCCACTGGCCGCAGACACCCGCAGAAGGTGTGTTTGCCGCTTGCGTTTCGATCCACCGGGCGCGTCCCAAATCTGCGCACGCAGCCCGGTGCGCGGCACCGTCGCATGTTTTCGGCGGGTCGCCGAAAACAGCACGCGAGTCGCATGCTCCACCCGGGAAGCGCGCCCTGCGGCGGGCAGCGCAATCCTACTGCCGCTCCGCCGGCTTCTTCACCGGCATCGCTTCGCCAAGAACCTGCACCCTGCCGAGCTTTTGCTGCTCACTCTGCGCGGAGACATCGCGCGGCGGCATCGGCACACCGGCAGTCCGCCGCGTGACGCACGATGAAAATGCGAACGGCAGAATCGCCGCGAGGAGCGCACCGACGGCCCGCAGCGGGCGCAGCACCCAGTCCCAGCGCGACGCTGTGACCATCGTGCCATCCGCGCGCAGCTCGTAGGTGATGCACGCGCGCCCGCGAGTCTCCGCGACAAACCGCGTGCGCTCGCCGGGCGGCATCGCGGAGAGATTGTGGACGTGGAGCTGGCAGTGCTCGCAGAAGCGCCGTTTTGCATCGCCGGTCATGTCGCCCCATTTGCGCGGGCAGGGCGTTCCGATTTCCAGCGGTGGGAGGTCTGCTTTCATGCCTCCACAGTGACGCCCTCCGGCAGGAGAGTCGAGGCGCTTCGCCGGACAGAGGGCTCGGGAAAAAATGAAGAATTCCCGCACAAATGCAGCTCTGTCCCCGGCTCTGGCCCGGCGGGTGCTTTCTCAAAGGCACGAAAACTCGCCCGATGACCCACGCAACCGCCACAATTCTACTCGTTGAGGACGTCAGCACCTTGCAGTTCTTCGTGCGCAATGCGCTGAGTTCCCTCCCCTGCCCCTACAATCTGATCATCGCCGGGACGATCGCCGAGGCGCATGAGCGCATGGCGGAACAGACCGTGGATCTTTTCATCGTGGACATCGGGCTGCCGGACGGGGACGGGATTGACTTTCTCTGCGACGCCTCCGTGCTCCAGCCGGATGCGAGCGCCATCATCGTGACCTCCACGCCCTCGGATCATCACCGCCTCCGCGCGGAGCAGCTCGGCGTGGTGCAAATCTTCAGCAAGCCGCTCCAGGTCACGAAGCTCTGCTCGGCGATTTGCAAGATGCTGGGCTGGACCGGGCAGGACACCGAGGAGGGATCGAATTTCCGCGCGACGCTCAGCGGGCTCACCCCGCTCGACATCGTGCAGCTCAAGTGCATGAGCGGCGCGTCGAGCATCCTGGAATTCACAAACAACCGGCGCAGCGGCCGCGTGTATTTTGAAAAGGGCAACGTCGTCCACGCTCTCCTGCTGATGGAGGACGGCACGAAAAAGCTGGGCTACGACGCCTTCGCGGAAATCTCCGGCTGGCAGGCCGGCAGGGTCTCCGAAGTGCATGACACCGAGCCGTATCCCCGGAGCATCCAGACGAACTGGCAGTCGCTGGTGCTCGAAGTCGCGCACAAGGCCGACGAAATGCAGGGCCGGGCTGCGTGAGGAAGGGCTTTCAACGCCCAAGGTTCAGAGCCGGGAGATTCGGCTGAGCCTGTCACGTTTTTCCAGGCAGTCCGCGCAGCCCGCGCACAAGCCCCCCCCTCGGACTGGCAAACGTTTCGACATCCATCTGCAATCTTCCATCCTCCGCGCCATGCCCGCTCCTGCGACAAGCGGGCGTGACGCACCAGGAAACGCGGGCGCTTCAGCGCGCCGGCGACTTGGCACCGGCAGGAGAGCCGTATGCGGGCGCGTTCCTTTCCGCGAGTGCGGGGGCCGCGGTGGAATGGAAGACGTGGCATGCCTGGCAGTCCCACTTGATGCCGCCGTGCTCGCGCTGCTTTGCGGCAAGTGACTGGCCGTCGCCCGCAGCCTGCGCGCGCTGTTCGCCCGCCGACATGCTTGCGGTCTGCGGGGCGCGGTGGCATTCGGCGCAGGATTTCTGCGTGGGGAGGAGGATGTCGGCGGTGTCCTTGCTGGCCTTTGCGACGCCGTGGCAGTCCGTGCAGATCATGTGGCTGTGGGGTTGGTGGGTGAAGCTGCCCTTTTGCAGCCAGCGCATGGCCATGTTCGGCGGCGCGACGGCGGGTGCGCGGTCGGCGGTGGCCGGGGCGACAGTGTGGCACTTGGCGCATTCGGTGAGAAATTTTGCGCCGCTGGCACCGATGCGGCTGCTGCTGGGATCGCCCTCGAAAAAGACGCGCTGCTCGAGGTCGGCGAGGGTGCGCAGGCCGCGGCGTTGCAGGGCGTCCATCTCGGCGTCGGCGCGGCGCTTCAGTTCATCGGCGGCTGTCACGCCCTCGGCGCGGAGGGCGTTCTCGACGGGGATGCGGACGCTGGCGAGGAACCAGCGGACCTTTTCCGCATCGTGATGCGGGATGCGGAGATTCGGGAGGCTGGGGAGCAGTTGCAGCGTGTGGCACTGCTTGCAATGCTGCTCATAGGTGACCAGTTGCTTGAAGTTCCCGCCGGGGCCGGGCACATGGCAGTCGGTGCAGTTCAGCGGGTGATCCTTCCCGGTGCCGGATAAGTCGGGACGGAGATGGCGCTGGTGGTTGAACTTAATATTAGCCGGATCCTTCAGCCCGGCGGCTTCATAGCCGAAGGAAGGATGGCCATGGGCGAAGTCGGCGAATGCGACGGGCTTTGTATTAGCCTCCCGCGGGGCGATGAAGCTAACAAGGCCGTCGGGAAGCTTCGCGTTCTGGCCGGTCGCCTTGATAGGCGGGTTCGACAAAGGCTGCGAATGGCGATGCTGCGCGAGCTTGCCGGAGTCGTTGTGGCACGAGGCGCACTGGCTCGCATCCGGCAGCGCCATGCGCGCGGTGCCGACATGTTCGCGATGGCAGACGAAGCAATTCTCCGCATGCACGGAAACCGATTCGGCGGAGACGGTGCGCAGGCTGAGGCCCGCCGACTGCGGGAGGTGGGAGCCAAATGCCGGGTGGCAGCTCAGGCAGGACTGGTCCATCACGAGTGTTGCAGGCGCGTGCGGCGAGTCCTTGCCGGGGCCCTTGGCGGTGAATGCGGCGTTGACGATCGTGGGGAGCGAATGGCCGTCGCGCGATGCGGCGAGCCGCGCCTTCAGCACATCGGTCTGGCCATCGGCATGGCAGGCGCGGCAGTCCTGCGCGAGGCGCCTGTGCCCCTGTGAGAGCGCGCCTTTGATGAATATCTCGTCCTTTCCCCAATAGCGATAGGTGACCATCGCGCCGACGGACAGAATCACGGCGGCGAGGAAGCACCACAGTCGCAGCCGGCGAAGGTAATGAGGCCGGCGAAAGTAGCCCAGGTTCCCGGCGTACCGCGCGGCGCGCTGCTTGTGCGTGGGAGAGCTGTCGTCCATGCGTGCGGGCTAATGGGGTGCCGGCAGGAAACTCACCGCGGCGAGCGCGTGCCATGCGGCGCCGATGAGCAGGGCGATGGAGGCGGGAACATGGAGGATCAGCCAGCCGTGCAGAAGGTGGTGGAGCCGCGTCTGCAAATCCATCATGCGCCGTTCATCACACCATTTCTGGAGTTGATCGATCCGCGGTTTCCACTTCGGATCCACATTCAGCCGCAGCGAGGAGAAGACCGCTGTCGCAGCGCGCTCCATGCCCAGCCGGTGACGCCCGCCCCGGCGCGCGGAGAGGTAGGGAATGCATTCCTGTTCGATGAATCGCGCGATCGTCGGGGATGACTGCGCATCGGGGTCCGCGGATGCCACCGTGCCTGCCACGCCCTTTCCGGCTGCGGCAAGGGGTTCGCTTTTCAAGTCGTCGCGCAACTCCACAGCGGCCTGCACCAGCAGGCTGCGGATATGCGGGATTTCCTCGAACACGACCTCGCGCGCGAGACGTTCACGCATGAGGCCCGGCACGAACTGCTGGAGGACAATGCCGACAATGCCCGAGATCATGACGACGGAATAGAGAAGCATCAGCCCGGTCGTGTGCCAGCCGCCGAGCCGAAACCCGCAGTGAAGCAGCACGAGCGGGAGCGTGAGGACGGTGAGCCAGATGTGCGCCTTCAGCCACCATTGCACGTTGCCGATGGGCCAGGTGCGCTTCTTTTTCCGGATGCCGAGCGCTGCCGCGAACAGGAAGATGAGAAATGCGACAGCGCCAAAAATGAGGCCGAGCGGCGAGCCGCCATACGTGTGCCGCAACGGCGGCGAAGGGCCGAGGAACGCCGGCAGCGCGAATGCAAAGGGCAGCCGGTGCGGGAAGAAATTTGCGACGAAGAGAAAGCCGCACACGGCGGACGCGAGCGCGACGAAGACGATCCAGAGGGTATGGGAGCGATCGATTTTCACCGGGGCGCGGATGGGGTGGTGGCAGACGCGATACGTTCGCAGGCGGTGCCAGAATCCGCGCGAATCAGCCGGATGGCCATGGCCCGTCTGGCATTCGGATCGGTCTGCTGTGCATCGTCCATGGAAATCACACCCATGCCTGCTAGCCGCCCCGCGGCGGGAGCGCCAGCCCGAAGTGAAATTCCGTCGCGGCATTTTGGTATTCGACTTTCGGACGCGGATCGGCCAGTGAACCGTTCGTGATTCGCCCGAAGATCCCCGCCATCTTTGCACAGCTCGCGCTCTGCTGCACAGCCGCCCTGTCGGCAATCGCCGCGGATAGCACGGCTCCCGTGAACGTGCATCAGTTCACCGGCGCGCAATCCTGCGCGTCGTCCAGTTGCCACGGCGGCGGCACCGGTCGGAATGAATTTCTGACTTACAACAGGAAGGACAGGCACGTCTTTGCCGCGGGAATTCTTGGAAAGGGCACTTCGCTGAAAATAGCCGAGGCGCTTGGCATCGGCGATCCGACGAAGGCCGCGCAATGCACCGTCTGCCATTCGCCGATGGAAGCTGTCCCGGCCTCGCGCCTCGCGGCGCAACTGAAGCCCGCACCGGATCAGAAGCCTGTGCCCGACCGCGGTGTGAGCTGCGAGGCGTGCCACGGCGCGGCCGGCGAGTGGCTGCGCTTTCACACGCGCAAGGATGTCAACTATCAGCAGATTCTCGGCACGGGGTTGCGCGATTTGATTGATATCAATGGACGCGCCAATGTATGCGTCGCGTGCCACCTGAACATTGACGAACCCATCCGGCAAGCGGGCCACCCGGAGCTATATTTTGAACTCGACGGGCAGGCCGTCCTGGAACCTCCTCACTATGTGGACGCACGGCCCTCGCTGGGCCCCCGCTCGTGGCTCACAGGCCAGGCGGTGGCACTGCGCGAGATGAGCTGGAAGCTCGCAGACAAGCGCGACGACCGGCTGGCCGTGCGCTGGAAGGCGCTCGTGTGGCTGCTGCAAATGACAGAGGCCGGCGCAAAGGAGCTGCCCGCAGGCGAGGATTTTTCCGCGATGCAATCGGCTGCCGACCGCCTTGCACGGAAGGCGTCGCATGATGTCTGGACGCGGAGCCAGGTCACGTCGCAGTTGAAAAGAGTCGCTTCATCCCACAAGGAATTCGCCGACGCCAAGACCGATCGGACCGAACAGCGGAGACGCGCGGAGCTGGTGGTGCCGGCGATCGAGCGGCTGTGGGCTGCGCTAAAGAAGGAAGGCGGCGTGGTCACGCCCGGCTTTGAGAATGCCTTGAAGTCCGTGATCGAGCTTTCCCACGAGGGAGACGACTTCGCATCCGCACAGTTTTCCGATGCACTGAGCAAACTGGAGAACGAGATCGATCCCGCCCTGAAACCGTGAGTTATCCCGTAGCAGCCTGTTGAAATGTCCGGAAATCCCTCACGCAAAGGACGCGAAGGGCGCAAAGTTCTCTGAAGAAAAATCCCCTTCGCGACCTCTGCGATCTTTGCGTGCGGCTATTTCAAGGCGCTGTTATTCGTCATCGAGGTGATGATGGTATTCGCGTGCGTGACCAGCGTGGAATCGTTTTCGGTGCGCAGGAAGCTAATAGGGGGTTTTATGACCATTTTATTAGTTCGTTTGTTGTTAAACCGCCGGCGTTGTGCCATTGACAGGGCGGAGTATTAGTCGGAACCATGCCAGATGCCGTCTTATGGGGTTTGGCTGGTGCTTACGCGATATTGGCTGATCCCTTCCGTGGTTTGGCTTGCCTCTTGCCAATATTGGCTTGAGGCTCGCCAATGTTGGCAAAAGCCTCCCCGCAGCCGCTCCGGCTCTTTGCAGGATCGTTCGTTTTCCGGGCGGTGTCCCCAGCCCACCGCGGGGAGTTGTTTCGGCACCGGGCTGGCAGGCTACGCACTCTCTCCATGATTTTTTATCTTTTCAGTTGACACCCGCGTTCCTCGTTTGTTAAACGCGAGAAAATTCGTAAAAAGTCGGTCGTAATTTGGTGATTTTATGAAGCATACCCTCCCCCCCAACAACTTCGCGCGCATCTGCCATGAGTGCGCCGTCACTTCTCTCCCGCTGCCGCCGTCCCGCGGTGGGGTGGCTCCAGTTGCTCGTCATCCTTTTCTGGATCTTCGTCCCGGCACTCCGCACGAATGCCGTCCATGTGCCTGACAGCACCGGCAATCCTTATTGGGTGCCGCTGACACCCTCGGACACCGAGCCTCCCGCCGGGCCGAACACGGGCGATGCCGATGGCAACAATGTCGCAGACTGGTATGACCAGTTCCAGGCCGCGGTGAACAGCCAGAGCCTCGTGTGGTGGGGCGGCGGCAGCGAGCATAACGGCGTGCCGTATCTCGTGGATGGCGTGGCGACGCCCTTCCCCGGCCAGTGGCATGTCGCGAACGATGGCGATGCGGATGGCGACGGCATCCCGGCCTCGCTCGACAAGTATCCGAATGATCCCGCGAACAACAGCTATTGGTGGCCCGGCGGCGGCCTTTCCTTCGACGGGAAAAATTACCTCGTGCGCGCGCAATGGTTCGCCGGCCCGATCACTGGCACGAATGGCATCCCGGACGGCATGGTCGCCGCCCTCCAGGCCAGCAGCACCCCGCAGCTCTTCTACTGGGCGGGCGGCATTTTCACCGTGAATGGCCAGCCTTGCACGCTGGATCCCATGTATTTCTACGGCTTCGATCCCTCGGACCCGAATGACGACGCGGGCGACCGGGACGGCGACGGCATCCCGAATGCCCTCGACCCCTACCCGAATGACGGGTGGAATAACATGATGTATTGGTTCGAGGGCGGCGACTGGTTTATCAATGGCATCTCCACCCACTTCGATGCCGGCTGGCGCAGCGGCTTCAAGGTGGATTCAGACGGCGACGGCCTCCCGGACGATCTCGATCCCTACGCATCCGACTATTATAACAACAGCGCATGGTGGGCCGGCGGCACCTTCCTCGTCAGCGGCACCTGGCAGACTTACACGGGCAGCTATCACGCGGCGAATGTCGGCGACTCCGACTATGATGGCATCCCCGACGACCTCGATCCCTATCCCAGCGACTGGTCTAATAACAGCGTGATGTGGCAGGGTGGCAGCTTCATCGTGGACGGTGCGTCCCTCTCCTTTTCAAGCCAGTGGATCCCGGCAAATGCCGCGGACACGGATGGCGACGGCCTGCCCGACTTTCTCGACATTTACCCGAATGACGCCTCGAATCACTCCTTCTGGTGGCAGGGCGGGCAATTCACCATCAATAACAACGCCTACGACTTCCCCGCCGGCTGGTATCCCGGCACGCCGGCGGATGCGGATGGCGATGGCATCCCGGACAGTCTCGACGTGCATCCCGCCGATGTGAACAATGGCAACACTTTTTACTGGCAGGGCGGTTACTTCGCCGTGGATGGGGCCATTGTCTCGTGGCCTGCCGACTACTACCCCGGCCTGTGGAATGATGCCGACAACGACGGCATCCCCGACTCCCTCGACAAATACCCGAATGACTCCGGCAACCACTCCGGCCCGACGTTCTGGTGGGGCGGCGGCAGCTTCATGGTGGATGGCAGCATGACCACCTTCCCCGCCCAGCTCTGCATCGGCGCGCTCGACAGCCAGGCCCACTTTGCGGATGCCGATGGCGACGGCATCCCGGACTTCGTGGACCCGTATCCGAATAACTACTTCAACGGCCCCGGCTTCTTCTGGCCGCCGCTGGATGCGTACGGGAACGCGAGCACCGTCTCGTATCCCATGGATGCGGACAATCATCCCGTCTCCTTCACCAGCACCGCATATTACATTGACTGGCTGGACATGGATAACGACGGCATCCCGGACGTGGCGGACCCTTACCCCGGCGACTATTACAATGGCAACGACACCGACGGCGACGGCATCCCGGATTCCGTCGAGGTGGCCTATGGCCTGAACCGCTATGACCCGGCCGATGCGAATACCATCCGGCATATCAATGGACAGACCGACGGCGTCACCTGGAAACAGGCTTATGACCACCACTGGCTGGACACCCTCCAGGACAGCGTGACCGATACCGACGGCGACGGCATGACCGATCTCTACGAAGTGCTCAACGGCCTCAACCCATACGACCCGAATGACGCCATTGACGCCCCAGTCGGCCACATTGAGATGATGTACGGAGCGCCGGTGAGGACGCCCGGGCTGAACGACTTCATCCTGAACATCGAGAAGGCGAGGGCAGGCGTGCCGATCACCACGGTAGTCACGGACTGGTCGCAGTATCAGCAGCTCACCGGCAACTATCCATGGAGCCTCCCGCAGCACGACTTCAGCAAGAGCGTGGCGGAGAACGACTGGGACGGCGACGGCGTGAGCAACCGCGACGAAATCCTCCTCGGCACCGACCTGTGGAACGCCACCGGCCGCCCCAGCGATGCCGAGCTCATCAACGCCTACCTCGCCAGCCAACTCTCGGCGACGACCATCGCCTACTTCTACGATTCGCTCTTCTCCGGGCAGGATGCCAATGGCGACGGCATCCCCGACGGCATCGAGCACACCTACGGCATCAATGCGGACAACATAGACAGCGTCCGTTATATTAACGGCGAGACCGACGGCCTCACTTGGCACCAGGCCTACGATCAGGGCTTCCTCAACTCGCTCAAGCCGTGCGGATGCGGCTGCGCTGACTGTGCTCATCTTGGGGACAAATGCAGTGGTGACGGTTCATGTATCATCACTCCTCCGCCCACCTGTGGCTGCGGCGGAAATGCCTGCTCCTGTTACTCCACACCCGATTCTCCCTATTGCGGAGGAAGCAACTCGGGCGGCATGTGCGACGCCCCCCCACCGCCTACCTGCGGCTGCGGCGGGAATGCCTGCGCATGTTACTCCTCACTCGATTCAATCTATTGCGGAGGAAGCGACCCGACGCAATGCACCATGCAAGAGCCGCCAGCTCCGAGCGTCAAAATCCGGGCGTGGGCACCGGGGACTATGGCCGTTCCCGGCGATGAGGTAACTGGAGAGACCGGATTCCTCCTGCCGAATAATGACAACGACGATTACCCTGGCGACCCGACCTACCACGATAATACTGACACGGCCATCGGCGCGAATGACAATGACATCGTGAAGATTCAGATCGAGCTCTTTAAGGACGGAACCGAGGGCACCTTCGAGTTGAACGTTCCGTCCGACATCCGGATCTTCAACTCCGATGGCTCCATAAAGACGGATACTGTCCTGAACACCTCCGAACAACCGATCATCTTTTACCTTGAGGGACTGGACACCTTTGCTGGCGAAACAGTTTTTGCAGCATACACTCCTGATGGTGGGAGTGCCGGAGGGAATAGTAACACCTCCCCTTCCGCATCTGCGACGGCAACTCCGACAGTGTTTGGATCAAAGGAGTTTAGGCCGTTCGAGATTCTGCAACCCGTTATCGGCGCGGACGGAAACGTCGTAAAGGACGCATACGGGAATGATCAACTCGCCGCCGTCTCCGCAATTCGATTCACCCGTTGGACAGAGGCTTTCACAGTACCGGATTCAACATTCACGACCGGTTTTGAGGCTTCGGACAAGGATCGCTTCTATGTGCGGTTTGGTTCGCCCGACGTGGCAATATTGAAAGTGGGTACGGCCGGTCTCTCGGGTTTGCTTACCGGCGAAACGGGGGATGCCCAAGAATCTATTAGCGTGATACCAGAAATTGATTGGTATCGCTGGAGAAGCAAGCCGATGATTCTCGTCACCGACCATGAGGATGACGCAACGTATAACGGGAACGCTCCTGCTGACAACCAACCAGATGACGTGACTCGTGTCGGCAGTTTTGGCGGAACGACGACCGCCGTCCTTTCGGGGCGCCTTGCCGGGGTAACTGTCCCGATCATGCAGCCGCAAGGTAGAGTAACGCTCAATATACATATCTTGTATGATCCAACGGATCCAACCCGAAAGGATATCGGCCAAGAAGCAAGCGAGATTTACAAGGAATTTCTGGTTGCACGGCAAATCTTTGCCCAGATTGGGATCAGGCTTGAGATCAGCGGAGGTCAAATCATGCAGCAACCGGCAATCCCTGAGGTGAACGACTTGTTAAAAGACCACGACCTTACTTATGACCCAAACAATCTAGTTGATCCAAATTCCGAAATGTTTTGTTATTCGAGCCTTTTGCCGGTTACCAGCGGCGAAACAGAGATACCTGTTTACTACATACGCGCTTCGATACACTCAATCGATTTCAGCAATGATCACAAAGGTTATAGGGCATTTACCGAGCCGGTAAACGCTCCGGCGCGCGGCACTATCACACTCTCAAATCAACGCATTCGTAGTACGCTTGCTCACGAAGTTGGGCACGCTCTTGGTCTAGGCCATGTAGGAGGCGACGGCGCAAATGCTCCACGGGTTATACATCGCGTTATGAGTAATGGGACAATCTACAATGGCAATTTCAATGATTCCAAGCGCTTCTCAAAAGACGAGGAGAATGCAATCAAGGCCGCAGACAAATTTTATGCGCCTACTCCTTAGATTCCGATTTTACTTCATTGTTTTCTATCTTAGTTGTGTGAAATTCAATATTAATGCCCAAGAGGCAAAAAGTGAAATTTTAACTCAAAGGTATCACTGGAATACATTGCAGGCTTTGAGTGACGAGGTGCTATTGAAGATGCCATTGGACGATCCTTTGCTTCGCACCGCGTATGCCGAGGTGATAAATGCTGAATCGCGGCCGCCGGAGTGGGGGGAAGCCGTCTGGAGGGATTTGACACGAAGAGGCAACGATGCGATTCCACTAATGTTGAGCCTCTTCCGTGAGAATCCTGACACGATATTTAGGGACGAACTGATGACGAAGATCATCCATGTCCGGACGATTGATCCTAAGCCGTTCCTGAATGAAGCCAGGCAGTTGTTTCGGAAAGAGGGGCAAAACCTTCCGCTAAGAACCCGGTATGCAATGGCTGAACTTTTTGAGAAGCGCGGGACTGCTGCGGACATGGAGATCTTGAAAATGATGGATTACGACCCGACCACGAACAGTGAGCATGGCCTTGACCTCAGTTCCTATATTAGAGGCATGAATAAGAGATTGGCAGAAGATGCGGCAGGAAAAGGGCCTTCACTACACCAGACCGAAGCAACTATGTTGGAAGCCAAGCGTGTCTGGCCTCCAGATCCACGGAATTCACGGACGCAGACGGTAGATCCGAAAAACGCGACGGAACCTCCATCTGTCGCCGTTATTCCCAAGAATTCTAACGCACCGCGTAACAATATCAATATTCTGATTGGAATCGCTGTAGTAGTCCTTGCTGGAATTGTTCGTGGGCTATTCTTCCGATTCAACCGCGCCACGCGGAAACGAATGTAATTGCTCAACTATTAGTTTATGCCCGAACCCACCATCACACTTGCCGCCATCCAGCCTCATGTAACCGTGCTTGAACGGGCGATACACCGGCAAGGGGCGAATTCCGGACGGTGCAAGATGTGGAGCGGGGCGATGGTCGCCGGGATGCTGTTGTTCGCCGGCGGCAAGGCGCAGATGGCGGCGCTGCCGTGGGCGGCGGGGGTGGTGGTGCTGCTGGCGCTGGCGGATGCGGGGCAGGTGGCGCTAGCGCGGATTTTCACGGAAGCCTACAACCGCTTCATGGCGAAGGTGCCGCTGAATGGCGGCAATGCGCTGAAGGCGGAGGAATGGCTCGTCCTCCCGGCCCCCACGCTGAGCCTGCGGGAGGCGGGGCAGGTGCTCGGGGCGCTGGGTTCGTTCTCCGTGTGGCCCTTCTACGGCGCGCTGCTGGCGCTGGTCGTCGCCTTCCATGTGCAGACTTCGCCGCCCAGCCCCGGCGCTTCTCACGCCAAGTCCGCCGGGTGCTCCGCGGGCGGCGGCTGCGGGACGACGGGCGGATGCGGCAGCGGCGGGTGCGGTGCGAGTTCCGGCAAGGGGTGCGGATGTAGGAAGGCGGGAGGGGGAGACACGGGGATGGGGAGAGTGGGAGAAACGGCCCGCCTCGTTCCGTCGCAGGCTGCGGGTGGCAATGTGCAATCCGCAAAGGGGACGGTGCAGACGCTGAGGCCGAATGGGCAATTCCCGAAACCAGCCCCACAGCCTGGGAATGGGGTGATGCAACTGCCGAACCGGCCCATGCAATTTCCAAATCAGCCAGTGCAGCCCGGCGCGACTGCCCCGCAGCCGAGACCGGCGCAGCCCTATCCGACGATTCAGGCACCGCCGATCCAAGGATCGCCGGGCCAGCCCGCATTTCCCCAACAGCCCGCACCGCCAGTGCAGCCCGCATCGCCACAACAGCCCGGCGGGATCGTCGTTCCCGCTGTTCCCGCTGTGCTGGGTGTGAAGGTTCCTCCCGGTCCGCCCGTCCGCGTCCCGCAAGAGGCATTGCCGCCGCAAGGTCCCGCCCCGCAGATTCCAAATGCCGGCGCACCGCCAGCGCCCCAGCCTCCGGCGCCCCCCGCCAAGCTGCCAGATGCACCGTCACCGGAAGGCAAGCCAGCCGGGCAGCCGTGAGAGCCTCCCCGTGAGAGCCGGGGGATTTCCGATTGATCATCAAGACGAACGTGGCGTGAGTGACTGCTTGCCACGCGGCACGCCGCGGCTCTAAGCACACGATCCTTATGTTCAGTCACGTCGTCATCTTTTGGACCAAGCCCGAAAACCCGAACTCCGCCGCGGAACTCCTCGCGGGCGCTGAGAAATACCTGCGCCCGATCCCCGGCGTGCGCAGCTTTCACGTCGGCAAAATGGTGCCGAGCCACCGCCCTGTCGTGGAACAGAGCTACCAGATCGCGCTGAATCTGGTTTTCGACACGAAGCAGCAGCAGGACGACTACCAGGTGCATCCGCTGCACATTGATTTCGTGGAGAAGGTTTTCAAACTCCACTGCGCGCGCGCGGTGGTGTACGACTTCGAGTAAGGCGGCGCTGACGCCGCTGACCGCGCACTTCTGCGCACCTTCCCCGCATGAACTGGACCGATCCCGGAACGCTCGCAAAATTCGCGCAGATCGTCCTCACGGACCTCGTGCTCGCCGGCGACAACGCGCTCGTGATCGCGCTCGCGACGCGGACGCTGCCGGCGAAGCAGCGATTCTGGGGGCAGATTTTCGGCGCTGCCGGCGCGGTGGGGCTGCGCGTGCTGTTCGTCTTTGTGGTCACATGGCTGACGGCGATCCCCTTCCTGCAACCGCTCGCCGGGCTCGCGCTGCTGTGGATCGCGTGGAAGCTCGTGCGCCCGCAGGAGGAGGCGCTCGACGCGGCGGCACATCCCGACCACAAGTCGAAGCATTCGGCGTCCTCGCTTTTGCACGCCGTCCGCATCATCATCATCGCGGACGTGATCATGAGCATAGACAATGTCATCGCCATCGCGGGCATCGCCAAGGAGGGCAGCGCATCGCCGCACGGCGAGATGTGGCTCGTGGTCTTCGGCCTGCTGCTCTCGATCCCGCTCGTGGTCTGCGGGAGCGCGCTCATTTCGAAGCTCATGGACCGCTTCCGCTGGGTGATCTGGCTCGGCGGCGGCGTGCTCGGGCATGTCGCAGGGAAGATCATCTCCCAAGACCCGCGCGTGCTCGGCTGGCTCGGCGTGCCCGCCACACCCGGGATGTCCGGGAGGGAAACCGACGCGCTGCTCGCCGCCTCCGACATGTGGGTGCGCGCGATGGCGCATGGCCTGCCGTGGATTTTCGCCGTGCTGCTCTTCGTGCTAGGCGCGTGGTGGAGCCGCTTCGCGAAGGCAGAAAATTCCGCAACCGTCCCCGTCGAAAAATGAACGACATGCCGGACAGCGCCGCGACCGGCCACCCCACTCCCGCCGAGGAAGTGCTGGAGCCCGTCAGCGCCGATCTCCGCGCGCTCATCACCGTCGCAAACGGCCAGCCGATGTCGCTCGGCGAGATCGAGCAGCACCTCAAGGATCGCGGCTACGCACTGCTCGTGCTTTTCCTCGCGGCACCATTTTTGATCCCGAACATCCCCGGCCTCTCGACTCCGTTCGGCATCGCGATCGCGCTCATCGGCGTCGCGTTCATGCTCCGGCGCAGGCCGCGCCTGCCCGCATTCATCCTGCGAACGAAGTTGGAGTTTGCGACGCTGCAAAAGGTGATCACCTTTGCCGCACGCCTCATGGCGCGACTCGAGCTCCGCATGCGGCCGCGGCTCACATTCCTCGTCGCGGGGCCGGTGATGACGAGCCTCTTCGGCCTCGGCATCGTCTCCGCGGGATTCTTCCTCGCTCTCCCGCTGCCCATCCCGCTCACGAACACGCTCCCCGCATTTTCGATCATCTGTCTGATCACCGGCATCCTCTGCCGCGACGGGCTGATGATCCTCGCCGGCCACATCCTGGGCATCGCATCGTGGGCGTATCTTGGCGTGTGGATATATTTCGGTGCGCGCCTCCTCCCGTGGCTGCACGCGCGCTGGGATTCCGTGTGGAACTGGGTGCGGCACTGGTTTTGAAAAATGGGGATTGCAATCCCAGCAGGAAGATGGTTTGGAAAGTCACCGATGAACCGCCTCCTCCTCGCTCTCTCTGCCGCCCTCCTTGCCAGCCCTGCCATGGCCGACATTCAGGATCCGCCGATGCACGACCACACCCCCGCAAGGAAACTCGGCCGCGGCTGGGCGAATTTCCTCTACGCATCCTCCGAGGTGGGGGTCACCGTGCAGCGCGTCAATGAACTCGAGGGCAACTCCGCCGCTGCGACCTACGGAATTGTGAAAGGCTTCGGCCGCATGTTCGCCCGCATGGGCGTGGGCGTGTATGAAATCTTCACGTATCCCTTCCCGGTGTACAAGCGCTCGTATCGCCCCATCCTCCGCCCCATCGTCCCGTGGGTGAATGGCGGCTTCGACGAATTCCCGCCCGAGTTTGGCTTCCAGTCCAAGCGGCGCTACACCACCACTTCCGATCGCTACTAAAATCGGATCGCACTTTTTCACGAAGGCTTCCGTCGTCAAAGGCGGAAGCCTTCGTTCTTTTTAGCGGCATCCTCCGCAATTCTTATGGCCGAATTCGTCGAACTTCAGATCACCGATGTCGCCTTTGGCGGCGCAGGCGTCGCGCGCCACGAGGGCAAGGTGTACTTCGTCCCATTCACCGCGCCCGGCGACACCGTGCGCGTGAAGGTCACACGCGCGCAGAAGAAATTTTCCGAGGCCGCGCTTGTCTCGGTCATCACGCCTTCGCCGGATCGCGTCGAGCCGCAATGCGAATACTTCACCCGCTGCGGCGGCTGCTCGTACCAGCACATCGCGTATGCGCGGCAACTCGAGCTGAAGCACCGGCAGGTCGAGCAAACCCTGCGGCGCGTCGGGAAATTTTCCGACATCCCCATGCGTCCCATCGTCCCCGCACCGGAACCCTACGCATACCGCAACCGCATCCGCGTGCATGTGCAGGACGGTCGCGCGGGGTTTTTCGCACACCGCTCGCATGAGCTGATCCCCATCACGCACTGCGTGATCGCAAAGCCCGCAGTGAACGACTCGCTCCGGGACCTCCGCCGCTCGCCCGCGCGCGATGGCGACTACACGCTCTTCGCACGCGACGGCCAGGAGTTCTTCGAGCAGACAAATGACGAGGTCGCCGCCGCGCTGCTCGCACTCGTCGAGCAGACGGTCCGCCGCGACCAATCGCTCCTGCTCGACGCGTACGCCGGCGCGGGATTTTTTGCGCACCGCCTCGCGCCGCTCTTCACACAGGTCATCGGCATCGAGGAAAACGAACACGCCGTCGCGCGCGCACGGGGCCGTGCCGCGGAAAACGAGCGCCATCTCCTCGGCGACGTCTCCATGCTCCTCGGCGAAATCCTCACCGCCCAGCCGATGGATCGCACCACCGTGATCCTCGATCCGCCGGCGACCGGAATCTCCCCGCGCGTCGCCGAACTTCTCGCCGCCGCGCGCCCGTCCGAAATCCTCTACGTCTCGTGCAATCCCGCGACACTCGCCCGCGATCTCGGCAATCTGAGCACCGCGTACCGCCTCGAATCCGTGACTCCGCTCGACATGTTCCCGCAGACCGCGGAAATCGAAGTGCTCGCAGTTCTGCGCACGGGCTAGCGGCGCGGCGCAGGCTTCTTCGCCTTCGCCGGCCCCTGCGCGACAGGCGGGCTCTCCGCGCTCGCGTCGAATGCCACGAAGGTATTCATCGGCACGGCGGCGACACTCATGCCCGGCTTCAGGTGCCGGTGCGCGTTGATGAATTCAAACGGGCTGAAATAGATCGTGTCATCATGCGGGAAACGGTGCTGCGCCATGCCCACGCGGATGTCCTTGCGGATCTCAAGGTGGAGATGCGCCGAGTAAAGTCCGCCGCCCGTCCCGATCGTGCCGAGCTGCTGTCCGCGCCGGAGTGCCTGGCCCTCGCGCACGAGAATGCGGTCGAGGTGGCCGTAGAGCGAATCCACAAATTTCATCGCCCCGCCGTCCTCATACGCATGGCGCACGATGACGGCATTCCCCCACCCGTGCCCAAAATTCTGCGCAAACACGACCACGCCATGCGCGATCGAACACACGGGGTCGCCGAGGTCCGTGTTGCCGCCGCGATTGCCGTTCCAGTCCTCGCCGAGGTGCCCGTTTGGACGGTAGCCGCGCGCGCGGCAGTAGCCCTCCGCGTCCGGTTTTCCGACGGGAAAATCAAACCCGTCCGCAACGAGCGTCGCCGCCACATCCCCCGCGTGCGCGATGCACGGCGACAGTGCGAGACAGAGGATGAGGACGAGGCTTCGCATCGGGGGAACGCAATTTACCGATCTGCGGCAAACAAAGGCAAAGCCTCAATGCCAGACCGTGAAATTGAGAATGACAAGGATGGCAGCGACACCAATGCGATACCAGCCGAAGCCAGCAAAAGTGTGACTGCGCACGTAGCCGAGCATCCACCGCACGGCTGCAAACGATACGACTGCGGAAACAACGCTGGCCACGATCATTGGCATCCAATCTATCACGACGTGGGTCTTGTGCGCATCCCACAGTGTCTTCACCGCGGCTGCTCCAAGTGTCGGCACACCAAGCAGAAATGAAAACTCCGTGGCCGGACCGCGCCCAAGCCCGAGCATGAGTGCAAAAAGTATCGTCGCACCCGAGCGCGATGTGCCTGGGAAAACAGCCGCCGCAACTTGCGCCACGCCGATGGCAATTGCCACAGCCCACGTCACCTCACTGCTTAGTTTTTTTCCCGCGATCAGGCGCTCAATCACAACAAACAGGACACCGCCGATCAGCAGCGCGATCGCGACGGGGAGAATCGTCTTGGGGAGCAATTCATCATGTCCCGTGACTTTTTTCATCACTGCCTTGAACACGAGCACGCCAGCAACCGTAATGCAGAATGCGATGAAAAGCTTCGTGAGGTAGCCGCGCCCACGCGGCTCACGAAGCGTTGCGAGTCGCGCCTTAAAAAGCGGCAGCGCGGCGATCATCGCCCACACTTGGATGAAGCAGTTGAAAACCTCGGTGGCGAGGAAAGGCGCCCGGTCGCGCACCCCGAGCAGATGTTCCGCGATGAGCAGATGCCCGGTGGACGAGACGGGGATGAATTCCGTGAGCCCCTCAATGATGCCGAGGATGATGGCGATGAGCCAAATGGACATGAGGATTCCGTGAAGACCGAAGTTTCGTGCGCAGCGCCGCCCGCCGGATCAGACCGCGTTCTCGCCGCGTTCTTCGGTGCGGATGCGGATGGCTTCCTCGACGTGCGTCACGAAAATTTTCCCGTCGCCGATCTTGCCCGTCTTTGCGGACTTGATGATGGCCTTCACGGCCAGATCCACGCGGTCATCCGCGACGACGAGATCGAATTTCACCTTCGGCAGAAAATCCACGGTGTACTCGCTGCCGCGGTAGATTTCCGTGTGGCCCTTCTGCCGGCCAAAGCCCTTCACCTCGGTGACGGTCATGCCTTCGACGCCGACTTCGGCGAGCGCTTCCTTCACGTCCTCAAGTTTGAACGGCTTGATGATGGCTTCGATTTTTTTCATGCGGAGCCAAGTCGTAAGGAGTGGAGCGCGCTTGGGCAAGCATTCACTCCGGATCTCTCGCAGCGGTCAAAACCACGGCGCCCGCCCGGCGCTGAACAGAGCCTTGAAAAACCACCAGAACAGCGCGAGCACCGCGAGAAGCGCGGCGATGCGCCAGAAGGGATGAAGCCCCGGCTTTGCTTTCCATCGCACTTTGCCGTCGTCGTCCTCATACGCCTCGTCGAGCAGATCGACGCCGTCGTACACTTCGGCATTTTCCTTCCAGCCGGATTCATGGCATGCGCCGCACTCGGGGCACGCGGCGGAGTTTGGCGGGACTTGCGCGCTGCACACGGGGCAGACGGGCGGCGAGGGCTTTTGCTGCCTACGCATCGCCTCGTTCGTTGGCTCGGACATATGCCGCATTCACCCGGTGCCGCGCGCCGAGCGCGGTGCGAAGCGGATCGTCCGCCTCGTCGCTGAAGCCGTAGTGCAGATGCCGCACCCAGCCCTCGGCGTGCCTGAAGCGCCGCGACTGTTTGCCGAGCACGGTGGAAAAATCGTCCATCGTGCGCAGGTAGCTGTCCATGCCCTGAGTCGTGTCGAGCCACTCCTTTTGCGACGCGTGGCACGCGAGCGCGGCGCGTTTTTTCGCGTGGACGGACGTGGTGTCCACGAATGCCTCGGGAAAAACGCGCCGCCGCGTCGGAGTCCGCTGCCCGTGGGGCATCGCATGATAGACGAGGCACGGATCGAGGCACGGCTTGCGCGCGGGCAGCGAGCGGTAGTTCGGCACGCCGCGCGCGAAGGTTGCCGTCACCGCGAGCCGCGCGGTGATCATGTGATCCTCCATGTAGTCCTGCAGCGCGTGCGTGAGCACCACGACCGGCTTCGCGGCGCGCACGACAGCGCACACGCGGCGGATGTTTTCCTCCGTGTAGAAAATGCCGAGGTCATCGCAAATCGGTGCGTGCCATTCCGCGCCCATGAGCGCCGCCGCCGCCTGCGCCTCGCCGCGCCGCGTGCGCGTGGTCTGCGCCGCGGTCATCACAGTGCTGCCCATGTTGCCGGTGGAAAGATTGCAGCAGTGGATCTCCCAGCCCGCATCGCGGAGCAGGAGCAGCGTACCGGCCATGACGAATTCGATGTCATCGGGATGTGCGGCAATCGCAAGTGCGGAAGGCATGGCGAAAAGACTGAACATGCGCCGCCCTTTTTGCCGAGTGGAAACGTCACCCGCGCTTGCAGGAATTTGAATCGCTCGCTTTATTTCCTGCCCGATGCGCCCTGCGATTTGCAAATGCCCCAACCACACCGGCTGCCTGCTCGGCTATCACGGCGACGACATCGAGATCGCCGGTGACGCCGCACGCATCTGCCCCGAATGCGGCAGCGCGCTCACGCTCGCGCCACGTCCGCGGAACGATGCATTTTACCAGGTGGTAAATCTCATCGGCCTCGCAGCGGTCGCCGGCGCGATCTGGTTCGCATGGCCATCCATCGTGAAGATCTGGCAAAAGGTGACCACGCCTCCGGCAAAAACGACGCCTGCGAAACAGCCAAGCTGATCCGCGCGAAGCCTACAGCGACTTGCGCAGTTTCAGCCCCGGGATGTCCTCGAAATGCTTGTCCGGCGAAACGAGCACTGCGCCGATGTGCATCGCACAACGCGCGATGATGATGTCCGTGAGCGGACGGTTTCCGCCGGTCGTGCGGTCGAGCATCCACGCCATCTCGGCGACGAGCTGCCACATCTTTGCATTCGTCGGCACCTCGGGGATGATGTTGAAAAACGCCGTCATCCCGGCCTTCATCCGCGTATTCTTAAATCCGCGGATGACCTCGCCACGCACCACGCCGCAGTTGAACAGCATCCCGTTTGCGAGATACGGCATCAGTTCCTGGCGGATGTCGTGCCCGGCGCGCAGACGGTCAATATAGACCGCGGAATCCACAAGGATCGGCTCGTCGAAGTCGCTCATTGCTCGTCCTTGAAAGTCCGCACTGCGCGCCGGGTCGCGAGCACATCGTAATCCGGATCAATCGCCTCCCTCAAGGATTCGGCAGACCACGGATTGGCCCTGATGCTGTGCATGACGGCCATGCGTTCACCCTCCGTGAGCGCCCAATCAATGGCTTCCTTTCTCGTCTTGAAGCCCATCGCTTTCATGATGTTTTCCAATTTTTCGTCGTCGAGTTCGATCGTCGTTTTCATATATGGGCATACTTACGGCCATCCCGCCCGTAGTCAATTCTTATTTGCAAAATTCTTCTTGCATCCGTCATGCAAAGCATCGGCGTGGCGGCGACTCCAAATATCGCGACCGGAATGATGCGGTCTTGCCCTACGCCCCCATCCCCGCCTCAAAGCTCCCCGCGGCCTGCGGCCAGCACAGGTTTTCCTTCACGTAGCGGATGCCGTCCGCCGAGCAGTATTCGAGCTCCTTGTGCGCGCTCTCCGCCTCGACGACGAGCGGCGCGGACTTCGTGCCGTGCAGTTTGCAGTAGCGGTTTTGGTAGCCGACGTGCAGCAGCAATTCCGCATACCGCTGCATGTTCAGATCGCCACTGCCAAGATCGGTGAACTGCATCGCGCGCTTCGGCCAAGTCCACTCCATCGCGCGCAGCGGCAGCCCGCGGCGCACGGCGAAATTCTTGATGTGCGCCGCGTAGATGCGCGGGCCGACTTTCAAGAATCGCGTCTCCCAATCCTCGCCCTCCCAGCAGTGGGACGGGTCGGCATTCACGCCGAGGACCTTGTCGCCGTCGCAGATGTTCACGAGCATGTTGAAATCATCCGCCGTGCTCGCCGCCGTGCCGGGATGGATTTCGTGGCAGAGGTAAATGCCGAGCTTGCGCGCGTGGTCGCGCAGCTTCTGCGTCTTCTTCACGAAGCGCTCCTTGCCCTCGGCGAGCAGATCGAACGATCCCTTTTTTGCCGTCGGATCAGGCCCCGCCCAGAAGCCCCACGGATAGCCGGTCGCGAGTTCCCAGCCGAACGCGACACCCCAAAACATCGGCATGGATTTCACACCGAGCGCCGCCGCGAGATCCATGAGCTTCAGCAGATACGTCTCGTGCCATTTCTCGATCTTCTCCGGCGAGAGCTTTACCACATCCGCGGGGATGAACACATTGCCGCTCTTCGTCCCGCTCCAGATCGAGGTATGGACCCAGAACGGGCAGTGCGACGAGATGCCGTCGAGCCGCATCCCGCGCGATCCGAAGATGTCCGCGATGTCCTTCGCCTTGCGGAATCCGCCCTTCGCATCCTGCAGCATGTAGTTGCTCGGCTGCGCGCCCTCCGCACCCGCGGCCTTGGCGTAGTCGAGGAATGCTTCGAGCGACTTGGCGCCGTGCTGCGCGCCTTCGATGGATGGATGGTATGCGTTGTGGGACATGATTTGGAAAATGTGGGAGTGGTCTGCGAAAGGACACGCCGGATACCGCGCAGCCCGCGCCATTGCAAATCGAAACCGCCGAGCACAGTGGCGTTCGGCATTTGCCGCAGGGCTCACGAATGCAAAAGCTGTGTGGCAGACATCGTTGGCGAAAAGCCGCTGCGCGGAGCCAACCGTCCAACATCTAACGTCTAACACCTAACGCCTAACTTTTCAGAACAGGCAAACCCAGCATCGGATTGCGCATCGTTGGGAGTTAAAAGTTTAGCGTTAGATGTTAGACGTTGAGCCCGCCGCAGGCGTCTCCCTCCATGCGGCGATTTTTTTCGCTCCTGCCCCGTCACCCCGTGACACGCATTGGTTGACCACCCCTCGCCTCACGGCTAGATGTCCCGCGTGCTGCTCCGAACCCTCCTCCTCTCCACAAGCATCTTCGCCGCCATCCGCCTCTCGGCGCAGGTGCCGCTCCCGATGGCTCCGCCTGCCGTCCCTCCGCCTGCCGTCCCTCCGCCAGTCGCGCCCGCGGTGCCGATCCCGCCCTTTGCAGGGGGCATGCCCGGCGTGCCCGGCGGCGAGCAGACCACAAGGCTGGAGTTGCTGGATACGGACATCAAGGACGTGCTCCTCATGTATGAAAAATGGACCGGCCGGCGACTGATCTACAGCACGCAACTCCAGGGGCCGATCCGGATCTGGGTCACGGGCCCGGTGCCACAGTCCGAGGCGATCAAGATCGTCGAGATGACGCTCATGCTGAATGGCTTCAACATTGTCCCCACCGAGGAGCCGAAGATTTGGAAAGTGACCGGCACCGGCCAGAGCCCGAAGTCCGTGGGCATCCCGTTCGTGGATCGCGAGGAACTGCTGCCGCCCGGCGAGCAGACGGTGACGTTCCTTTTCAAGCTCCAGCACGCGGACCCGACCGAACTCGCGACGACCATCCAGAACGGCATCCTCGTCCCGACCCAGGGCGGCGCATCGAGCGTCACGCCGCTGCCAAAGGCGCAGTCGCTGCTCGTCACGGAAAATACGAACATCATCCGCACACTCATCCGCATCGTGCGGGCGATTGATGTCGAACCGGCGGAGGTCGTGAGCGAATTCATCAGCCTCGAGCACGCGCAGGCCGAGGAGATCGCGGGCTACCTCGAGAAGCTTTTCGAGAAGCCGACGACACAGCAGGCCGGCGTGATGCCCGGAGTGCCCGCGCAGCCGCGGGTCGCGCGCGCGGCCAACGATGGCAGCGGCGCGCCGCTTCCGCCCGGAGTCCCGGCGGGCGATGCCAGCCACGCCTTCCAGATCAATGGCAGCGCGACCGGCTCCGGGCCGACGGAAGACAGCTTCGTGGTCGGAAAAGTACGCATCACCGCGGACAAGCGCACGAACCGCCTGCACGTCGTCTCGCGGCCCGTGAACATGAAGCTCATCCGCGCGCTCATCCGGGAATACGACTCGCAGGTGCCGCTCGCCCCGCCGGCCGTGCGCCCGCTTCGCTTCCGACCGGTCGAGGAGGTCATGGATGCCGTGGTCGCAGCCGTGAAGGATCCCGGCGAAAAGGATTCCGGCGGCGGCGGCACACCTGCGCCCGCAGCCGGAGCGCGCCCGCAGAACCAGCAGGCCAACACCAACGCGCGGACCGCCGGGCAAAACACGCAAAGCAACAATTCCAACAGCGGCCTCGCAGGCGGCGGCGGATCCTCCTCCACGGTCGGCAACGAGACGCTCTCCACGAGCGAACGCGACACGCAGCCCGTCACGCAGCAGGTCGGCAAGAGCACCATCATCGCGGACAAGCGCGCGAACAGCATCATCGTCGTCGGCCCGAAGGACATCACCGAGAAAATCTTCGCGCTCCTCGACAAGCTCGACACGCCGCAGGCGCAGGTGATGATCCACTGCATCATCGGCGAACTGAAGCTCACGAAGAATGAGCAGTTTGGAATCGAATACATCCTCCACAACGGCGGCATCCTCAAGAACGCCACCGGCGGCACGACAACGGGCACGACAGGAACCACAGGCACGACCACGAATAACTCCGTTGTCGGCTTCGACGGCAGCGGCCAGTCATTTCTAAACTTGAACAACCTCACGACCCAGACCGCCATCAACAGGGCGCTCGCGGGCGGCGCGGCTGGCATCACCGGAGTCATCGCTTCGGGGACGATCTTCGACGTCGCGCTGAATGCGCTCGAAAATTCCGACCGTTTCCGCGTCATCACACGCCCCAGCATTTTCACCACGAACAATAAGAAAGCGCTCATCACGTCCGGCGAGGAAGTTCCGGTGCCCACCAGCATTCAGGCCCAGTTCAACGGCACCAACACGAACAACACCAACAACCTTTCCTCGAACACCTCGGTGCAGTTCAAGCCGATCGAGCTGCGCCTCGAGGTGCTCCCGCTCATCAACAGCGACAAGGACGTCTCCCTCGAAATCGTGCAGAACATCTCCGAGCGCTCCGGCACCACGCGCATTGACAACAACGACATCCCGAACATCTCGCGGCGCGCCATCAAGACCTACGTCACCGTCCCGAACAACGGCACACTCATCCTCGGCGGCCTCATCAAGGAAAGCGTGGACAACACGAAGAGCGGCTTGCCCAGGCTCGTGAACCTCCCGCTCATCGGCCCGCTGTTTGGCAAAACCTCGAAGGCAAAGATTCGCAACGAACTCATCATCATCATGCGCCCGGTCGTGACGCTCGCGGCCGACGATACCGCGCGCCTGCGCGAGAAGACGTTTGATTCGTTCAATGTCCCGCCGGATCTCGAGGCTGCTATCATGCCGCAGAACATCCGCGAGCGCGTGAAGCCGCCGGCGCAGGCAAAGCTTCGGGGGTCTGCTCCGACGCTCCGCGCCGAGCCGGTCAACAGCGTCCGCAAACGATGAGCCAGCTCCGCGCCCTCCTCGACGCCCTGCTCGCCAGCGGCGTCAGCGAGACCGACGCCGCCGAACTCCTCGCCATCAAGCCACCCTCGGGCGGCACATGGACGATCGAGGTGCTGAACTCTGGCAAAGCCGACGAGACGCGCTTCACCGCCGAGCTTGGGAAGATTTTTCGCACGCCCGTCGCGCCGATTGACGCCGCAAAAATCGAGCGTCCCCTGCTCCAACTTTTGCCCGGCCGCTTTGTCTTCAAGCACCACATCCTCCCCGTCTCCGCGCCGGATGAACACACGATCATCCTCGCAACCTACGACGTGCTGAACCAGACCGCGCGCCGCCTCGCGCAGCAGCAGCTCATCGGGAAAAAGGTGCAGTGGCAGCTCACGCCGCGCAGCCAGCTCCTCCGCGCACTGCGCATGGCGTATGGCGTCGGCGCGGATGTCTTCGAGGAAATCCTCAAGAACAACCGCGCCTTCGAGACTCTCGAACAGGATATCGCGCTCGATATCACGAACGACGATCCCGAGGCGAGCGTCGTGAAATTCGTGAACCAGATCATCCGCGAGGCGCTCACCGAACGCGCCACGGACATCCACGTCGAGCCGCTCGAAAACGACCTCCGCATCCGCTACCGCGTGGACGGCATCCTCCACGAGATCGCCGTGCCGCCGCAGCTCCGCGTGTTGCAGAGCGCCATCATCTCGCGCTTGAAAGTGATGGCCCACATGGACATCGCCGAGCGCCGTCTGCCGCAGGATGGTCGCATCAATCTCACCACCGTCGCCGGCGCGATTGACGTGCGCGTTTCGACGATCCCGACGGTGAATGGCGAGAGCATTTCGCTCCGTCTGCTCTCGCGCACAGAGACGCTCACCTTCGGCCTGGATCGCCTCGACATGGGCGCGCGGCAGATGGCCGAGATGAAAAAAATGATCACGCTGCCGAACGGGATCATCCTCGTCACCGGCCCGACTGGTTCGGGAAAAAGCACCACGCTCTACTCGTTCCTTTCCTCGATCAACCAGCCCTCACGCCGCATCATCACCGTCGAGGAACCCGTCGAATACCGGCTCCCCGGCATCTCGCAGATTGATGTGAAATCTGAAATCGGCCTCACGTTCGCAAGCGGCCTGCGTGCGATTCTCCGTCAGGATCCGAACATCGTCATGGTCGGTGAAATCCGTGATTTTGAGACGAGCGAGATCTCGATCCGCGCCGCGATGACGGGCCATCTCGTCTTTTCCACGCTGCACACCAATGACGCCGTGAGCGGCATCACGCGACTGCTCGACATGGGCATCGAGCCCTTCCTCCTCGCGAGCGTCGTGCGCTGCTTCCTCGCACAGCGCCTCGTGCGCAAAATCTGCCCCGACTGCACCGCCGAGGCGACCTACGATGCGGACTACCTGCGCGAACACGAGTTCATCGTGCCGCCCGGCACCAAGCTTTTGCGCGGCACCGGCTGCGACAGTTGCCGCCAGACCGGCTACCGCGGGCGCTTCGCAATCTTCGAGGTGTGCATCGTCACCGAGGAACTGCGGAGAAAAATCATCCGCAAGGAAACCGGCAGCGCGCTCAAGTCGCAGGCCATGCAGGACGGCATGGAGAGCCTGCGCAGCGACGGCTGGCGGCGAGTACTGAAAGGCCAGACGACCGTCGAGGAAGTCGTCCGCGTCACGCAAGCCGACGAGGCGATGACGGAGACGGGGAGCTGAGGCGGAACGCGACCTCCGGGTGCGTTTCCGAGTGATTCCAAGTGATCGACTTTCTCCCGCGCACCTCTCCGGCACCGTGCGCCGGAAGCGTGCGCGGAGCGCCCGCTCCACCTTCGGCACGCTACTTCCCGGCGAGATACGGGATCGTCAGCGGGCCCTGCGGCAGCACGGCGATGCGTGCGCCAGTCGGATTCGGCCCGAGCTTTGCGCGGATGGCGGCGGCGATGTCACGGCACGGCACGAGATGCGCGCCGCGCACCGTCGCATCATCCATCGCGGTGAAAATCTGGATCTCCGCGCGGCGCTGGATGAGCGACTGGATGTGCCCCTGCCACTGCTCGGGCCACACGAAGCCCGGCGTGTCCAGCTTTGCCAGCAGCTCCTCGCCGCTCTTCACGCTGCGCAGAAGTTTGTCGTGCGGACTGTTCGCAGGCACGCCCTCGGCGCATTCGGCGGCGATGATCACGGTGCCGCCGTCCTTCACGATCAGATCCGCCGCGCGCATCCCCTTCACCGCCTGGTAGAGATTCATGTCGAGCGGGTAGCCGCTGTTCGTCGTCACCACGATGTCGAACGGCTCCTCCACCCGCTGCATCGCGCCCGCACGCACAAACTCGATGCCGACCTTGTGCGCCGCGATGAGATCGCCTGCGAACACACCCGTGATCTGCCTCTGCTCGTTCAGCGCCACATTCAGCAGGAAGCTCGGCCCCACGCGCAGCGCGATGTCGCGCATCTCCTCCCAGATCGGATTCCCCTCCGTCACGCCGAACGTGCTCCGCCGGTCGCCGATATTTTTTGCGCCGTGGTTGCTCATCACCGTCTTCAGCGCCGCCACTCCGGGCATGATTCCCTTCGGCCCGCCGCTGAAGCCCGCGAAGAAATGCGGCTCGATGAAACCCGTGATGATCCGCACGTCCGCCTCCGCGAGATGCTTGTTGATCAGCGCCGGCACGCCGGTGCGCGTCATGCCGAACTGCATGTGCTCCGCGTCATTCTCCGGCTCGTGGTTGATGCAGCGGTAGTTTGCCACCACCTCCGCCGTCAGCATCTGCTCCATCTCCGCCTTCGTGTTCGGCCGGTGCGTGCCGAGGCCGTTGAGCAAAGTGATGTTCTCCCGCGAGGCCCCCGCGCCTTCGAGATACGCGAGCAGCCACGGGATGATGCGGTCGTTCGGCGTCGCGCGCGTGATGTCCGTATGCACGATCACGATCCGCTTCCGCGAATCAATCATCCGCCGCAGCGGCTCGCACTGCACCGGCGTCTCCAGCGCGGCGATGAGCGCGGCACGCTCGTCCGGCACGCCGGGCAGAGGCGAAGGCTCGATGATCGTCGTACGGTCATCGGGGAATTCGACCTCAAGATGGCCGCGTCCGTAGGCGAGTGGGATTTTCATGTGCTGAGGATGAAGTAAGGTCGGCCCGCCCGCGTGTAAAGTCACGGCCTGCGCGATCCCCGCTCGCCGGTACACCGTGCTCGCCACGCCGCATCGGAGTGCGATACGAACACGGTGCCGCACCGTTCGTCTGCACCACACCGCACCACCCTCACACGATGAAACCGCAATTCCTCCTCGCCGCCCTCCTGCTCTGCCTCGTCTCCTGCGACAAGAAGCAGGACGTCGAGCAAAAGAAAAAGCTCATCGAGAACGGCTCCCTTACCAGCAGCCTCGTCTATACGGCGGAGCAGGTCGGGTGGCAGACCACCGTTCCCGCCGACTGGAAGGTGATGACCCCGGAGGAAAAGGCGAAGGCGACCGAAACCGGGAGGAAGGCAGTTGAGAAGACCGCAGGGAGCACCATTGACACTGCCCAACTCAAGGAGCTGCTGAACCTCTCCAAGGACAAGGCCAACAGCTTCCTCTCCACCATTGAGCCTTACAGTGAAACCACCGACGGCCCCTATCCCGCCCACAACAAGGAGATGCAGGAAGTGCTCGACCAGACCTACAAGAATGCGGGCATCAAGCTGGGCAAGTCAGCCACCGGTAAGGAGACCGTGGACGGCCTGGAGTTCCTGACCATTGAAATAGAGCTCCTGAACCCGAAGACGGGCGCAATCATGCTTACCCAGAAATGTTATGGCCGCCTCATCAACGGCTATGATTTCGGCATGACCATCTCCAGCAACAATGAGATGGACCGGCAGGCACTCCTCGCCGTCGTCGCCGCCTCGAAGTTCAGCAAGCGGGACTGATTTGGCCGCCTCATCCTCCTCGCGGCTTTGGACCGGAGGGGAGCCTCAGCAAGGATCCGGCCCGCTCGCGGCTTGAATCCGGCCGGCGAATCCGCGAGACGACGCGTGCCGCACGATGAACGTCACCATTTCCTCCAGCTCGAACTCGCCCGCGGGCAAAGGCTGCGCGACGATGTTCCTCGGCGTGTTTGCGATCGCGGGGATGGTGCTCCTCGGCTTTTTCGTCCGAGCCGGGTGGGACACGGTGCGCGCCTACACTTGGACGAAGACCGACTGCGTGATCGAATCATCGGCGATGCAGGAGAAGGGCGACAGCGCGGAATTCACCGTGCGCTATACGTACCGCTTCGGCGGGCGCAGTCATACGGGGACGCGCTATACGATCGGGATGTCTCACTCGATGAATCTGGAGATCGCCCAGCGCGCGGTACAGCGCTACCCGGCGGGGCAGCAGGCATTCTGCTACGTGAATGGCTCGGCTCCCGCGGAGAGCACGCTGCATCGGAGCGGGCTTTGGGAGCTGCTGTTTGGGTTCATCCCGGTGATCTTGATCGCTGTCGGCGTGGGTGGCATCATCGCGGTGTGGCGCAGTAAGCCGGAATTCGCCACGGCGATTTCCGAGCGGCATCGCGGGGGAAAAGGCGCGGTGATCGCGATGCGGCTGCTCGGCTTGGCGTTCGTGCTCATCGGCGGCGGGGTGATGTATGCGATGCTCGTCCACCCGATGCGGCAGGAAATGGCCGCGGCAAAATGGCCAAAGGTACCGTGCGAGATCCTCTCCAGCAAAGTGGGGCGGCACAGCGGGAGCGAGGGCGACTCCACGTATTCGGTGGACGTGCGCTACCGCTACAATTTCGGCGGCAGGGAACTCATCGGCACGAAATACAATTTCGACATGGGCACGAGCAACATCCGTGGCTGGCGCGAGACGGTCGTGGCGTCGCTCCCCGCCGGAACGCGCACCGTGTGCTACGTGAATCCCGACGATCCGCTCGATGCGGTGCTGAAAGTGAACGGTTCGCCCGACCGCTGGTTCGGCCTCATCCCCACGGTGTTCGTCATCGTGGGGCTGGCCCTTTTGCTCAAGGCTCCGACGATGATTCGGATCAACAGCGTGCCGAGCCGAGCCTCGCCCGGCACAGACGGCGGCTTGCCCTCGATTCCGCGCGGCGGCACGGCTGGCGAAACGGTGCTGAAGCAGGCAAGCCCACCCGGCTGCACATTCGCAGCCCTCACGGTCTTCGCGCTGATCTGGAATGGCTTCGTGTGGTTCATGGTGCTGAGCATGAAGGGCGGCGGATGGGGCCCGCGCCTTTTCATGAGCATCTTCGTGCTCGTCGGCCTCGCGCTGATCGTCGCGGCGCTCCGCATGTTCCTCGCGCTTTTCAACCCGCGCCCCGTGCTCACCGTGAGCGCGCCCGCGGTGCCGCTCGGCGGCACGCTCGATGTGCGCTGGCGCTTCACGGGAAATGTGCGGCGCATCGTGAAGCTGAAGATCGCCCTCATGGCGCGCGAGGAGGCGACCTACCGCCGCGGCACCACGACCACGACAGACAAGTCGGTCTTCCTGAACACCGTGCTGCTCGACACCGCCGACCGCGCGCAGATCGCGGGCGGCGGCATGAAAGTGAACATCCCGCGCGATCTCATCCACACCTTCTCCGCGCCGAACAACAAGATCGTCTGGATGCTGCAAGTGCATGGCGACATCCCGCGGTGGCCGGATGTGAACGCGGAGTTTCCCATCACCGTCCTGCCACGCGACACCGCCACACTTTTCCAGGAACACCCTCCGGCGACATGAACCGCCCACACGCCATCTTGAAGCCAGTGCCTCTCTTCCAAACAACGAACATGGCCGCACCCGCGCACGGCAAACACACTCACGGCACCGGCAGTCCGAGGAGCTTCAGCGCGCGGGCTTCAGGCACGCCGTCGAGGATGAGATACTCGGCTTTCTCGACGTGGAGGCGGTTATCCGAGCCGCACTCGAGGGAGAACCGTCCGGCCGCGGGGTTCGGGTCCGCAGTTTCGATGATCGTCCGGCCATCGAGCACCACGCGGAGCTTTCCCGCGATGCGGACGAGGAGGAAATCGTGGGTGGAGTCCCCGAGATTCACGTCGTCCTTCTCAGCGAGCCGCGTGTTGGGCAGACCATTTCGGGTGTTGTAAGCAAGGACGCATGTGCCCGGCCGGAAAAAAACGCGGGCCGCGCCGCCGGTGGCCGCGCCGTCGTCGTGGTGGAAGTTCAGGATCATGCTGCTGTCCTCGCTCGTGGCCCGGACCCGCAGCGCCCCGGCGAGCACCGGCTGCGCGGGATATTTCCAGTGGTTGCCCATCCGCAGGAGCCAGCCCTTCGCCGAGTGTTTCGAATTCACGATGAGATCCTTTAGCGGCGACTCGTCGAATGCATTTCTCCATGGCGCACTTTCGGCGGCGGGCAATTTTCCACTGTCGCTGCCAGCGTCTGGGATGATCACCGCGGGCTTCGCGCCAACGTGCGGCGGACCGGGGTGCAAGTTTTTCCACGCGATGGTGCTGCCGAGGACGATGACGGTGACGGCGAGGATGCCGAGGAGGAGAGCGCCCTTGTGCGGGCTTCCCGCCACGAGCGGCGTGGTCTTGCGCCGCACCACGGTGCGCTGGCCGGTGCGCTTGCCCGCGGGGCGGGCCGTCACGACACGCCGCGGCGCGGTGCGCGAGATCAACGGTGCGAGCGCGGCGCGGAATTCCGTGGCGGTGGCAAAGCGCGCGTCCGGCTCGGACTGGAGGGCGCGATCCACGATCCGGTCGAGGCGCTTGTCGAGCCCCGGCACGGCGCGCGAGGGCGGCTCGAAGCGACCGCGCGGAAGCTGGCCGGTGAGCATTTCGTAGAGCATCACGCCGACGGCATAGATGTCGGCGCGATGGTCCACATTGGCCGCACCCCTCTGCGCCTCGGGCGCCATGAAGTCGGGCGTGCCGACGCTCACATTGCTGCTGGTGATGCGCGAGGCGCCCGCGGTGACATTTTTCGCGAGGCCGAAGTCCGCAATCTTCACGCTCCCGTTGCCGTCAATCATGACGTTCGCGGGCTTGATGTCGCGGTGGATGACGCCCTGGCCGTGCGCGTACGCGAGGGCATCGAGGACCTGTGCGATGATGCCGAGCGCCTCCTCGGCAGGCAGCCGCCCGCGCGTGGAGAGCATCCTCTGAATGTCCGTGCCGGAGACGAAATCCATGACGAAATAGAGCAGCCCGTCCGGCGTCTCACCCGCATCGTGGACATGGATGATGCCGGGGTGACTGAGCTGCGCGAGCGACTTGGCCTCGCGCTTGAAGCGCACGACGAAATCCTCATCGCCGTCTTCCGCGCCCGGCGGAAGAATCTTGATGGCGACGAAGCGACCGAGGCTCTTCTGCCAGCCCTTGTAAACTGCGCCCATGCCGCCGCGCCCCAGCATTTCCGTCACTTCGTATTGCGGGAGGCGCACCTGCAATTCCTCCGGCGACGGCGGCTGCCAGGTGCCGCGCTGGGAGGGTCGTGCCGCCGCGAAGAGGCCGCCGACCTCGTTCGAATTCATGCGGTGGTTCTCCGGCTGCGGGGGAACGGAATCCGGCTGCTGGGGAGTGGAGCTTTGGTCTTCGGACATCACCTGTGTTTCGCAAACACGCGGCGGAACGATTCCCGATTTTTCAAGATGAGGCAAGGCAGAACGGGCTGGCGAAATTTTATCACAGCACCGCAGGCAGGCGTGGCAGCCGGGGTTTGAAAACCTCGCCTGCTTTGCCATCACCCGCCGAGGTATGCCTCGCGCACCTTTGGGTTCGCGCGCAGTGCATCCGCCTTGTCGTGCAGCAGGATGCCGCCAGTCTCCAGCACGTAGCCGTAATGGCTCACTTCCAGCGCGAGATTCGCATTTTGCTCGATGAGCAGGATGGTCATCTTCAGGTCGCGATTGATGGCGACAATCTGCTCGAAGATCGTCCGCGTGAGCAGCGGCGCGATGCCGAGCGATGGCTCGTCGAGCAGCAGCAGCTTCGGCTTGCTCATCAGCGCGCGGCCGATGGCGAGCATCTGCTGCTCGCCGCCGCTGAGTGTGCCCGCGGCCTGCTTGATGCGCTCCTTCAGCCGCGGGAAAATGGTGAAGATGAAATCGAGATCCTTCGCGAAGTTTGCCTTGTCGCTGCGGAGATATGCACCCATGCGCAGGTTCTCGTTCACCGTGAGATTTGCAAAGACCATCCGCCCCTCGGGCGAATGTGCGATGCCCCGCGCGACAATCTTGTGCGGCGGCTGATTCGCAATTTCCTGCCCCTCAAAAGTGATCCGCCCACTCTTCGCACGCACAAGCCCGCTGATGGCGCGCAACGTCGTCGTCTTGCCCGCGCCATTCGCGCCGATGAGCGTGACGATGCTCCCCTGCTCCACTTTCAGGGTGATGCCGTGCAGCGCGGTGATGCCGCCGTAGTTCACGGTGAGGTCGGTCAGTTCTAGCATAATGAAAATGACGAATGACGAATGACGAATGACGAAAACTTGCACTGAGACGTCGGACGAATTTCGACATTCGTCATTCTGCATTCGTCATTCCTCATTCCCCCGCCTCCTGTCCGAGATACGCGGCGATCACCTTCGGGTCCTTTTGAATTTCAGCCGGCGTGCCCTCGCCGATCTTCTGCCCGTAATCGAGCACCGCGATGCGTTCGCAGATTCCCATCACAACCTTCATGTCGTGCTCCACAAGCAGCACTGCGAGGCCGAATTTTTCCTGCACAAAACGGATCAGCTTCATCAGCTCGATCTTCTCCGTCGGGTTCATCCCGGCGGCTGGTTCGTCGAGCAGCAGCAGCTTCGGGCGCGTCGCGAGTGCGCGGACGATTTCGAGCCTGCGCTGGTCGCCGTACGGCAGACTGCGGCACGCCCAGTCGCGCTGATCCGCGAGGCCAAAGATTCCGAGCAGTTCCATCACGGTGCCAGTGATGTCCTGCTCCTCATCTGCGACCCGTTTCCCGCGCCACAGCGCGTGCGAGATGCCGTGGTTGAGGTGCATGTTGCAGGCGCACCTCACGTTGTCGAAAACGCTCATCGAGCCGAACAGCCGGATATTTTGGAATGTCCTCGCGATCCCGCGCGCGGTGATCGCATACGGTTTTTTTCCAGTCACCGACTGGCCGTCGAAAGTGATCCGTCCCTCGGTCGGGCGATACACGCCGGTGATGGCGTTGAAGACCGTCGTCTTGCCCGCTCCATTCGGGCCGATGAGTCCGAAAAGCTCGCGCTCGCCGACTTGGAAAGTCACATCCGACACCGCCTTCAGGCCGCCGAATTGCACGGTCACATTGTCGAGCAGCAGCAGCGGTTTCATTTGCGCGCCCCCTTCCTGCCCCAGCCCGCGAACAGACCCTGCGGACGCATGAGCATGAGCACGATGAGCAGGAGCGAATAGAGGATCATGCGATTCTCCGCGATGTGCCGCAGCCATTCGGGCAGCGCCTCGATGTGTGCAACTTTTCGCAACAGCTCCGGCAAAATCGTGAGCAGCACCGCGGCCACGCACACGCCGATCGTGCTGCCCATTCCGCCGAGGATGACCATCACGACGATGTCCACGGACTTCATAAAATTGAAGCCGTCCGGCGTGATGAACTGCTTGAAGTGCGCGTAGAGTCCGCCCGCGATGCCTGCGAAAAATGCGGCGGTCACAAATGCGAGCACCTTATATTTCGTCGTGTTGATGCCCATCGCCTCGGCGGCGATTTCGTCGTCACGCACGGCGAGGAAGCCGCGGCCGTAGGTCGAGTTCACGAGATTGTGGACGACGTAGATCGTGAGCGCCGCCGCGCTGAAGGTCCAAAAGACATTCGTGAGCATCGGCATTCCGCCGAGCCCGCGCTGCGCGCCGAGCGGCTCGGCATTTTGAATGACGACGCGGATGATTTCGTTGAAGCCCAGCGTGACGATGGCGAGGTAATCGCCCTTCAGTCGCAGCGATGGCACGCCCACGAGCAAGCCCGCTAGCGCAGCGGCGAGTCCGCCGACAAACAGCGAGCCGACAAATTGCGCGGGCTGCGGAAGCTCGTGCGCGGCAGCGACCCATGCGTTCAAAATCGCGAGCAGCGAGTTCACGGCAAATGAGAGCGCCCATGCGATGGACTTCAGCGCAATGAGCCACGCGGGCGTCTCCGCAAATGCCGGATACGGCACGAGCGGAAACTGAATACCGAGTGAAACCATGCTCGCGAAATACGCGCCGAGGCCCATGAAGCCCGCGTGCCCGAGCGAAAACTGCCCGGTGTGGCCGTTCACGAGATTCAGGCTCGTCGCGAGCACCATCGCGATGCCGATGCCGATCAGGATGTCGTAGGAGTACGAATACGCCTCCGTGATAGTGACCATTTTCCCCGTGCTGTCCGCGACGTGGAAATGCCCGAGCGCCCACGATGCAAAACCGAACACGAGCACCCAGAAAACCAGCGAGAGTTTTGTGCGCTCAAACATGGCCGCCCTCTGGAGAAGAACATCCAACATCCAACATTGAACACTCAACATTCAACACGGAGGCCGCGTCGCACGCGGTTTGCAGTGTTGGATGTTGAATGTTCAATGTTGGATGTTGGATGTTCATCAGACTTTCTCCCGCACGTTCTTCCCGAGCAGCCCCGCGGGCCGCAGCAGGAGGATGAGAATGAGCACCGCAAACGCGACCGCATCGCGATACGTCGGCGACACGTAGCCGACGACGAGCGTCTCCACCACGCCGAGCAGGATGCCGCCGAGCACCGCGCCGCCAAGATTCCCGATGCCGCCGAGCACCGCGGCGACGAAGGCCTTCAGCCCCGGCAGGATTCCCATGAGCGGATCGATGCTCGGCTGCTGGATGCTCGTGAGGATGCCCGCCGCGCCCGCGAGCGCCGAGCCGAGGCCAAACGTGAATGCGATCACGAGATTGTTGTTCACGCCCATGAGCGCGCACGCCGTGGGATTGAATGCGAGCGCGCGCATCGCCATTCCGATCTTCGTCTTCATCACGATGAGCGTCATCACGATGAGCAGGACGAGCGTCGTAGCCAGCACCACCACCTGCGCGGTCGTCACGGTCAGCGCCGTCAGGCTGCCCCACGATGGCGGCAGATCGATCGCGACATCCTCGATGAGCGTCGGAAACGCGCGCGGACTCGCGCCGAAGATGTATTGCCCGAAGCTCTCCAGGAAAAGCGACACGCCGATGGCCGTGATGAGCACGGTGATTTTCGGCCGCTCGCGCAGCGGCTTGTAGCAGAGCTTCTCGATGATGATGCCGAGCGCCGCGCAGAGCACCATCGCGATGAGCATCACGAGCAGCACCTTCGGGAGGCCCGGCGGGATGGCCGCGAGCGAACGGGAGAGCGAAGCCCACATGCCGGTCTTCGCAGGATCATCCGGCACCGCAAAAAACAGCCAGCCGCTGAAGGCGCCGAGCATGAAGACATCGCCGTGCGCGAAATTGATGAACCGCAGCACGCCGAAGACCATCGTGTAACCCAGCGCGATCAGCGCGTAGATCGCGCCGAGCGAGAGCCCGTTGATCAGCTGCTGGATGAATGTGATGGCATCTTCGCTCACGTCGTGCGGTGAAAGAATCGGAGCGATGCGCGCTTGGCAATCGCGGAGTGCAAAACTAGCGCCGACGAGTCGTCGGCTGAAGGTGCGAGAATGAGCAAGGTTCTCATTCTCACTGCAGCGTTCTGCGAGACCGCCCTTCAAACGCGCTCACACCCCAGCGTGCCGACGACTCGTCGGCGCTACGCTACGGCGCGACCGTCTGCATGAACTTCATCGCGGCATTCTCGATGGTCATGATCACCGCGGACTTCGAGGCGTTGCGCTTCTCGTCAATCGTGATGCTACCCGTGATGCCCTTGAAGTCCTTCGTCGCTGCGATGGCGTCACGCAGCTTCGCGGCGTCCGTGCCGCCCGCGCGCTTGATCGCATCGGCAAGAATCATCGCGCTGTCGTAGCCGAGCGCGGCCATGTCGTCGGGCGCGCCGCCGAATTTCGCCTTGTACTTTTTCACGAACTCCTGCACGGCGGGCGTCTTGTCCTCGTCGGAAAAGTGCGAGGAGTAAAACGAGCCGTCGAGCGCGTTGCCCGCGACCTTCAGCAGCGAATCGCCGACCCAGCCATCGCCGCCGAGCAGCGGAACCTTGATGCCGAGCTGCTTCGCCTGCCGCGCGATGAGCGCAACCTCACCATAGTAGCCGGGGACGAAAATCGCGTCGGGCTTCGACGCCTTCAGCGACGTAAGCTGGCCTTTGAAGTCCTTGTCGCCGGTCGAGTACTTCTGCTCCTTCGTGATCACGCCGCCGTTCGCTGTGAAATGCTTCGTGAAAAACTCCGCAAGCCCCACGGCGTAATCCTGCTTCACATCCGTCAGCACGGCGACTTTCTTGAAGCCTTTTCCGAGCGCAAATTTCGACATCACCGTGCCCTGGAAAGGATCGATAAAGCAGATGCGGAAAATGTAGTCGCCGACTTCCGTGACCTTCGGATTCGTCGAGGCGGGCGAAATCATCGGCACCTTGCTCTGCTGACAGATCGGCGCGGCCTCGAGCGATTTCGAGGATGCGACCTCGCCGAGCAGCGCGACGATTTTGTCCTGCGAGATGAGCTTGCGCGCGATGGTCGCCGGCTGTCCTGCGAGCGACTGATCGTCCTCGGTGATGAGCTTGAATTTTTTACCGAGCACGCCGCCCGCCGCATTCAGTTCGTCAATCGCGAGCTGCGTGCCCTTGTGCGAAGACTGCCCGAAGCTCGCGCTGCCGCCGGTGAGCGAAGCAAATTCGCCGACGATGATTTCATCCTGCGCATGAAGCGCGACGGCTGCGGCGAATGTGACGACGGCTGTGAGGAAGTGTGTTTTGCGCATGGCCGGATTGAAGCGCGAAAATCGCGCAAAGAGCAAGGCGCGGCTTTATCCGTAGCCGAAGACGGGAGGGGCGCGCTGATCCCAAATGACGAATGCAGGATGCAGGATGACAACTCTTCCCGTAACGAGTGACGGATGCATTCGGCATTCCTCATCCGGCATTTTCAAAACAGCCCGCATCCTGCCCTCGGCGACTACGATAGCGGGCGCGCGCAAAAGTAGTCTCCGGCTTTAGCCGGTCTTCGCGTGCGGCACACGACAGGCATTCAAGATCCGCAACGGCTTCAGCAATCCGAAGGTCTGCGCGGGCTGAAGCCCGGGACTACTTTCGCGCAGCGAGCTTCGCTGCCGCATCCTCGAACCACGCGGCATCCGGCGCGGCGTAGGGGCGGAAGGTTTCCAGCGTGCCGGCCTGCTCGTCGTAGAGCAGCGCGCGGTGCAGGCCGAGCGCGCTGGCTTTCGGCGAATCAATCAGGCTCGCGGAGTCGTTCGCGCTCATCTGGAAGACGATCCGCATTTCAAATTCCGTGAGCGCTTTCCGGCTCATCGCGCGGTTCACGTTGTTGTAAGAGTCCACCGTCGCGATGATGTGGATGCCGAGCGCGCTGCCCTCGGTGATGATCTCATTGAACGCCGCACCGGGGCTCGCCTCGCCGTCTCCGCCGCCGAAGCTGAAATCATCCTCGTGCCGCAGCTTTTTGAATTTGTGCAGGCCGTGGATGAACACGAACACCGACGGTGCGCCCGCGAGCGGAGTCTCGCCGCTGGCACGCGCTTTCATCTCGGTGGAGATGTCGCGGATCACGTCGGGAATTTCCAGCGCGGTGGCGAGCGTGAGTCCGTGCGGGATCGTCTTGGAAAGGCGCTCAAATTGTTCCGCGTCCGGCGTGCCCGGCGCGGAGCCGTGGATCACGATGAACCGCGCGCTGCCCGCCGGATGCTGCGCCGCGAGCGCGACGACCGAGAGCATGATCATCGTGAGCGCGGACTCCTCGCGCTGGCCGACGATGAGCATGTGGTTTCCGCTCTGCCGGAGAAAGGCGGCCTCGGTCGGGCCCTTGATTGAATTCGGTGCTCCAAACCAGCAGCGTGCCGCACCCGGTGCCGCCGTTGGCTTTGACTCGAGCGCGACGGCAAGCAGATCGTTCTCCTGCACATTTGCGGGCGCATTTCCCTCGAAGACGATCGCGCTGCGGTGCCGATCGTGGCGCTGGTCGGCGAGCGCGCGCACCTTGTCGAGCCACGCGTCGCGCTCCTCGTCGGAAAGCCACACGACTTGGAACGGGCTGTTGCCCTCGATGGCTCCGGCGGAGTCGTTGTAGATGCCCTCGCCGGGGCGTGAGAGCAGGCGCGGTGCGGAGTTGTTCTCATCCATGATGAGATACGCGTCGGCCTCGTTGCACTGGAGCGCGACGCGGATGACCATCTGCCCCATCGTCGCACGCGCGAGCGTGAACGCGCCGCCGAGCGTCTGCGAACCGAGGATCACATGGATGCCGAAAGCACGCCCCTGCCGCACGATGCGGTCGAAGAGCAGCGAAGCCGTCTGCGCGATGGCGTCGTCCTCGGTGAAAAATTCCTGGAACTCGTCAATGAGCAGCAGCGTGCGCGGCATCGGCTCCGTGCCGCCCGCACGCTTGTAACCCGCGACGTCCTGCACGTTCAGCTTTCGGAACATGTCGCCGCGGCGTTTCAATTCCTCGTCCACGCGTTGCAGCACGCTCAGCGCAAATTCGCGATCACTCTCGATGGCCACGACGCGCGCATGCGGCAGCCGCTTGTTCGCGTAGCACTTGAACTCCACGCCCTTCTTGAAATCTATGAGGTAGAACTCGACCTGATCCGGCGAGCACGCGAGCGCGAGGTTCGTGATGATGACGTGAAAGAGCGTGGATTTTCCCGAGCCGGTTTTTCCCGCAAAGAGCGCGTGCTGCCGCGTGCCTTTTCCGATGGCGAGGTACTGCATCTTCGTCGCGCCCGTGCGTCCGATCGGGATGCGCAGCTCGGTCGTCGTCTCATTCGTCCACAGCTCATCCGGCTTCGGCGCGATTTGCTCGAAGGGCACCTGCACGCGGTTCGAGTCCACGCTGTTCTTGCCGATCTTGTGCACGAGGCTTTGCGAGAGCGTGGCATCCGGCGGCGCGTCGGGTACGAGCGCCGCACCGGCCTCGGCCTGCTCGCGGCCCGTGGAAAATGCAGCGCCGTCCGCACGCAGGCACACGCTGCTTTTGCGGAGTTCATCAATCGAAAATCCATCCGGCAGCGCATGCCGCTGATCCCAGTGGATGAGCGTGAAGACGCCGCAGCGCGGCCCGCTGATCGCGATGCTCTGGAGCCGCTGCGCCGCCGCCTCGCTGAAGCCGTTCGGAAAATCCGCCACGACGAGAAAGAGGTACTTTTCCGCCACGCTCCCCGCTTGCTCGTTGTACGCGGTGATGTTTGCGTACTCGTTGCGCAGATACATCTGGATGACTTTCTCGATGTGCGCGTTCAGTTCCGCGAGCCGCTCGTCAATCTGATCGCGCTGCGTCCAGATGCGGCGGTTGATGAGCGCCTCCTCGTAGTCGCCGAGGTGCATGAGCCCCGCAAAATTTTCGCCGAGTCCGACGGGATCAATGATCGTGAAGCTCACCTTCCCCGGAGGAGTCGTCGTGAGCAGGCGCAGCATCACATTGTTCAGCACGCGCGCCACCGCGCCGCCGCAGGATTCCTTCGTCTCGAAAAGCAGCGAACCCTGCTGCGGATACGTGAGCGCGAGCGGGATGGACACCTGCGGCGCACCCGGCAGCGCGAGCCGCGAGACCGCGGTCAAGGCATCGGGCCGCTTCGCAACGTCGAGCGTGAACTGGGCGAATTTCGTGGCCGGCGTAAAATGCTCATACGGCTTCCACGCCTCGACGAATCGCGCGCTCCACTCGGGAAAGTCCGGCGCGAGCGCGGAATTCAGCGCCGCGATTTCCGCGAAGATCGGCGTGATCTGTCCCTTCCACGCCGCATCGAGCGTGTCCCATCGCGCCTTCTCGTCCGCGAGGATTGCCGTCATCGCGGTCTGATGATCCGCGTCAATCTGCTCCCGTTTGCCCGCCGCGTCCGCCTGGAACTGCCCGGCCTTTGCATCCGTGCGCTCACGAATCCTGGCGAGGTCGCGCTTCAGCCGCGCAGCGAGCTTTTGCAAAATGCGCGGGAGCTGCGGCACCAGTTTGCGCCGTCCCGCGTCCGTGAATTTCCCCTCGACGCCGTCCGCCGCCGCCCACTTCTCCTCCACGTCCGCGCAGATGCCGTCGTATTCGGCCTGGATGCGCTTGCGCTCCGACCGGTGCCGCGAGTCCGCAGCGGCGAGACCCGCACGCAGCGCACGATACGCATCGAGAACCGACGCACCCGTGCGCGCCGCCTCGTCGCGCGCGCCATTTTTTCCGCTCACGTACGCGGCGACACAGGCGGCGGCCAGCACCGCGGCGGCAATCCCGCCCAGGGTCCACAGCGGCGAGGAAAAGCCGCGCACAAAACTCATCGCGCCGCCCGCGACCAGCGCGAGGACGATGCACACTGCGAGCGGCAGCGTGCCGAAAAATCTCGGCAGCGGCAGCGCGCAGAACTTCACAAGCTGCGCGTTCGCCGCCGCGATGCGCACCTCGATCTCGCCGAGGAAATCTTCGGACGCCGGAGCCTCACCCTTTTCACCCTCGCGCTCCACGAGCGACTGCGCGAATTCGCCGTAGCCGCCGAATGCCTTCATCGTCTGCGCCGTGAGCGCATCGAGCGTCGCGCGGTGCTGCGCGAGCGCCTGCGAGAGCGCGGCGTGCTCCGCGGTGTGCTGCTTGTTGTTCGCGGCAGATGCGCGGTCCGCCTGCAGCTTCCGCATCTGGAGTTTTGCGAGCCAGTTTCCCTTCGCGTCCGCGGCACGTTTCGGAAGCGTGCGCGACAGCAGGCCGTGCGCGCGCTGCACGCGCCCGAGGCGGCGATCATGGATCGCCTGCACGAGGTCCGCGTGTTTCGCAGACACAGCCTCCACCCCGGCGAGATGCTCCGCGAGCGCCGCGTCCACCTTGTGCGCCGCCTCGCGGTGACGCCGGATTTCCTGCCGGCTCTTCACCGAGAGCGCGGCAGTCAGCTCGGCTTCCTGCCTCGCGAAATCCGCGACGGTGCGCGTGAGCTTCGCGAGAAGCTCCGTCGCGTGCGTGAATCGCAAATCCGTGCCGCTACTCACAGTCGAGCTGCACCTTTCGAATCAGCGTTGCGATGTCATCCATCGCCGTCGAGGTGCGCGCCGTGAGATTCGGCAGCCGCTCGAGATAGTTGTGCTCAAATTCCGCCGCCTTCAGATCGCGCCACGTCTCCTTCGTGCGCTCCCAGCTTTGGTTCAGATCCTTGATCGCCTGCAGCAGCGACGCATTGCTCGCGTTGCTCATGGTGAGGCCTCAGAAAAATGCCGCAGCACTGGGATTCCGCGGATGATTGACCACGGATTACACGGATGGTTTTCAGAGCCGGGCACGCAGCATCCGTGACCATCCGTGATATCCGTGGTTAAATATCCTTTTGATCGCGGCGCTTTTTGCAGGGATCTCATGGTGTCACTTCTGGGTCGCCGGTCGGCGCGTCCGCAGCCTGCGGAGCATCCGCGGCAGAAAGTGCGGGCTTTTCCACAGGCGCATTCCGCTCCGTGTAGGCATCAAGTATCTCGCGGGCGCGGTAGAGGAAAGTGATCGCATCGGGCATCTCCTGATCGAGGAATTCGCGGAATCCGTCGAGCTTCTTCACGAGCGGATCCGCCGTCGCGTCGAAATTCTGGTTCCACTTTTTCACATTGCGCAGCTTCATCTGCGCCTCCTCCACGGCGGCCTTCGCCTTGCGCACCACCGCCTGGCGGATTGCGATGGCCCCGGTCAGTTGCGTCAGCCGTGCGCTGTAAAGCTCCTGCACCACCTGATCAAGATGCCGCTGGCGTTTGCGGATCTCGCCCTCCCAATGCACGCGCTGCTCGTGCTGGAGCCAGTTCCGCGTCCGCCGCACGCGGTCGCGCGAAGTGTCCACCGCCTCGCGCGCCTTCGTCACGAAAATGATCAGGCTCGCGCGAAACGCATCCAGCGCATCCGTCGAAGTGATCCTGACCTGCGTGCTCATGGGAAAAGTTGAGAGAGGAGAAGCGATTTAAGATTTAAGATTTGGGATTGAAGATTTGGGCCGCAGCGGAGCTTTGCCGCGGTTGAGAATTGAGAGGAAAGACGCCGCTTCAAATCTTAAATCCTAAATCCTAAATTCCGTCACCTCTGGTTCAGGTATTCCTCGATGCGCTGCGCCTTGCGCAGCAGGTAGGGCGTGTGCTTCTCCGCGATCTCCACGAATTTCTTCAGCACCTTCATCGTGGTGATGAATTCCTCCGCAAATTTCTCCGCCTCCTGATCCTGCCACGTGCTCCCGAGCGCCGTGAACCGCGCCTGGAGCGATCCCGCCTTCGCCTGCACATCGTCGTTGAAGCGCTTCATCTCCTTCGCAAAGCGCCGCACTTCCTCGGGGTCAATGATTGCCTGTGCCATGGTCGGTGTTCGTTCGGGGTGTTTTTGAAAAAGGGAACGCACGCACTGTAACGGGCGCAGCCGGCAGTTCAATCCTGCTGTGTCGCAATGGCGGGAGACGGATCGCGCATCCCAGCCGATGACCATTTCGAAGCGTGCAATTTCCACTCGCTGCAATCGCCGAAGTGTCCTACCACACGCCCACCCTCAAGCCATGAACAGCGCCCGGATCCTCCTCCCCCTCCTGCTCGCCGCCGGCATCGCCCGCCACAATGCGCAGGACAATCCCGCCCCGCCGCCGGCCATCGCGCCCCCGCAGACGGAAATGCAAAAATGGATCGCGACGACGGATGCCCCGTGGCAGGCGGCGTTCAAGCGCGATGTCAGCGATGCCTTCGAGAATGAGCGCCACAAGCTCAAGGTGGAGTATGCGGCCTCGCTCGATGCCGCAGTGAGGAAGGCGAGCGCAGCGGGCGATCTGCAAGGTGCGGTGGCGCTCCGTGACGAGCAGAGGCGATTCCTCGGCACAAACGACATCCCCGTGCAGGACGATGCCAGTGACCTGCCCGCATTGAAGCAGCATCGCACGGCGCTCCGCACACAGCTCGCACGCGCCGACAAGGACCGCGCGACGCGGGCGAAGGCCCTCCACGCGAAGTATGATCAGGTGCTCGCACAGGCGCAGACACAGCTCACGCAGCACCAGCGGATTGATGACGCGCTGATGGTGAAGGCCAAACGCGATGAACTCGCCTCCTCGTGACTGGCCGGTCCTCCTGCCCCGGCGGCACCCGTGACCGAGATCGAGAAGCCCGCAGCCCCGGTTCCGACGCCAGTCAAACCCGCCACCCCGCCGGAGAATTCGGCTCCGCTGGTGAGCACCCCTTCGCAGCCGATCACCGTCGCCGCTGAACTGAAGGCAAAAGGAAGCGCGACCGGGGCCGGGCCGAACACGATCGTCTTCGAGGCACCGAAGGGCAATGGCCGTCGGGGTGCAAATGGCATTCTCCTGAAGAACGATCCCGCCGCGGCGAAATCGGGCAGCACATGGACATTCCGGTGGACGCGCAGCCAGAGCGCCGAAAGTGTCCAGATGATCCACCCGCTCGGCCGAGGACACGCCATCGTCCACATTGATCACCGATGGATCGCCCTCAGCGCAGCGGCCGCGTGGCGGGATGTCAATTGGCGCGGCGGCGACAAAAAGCGCGTCAAACAGACGAATGCCTTCGACAAGGTGTTTCCGCTCAAAGATGGCGAAGAATACGAAGTCGTCAGCCGCCTGAGCCCTGGCGGAGCGCACGAGCTTTTCATCAATGGCGTCCTCGTCAGCACCGGGCACGTCAGCAGCACGGAGCCGCTCTCGCTCGAGAGTGCTGAGAAGGGCGCGTCGGATTTCAAGGGCGAAGGTCTGCCGCTGAAACTGATGTCTGGGTGGGCCGCTGTGATCATCGGCCCCGTTGACGGCGGGGTGAATCGCGCAAGCGATCTGCGCTATTATCCGAGTGTGGTGAACGTGGGTGCCGCGAAGCGGTGAGGCGGCGGGCCTTGGGATCGGCGATTTCCAAATCGCCGCAGTGGCCCTCGGCGCCCCATAAGTCGCCGATCCCAGCGCGACGCCCGACCTTCCCTCGCGTGAGGGGGGCTCCCGTCCCGCCCATGAGCACGCTCACCGAGATCGAAAATTCCGCCGCCAGCCTTTCGCCGACTGATGCGGGCGGGCGCCGCTTCACTTCAGCACGGTTTTTCGCTGAGGCGCCACCGGTCCGCGGTCTGGCGGGATGGTATTGAGGAAGTGATCCTCAAATGAAATCCACGCGGAGAGCCGCTGCCGCATTCGCTTCGCGCGGGCGGGATCGGTGGAGAGGATGTTGCGCCGCTCCTGCGGATCGGCGGCGAGGTCGAAAAGCCATTCGTGCCCGCCTGTCATTTCGAGGACGTATTTCCACCGATCCTCGCGGATGCCGAAGATGTAGTCGTCCACGCTGGCGACGAAGAAGGTGCGATTTGGCCGCGCAGGGAGGAAGAGGCTGTGGCCCTGCCACGCGTCCGGGATTTCCGCGCCGAGGATGTCCGCGATCGTCGGGTTCATGTCCACATGGCCGCCGACGGCCGCGCTGCGTCCGCCGCCGGGAAAGAGCCGCGGATTCCACACCATGAAGGGCACATTCACCTCCTCCTGCCAGACGGAGTAGCCGTGCTGCTGCTGGTCGTGCGGGTCGCAAAATGCCTCGCCGTGATCGCCGGTGATGACGACGAGCGTGTCATCCGCGAGTCCGCGTTCGCGCAGCGCTGCGAAGAGCCGGCCAAGCTGCGCGTCGGTCTCGTGCAGCACGTTCAGGTAATTGCCGAGATCGTCAGCGAGCGCCTTGGGCGGCTTGCCCTGGAAGAAATCAATGCGCGCCGCGCCGGGGCTTTGCGCGTAGGGGTGATGCGTCTGATCCGTCCAGCAGTACGCGAGGAAGGGCTGGCCCGGCTTCTCGTCAATCCACCGGATGAGGCGGTCAATGAGGTAGCGATCCTCCGATCCCCACGACGTGAGCGGCGGCGCCTTCAGCGCGCGAAAATCCTCCACGATGTCGTAGCCCTCGTTGTCAATCATCTCATTCGCGCCGCCCCATTCCAGGTCGCCATTGTGCAGGTATGCCGTGCGCCATCCGCGCTGCTGCATCACCGCGGCAAAGGTCGGCGGCAGATGCTCCGGCTCATCGCCATCCGGGCAGAACACACCCGGCGCGTAGCACCACGGGACACCCGGATAGATCGAGAAATTCACCGCCATAAACGTGCAAAAGGTGTACGGCGCATGGGCGTTCACATTGTCGAAAAGCATCGCGTGGCGGGACTCCGCGAGCAGGTGAGGGGTGGTCGCGTAGCGGCTGCCGTAGAGGCTCAGGTATTTCGTGCCGACGGACTCGATCACCACCACGATGACATTGCGCGGGCGGGCCACGCCCGGCGGCGGCTGGAAGCCCGCGCGCGGGGCTGCGCCGCGGTCCCCGAATGGCCGGAACTCGTCCTGATCCTCCGGCGGAAAATCCTGTTCCAACTCGCCGTGGCTGCGGCCCAGCAGCCCCACCAGCGTCGAGCGCACCAGTTCCACATGCGGGCAGGACGCCAGGCGGAGCGCCTTCAGATCGGACTCATTGTCCGGCTTTCTCATCGAGCCCACGACGATCCACACGGCCATGCACGAGAGGATGGCCGGGGCAAAAATTTTCCGCCGCGGGCGAAGCCGTGCCGCGACCACGAAAGCCACAGGCACCGCGATCATCGCGAGCACGACCTGCCAGGTGAGACGGTCGGTGATCGAGGATCGCACCGCCGCGCCGCGGATGAGCCGCAGCAGATCGAAACTCAGCGGACGCCCGAGCGAGCGGAAAATCCCGCACGCAATCACGCTGAAGAACGCGCACACCGTGGCCATGATCAGGACACCCCTTCGCACCAGCGCGGCTCCGCGTGGGCGGCGCGCAAGGGCCAGCGCGCAGAGTTCGCCGCCGCCGCAGAGCGCCAGCGCGAAGATCACATCGCGAAAAGAAACGCGCATGAGTTCCAGCGGCCAGTCCCACGCCTGAGGTTCGCCGAGCATCACAGCCTTTGAACCCACGAGCACGAGCGCGAGCCAGAAGCCTGTCCACAGCAAGGCCCCGCGCCGCATCCCGGAAGCATGGGGAGCGCCCGATGTCATCGTGTCGTCACTGGAAGGTCGCGAGTCCGTAACACTCCATTGCACCAAGACTGCACAACTGTCCACGCCCGGTAGTGGGCTACTTTGAATCTGCCCGACGTCCGCCGCTGCCGCACTGCGCTCCGTGGCACGGGCGTCCCGCCCGTTCATGGGCGGGACGCCCATGCCACTTTTCAAAGCAGCCCACTACCCCACGCCCTCTGCACGAGGTCGTCGCAGAACTATTTCTCCGCGCCCACGAGCGTGGCGTTCGTGCGCATGGCCTCGCGGGGGCGGAGTTGCAGCGTGCCGCCATGCGCCACGGCGTGATCGCCGTGATCATCCGCGGAGGCCGTCTTCGGCAGGAACGGCTTGCCGCCCATCTCGACGAAGACCTTCTCCACCTGCGCGGGAAGAAAGTCGCCGACGTAGCGGGCGATGCGCTCATGCTTTTTCAGCGCGTCCCGGATTCCGGCGACCGCCTCCTTCGCCTCAGACGGATCCTTGCCGGAGAGTTTTTTCACCTCCGCGGTCAATGCCATGAAGTACGCCTGCTGGTCGTCGAGGAGTTCCGGGCCGCCGATGGGGCCATGGCCGGGGCAGACAGTTTTTGCGCCGAGCTTTTTCACGGCGTCGAGGGTCTTGATCCAATCCGCGATGTTGCCGTCTGCCGCGTAGTTGTAAGGTCCGTTCACACACGCGTCGCCGGTGAAAAGGATCTTCTCATTTGGCAGCCACGCCCAGCCATCGCCGTGCGTGTGGGCGACGCCGAAGTGGAGGAGTTCCACGCGGTGTTTGCCGTCGTCGAAAATCATCTCGCTGCGGAAGAGCAGCGTCGGCGGCTTGAGCTTGCTCGCTGCGACATCGGGGCGCGTCTTCGCGGCTTCCTCCCAGCGTCCGGGTTTGTCGCCGAAGGTGCCGGTCTCATACTTTTTCATCTCCTCGATCACGCCGACATGCGCGACCGGCGTCGCGCCATTTTCCACCCACACCTGGTTCCCATACGCGTGGTCGCCGTGGTGGTGCGTGTCAAATGCGAAGCGGATCGGCTTGTCGGTGATCGCCTTGATTTTCGGGATGATCTCCTTCGCGCCGGAGGGGAAATTTCCATCAACGACCAGGACATAGTCCTCAAGGATGATCCAGCCGTTGTTGCAATGCCCGTGCGCCTTCAGGTCGCCCTCGTGGAAATAAACTTCCGGGGCGAGCTTGGTGACTTGGTTCACGTCGGCGGCGCAAGGTAGCGTGAGGGCGAGAAGTGCGAGGAGGTTCGTGGGGATGGAGCGTGTCATGGTGGGGAGGGGTGGAGGTGCAGACCATCCAACATCCAACGTCCGACATTCAACATCCAACCAATGCACAATGTTCATTCGTCACTGGTTGAATGTTGGATGTTGAACGAGGCTCGGTGCGCGGCGCAGCGCATTTTTCAGGCTGAGACCTCCAACTTCCGTGCCATCCTTGTCTTTTCGCAGAGATATCAGGCTGTCTAACAACGCACTCCTGCGGCAGATTGACCTCCCCGCTCCCTGAATCCGAAACGCGCAAAGTGAAACACCCGATCGCATTTTTCTCCGTCCTGCTGCTCGCGCCGCTCGCCACGCTCCACGCCGAGAAGGCGAAGGCTGCGACCGCTGCGAAAAGTTCGGCGAAGGATCCGCTGAAGCCGTTCATCGAGGCGCATTGCACGGACTGCCACGACGCGGAAACGCACAAGGCCGGGCTGCGACTCGACACGCTGGCGGCGGATTTTCGCGATGAGAAGGCGGCGGCGACTTGGGCAAATGTTTTCGACAAGCTCACCTCCGGCGAGATGCCGCCAAAGAAGCGCGAGCGTCCTCCACAGCGCGATCTTGATGCGACAATGCAATTTCTCCGCACGCAGTTGCACGCGGCGTCGCTGGAGCATCAGCAGAAAAGGGGACGCGTGATCGTGCGTCGGCTGAATGGCACCGAGTATGAAAACACGCTGCGCGATCTGCTCGGCACGCGAGTGGCGCTGAAGGACATGCTGCCGGGCGACAGTTCGGCGGCGGGCTTCGACAATGTGAGCACGGCGCTCGATCTCTCGGCCACGCATTTCCTGCTCTACCAGGAGGCGGCGGAAAAGGCGATCACCTCGGCCATTCCGATCCATCCGCCGATTCCATTCAGCGACTCGCGGACCGGCGCGGAGATGACGAGGAAGGGGCCGAATTTCCAGCAGGCACTCACGCGCAGTTGCAAGCTCGCGGGCGATTCGCTGATCATTTACAGCAAGCTCCCGCGTTACGGCCTGTGCTCGACAGCGTCGGTTCCTGCCGCGGGGCGCTATCGCATCCAGATGTCGGCGTGCGCGGTGGGCGGCGAGGGGAAGGCGATTCCCGTCGGATTTTTCACCGTCGAGCAGAGCGGGCCGGAGCCGCCGGTGCTGCGCGAAGTCCGCGAGATTCCGTCGGGCAAGCCGCAAGTAATCGAGTTTGAATTCGATCTCGAACGGCGTCAGGCGTTCGTCGTGAATCTCCTCACGCTTTGGGACATTCGCACGTTCAAGAAACCGATTGATGAATACACGGGCCTCGGGTTGCAGGTGGACTGGCTCAAGATCGAGGGGCCGCTCGATGCGTTCCCGCCGCCGAGCTATGAAAAGGTGTTCGCCGGCGTGCCGCTGATGGCGCGCTCCGTCGCGAAGGCCGAGCGTGAAAAAACGCGCGTGCCCACGATCGCTGCAAACCGCTCCGAGCAGTCGTGGAATGCCGATCCACTGGTGCCGGTGTCCGAGAATCCACGGCAGGATGCGGAGCGGCTGATCCGCGATTTTCTCCCGCGCGCATTTCGCCGACCGGTGAGCGAGGAAAAGCAGCGGCATTTCGTGGACAAGGTGCTCGCGAAGCTCGATGCGAACTACCCGTTCTTCGACGCGATGATGTTTGGCTACAAACTCATCCTGTCGTCGCCGGACTTTCTCTTTCTGATGGACTCGCCCGCGTCCGCCGCGAATGCGAATGGCGATCTGCCCACCGCGAAGCTCGACGAGTATTCGCTGGCCGAGCGGCTGTCGTATTTCCTGTGGTCCACGATGCCGGACGACGAACTGCTCGTGCTCGCGAAGAAAGGCGAACTGAGCAAGCCCGCGACGCTGCGCGCGCAAGTGGAACGGATGCTGAAGTCGCCGCACGCACAACGCTTCACGGAAAACTTCGCGGGCCAGTGGCTCGACCTGCGGAAGATTGACGCGACCATCCCCGACCCGCAGCTCTACGGCGACTTCGACTACCTGCTGCTCTGGGCGATGCCGCGCGAGACGGAGCTGTTCTTCGAGGAGGTGCTGCGAAACGATCTGAGCCTCCTCGACTTTGTCCACTCAGACTGGACGATCCTGAACGAGCGCCTCGCGCAGCTCTACGGAATCCCCGGCGTCGAGGGAAACGGCTTCCGCAAAGTGAAGCTGCCGCCCGGCTCGCATCGCGGCGGCGTGATGACTCACGCGAGCGTGTGCAAAGTCACCGCCGACGGCACGCGAACCTCGCCCGTGCTGCGCGGAAAATGGATCCTCGAGCGAATCATCGGCAAGCCGCCACCGCAGCCGCCGCCCGACGTGCCAACGATCGAGCCCGACATCCGCGGCGCGACGACAATCCGCCAGCAACTCGACAAGCATCGCAACACGCCCGCGTGCGCGACGTGCCACATCCACATTGATCCGCCGGGCTTCGCGCTGGAGACCTTCGATCCCATCGGCAACTGGCGCGACTTTTACCGCGTCTCCGCGAAGCCCACGGGCCGCGCGATGCCGATTGACATCCACGCCTACAACCAGCGCCCGGTGTATCGCGGCCCCGATGTCGAGAAGGGCGACAAGACGCCCGAGGGCCGCGCGTTCGGCGACATCGAGGACTACAAAAAAATCCTGCTCGAAGACAAAGACCAGCTTGCGCGCAACCTCGCGCAAAAGCTGATCGTCTATGCGACCGGCGCGGACATCCAGTTTGCCGACCGCGAAGTCGTCGAGCAGATCATCGCGAAGGTGCGCGGGAAGAATTACGGCTTCCGAACATTGATCCACGAAGTCGTCCAGAGCCGGGTCTTCCTGAACAAGTAGCGTCGCCCGAAGCCGCAGCTCCCATGAAAAATCCACGCAGCCCAGTCATGACTGCACGGAGCATCGCCTGCGTGCTCGGTGCGCTCGTAGTGATGCAATTTACCACGCAAGCTGCGGACGTGAACTTCCGCGGGTTCTTCGAGCGGCATTGCGTGAAATGTCACAGCGGCGAAAAGCCGAAGGGCGATCTCGTGCTGGAGAATCTGACGGCAGACTTCACCGGCAAGACGAACATTGATCGTTGGGAGCGCATCCTGGAGCAACTCGCGTCGGGCGACATGCCGCCGAAGAAAAAGCCGCGCCCGCCAGTCGAAGAGGTCAAGGCATTGACCGGCTGGATCGGCGAGCGTGTCGGCGCTGCGGAGATTGCGCGGAGGACTGCGGAAGGCCGCGTGGTGATGCGTCGGCTGAACCGCGCGGAGTATGCGAACACGGTGCGCGATCTTCTCGGTGTCGAGGTGGATTTGTCCGACCTGCTGCCGCCCGACACCTCGACGAGCGGCTTCGACAACAGCGCCGAAATTCTGCACACGTCCTCGTATTTGATCCGCAGCTACCTCGACGCGGCGGGCCGCGTGCTCGACGAGGCCATCGCGAACAAGCCGCGGCCCTGGCAGCTCAAGAAGCGCTTCGACATCAAGGAAGAGAAGTCCGTCAAAGCCACGGGAAGTGTCTATCGCCATGTGGATGATGGCGTGGCCATTTTCAGTTCCTGGGTGTCGGCCAATGTCCGCGTCACGATGTGGAATTTCCGCAGCCATGTGCGCGGGAAGTATCGCTTTCGCATCTCGGGCTACGGCTTTCAGAGCGAGGGGAAGCCGATCAATTTTCACGTCACCGCAGGAACGCTCAAGGAGGTGACCGAGGAGCGGCTGATTGACTACTATGCCGTGCCAGCAAACAAGCCGACCGTCATCGAGTTCACCGAGCAACTGGAGCCGGAGAATCGCATTCGCATCGTCGCCGACGGCCTGCCCGCACTGCCGCCGGCGGTGGAGAAAGTGGGTGCCGACAAATACACCGGGCCGGGTTTGGTGATTCAGTGGGTGGATGTCGAAGGGCCACTGCTGGAGTCGTGGCCGCCGCCGAGCCACAAGGCGATCTTTGGCGAACTCAAGCAGGCGCCTGCGCCGACTCCGGGCGATGCCGATCGCCGCGAGGTGGTGTCCGAGCAGCCGATGGCCGATGCGGAGCGCATCCTGCGCGAGTTCGCGCGGCGCGCGTTCCGTCGCCCGGTGACGGACGATGACATCAGGCCTTTCCTCGCCCGCGTGAAGGTGAGGCTGGATCAGAAATATTCGTTCGAGCAGGCGATGCGCGTCGGGCTCAAGGCCGTGCTCGTCTCGCCGAGCTTCCTCTTCCTTCGCGAGAAGAACGCTGCGCCGAAGCTCGATGACTTCGCGCTCGCGAGCCGGCTCTCGTATTTCCTGTGGAGCTCGATGCCCGACGAGCCGCTGTTCAAATTGGCCGCGGAGAAAAAACTGCACGAGCCCGATGTGCTGCGCGCGCAGGTCGAGCGCATGCTGGGCGATCCAAAGGCGAAGGCATTCACCGCGAATTTCACCGGCCAGTGGCTGAGCCTCCGCGCGATTGACGCCACATTACCCGACCGCACGCTCTACCCGGAGTATGACGACATCCTCAAGACCGCGATGCTCAAGGAGACCTCGCTGTTCTTCGACGACGTGCTGAAACGAGACTTGCCGCTCACGCATTTCGTCTCGTCGGATTTCACTTTCCTCAATGCGCGCCTCGCGAAGCACTACGGCATCCCCGGCGTCGAGGGCACGGAGATGCGCAAGATCACGCTGCCGCCGGAGAGTCATCGTGGCGGATTGCTCACGATGGGCAGCGTGCTGAAAGTGACCGCCAACGGCACCACGACATCGCCCGTCATTCGCGGTGCGTGGGTGCTGGAACGCATCCTCGGAACGCCACCGCCGAAACCGCCTGCGGACGTCGGGGCGATCGAGCCGGACATCCGCGGTGCCACGACGATTCGCGAGCAGTTGGCGAAGCATCGCATGGACGCCAGTTGCGCGAGCTGCCACAGCAAGATCGATCCGCCGGGATTTGCGCTGGAGAGCTTCGATGTCATCGGCGGATGGCGCGAGAAATACCGAGCCCTCACGAACGGCGGCGAAAAAGACAGCCAAGGTCGCCGCGTGCGCCCCGGCCCCGCCGTGGATCCCGGCGATGTGCTGCCCGACGGACGGCGCTTTCACAACATTGACGAATACAAGAAACTCATCCTCGAAGACAAAGATCAGCTTGCCCGCTCGCTGACGGAAAAACTGCTCGCGTACTCGACCGGCGCGGCTCCGGTCAAGGCGGACAAGCCGCGCGTCGAGGCCATCGTCCGCAACCTCCGCGACAAGAGCTACGGCTTCCGTTCGTTGATTCACGAGATCGTCCAGAGCCCGCTCTTCCAAATCAAATAGCCTCCCATGAAAATCCCACGCCGCACCTTCCTCCGCACCGCAGGCATCTCACTCGCGCTGCCGTGGCTCGACGCCTTTGCCGCCGATCCGAAACGCGCATCGGCAAACACAGCGCCGCGTCGAATGATCTGCATCTGCGCGCCGCTCGGATTGCATCCCGACAATTTTTTTCCGCAGCAGACCGGCAAGGGATACGCGCCGTCGCCGTATCTCGAAATCCTCAACGACTTTCGCGACGACATGACGGTCATCTCCGGTCTCGCGCACGCCGGCATGGGTTCGAGCTTCGCGCACCAAGCCTCCGCAAGTTTTCTCACCGGCGTTCCCGGCGCGGGCAGGCCGGGCTTTCGCAACGCGATCTCGCTCGATCAATTTGCCGCCGAGCACATCGGCGCGCAGACGCGATTCCCCAGCCTCACGCTTTCCGGCGAAGGCTCCGGCGGCCTCTCGTGGACCCGCACGGGCGCGCTCATTCCCTCCGACAACTCGCCCTCAAAAGCTTTCGCGCGCCTTTTCCTCGAAGGTCGCGCCGACGAGGTGCAGGAGCAGATGCGACGCCTCGAAGATGGCCGTAGCATCCTCGACGACGTGAGCGATCAGGCGAAGACGATGCGCTCCACCCTCGGCAGCGAAGATCGCGACAAGCTCGACGAATATCTCACGAGCGTCCGCGAACTCGAACAGCGCATGGTCAACGACGAAAGCTGGGCAAAGAAGCCGAAGCCCAAGGTGAGCGTCGAACCGCCGAAGGACATCCCCAACGCCGCCGACATCATCGGCCGCACGCGCCTGCTTTTCGATCTCACGCATCTCGCGCTCCAGACCGATTCCACGCGGCTCATCACGATCATGCTCGCAGGATCCACCTTCGCCCCGCCGATCCCCGGCGTGACGCTCGGCCACCACGACCTCTCACATCACGGCAAGGATCCGGGCAAACTGGAGCAGCTCAAGATCGTGGAAGTCGAAACGATGAAGACCATCCGCGACCTGCTGGCGAAGCTCAGGCAGTCGAAGGAGGACAGCGCGACGCTGCTCGATCGGACGACTGTCTTCCTCGGCAGCAACCTCGGCGACGGCAGCAGCCACTCCACGCGCAACCTGCCCGTCCTCCTCGCAGGCGGAGGCTTCCGGCACGGACAGCACCTCCCGTTCAACGCCGACAACCCGCCGCCGCTTTGCAATCTCTACGTGAGCATGCTCCAGCGACTGGGCATCGAGGCCGGCAAATTCGGCACCAGCACGGGCACGCTCACCGGGCTCGACGCGAAGGCGTGATTCCGATGAGCCGCTGCAGATATTCACCTTATTCCTGCGCGTAATCTTAATCGCAGCCGTTTCCGGGGAATAAGAATATGATTACGAATAAGATTAGGATGAAGAGAATGACGTCATTTTCAAACCGGACAACCAAACCGCTCCCATGATCCACCAACGCATTGACCGCCGAACTTTCCTGCGCTCCTCGGGCGTCGCCATCGCGCTGCCTTTCCTCGGCTCGATGCTGCCCGCCCGCGCCGCCGAGACGAAGAAGGCCGCGGGCCGTCCGCCGCGCATGGTGCTCATCGGCCAACCGCTCGGGATGTATTCGGAGAATTTTTTCCCGGAAAAGCCCGGGCCCGACTACGAGCCGAGCCGCTACATGAAGGTGCTTCAGCCATTGCGCGATCGCTTCACCGTGTTCTCGGGAATGTCGCATCGCTACGCGGCGGGACACTTCGCCGAGGTCGGACTGATGACCGGCGTCGCGCCGGAATTCATCCGCGACAAGGACATCAAGAACGGCATCTCGCTCGATCAGGAGATCGCGTCGCACATCGGAAATCAGACGCGCTATTCCTCGCTCGTGCTCGGCGGGGGAACCGTCGCGTGGAATCGCCGCGGTGTCCGCATTCCGTCCGAGCAGCGCGCCACGCAGGTCTTCCGCAAGCTCTTCATCGCGGGCACGCCCGAGGAGGAATCGCGCGAACTCCAGCGTATCCGCGATGGGCAGAGCATCCTCGACGACGTGCGCGGGCAGATCAAAACGATCAACAGCAAGGTGAGCACCGACGACCGCAACCGCCTCGATCTGTTCCTGACCTCCGTGCGGGAGGCCGAGCAGCATTTGCAGCAGGACGAGCACTGGGGCCTCACGCCGAAGCCGCGAGTGGACATGAAGCCGCCGACAAACGAATACGGTGGCGCGGCCCTCGTCGAGCGCAGCCGCCAGTGGTATGACATCGTCCATCTCGCGCTGCAGACGGATTCCACGCGCGTCATCTCGCTTTTCCTCAGCACGCAGGAGCGTCCCGAGATCGAAGGCGTGAAACTCGGCCACCACGACGCCTCGCATCACGGCCAGGATCCCGCGAAACTCGAGCAACTCGCGCTGATCGAGGAGGCCGAGATCAAAGTGCTCGGCGAGTTCCTCGAAAAAATGAAGGCCACCACGGAAGGCGACGGGACGCTGCTCGATCGCACCGCCGTCTTCTACGCGAGCAACCTCGGCAACTCGTCGAACCACGACAACCGCAACCTGCCAGTCCTCCTCGCAGGCGGCGGCTTCAAACACCAGGGCCACGTCGCATTTGACCGCCAAAACAACACGCTGCTCTCGAATCTTTTCGTCCGCATGATGCACCACATGGGCATCGAGGCGAAGTCGTTCGGCGCGAGCACGGGCATCATCAGCGAGGTGTAGGAATCGTCGCAGGCGCTGCGGAGGCCAGTCGGTTCGGCATTCCGCTGCGGATGCGCGCTGCTTCGGTTCCTCCATCGTTGGCAGTCGCATCTCCGCGCTGGAAAACGATCGCCACATCCCGAGCACCGTGCTCGCGCATTTCCAAACCCGCGCTACGCTGCGCCCCATGCTCCCGTGGTTCCAAGACCGATTCCCGCTTTACCTCGCGCCGATGGCGGGGATCACGGACACAAATTTCCGCCAGCTCTGCAAGGGCTACGGCGCGGATGTGATGGTGTCGGAGTTTGTTTCCGCCGAAGGGATTTTCCGGAAAAATGATCGCACGATGGAATACCTCGATTTCGAGGAATCCGAGCGACCGCTCGGCGTGCAGCTCTTTGGCGGCGACCCCGATCATCTCGCCGAGGCCGCGAAGATCGTGATGGACTGGAAGCGACCCGATTTTCTCGACATCAATTTCGGCTGCCCGGTGAACAAGATCGTGAGCAAGAACGGCGGCTCCTCGATCCTGCGCGACTGCCCGCTGCTCGCGCGCATCGCCAGCGCGATCGTGAAGGCCGTCGCGCCTCATCCCGTGACGGCGAAGATCCGCATCGGCTGGAGCGCAGAGACGATCAACGCAACGACGACGGCGCGCATCCTGGAGGATTGCGGCATCCAGGCCGTTGCCGTGCATGGACGCACGAAGGAGCAGGGCTACAGCGGCGAGGCGGATTGGGACGTGATCGGGCAGGTCGCGGAAGCCGTGCGCGTCCCGGTGATTGGCAACGGCGACATCGTCACCGCATACGACGTGGAGCGCCGGAAAAATTCCACGCGCATCGCGGGCATCATGATCGGCCGCACGGCGATGCAGCACCCGTGGATCTTCCGCGAGATCCGGCATTACCTCGACACGGGCGAGCACCTCGCTCCGCCGCCGCTCACGGAAATGTGGGCGCACATCCACCGCCATTGCGCGATGGAGATCGCGCGGCAAAAAGCGCAGCCGCGCGGGCTTGAGGCCCCCGACTCAGTGGAACTCCACGCCATGCAATCCATGCGCACGCAGCTCATGGCCTACTCGCGCGGCATGCCCGGCGCGCGGCAGCTCCGGGAAAAATACGCACACGTCGCGTCGCTCGCGCAACTCGACGACATCGCCGCGGAAAACATCGCGCAGAATTCGACGGGCGCGCAGCTCGCGACTGCAATGTAGTTCCCGACTTTAGTCGGCAAAACCGCTGCCACGGTATGAGCGACTAAAGTCGGAAACTACTTTCCAACCCTGCGCTCTCCACATAGCCGCCGACGGCTACGGTTGCTTCGCCACGCCGTTGCCGCCGGCGTTCAGTTGCAGATACGTGTATCCCTTCAGCGCGCGCTCGTAGCTGTTCAGCATTCGGATCGCTTCCGCGGGCTTGAGCTTGTCGCTGCGGATCGCCGCGTCCACCTGCGCTTTCATTTTGCGGTTCAGCTCGGCCTCATCCCATTGCGTCATGTTCAGCACGCTCGCGATGGTGCTGCCCTCGATGGTCTCCTCGATGTACCAGCCGCACTCCTCGTCATCATCGAGGTAAACGTGCGCCTCATTCACGCGTCCGAAGAGATTGTGGAAGTCGCCCATGATGTCCTGATACGCACCCATGAGGAAGAAGCCGATGTAGTACGGCACGCCCGCCTGCACGCGGTGCAGCGGCAGCGTCTCGCGCACGTCCTGGAGGTCAATGAACTTGCTCACCTTGCCGTCCGAGTCGCACGTAATGTCCACGAGCGTGGCCTCACGATCCGGCGCCTTGTCGAGGTGATGCACGGGCATGATCGGGAAAAGCTGACCGAGTGCCCAGTGATCGAGCATGCTTTGGAAGACGGAAAAATTGCAGAGATACTGATCCGCAATCGAAGTGCCGAGGTCCTTGATTTCGTCCGGCACGTATTTCATCCCCGCGCTGAGTTGCACGATCTTCCGTGCAATCTGCCAGAAGACCGTCTCGATGCGCGCCTTCGGATCCAGCTCCATGAGGCCGAGGTCAAACATGGACTGCGCCTTTTCCTTCAGTTCCTGCGCGTCGTGCAGCGTCTCGCGGCGGTTCTGTTTGCTGAGGCTGCTCTTCAGTTCAAGAATGTTGCGGACGAGCTTCGGGTCGCCGGGCTTTGCCTCGACCGCGGCCTCCTGATCCTTCTCGATGGAGCCAAACGCCTCGACGACGAGCACGCTGTGGTGCGCGACGATCGCGCGCCCGCTCTCGCTCACGATCGTCGGGTGTGCGACCTTCTCGTCGTCGCAGATTTCCATGATGTTCCAGACGACATCGCGCGCGTATTCCTGCAGCGAGTAGTTTGTCGAGCTGTCGAATGCACTCCGCGACCCATCGTAGTCCACGCCAAGACCGCCGCCGACATCGAGGTAGTCAATCTGGTGCCCGAGTTTGAGCATCTTCGCGTAAAAGCGCGCGGCCTCGCGGACAGCGCGCTTGATGGTGCCGATGTCCGGCACCTGCGAGCCGACGTGGAAATGCACGAGCTTCAGGCAATGCGCGAGGCCCGCGGCCTTCAGCGTCTCGCTCGCGATGAGCAGGTCTGCGGTGCTCAGTCCGAACTTCGCATTCTCGCCGCCGCTCAGCGCCCATTTGCCGGCACCCTTCGCATTCAGCCGCACGCGCACGCCGATCCACGGCTCGGTGCCCACTTCACGCGACACGGCGAGGATCTGCTGAAGCTCCTCGATTTTTTCCACGACCAAAATCACACGCTTGCCGAGCTTCGTGCCGAGCAGCGCATTCTGGATCAGCGACGCATCCTTGTAGCCGTTGCAGATGATCAGCGACTCGGGATCCTCATGCACCGAAAGCGCCGCGAGGAGTTCCGGCTTGCTGCCGGCCTCGATGCCAAAATGAAACGGCGCGCCCGCCGACATGATCTCCTCCACGACCTCCTGAAGCTGGTTCACCTTGATCGGAAAAACGCCGCGATAGACGCCCTGATATTTGAACTCCTCGATGGCCCCGGCAAACGCGCGGTTGATCGTCTCCACGCGATGCCGCAGCAGATCGTGGAAGCGCAGCACCATTGGAAAAGTCAGCCCCTGCTCCTGCGCCTCCGCGACGGCGGCCATGATGTCCACGGGGGTTTTTTCATCGAGCGTCGGGAACACCTGCACGTGGCCCTTGTCGTTGATCCCGAAGTATCCCCCGCCCCACCGATCCACGTTGTAGAGTGAGGTTGCCGCTGCGATGTCCCAGTTTTGCTGCATGTGAATTGCGCGAATAGGTGAATCACCGCGCGCGCGCAATACGCGTCGCGAAAAAAATCACCGGGCGGAGAAAATCATGCTGCCCCATGAGCCTGGCAAAACCCAACTGGATCAGTCCGGCACCGCGATCAGCGACGCTTAATTTCCGAGGACGGAGGAACCGGCAGCGAAGCAGAATTTTCGGTGGAGGACGCGTGCTCCGCGCGGAAAAATCACACCACCGCCGGGCAGCAGACTGCGATCCGAGTCACGGCTTGCGGACGGGGGGGTCCGCAGCACGCATCAGTGCGGCGTCGCCGCGATTCCACCCTGCGCCTGCGATTTTTTTGGCGGATGGAAGAGCAGCAGCAGCGCCGCGGCGGCGGCGAGCGCGGCGTAGGTCGGAACGAGGAACAGGCCGTGGAAGTCCACCTTGCCGGCGTGCTTGAACGTCTGCTGGATGAGTTGCGGGCAGATCGAGTTCGCCACGAGCGCGCCGACGCCGAGAATCATCACATTGAAGAGGCCCTGCGCGCTTGCTCGCGCGTCCTTCGGGAAAAATTCGTCCACGAAAATATAGACCGTGGCGAAGAAGAACGCGTAGCAGATGCCGTGGAGGATTTGCACTGTGATGATGAGCGATGGCGAATCCGGGAAGAACGCATACACGGCGAATCGCGCCGCGTGGCCGAGCACGCCGATGATCATCGTGAAGCGCCAGCCGAGCGCCTTCAGCGTTGCGCCGAGTGCGAGCATCGTGAGGAGTTCCGCGACCTGGCCGATGGTCATCACGGGCATGATCCAGTTGCCAGGGATGCCGACACCGCCTTCCGCCTTCGATGCGCCGAGGAAGCCGCCGGTCCAGTTGAAGTAGCAGTTATGCACGAAGGAATCCACGAACGTGACGAGGAAGAGCACGAGCACGAACGGATGCTTGAGCAGCTTCAGGGCTTCGAGCCATGCGAGGCTTTCCTTCGCACCCTCCTCCTTTTTTTTCGCCGGCGTGTGCGGCAGCGTGAGGCTGAACACGGCGAGCACGAGCGAGATGATTCCGGAGACGATGAAGGTCCACTTCGTCGCAGCCTTCAGCGCGTCGCCCGTGAGGCCGGAGGAAAAGACCACGTCAAACCACGCCTTGATCCCCTGCGGATTTGCCGCGCTCACTTTTGCCCAGTCCACGAGGATGAACGTGAACGGCCACGCGACGAGAATCCACCCGAACGTGCCGCCCATGCGGATGATTCCGAATTCCTTCTTCGGGTCCTTCATGTTGGCAAATGCGATCGAGTTCGTGATCGAGAGCGTCGGGACGTAGAGCAGGCAGTGGATGAACATGAGCCAGAAGAACGGCCAGAAGTCCTTCGTGAATCCGCAGCCGAGGATCGCCGCGCCGCCGACGAGATGCGAGAAGGCGAGGAATTTTTCCGCCGAAAAATTGCGGTCGGCAAACTGGTTGCTGAAAAACATCCCGATGATCGCGGCGACCGGGAACGCATTCAGGATGAGCGCCTGCTCTGAGAACAGCGCCGCGATCCACGGATGCAAAATCGAGACGAAGCCCCTGATCGCCTCCGGCGGCTGCGTCGCGGAAAAACCGAGGCTGGGCAGGTAGCCGAAAATCAGCGGCAGCCACGCGCCCCAGACGGCGATTTCGAGGACCATCATGAGGAACAGCTTGAAGCGGTGGGAGGAGTTCATGCGCGTGCCATGTAGGCGAGTGGCGGAAATGTGGCAAGCGTAGCGCCGACGATTCGTCGGCATGGCGCGTGGAGCGCGCGCAATCCACCGAAACTCACGCATGGCTTCGTTCGGATGCGCGCACTGCTCTCACCGTTTCTGCCGACGATTCGTCGGCGCTACATTGCGCGGCTTGCCTCGCGCGGCACGCCCGCCTTTCCTGCCCGCATGAATCTCTCCCATCTCCGCGCAGGCATCATCGGCACCGGTTTCATCGGGCCTGTCCATCTCGAGGCACTGAAGCGACTCGGCGTGCAGGTGAATGCGCTGTGCGGTTCGCGCGACAGCGCGCTCGCCCTCGCGAAAAAATGGGGCGTGTCCGAGGTGTACGGCAGCTACGACTACGAGGCGATGTATGCTTCGCCGAACATTGACGTCGTCCACATCACCTCGCCGAACAAGGCGCACGTCGAGCAGTCCCTCGCGGCACTCGCGGCGGGCAAGCATGTCGTCTGCGAAAAGCCGCTCGGCATGACGAGCACCGACACCGCGCGGGTGGTGAAGGCCGCGGCGAAAAGTGACCGCGTCTTCGCGGTGAACTACAACTGCCGCTTCATCCCCGCGATCCTCCAGATGCGCGCGATGATCGCGCGCGGCGACCTCGGGCGCATCATCCATGTGCAGGGCCATTTTTTCCAGGACTGGCTGCTGAAGGAGACCGACTACAACTGGCGCCTGCTCGCGAGCGAGGGCGGGAAATTGCGCGCCGTGGGCGACATCGGCACGCATTGGGTGGATGCAGTCGCATTCGTCCTCGGCGCAAAACCGGACTCCGTATTCGCGACGCTGGAGACTTTCCACAAGACGCGCAAGCGGCCGAAGGGCGAGGTAAAGACCTTCGCAAAAGTGAATCCGAAGGACATGGTGAGCTACAAGGTGGACACCGAGGATTTTGCGAGCGTGCTGCTGCACTTCGGGAAATCCGCGCACGGAAATGCCGACGGCGTCCACGCGAACGCGAGCATCTCGCAGGTCGCCGCCGGATGGAAATGTTCGCTCGCCATCGGCATCTACGGCACGGAGGGCAGCGTGCGCTTCGACCTTCAGGATCCAAACGTCCTGCATATCGGACGCCGCGACACGCCGAATGAAATCCGCCACCGCTGCGCGCCGGGCTTCGACAGGGACATCGCGCATTTCACCGACTACCCCGCCGGCCACGCCGAGGGATTTCCCGATTCGCACAAGATGCATTACCGCTGCATCTACGAGCACATCGCGAGCGGAAAAAGGACACCCGCACTTTTCGCCAGCGCGCAGGACGGCCACGAGGAGGTGCGGCTCTGCGAGGCGATCCTGCGCAGCCATGCGAAGCGGACGTGGGTGAAGGTGTAGCCGCGTGTCTGCGAAAATCGGCACGGCCTTTTTTCAAAGTTCCGAGTTCAAAGTTCAGCCCCGCGCAGCGGCTTCGCCATGTCACTGCGCGCATCCGCATCACACCGCGCCTGCGGCGGGCTGAACTCGGAATTCGGAAGCAAGTTCACGAGCCCGCGCCGCACCCTTGCATTGCACGCACATCGGTGATGCTCTGCGCGCACACCACAAACCCACATGGATCGCAACGCCTACCTCATCATCCACCTCACCGGAATCTCCCTCCTCGCCCTCGGCGTCGGCGGCATGATGGCCGGCGGAGAAAAACGCAAGACCTTCGCCATGCTGCAAGGCCTCGGCCTGCTCGTGATGCTCGTCTCCGGCTTCGGCCTGCTCGCAAAGCTCAAGTTCACGCCGTACGTCCCGCCTTTCGCCATCGTAAAAATCGCGCTGTGGCTCGTCATCGGCGCACTCCCGGTGATCTTCCGCAAGCTCAAGACCCCGCTGCCCGCCGCCATCCTCATCTCGCTCACGCTCGTCGCCATCATGGCCTGGCTCGGTGTGACGAAGCCCGTGCTGTGGGGTGCTTTGAAATGACGAATGACGGAATGACGAACACCATCCGGCATTCTGCATTCGTCATCGGCGATTGAAAAAATCCTCTGGCCTCGCCCTCGAAAACCGTTTCTATTCCGCCTCCCGCGACGGGAAACACTCTTCCCGCGACCGGGAAAATGCGCGCTTAGCTCAGTGGTAGAGCGCTTGCTTCACACGCAAGAAGTCGCAGGTTCGAACCCTGCAGCGCGCACCATCTGCCCACTGCGGTGGACTTCCCTTTCACGTTTCTGGGGCAAGTGGAACCGCCAAGGCCCGCCCACAAGGGCTTATCCGCGGCTCAACCGCACGCCAAGCCCCGCTGCGTCCGGAAAATAGGCGACACCTTTCTCCACACGAACGCCCTCGGCGGGGTCCGAGGCGAGGAGTGCTGCGCCGTCCATGTCCACGGCGTCGAGAAGCGGGAGGAGTTGGGCGAGGGCGGAGATCGCGATGGAGCTTTCGATCATGCAGCCGGCCATCACGCGCAGGCCGCGGGCACGCGCTGCGGCGATGACCCGGCGCGCGGGCGTGAGGCCGCCGCATTTCACGAGCTTCACGTTCACTCCGTCGAAGCACTCCGCGCAGCGCGACACATCGGCTTCGGTCTGGCAGCTTTCGTCGGCGATGACCGGCAGCGGGCATTCGCGGAAAACGCGCGCCATTCCCGCCCAATCCTCCACGGGCAGCGGCTGCTCGATGAACTCGACGCCAAGTGCGCTGAGCTCCGGCGCGAATGCGAGCGTCTGCTCCGCTGTCCAGCCGGTGTTCGCGTCCACGCGAAACGGCGCATCCGTCTCGCGCCGGAGCGAGCGGAGCACGGCAAGGTCGTCGGGACCGCCCAGCTTGATCTTATACACCGGCCAGCCCGCGGCCTCGTGGAGCTTGGCCACCATGCGCTCGGGGGTGTCGAGGCCGATGGTGAAATTGCTCACCGGGAGCCTTGCGAGCGAGAGCCCCCAAAGCTGCCACACGGGTTTGCCGAGCAGCTTCCCCCACAGGTCGTGCGCCGCCATGTCCACCGCCGCCTGTGCAAAGGGATGGGCGCCGAGCGAAGGCGCAAGACGCTCCCACAGTGCGGCAGGCTCGGTCATTTCCGCCGCCTCGATATCCGCACGCGCGCCCTCGATGGCCGTGCGAATCGCCGCGACGCCATGCGCCGGATATGCGAGTGAAGGCGCAGCCTCGCCGTAGCCGCTGACACCGCCGGCGAGCAGTTCCACGAGCAGGTTGTGCTTCGCCGTGAGCGTGCCGTGCGCAGTCGTGAACGGATGCCGCAGAGGAAGCAGAAGATCGCGAATAACGAGTCGCATTTCACAAAGCCTTAGCTGAGAGCAGACATTCCGTCGCGTTCTTTCCCATCGGCTTACATGGAGCGCACCGGAGCATCCTTACTTCGCCGCATCCATTCGGCGGATGGAATGAAAAAAATGAGTCAGCCTTTGGGAGTCAACATTGAGGATTCCCTCCTCGGTAATCCTGTCGATCCTCACATGGCCGTGTGCATGGATGATCTGCCTGTCACTGAGGCGCACGCCCACATGGATGATCTTATTGGGGGCACTATTGTCGTGAAAGAATACCAAGTCACCTTCTCTTCCGTCGCGATAGGAGGCTGGCTCCCCATGCGTGGCCTGATCCCTGGCATCCCGTGGAAGTGATACACCAAGTGCCTTGAATAGCACCTGGACCAGGCCCGAGCAGTCCATCCCCATGATGGAGCGGCCCCCCCAGAAATAGGGAATCCCGAGCAATTGGCGCGACAGGGATTCCAGCGAATGCGCCGTGCCGCCGACGATTGCTGGCAGGAACACCCTTCCGGCATAGTCCATTTCCTCGCCTCTCAGGCGGAAGCGACCATCCTGAAAGCCGTGCAGGGTGCTTCCAAATGGAACACGAACAAACCGATTTTTGTTTCTCGCCTCACACTGAAACTCGAGGGCCACAGCTTCGCGGCGGGGGTGCCCGACCAACGTATCGTCCGGCTGATTCAGAAGATGCAATTGCTTCTTATCAACAAAAAAACCCCTTCCATGCTCCCCGTCTTTCTTGGATTCCTCCGAGTTAGTATAGTCATCAAACTCGGTCACTACCGCCCAATATCCGCGTTCTTCACTTTCGCCGACTATGATGCAGGTCTCGCCGAATAACATCTGCGAGACCACCTCGGATTTTGAACTCGGCTCCCTGCGCATGCAAACCACTGACAGGCAGCAAATGGCCCTTTGCCCGAGAGCGGCTGACATTTCCCTTTCACGATCCGGTGCTGGCTTAGTTGGCATCTGATGGATGTAAGGTGAAGCTAGCACGTTTTTCAGGTGCAGTCGAAGACCTTTGCGCGGCGGTGCTTTCGAGCGTGACGCAATGCGATTCGCCTGCACGGACACCTCGCCGGCTGTATTCCCTCGCGAAGCGGTGTCCGCAGTGCCGGGCAAAAAAAAGAGCCCCGATCACCCCTGAAGGTCAATCGAGGCTCCAAAGGTGAAAGGTGAAAAAACTACTTCATCAGCTTCACGGTCGGCCACGCGCCTTTGCCGCCGAGCTGGAGGAGTTGCGGATTCGCCTGCGCCAGGATCTTGATGTTTCGCAGGTCGTAGCCGCCCTTGCGGATGTTGAGAATCTTCTCCGGTTCCGCGGCGATGATGGTCTTGAGTTCCTGAAGCGAAGGCGCCTTGCCGGCAGTCTTGGGCGCGACTGCGCGGGCTTTCCTGCCCTCCACGGGTTTCCCGGTGAGCCGCGCGATCTCGGCGTCCACGGCGGCCAGTTCGCTGCTCAGCGTGTTCCGCTTGTCCATGAGTTCCTGGATTGCGCCCTGTTCGATGGCGGCGATTTGGGCTTTGAGGTCGGCGATACGGTCGAGTGAAGATGGATTGTTTGACATGGTAAGGGCGCGGAAGGTAGTCGCCAAATCCAGTTAGTCAAATGGCGAACGCGCCATGTGCAATCCTATAGTGGGCTACTTTGAAAAGTGGCATGGGCGTCCCGCCCATGAACGGGCGGGACGCCTGTGCCACGCAGCGTTGTGCGGCAGCGGCGAACGTGACGTTCGTCACCGCGTCGAAGGCGATGCAACCGCCGCAGTCGCCACCACAGGCTTCGCGCCTTTCTGAACGGCCCAGATGTAACTCTGCGAACACACGAACAGCGTGCCATTCGCAGCGACCGGCGTGGAATACGCGCTCGAGCCGAGGGAAATCTCCGAGAGCACTTTCAGCGTCCTGCCCTCGGCGAGCGTGACGAGCTTGCTCTTCGTGCAGACAAACACCTTGCCGTCCGCGACGAGCGGCGTGCTCCACGTTTCGTTGCCGGTCTCATGGACCCACACGGGCTTGCCGGTCTTCTCGTCGAGGCAGTGCACCTTGCCCGCGAGGTCGGCGGTGTAGAGCAGGCCGTCTTTGATCGCCACGCTCGCGATGCTGCGCTCGATGCCGTCGTACGTCCACACGCAGCCGGTCTTCGTGATGTCGCCCGTCTTGCTCGCATCAATGCAATGCAGCAGCCCGCGCCCGCGCCCGTGCATCGGGTCCTGGCCGATCGTGCAATACACGCGCCCCTCGTGAAACACAGGCGACGCGATGATTTCGCTCGGCCCGAGAAAGGTGCCATCGTTCTTGTTCGTCGTATATTTCTTCCGCTTGTCGCCGAGGTAATAGTTGTACGGCTTCCCGTCGCCGAGCGGGTCGCGGAACTTCGGCGGGTTGCAGTCGTAGCTCCACACTTTCTGAAAATGCACCGGCTGATCCGTCACCGACGTGAGCGCCTCGAACGCGTAGCAGATTCCGTCCGCGCCGCCGAAGAACACGAGCTTCTTTCCATTCACCACGCCGATGGTCGGCGGCGACCACAGGCAATGCCACATCGTGTGCCCGAGGTCCTCGGCGTCCGTCGCGAGCAGCCTGCCCGTGCGCGCATCGAGCGCGATGAAGCTCGGCGCATCCGGGCGCAGGCAGAACGTGTGCTCGTGATTCACTCCGTTCGCGGAGGTCACGTAGAGGATGTCGCCATCAATCAGCACCGAGCACGCGGCGACATCATGCGGGCACACGCCGAGCTGCTCGATGAGATCGTATTTCCAAATGATGTCGCCGTCCGTCTTCTCCAGCGTCACGGGCGGCTTGCCGCTGCCCGCGATGTATTGCCCCTCGTCCTTGAACTCGCCGTCATTCCCGTCCGCCTGCCCCTTCACGTCGAGGCACAGGATCTCGCACGAACTCGTGAGCACATACGCGCGATTCCCCGACACGGCGGGCGCCGAACACACGCCGAGATTTTGCTGACCGTAGTGCGCGCCATTCGGCAGGCGATCCTTCGGGCGCACAGGCACCGGCAGCCTCCACAGCGTCTGCCCCGTCTTCTCATCGAGGCACCACACCATGCCGCCCTTGCTGCGTTTCAGGCGCGTGTCATTTTGCAAAGCCGCATCGTCCGTGCCGATGAACACGCGGCCATCGGCGACCGTCGGATTCCCGCAGATCAGATTCCCGAGCTTTGCAGACCAGCGCACATTCTCAGTTGTACCCGGCAAAATCCCCTCGCCTGCCGTGGACTTCTCGCCCGGCTTGAATGTCTCCGGCAGCCCCTTCTCGTCCGACACCATGTTGCGCCCCGGATCCGCGCCGCCCCACGACGGCCAGTCGCCCGCCGGCGCCGATGCAGCGGCGAGAAAAGTGGACATCATCACAGACAGCGTGCGGGATTTGATCATAGTCGGGAGTTTCGATTCGTTGCCCCGGAATAACTCCGCAACCGCAACGATTGTAGCGCCATTTCTGCAAAACTTCCGATCCAGCCCATGACCACGCTCCGCGCAAAATCGCTCATCCTCCTGCTCAGCACGACCGCCTTCGCAGCCGACCTGCCGACGCCGGAGGAATACCGTGCGAACTGGCCGCGTTTCCGCGGTGCCGACGGTGGCGGCGTCGCGAAGGGCGGCGTGCCGCTGACCTTCGACGTGAAGACCGGCGCGAACATCGTATGGTCCGCCATCGTGCCCGTGGCGGGGTTCAATTCGCCGGTGGTGTGGGGTGACCTCCTGTTCCTCTCCGGCGGCGACGATGCGAAGTGCGAGGTGATGTGCTTCGATGTGCAGTCGGGGAAATTGCTCTGGCGAAGCGCGCCGCCGAAGATCGAGCGCGGCGCCGATGAAAAACAGGAGCCGACGGATCAGAGCGGCATGGCCGCGCCGACCGTCGCGACCGACGGGCTTCGCGTCTATGCCATCTTCGCGAACGGCGATCTCGCGGCGTTCAACTTCGACGGCAGCGTCGCGTGGGCAAAACATCTCGCCATCCCGAAGAACGCGTACGGCCACGCGTCCTCGCTCGCGACGTGGCAGGATCGCGTGATCGTGCAAATCGATCAGGGCGAGGCGGATGACAAACTGAGCAAGCTGCTCGCATTCGACGGCGCGACCGGCGCAGTCGCGTGGGAAAAGGAGCGCAATGTCGGCGTATCGTGGGCCACACCGATCGTGATCGAGGCCGCGGGAAAGACGCAGCTCGTCACGCTCGCGCTGCCGTGGGTCATCGCGTACTCGCCGAAGGACGGCGCGGAACTGTGGCGCGCGGAGGCTCTCGATGGCGAAGTCACACCGTCGCCGATTTTCGCGGGAGGCACACTTTTCACCATCAGCCCCACGCACTCGCTGCAACCGATCCGGCCCGATGGCAGCGGCGACGTGACGCAGACGCATCTCGGCTGGAAGGCCGAGGACGGAATCCCGGACATCACGAGCCCCGTGAGCGACGGCAAGCTCGTCTTCGTCGTGGATTCCGCAGGAATGGTGACGTGCTACGACGTGAAAGACGGCAAAAAGCAGTGGGAGCACGAACTCGGCGAAGAGTGCAAAGCGTCACCGAGCATCGTCGGCGACAAGCTCGTGCTCATCACGACGAAAGGCACGCTCGTCGTCGCCGAGGTCGCGCGCGAATTCAAGGAAGTCTCGCGCTCGAAGCTCGGCGAACCGGCCTACGCCTCGCCGGCATTTGCGAAGGGCCGGATGTTCGTGCGCGGCGCGAAGCACCTGATCTGCATCGGTTCGAAAGATGCCGCGCCGAAGAAGCCGTAGCCGCGCAATATTTGAGTCGCGGCAGAACGAGGAAGTCGCAGGCATCCCGCGCCGTATTTGCCAGCAGCGGGCACTGCCTTCACCTCCGTCAAATTTCGCTCGATTTGCCCCGGCAACCCTCAAAATTTCCCCTGCCTATGGCAAAAGTCCCGATCACACGGAACGGAATCAACCCCTTAAAAAGGTCTGCCGCACCCTTAAAGGGGGTAACCCCCCTTTCTCGGGGTGAGCCACCCAAAAGAAAGGGTAAATCACCTCTTTTTAAGGGTGCGCGGCCCTGACGAAAGGGTGATTCATCCCGTCGCCGGGGTCGCAGGGGCATTCTTCAGAGATAATCAGTCCGTCCCTCGTTCCGCTCTTTCCGTCTAGCATTTACAACCAAATCCTATGTCCAACAGCAAACTTCCTCATCAAGCATCGCAGCGCACTGCTTACGTTCCCGTGAAATGGCGAAAGACGGCAGTGATTGTTTCCCTGATTTGGTCGGCGCTAGTTGTGATCGGGCTCCTAATCATGATCCGACGCCTCGATGAGAAAATGCCGAGCGCTGAAGAGCGAGAGACCAAGAAATTGGATCTCTTGGAGATGGGCGGTTACTTCCTCGTCGGCGGTAATGTGGCCCTGTGGGCCTTTTTCTGGCGAAGGGCGCAGAGCAAGGAAGCAGCCCGTAGACGCTAGCCCACTCACCTGTGGAAGTTCACTTCACGGCACCCGCCGCCAGTTCGAGGAACTTGTCGCGAAGCTCGCCACCTTTCGGGACGAGGACGTTTTGCACCATGAAGACGACGATCATCTTCTTCTCCGGGTCCACCCAGCCATGCGTGCCGAAGGCTCCGCCGTGGCCAAAGGATTTGTCGGACGTGTGTGGCGTGGTCTTCTTTTCCGCCGCGTTGTTAAACCATCCGAGGCCGTACTGAATCGTCTTGCCGGCGACGTTGTGCGGCTTCGTCATCTCGGCGACGCCCTTTGCGCTCACGACGCGTTTGCCGTCGAGTTCGCCGCCATTCAGCACCATCTGGTAAAAGCGCGCCATGTCCGCTGCGGTGGAGAAAAGTCCGCCGCTCGGCTCGGCCTCGCGTTTGATGTCGGGCTCGGAGGTGAGGAAGGCATTGTGCGCCGGCACGAGCGCGTCGCCGCTGAGCTTGTACGTGCGCGCGATGCGCTCGCGCTGCGCGGCGTCGGGGTGCCACGTCGTGTCCTTCATCCCGAGCGGGGCGATGATGCGCTCGCCGAGGAATTGCTCGAACGTTTTCCCGCTCGCGATCTCCACGATGCGGCCCGCGACGGTGAGGCCGAAGCCGTATTCAAACTTCGCGCCGGGCTGGAACTCGAACGGCTCCTTCAGCAGATCGAGCGCGTACTGTGCGATCGGCACATTGCCATCGCTCGGCTTGCGCGCAGGATCGGAAATGCCGCTCGTGTGCGAGAGCAGATCGCGCAGCGTGATCGGGCGTGCCAGCACGCCATCCTTGCCGACTTTCACCTTCGCGAGTTCCGGCAGCCATTTCGAGGCGGGTTCGTCGAGCGAGAGCTTTCCCTCGTCCACGAGGATCATCACGGCGGTCGAGGTGAGGCTCTTCGTCATCGAGGCGATCCAGAAAATCGCGTCGGGCGTCATCGCCTTTTTCTTCTCGATGTTCGCCATGCCCGCGGCGTCCTGATGCACGATCTTCCCGTCGCGCACGACGAGCGTCACGACTCCAGCGGCGCGCTTCTGCTTCAGCAATTCCTCCATCGCCGGCTTGATCGCCGCGAGCTTCGCGGAATCCATCCCGGCTTCCTCCGGCTTCGCGGCCACGAGCCCGGCGGGCTTTGCCGGAAGGACGACGTGCGGCGGCTCGGGTTTTGGCACCGGAGGTTTCGGCGGCTCCGGCTTCACGGGAGGCGTGACCGGCGGGGCCACGGCGACCGTCGGCGGCGGGAGCTTGCTGAGGTCCCAACCGCGCTCGATGCGCAGCGTGGGCAGCGCCTTTGCGAGTGCCGCGGCTCCAGCGTCGGTGACCTTCGTCTCGAAGACGTAGATGCGCTTGAGATTTTTCAGACCGGCGAGCTGCTGCACGCCCGCATCGGTCACGTCCGTGTGAAAAAGATTCAGCGACTCGAGTTGCGCGAGGCCCTTCACATGCGCGAGCACGGCATCGTTCGCGTTGCTCCGCGCGAGGTTGAGTTTCTTGAGATTTTTCAGAGACGCGACTCCCGCGAGATCGGCCGGCTGGAACTGCGTCCCCGACAGATCGAGTTCTACGATGGACAGAATTTTCCCGAGCAGCGCGTACGCCGCGGCGTCCGGCTTCTCGATGCCGCGGAAATTCACGTAGCTCCAGTGCACATCCGCGGCGAGCGGCTGCACGAGCGCACCGCGTTTTGCGAGCGTCTCGGCGGCCTGCTTTTCCTCGGGGGTGGGAGCGGGGCCGGCGTCCGCCTTTTCATCCGCACGGATGGCGAAGGGTGCAAAGAGGAGTGCCGTGGCGAGCGCGGCCGTGAGAAATGATCGGAGGGGTTTCATGGGTGGATTCTGGATTGGTGGAGGCGTGAGTGGCACGCACATTCCCCCCGGTTGAAAGTCATTTCGCCGCGTCCGTGTTAGGCGCGGAAAATTCCCGCCGCCTGTCTGGCATCCTTCTGGCTTTCTCAGCGAGGCATGGCCCGCATTGATCAGTACTTCAAATTCATGAAGGAGCAGGGTGCCTCCGACCTGCACCTCTCCACCGGCAATCCCCCGATCCTCCGCATTCACGGCGAGATGGTCCGCATTGATGCCCCGCCCTTCGGCGGCGATGATCTGAAGGCGCTCGTCTATGAGATCGCGCCGGAACACAAAATCAAGCAGTTCGAGGAAACGGGCGACGTGGATTTCGGCTACGAGTATCCCGGCTTCGCGCGCTACCGTGCGAATTTCTTCAACCAGAAATACGGCATCGGCGCGGTGTTCCGGCTCATCCCGAGCAAGATTCTCACCGCGGACGAACTCGGCCTGCCCTCGGTGATCAAAAAATTTGCAATGTTGAAGAAGGGCCTTGTGCTCGTGACCGGGCCGACCGGTTCCGGAAAATCCACGACGCTCGCCGCGATGGTGGACTACGCAAACCTCCAGCGGAAGGATCACATTCTCACTGTCGAGGACCCGATCGAATTTGTCCACAAAAGCCAGCAGTCGCTCATCAATCACCGCGAGGTCGGCATCCACACAAAGTCGTTTTCCGCGGCGCTGCGCGGCGCGCTGCGCGAAGACCCGGACATCATCCTCGTCGGCGAATTGCGCGACCTGGAGACGATCGAACTCGCGCTCACCGCGGCGCAGACGGGCCACCTTGTCTTTGGCACACTGCACACGCCAAGCGCGCCGAAGACGATTGACCGCATCATTGATGTGTTCCCCGCCGGGCAGCAGAATCAGGTGCGCTCGGGCCTCGCCGAATCGCTCAAGGGCATCGTGGCGCAAAACCTTTTCAAGCGCATAGACAAACCCGGCCGCTGCGCCGCGCTGGAAATCCTCGTGGTGGACAGCCCCATCGCAAACCTCATCCGCGAGGGCAAGACGCACCAGATCACGGGCATGATGCAGGTCGGAAAAAAGAAGGGGAACCAGCCGCTGGACGATGCGATCATGGAGCTTCTCCGCGCCTCGAAGATCTCGCCCGAGGAGGCCTACGACAAATGCATGGACAAGAAAAAATTCCGCGCGTTCATCAAGGACGCCGGCGACTGGGAGGACTGACCGATGAAACGCGCCGAACTCGACGCAATCCTGACCGCCATGATGGACGTGGCGCCGGGAATTTCGGACGTCAATTTCACCACCGACCGGCCTCCGCAGGTCGAGGCGTTCGGCGTGCTCAAGACCGCAGACATCCCGCCGCACATCACGAAGCTCACGCCCTTCCAGACCGAGCGTATCGCGCTGAACATCATCGGCGGCGAGCGGCGCCTGCTCCGTGAACTGGCCGTCCGAGGCTCGTGCGACTGCGCCTACATGGTGAGTGACCGGCTGCGTTTCCGCGTGAACATTTTCCGCCAGCGCAACCGTCTCTCCATCGTCATGCGCAAGGCGCAGACCGAGGTGCCGACGATCCAGAGCCTGAACCTTTCCGGCACATTCAAGGAGGTCGCGAAGGAAAAGACCGGGCTCATCCTCGTCACCGGCGCGACAGGCAGCGGCAAGACGACCACGCTCGCGGCGATGCTCGACGAGATCAACCGCACGCAGTCCGTGCATGTGGTCACGCTCGAGGATCCGATCGAGTACCTGCACCCGCACAAGAAGGCGACCTTCAACCAGCGCGAACTCGGGCCGGACTTCGACGATTTCCCGACCGGCCTGCGCGCGGCGATGCGCCAGGCGCCAAAGGTCATCTTCGTCGGTGAAATGCGTGATCGCGCCACGGTCGAAATCGCAATCACCGCGGCGGAGACGGGCCACCTCGTACTGTCCACGATCCACACGATCAATGCCGGCCAGAGCGTCAACCGCATCCTCGGCATGTTCGAGCGTGAGGAGGAGGCGCAGCTCCGACTCCGCCTCTCGGACACGCTGCGGTGGGTCATCTCACAGCGCTTGCTGCCGCGCATCGGCGGCGGACGCCAGCTCGTGCAGGAGATCATGGGCCATAACATCCGCACGCGCGAGGCGATCCAGATGGGCGAGGGCGAAGGGCGCACATTTTACGACATCATCGAGCAGAGCCAGACGTTCGGCTGGGGAACATTCGACCAGGCGATCGTTGCGGCTTACGAGAACAGGAAAATCACCGACGAGACCGCCCTCCTCTACTCGACAAACAAGGGCAAGATGAGCCGCTACGTGGACGACGCGAAGAAGCGCCTGAATCTCGTGGAGGTGGACACGACCGGCCTGAAACTCGACTTCCAATCCTTCGCCACACAATGATCCATCTCGCCGAGCAGGAATTTCACCACCGGATCGATCTCTTCGAGCCGGGCGACACCACCGCGCTCATCTGCGTGGACGTTCCCGAGGTGCAGCGCCTCGCCGTGGAAAACCTCACGGAACTCGGCTGCAAGATCCACACCGGCCTCTTCACCGAGGACATCCTGCTGAAGCTCCAGACGCACGCCTACGACATCGTCGTCATCGCCGAACATTTCGGCGGCTCAAATCTTGGGAGCAATCCAATCCTCGAGGCCACGCTGGAAATCCTGCCCGACCAGAGGCGCGCCCAGCTCATCGCCCTCGTCGGCTGCAGCGTTCATACGGACAGCGACATGGAGGCATGGCAGCACAGCGTGAATCTCGTGGTGAACCTCGCGGACGTGCCAAACATCAAGCACGTCCTGCGGCGCGCGATGGTGCGCAACCGGGGCTTCTACACGCCCTACTCCGACGCGCTCCGCGAAGCCGAGCGGATCTGATCCCCGCTCCCGATCATCGGCTCACTCCGCGGGGCACACATCCGCAGTCATGCGGATATCCGGCCCGATTTTGCGGAAGGCGACATTCCGCAGCTTCGCCGCTGCGCCAGTGCTGCCCGCGCCGCGTCCGCCGATCACATCCGCCCCGCCGCACAGCAGCGGCGCGAGGTAAAACTGCACGCGATCCACAAGGCGCGCATCGAACGCCGAGCCGAGCAGCTCTCCCCCACCCTCGATCATCACACTCGTGCAGCCGCGCCTGCCGAGATCGCGGAGCACAGTGCGCAGGGATTTGCCGCGAAAGATCAGCGTGCGCTCTTGGTGTTCGTCGGAAAAAAGATGCCCATTCTTCGGCAGCCGTCCGCTGCGCGTCAGCACCACGCGCCACGGCTGCCGCACCCCTGAATCGCGCGCGCCTCGTGCGGCGGTGCGCGGATTGCGCACCGTGAGCCGAGGATTGTCCGCGCGCACCGTGCCTGCGCCGACAAGAATCGCGTCCACCTGCGCGCGCAGTCGCATCGCATCGGTGCGCGACTTTTCATCCGTCAGCCACGCGCCCTCACCTGGTGGCCGCGTGAGACGTCCATCGAGCGAAAGCCCCGCCTTTGCGATCACCAGGGGCATCCCCGTCGTGATCCATTTGTTGAACCCCGCATTCAGCGCCGCGCACTCCTCCCCGAGGATTCCCGCCGTCACCGCGATGCCCGCCTTTTTCAAAAAGGAAAATGCACGCCCCGCATGACGCGGATTCGGATCCGTCGCACCCACCACCACACGCGCGATGCCCGCCTCCGCTATCGCGTCCGTGCACGGCGGCGTGCGTCCATGCGTGCAGCAGGGCTCGAGCGTGACATAGATCGTCGCCCCGCGCGCGAGCCGCGGATTTTTCAGCGAGCGCAACGCCTCCACCTCCGCGTGCGCCTCGCCCGCACAAAGATGCCACCCTTTCCCGACCACCCGCCCGCCCTTCACGATCACCGCGCCCACCGAGGGATTCGGCGACGTGCGCCCGACACCCTTCGCAGCCTCGCGCAGCGCGAGGCGCATGAATCTCACATCGTCCTCACGCTTCATGGCTCATGCCCCACCCGTATCCGCCGCGCCGCAGCGCAGCAAGCCATCACGAACTGGAATCGAACGACACTGCCGGACTGCAGTGCAAACTTCGTCATTCGTCATTCTTCACGCTGGCGCACCCGGGGAGGCTCGAACTCCCAACCTGCGGTTTAGAAGACCGCTGCTCTATCCAGTTGAGCTACAGGTGCGATGGCCCGGCAGATCGCGCGGGAACGCGGCGAAGTATGCCCGCGTTTTCCACGCGGGCAACGAACTTCATCGCGAGTGCGATCCAGCGCGCAATTTGTCGCGCATTTTTATCCGGGAAAATGCACCAGCGAACCCGCCTCCGCAGGCTGGAGAGGGGCGGAGATGCGACTCGCACAGGGCGTGATTTCCGATCAGCATCTCCCCCCATGAATATCTCCCGACGCGGACTGCTGGCGATGGCGGGCTCGGCTGCGGCGGCTGCCACGACGGGCGCTGCCACCGTGGGGGCGGCTGGCGGGAAGACATTCCGCATCGGGGTGATCTCGGCGAGCAAGGACGGGAAGCCGCAGAGGACAAACGGACACACATGGCACTTTGCGCAGTACCTGCATCCCGTCTGCGACCTCGCTGCGATCAGCAAATATCTCGACAAGGGATCGGCGAAATTTTTCCAGACGATCATCCGCAATCCGCGCCATGCGTTCGATGGCTGGCCATTTGCGGATACAAAAATCACGCATTGCTACGATGCGGATCCCTCGGCGACAGGGCCGTTCACGGAGGCATTTCCGGGCGTGCAGGCGGTGCGTTCGCTCGATGATCTCGTGGCAAATGTGGACGCCGTCTGGCTCGGCGATGCGTCCGGTGTCGGCGACGATCATTTCGATCTCGTCGCGCCCGGCCTCGCGAAAGGGCTCCCGACATTTTGCGACAAGCCCATCGGCGGAACCGTGCAGGGAACACGGAAGATCCTCGACTTCGCACGGCAGCATCGAGCGCCGCTGATGTCCGCGAGCTGCTGGCGCTACGAATGGGGCATCGAGGCGGCGCTGCGGATGCGCGATGCGGGTGAGTTCGGCGCGATCGAGCATGTGTCCGCGCGGCTCTACAGCCGCTATTCGCTGCCCGGCTGGATGGTCTATGGCCAGCATCCGGTGTGGGGCATCGTCACGCTGATGGGAGCGGGTGCGGAGGCCGTGAGCATGGTCGAGCACAAGGACACCTGCCACGGCTTCATCACGTATCCGGATCGCTACCCGTGCCACTTCTGGTTCGGCCAGCCGTATGAGCGCTTCGAGTATGATCGGACCGACGTGTATTTTAAGAAGAAGCTCTACTCGACGACGCCGTCCATCGAGGGCGATTTCTGGCACGGGCACCACTACCAGATGTTCCGCATGGCAGCGACGTTCCGCCAGATGCTGCTCACCGGACAGGAGCCGGTGCCGCACGGCGAAATCCAGGAGGTCACCGCAATCGTCCACGCAGCCGCGAAATCACTCGGCGAAAAAAGCCGCCTCGTGAATCTCGCGGAGATCGGCGGTTAAAATAGATCCGTAAATTCGAGCAGCGCATCTCCCGTCCGCCGGCTGAAAATATCCCACGAAGCCCGTGAACGCTGCGCACGCAAGGAGCGGCGACATTCCTGTCACCGTATTCAAATGCGACGGAGGCGCACTGGCCTGCCCCCGGTTTTTGATCCACTCGCTATGAGAGTTTTTCGTGGGTTTCGGGGTTTGGGTTGTGGGTTTGTTGTTCGGGGGAAGGTGCGCAGCCTTGCGGCTGCCGGAGCGTAGCGGAGGCAGCC
>JBBRYC010000003.1:0-127501 GCA_038238025.1 Chthoniobacterales bacterium
ACACCGGAGAAGAGTGGGCGCGCCTTTCGGAACACGCGCACACGGACGCCCGATGTCCGACGCAGGATGCGTCGGACGGCAGGCGGGACGCCCGCGCTACCCGAGGCACTGCCGTCCCGCGTGCGGATGGTTGCGGTGTTTTCGCGATTTGCCCGCAGCGCCGTGGGCCTCAGTTCGTTTGTGCTTTTCATCGCGATTTGCTGCTCGCTCACGCCCGCGCTTTTTGCCGCCGAACCCGCCGCGCTGAAGCCGCCGGATCGCCGCGAGATGTGGGTGCCGATGGACAAGCTCGGGCACGTTCTCGATGACAAGGCAGTGCTGCTCACGCGCGAACAATACGAGGCGCTGCTGCGGGACGGCGAGCGTGAGAAGGGGCCGAAGCTGGAGGCTCCCGCGAGTGCGGTCATTTCGAGTGCGACGTATCACGCGGTGGCGTGGGAAAAGACTGCGGTGATCCACGCGGAGCTGATCGTGAATGTGCTGCGCGACGGCTGGTGCGAAGTGCCGCTGGATATTTTCGGCGTGGCGATCGGCGAGGTGAAGCTCGATGGCGAGGGTGTCATCACGCCGCGCAATCCTGAGCTGCGTGACCCGGCGCGCGCGCCTCAGGCTGCGCAGAAGGTGGGGCTGGCGGATGGTCTTGCGCTGCTGATTTTGCGCGGGAAGGGCGAGCATCGCGTGACTTTGGAAATGAGCACGCTCATCCACACGACGAACGGCGTGAATGGCATCTACGGGGTGAAGAGCATCGCGCTTGCGGTGCCGGGCGTGCCTGCGGGATCGTTCGAGCTCACGCTGCCGGCGGGGACGACGATGGAAAAATCCGATGTCGCGATGCGCGTGAAGAAGACGGCGGATGCGACGGTCGCGACGGTCGCGCTCACGCAGGTGAACCGGAACGTGACGTTTGCCTGGAAGACGGCGCAGGACGGCGACGCGGGCAAGGTGCCGGTGCGCGCGCAGGCCCGCGTGCGCTACGATATTGATGCGGAAAAAATCTCGGGCACGGCGCGGATTTTCTTCGAGTCGCAGCTCGGCGATCTGCCGTTGAAATTTGAAGTCGCACTGCCGGCGGGAGTGAAAGTGCTCGCGGTGCGCGCGGCGGAATTGCGCGGCTGGGAGGCGGCGAACGGCAAGGTCACGGCCACGTTGCAGGACGGCGCGCGGAAGACGGCGGACATCGAAATCCTCACCGAACTCGTGCCGGTCGCGGGCAAGGAGGGCGCGGCGACCACGCTCCCGCTGCCTGCGGTGCAGGGCGTGCCGCGCATCGAGGGGCTGCTGTTTGTCGCGGGTGCGGACAATGTGATCATCAAGGACGTGCTCGGCGATGCACGGCTGCGACGCATCCCGACGGCGGAGGATCGCGGCGAGCGCGGGTTCTTCGGCACGTATGAATTTTCCGGTGCGGGTGCCGCGCCGCGCGTGGTGATCCAGCGCACGGAGCCGACGGTGGAGAGCGACCTCGACACGCTCGTGGAGTTTCGTCCGGATGCGATTTATCTCACGCGCACGCTCACGCTGCGGGAGCAGCAGGGGCGTCGCTTTTCCACGGCGATCACGCTGCCGGCGGGCGAGGAATTTCTCGACGTGCGGCGCATCGAGGAGCTGAAGGTGATGCCGAATCAGCCGCCCGCGCAGAGCGCGCAAGGCGTGCAGGAGCCGTGCAACGAGTCCGAGCCCGAGTGGACTCGCGAGGGCAAGGCGATCACGATCAAGTGGAGCGACGAGGCTGCGAAGCCGCGCGTGTTCCGCGTGCGCTCGCGCATCGAGCCGGAGAAGTGGACGCAGCTTCCGCCCGAGGGTGTTTCGTTCACGCTCGGCGATGCGAAGGTCGCGGGCACGGCGAAGGTCGCGGGCTACATCGCGCTCACGGCGGATGCGGCATTTCGCCTCGAAGCGCAGGCGGGCGAGACGCTGGAGCGGCGCGACGGGCGCAGCACGCCGGTGCATGGCGAGTATGCGTGGTTCCGGCGCGATGCGTTCGAGCTCACGGTGAAGATCGCGCGGCGTCCGTCCGAGGTGCTCGCGGCGCTCACGGGCTACGCGCTGCCGCTCGAGGGCGTGCTCGATTTGCGCGCCTCGATGAACTACCAGTTCATGGGCGGCGGCACGCGCGCGGTGAAGATTCGCGTGCCGAAGGACATCGCGCAGAACTTCCATTTTGAAGGCCCGCAGATCGCCGAGCGCGCGCTCGCGGATGACGTGTGGACGATCACTTTCCAAAAGGAACTCACGGGCGCGTATGCACTGAGCATCGCCGCGCAGGTGCCGGTGGCGAAGCAGGCCGCGCAGGACGGCGGCAAGGGCTATTCGTTCACGGCGAAAGTGCCGGTGATCTCGCCGATGGATGTCGTGCGTTCCAGCGGGCTGTGGGCGGTGGAGGCGAACACGGAGACGGAAATCCGCTTCGATGCGCGCGGGATGAACGAGCTCGATTCGCTGCTCGCGCCGCAGCTCGCAGACTACACGCCGCGGCACCGCGTCATCGGCGTCTTCGGCTGGCTCGGGGCGGACTACGCGCTCACGCTCAGCGGCGTGCGGCACGCGCCCGCGGGGATGCTCGCGGCGGTGGTGGACACGCTGGAGCTGAACACGGTGATCTCGACGAGCGGCACGCATCGTCACGAGGCCGTGTACCGCTTGCGCTCGACGGGCGTGGAGTATCTCGATGTCACGCTGCCGCCCGGCGCGCAGCTCCTCTCCGTGGCGATTGACGGCACCGCTGTGAAGCCCGTGGGCAACGGCGTCGGCGTGCGCCTGCCGCTCCCCGCGCGCCGCGATGCCGACGCGCCAGTGCTCGCATCCATCACCTACGAGACCGCCGTGAAAGCATGGCAAAACCGCGGCACGCTCGAACTCGCCGCGCCTTCGCTCGCAAAGGAAATCCCCGTGCTGAAAAGCGCATGGCACGTCTGGGTGCCCGACGGTTTTTCGTATTCGAAATTCGAGAGCAACCTGCCGGTGCATGAGGAGCAGGTGGAAAGAGTGCTCATGGGGACACTGTCGGAAGTAATCGGTGACCTCGCCCTCGGGGGATCTGTGAAGCAACGCAAGAGCTCACTGGGGACGGCAGTGCTCGAAGACTTGAGCGTCATTGACTCCGCGGTAAATCAAAATGCGATTGATCGGCTGGTGCTGGAGCCTCCCCCTGCGATCCCCCGTCCGATTCAGAATCAGGAGATCGTCGCGATCCGGCGGAAAATGGAGACGATCATTTTTCCGAAGATTGATTTCCGTGACGCTACTGTGCGCGATGCGTTCAAATTCCTCATAGCAAAGGCTAGGGAATTGGATTCGGAACATGACGGCGTGAACATTGTGCTGAAGCTCGGGACTGAGGTTACCGACAAAACACGAATCACGCTTACTCTGAACAACGTCCCGCTGATCGAGGTGATCAAATACATCACCAACCTCGCGAATCTGAAATACAAGATCGATCCGCACGCGGTGTTCATCGTTCCGATTGGAACACTGACGGAAGAACTCCTCGTCAAGCAATGGAGGATGCCAGCCTCCGTTTTCCGTGGACTCCAAATCCAAATCGGCGCGGACGGCAACTATGACCCGAAGAAGTTTTTTGAAGGACAAGGAGTTACGTTTGTGCAGGGCTCGCTTGCGCTGTATTCGCCGTCCACCGGCACATTGATTGTGAAAAACACAGAGGATCAATTGGATCTGGTCGAGGCCATCATTGGGGATGGAGTTAGTGAGGCGGGTGGAGCACAGGGCATTCCGGCTGCGGCACCTGCGAAGCCACAGGCTGGGAAGGACAATGTGTATTTTGACAATGGGAAATTCGGTCTGAAGACCGCGGGGCTTTTGCCGGTGACGCTTGATTTGCCGAAGAGCGGGCGCGTGCTGGTGTTCGAGGGGCTGTATGCGCCGGAGCGGCTGGTGTTGCGCTATGATGATTGGTGGAGCCGCGCGCGGTCGCTGTGGCGGTGGTTTGTCGCGGGTGGCATCGCGCTTTATGTGCTGTCGGGGAGACGACCGTGGTGGCGGACGCTGTGGGCCGTGCTGCTGCTCACCGCCGCGCCGCTGTGCGTGAGCGCGGCTTGGACGCCAGTGTGCAATGCGCTGCTCGGCGGGTGGCTTGTGGGGCTGGTGCTGAATCGCATCGCGGCGCTGTGTGTGTTTCGGGAGCGGAAGGAGGTGCTGGCGTGAAGACGATTTCTTTGAATGTTGGATGTTGGATGTTGGATGTTGGATGTTGGATTTGCGGGCGGAGGAACATTCAACATTCAACATTGAACATCCAACATCCAACACTGCGCGTTCTGATGGCGCTGGTGTTCTTCGCGCGCACAACGAGTGTTTTTGCGGCGGAGGCGCAGAAGGAGATGCCGGAGTCGCGTGACACGGTGATCGTTCCTTACGATCCGAAGAAGCCGGTGAAGGATCAGCATCCGGACAAGGTGTATTTGAAATACGATCGCTTCCTGGAGCTTTGGGAGGCGGCGAAGGCGAATCGCACGCCGGACAAGGAGCGGGCGGCGGTGGCGGCGTTTGCGATTGGCGCGGCGCGGTATGAGGGGCGCGTGGAGGAGAAGCGCGTGGTGTTCACGGTCGCGATGGACTTCACGACGTTCGACGAGAAGTGGGTGCGCGTGCCGGTGCCGTTCGAGCATGTGCAGATCAGCGAACTCGCGGTGGACGGAAAGCCGGCGGCATTTGCAGACAACACGCTCATGGTGGAAAAGCCGGGGCGGCATTCGCTCACGGCGTCGTTTGAGATTCCGCTCGCGCCGGGTGTGCGGCAATTTGCTTGGGGCGTCCCGCGCTCGGCGGCGACGCGGCTCGTGCTCACGCTGCCGGAGACGCGCTGGACGGCGGTGGTCGGGCCGGATGGCGGGGTGATCGAGCGCATCGTGGACGGAAAAAAAACCGTGACGGCGGCGCTCGGGACGACGGCGGTGATCTCGGTGGCGCTCGTGGAGGCGGAGGCTGCGCTGCGGCTCGTGGAGCCGGCGACGGCGGATGTGGAAACTGCGGTGACGGTGCTGCCGGGCTACGAGCGGTTTGATGTCTCGGCGAATTTTGCATTCGCAGGTGCGCAGCAGGATCGGTTCACGGTGAGTTTTGAAAAAGGGATCACGCTCGCGGAACTCGATGCGCCGGGGATGAAGTCGTGGAAGCTCACGGAGGCGGGCGAGCGGCAGACGCTCGAAGTTTTGCTGGCGGAGCCTGCGAAGGAAAATTTCCGTCTCGCGCTCGTGGCGGAGCGTCCGCAGGCGGATGCGCTGCCGGCGGATCGGAGTGCGCCGCAATTTTCTCCCGGAGCGCGGCGTGTGAATCGCACGACGCTGCTCTATGCGGGCGACGGCATCGCGCTCACGCCTGCGCCGGGCGAGGGGTTGCGGCAGATGGACGTGAAGCGGAAGGCGAACATCGAGGCGCGGTCGGTCGGCGCTTGGGCGGGCGATGCGAAGCTCGGCTATCGCACGACGCTCGCAGAAGCGAAGCACGAGGCGCGCGTGGATTACGTGTATCAGGTGAACCGGCGCAAAATCGAACTCATCGCGTCGCTGCAACTGCACGCGAAGGACGCGCCGATTTTCGACGTGACGCTCACGCTGCCCGCGAATTTTGAAGTGCAGGCGGTGGACAGCGCGCGGCTGCAGGACTGGTGGCGCGACGGGGCGAAGCTGCATGTGCGCTTCAAGGGCGGCACGCCGGAGATGACGCCGCTGGTCGTGTATCTCGTGCGCGAATTCGCCGCTGCGCCGCAGCAGCTCGATGTGCAGGCGCTCGCGCTGGACGGATTTTCCAAAGTGACCGGGGAGGCGGTGATCGCCGCACACAAGGGCGTGAGCGCGACGCTCGCGCTCGCGGGTGCCGGTGCGTTCGACGATGCGAAGGAAGTGGATCCGGCGAAGGCTGCGACGGATTTTCAGATCCTGCCGCCGCTGGAGCGCAAGCGCGGGTTCGCATTTTCAAATCAGAAATTTTCGGGTAAGGTCACGCTCGCGGCGCTGCCGGTGAAGCAGAATGCGACGTGGATGATGCACGCGGAGGCGCATGAGGCGTGGCTTTCGCTGAGCATGAAGGCGCAGCTCACGCTTCGCCAGGGGAGCATTGACCGCACGAGTTTTTCGCTGCCCGCGGCGCTGCCGGAGGCGCATGTGACGGGTGCGGAAGTGCGCGAGACGCGCAGCAAAGTCGAGGGCGCGCGGCGCATCTACGAGGTCGCTTTTCAAAACGACGTGTATGACACGGTGGACTTCACGGTGGATGTGGACCTAATGATGGCCGAGGGGAAAAAGCCCGACGGTCGCAAGGTGAATGAACTCACGCTGCCCGCGCCGGAATTCCCCGAGGCGCTCATCACGACCGGCTACGTGATCGCGGACAACGCGAGCGAGTACGAGCTGAAGCTGGAGACCGAGGGCACGGAGAAGGCGCTGCCGTCGGTGATCCCGTGGCTGCCGTCGGTGACGAAGAGCGCGGGAATTTTTCGTGTGCAGCCGGTGTGGAAAGTCGCGCTCGTGCTGGAGCGGTTGGAGAAAGCGGAGGCGCGCACGGCGTTCTGCGCGTGGGCGGAGATGACGACGGCGCTGCGCGAGGACGGCACCGAATGGCACAAGGCGGTGTGGCATTTGCAAAACCGCTCGCTGCAATTTCTGCCGGTGAAATTGCCGGACGGCGCGACGCTGATGAGCGCGCGTGTCGCGGGGCAAAATGTGCGCGCGGACTCGGGCACGGTGAACGGCCGCGCGGCAGTGCTCATCCCGCTGATCAAGACGCGGCCCGGCGACATCAGCTACGACGTGGAGGTGGTGTGGCGTGCGGCAGGCGCGAAACTCGCGCCGCGCGACAAGCGGAAATTTGCGGACGCGGAACTCGTGGGCATCACGGTCGAGCAGACTTTCTGGAGCGTGTGGCTGCCGGAGGATCGCACTTTGACCAAGAGCGACGGGAACATGGAGGAGGTGATCGCCGTGGCACGCGATGTGGAAAAGGCGCGGAGCGTCGTGGAGGAAATGAGTGTGCTCAACAGCATCATCGCTGATCCAAACGTGAGCGAGGCGGTGCGCACGAATGCGAAGGCGAACTGGAGCGCGATGTGTTCGCAGGTGCAGGGAGTCCTGACGAGCAACGGAGGCATTCTGCGGAGTGATCGGCTTTCGGTGAGCAATCAAGCGGATGGGCCTGCGCGGAAGGAGCAGGCGGAACTCGTGCAGAAGCTCTCGGACACGAACACCCTCGTCGGCCAGCAACTCGCGAAGGTCGAGAGGGACAACAGGGACATCGAGCAGCGGCGCGCGGGACAGCAGGGCACCGTCGCAAATGTGCAGCCGGCGGCGACGGTCGACGTGAACGGGCTCGTGCAGAATTCAAGTGTGAGCAATGTGAACGCGGCGCAGGCGTTGCTTTTTGGAAACAACACGTACTCGGGCACTACGACGATCAATGCGGGGACGCTGAGTGTCACGAGTGGGGGGAATGTCTCGGCAAGCAATGCTGGAGCCGGGGCCAACACGATCATTGTGCCGAATGCGCAGGGCGGGTCAAATCAGTTGAACGTCACCGGGAGTGTGACGAACATCAGCAATGGCACGATGACGGTGAACGGCGGGACGTTGAATTTGAACGGCAATTCGCAGACGGTCGGGCAGAATCTGCGGTGGAATGCGAATCCGACGCTGACTGGGCAGACGAACACCGCCAATGCCAATGCGACTGCGAGTGGCGTGAACACTGTGAACGTGACCGGGGCGAACGGCGCAATTACCGCGAACAGCGGAGCAACGACCAATTTTTACCTGAATGACAATGTCGTGCTCCAGCAGGCGAAGACGGCGAAGGGGACGCAGACGCTGACAAAGAACGGTGCGGGGACGCTGACGCTGACTGGCGCGAACACGTATGGCGGAGGCAAGGACGGCGCTTCCGGCAAGATGCTCCAGCAAAAGGATGAGCTGTCCGTGCGCGATCGCGAAGACAAGGCGAAGGCCCCCGCGACGAAGTCCGACACCGCGGGCGAGGGGAAGGGCGAGAAGGAGACGGACATGAAGCAGGACGAGACGCGTTCGCTGCGCTACGCGCGCGGGAACCGGCAGCAGCAGGTGGAGCAGGCGCAGGCGTTCGCAAACAATGATGTGCCGCAGGCTCAGAAGCCGCCTTCGGTGCAGCCGATGTCGGAGGCGAGGCCGCAGGGTTCGCCGATGCAGCCTGCCGGGCCTGCACCGAGCCTGATTCCCGGTGGCGGTGGGCAGCCGGTGCCGTCACCGTCGGTCGTGCCGCCCGGTGCGATGCCGCCGCAGACACAGCTTTCGATCGGTGGTGGCATGCTGCCGCTGGCGGATGGTGTGGTGGCTGCGCCGGTGAGCGCGGAGCAGAAGGCCATCCAGCAGCTTGGGCGGCTGTCGCTGTCGGTGGATTTTCCGACGCAGGGGCATGTGCATCATTTCCAAAAGACGAAGGCGAGCGCGGTGCTGGAGATTTCGTTCAGCGATCCGGCGATCGGAAAGCGCTGGGTGCGCATCGCGATCTTCGCGGGGCTGGCGCTGCTGCTGGTGATCGCTGGGCGGCTTGTGTCGGCGCGGCAGGCGCGGCGTGGGGTGTGAGCGTCCCCAAGGCTCGGGCGTGAACCGCAGATGAACGCGGAAGGACGCAGATAGAATCCAAAACATCTGCGTTCTTCCGCGTTCATCTGTGGTTTGAACATGCCGGGCAGTTCATTCCGGCGAATTGGAAGTCGCCGCTCCCAGCTTGCCTTTCTTGCGGCGCGTCCGCATTTTCCCGGCGAGCATTTCCGACACTCCCCGCAACGTGGAACCCGACGACCAAAGCAAGATCCCGACGAAGGCCGCGATGCCGCACCTTGCGGGCGGGGCGTCGCCGGAGCCGCAGGTGTCGGATTCGCAGGTGTCGGATTCGCAGGTGGGAGGATTCGCAGGTGGGAGGATTGCTGGCGGCGGCGAAGAGCAAGCCGGCAATGGCTCGTGGCGGCCGCCGTCGCCGGAGGAGTTGCAGCGTGATTTTCCGCTGTACGAGATCCGATCGATCCTCGGTCGGGGCGGGATGGGTGCGGTGTACAAGGGCTGGCAGAAGAGCCTGGACCGCTTCGTCGCAATCAAGATCTTGCCGCCGATTCTAGATGACGGCGTGTCGGATTTCACGCAGCGCTTCAAGCGTGAGGCGAAGGCGATGGCGCATCTCAAGCATCCGGGGATCGTCGCGGTGTACGACGCGGGCGAGACGCCGTCCGGGCTGCTGTATTTCGTGATGGAGTGCATCGAGGGGACGGATGTCCACAAGCTCGTGAACGAGCGCGTGCGGCTCGAGCCCGGCGAGGCGCTGCGCATCACGGCGGCGGTGTGCGATGCGCTGGCATACGCGCACAAGCACGGGGTGATTCACCGCGACATCAAGCCTTCGAATATCATGATCGAGACGGACGGCGATGTGAAGGTGGCGGACTTCGGCCTCGCGAAATCCACGTCGGCGGGGACGACGGACATCACGATGAGCAATGTGATGATGGGCACGCCGGAGTACATGGCACCCGAGGCGCTGAAGGGCGCGGCGCATGTGGATCACCGCGCGGATCTCTACGCCGTGGGCGTGATGCTCTACCAGATGCTCACGGGGCAGGTGCCGCGCGGGCGCTTTGTGCCGCCCTCGATCGCGGTGCCGGGGCTCGACAGGCGGCTGGATCGGATCGTGGACCGCGCGTTGCAGACCGATCCCGCGGCGCGGTACTCGTGCGCGTCGGACTTTGCCGCGGCGATCGATCCTGTCACGCGCAGGATCGCGATGCGCGTGCTGGTGAACGGTGCGGTGCCTGCCTCGCGGAAAAAGCCGGTCCTCCTCGGCATCGCGGCAGCGACGGCGATCGGTGCGGCTGTGTTGCTGGCATATTGTCAGCCGTGGAAAAATGGCGGAAAAAAAGTGAACGGAGCCGGAGTGTTGCCGTCGAAAACAGCCACGACGCCGGTCACGACGGCCACGGCCACGGAGCCGCGCGCCGCGAGCAAGGATGCGCCATTTTCCAACACGCTCGGCCAGGCTTTCGTGCCGGTGCCGGGGACGAATGTGCTCTTCTGCAAGTGGGAGACGCGCGTGCAGGACTACGCGGTGTTTGCGGCGGCGCAGACGGTGGACGGCTCGTGGAAGAAGCAGCAGACGCAAAAAGGGAACGTGCCCGTGAGCTTCGCGCCGGAGCATCCCGTGTCGGCGGTGAACTGGGACGAGGCCACGGCATTCTGTGAATGGCTCACGAAAAAGGAGCGCGCGGAAGGCAGGCTGCCGGAGGCGATGCGCTACCGGCTGGCGACCGACGAGGAGTGGAGCCGCGCGGTGGGACTCGCGAAGGAGGGCGGTGCGACGCCGAAGGTGCGGAACGGCGGGAACACGACGGAATTCCCGTGGGGCACCGATTTTCCGCCGCGGAATATGAAGGTGGGGAACTACTCGGACTCCGAGTACCACGATAAGCTTCCGACGGAGACGGAGGGAAAATGGATCGAGGGCTACACGGATGGTTTTCCCACGACCGCGCCGGTCGGGAGTTTCGATGCGAATGAATTTGGCATCCACGATCTCGGCGGGAACGTGTGGGAGTGGTGCGAGGACTTCATGGAGCCGGGCAAGGCCGAGCGGGTCGTGCGGGGCGGATCCTGGGTGCAATATCAGCGCAGGATGATGCTTTCCTCCGCGCGCTTCGGCTATCTTCCCGGCCAGCGCATCCGCGACACGGGCTTCCGCGTGGTGCTGGACTTGGGTGGGAAGTAGGGGGGCGAATGACGAATGACGAATGACGAACGGCGGGGTTGGGCTTCGCCATTCCGTCATTCCGACATTCGTCATTCGTCATTTCCAATGCTCGTCGAAGAACCCCGCGTCGAGGATGAGGCCGGGCCATTTGGCGTCGGCGGGGACGGTGATGTCCACGATGGCCCAGTCGGGCAGCTTCGGCGTCTGGTCGCTGTTGTTCAGCAGCGCGAATTCGCGGAAAGTGTGGCCGCTGTTGAGGACGACGTAACGCGACGGGTTGAGCGGGTTCGGGTAGATCAAAATGGGCGCGTAGCGCGCGGGGTCGAGGCGGTAGGTCTTGAAGTTGAGTTCGTTTTTTCCCCAGAGGATCGGGAGCAGCGGGGCGGCGGGTTTCGCACTGGCACCCGACGATTTTGTCTCGCGGTCCGGCGTCTTTGTGGGGATCGGCTCCTCGGCGATTCTCTTGATCACGGCGTTCGAGGAGATGTCGCCCCAGAGGATGAGGTTGCTGTTCTTGATGTCGTCGTCGGTGACAGCGGTGTCGTCCTTGATGGGGGCGTCGCCGCGGAAGACTGCGCGCCAGGATTTGATGGCGTGCTCCATTTCGGATTTCGTCCATTTGCCGAGCGCGGCGTTCAGCGGCGTGCCGGTGGGGCGGACGAAGAGGAACTTCGACATGAGGGCGTGATCCACGGGGCCGCAGAGGCCGGGACGTTTGGTCTTTTTGAATTCTTCGTAGGCGAGTTTGCTGTCTTCGCCCGCCAAGGTGGTTTTGAAGGGTGCGAACTTGATCCACTTCCCGCCGACTTTACGAAGACTGGCCCAGTATGTTCCCGCATGGTCAGAGTCCGTGGGCCAGCCACTGCTGTTCGGTATGGCAGTGCCATCAATCACAAGCTTTGCTTGTGTATTCGCAGGGAATGCTTTCGCGCTCAGTGAGAGGTTCAATCCGGTGATGTTCGTTGTCTTCACCGTGAGGGTGTCCTTCTCGATTATTGTGTCCACATCCGCACGCTCCCACGATTTTTCCATGCCCGTGATCGTGACCCACGCGCGCGTCGGGTAGATGAGCGAGTAGGTCGTGAAGCTCACGGATTTCGGCACGGGGTCGAGGCCCTTTGCGAGCGCGACATCAATGAACTTCTCGATGACCGGCTTCGCGTCGGGGTGATATTTGTGCGGCACGCCGGGGCCGATGATGTGCGTGAAGCTGTGTTTCTCCTGCGCGGCGTAGCGGAGCATGATGTCGGCGGACTGCTTTTGCCCGTCGAGTTCGCCGGAGTAGGCGACGAGCGAAAGGCCGGCGACGTTGCGCGCACAGATCGTGACGTCGTACCAGCGCCAGAGCTGGCGCTCCCACCACGGCGGCGGCGTGGCGCCCTCGGCGTAGAGCGTGCGGCCGAAGAATTCCTCCGTCTCCGCAAAGCCCGCGCCGGGCGCGGCGGCGGCCCATGAGCCGGGGAAGTGAAAGGCGAACTGCCACGCAGCCGCGCCGCCCATCGAGAAGCCGCGCACGACGACGCGTTTGTCATCAATCGGGTAGTGTGCGGCGATGTCCGCCTGTGCCTCGAAGAGATCGCTCTCGCCGGCGAATTTGTTCGCGCAGCAGTAGCGGCCGAAAAGGTAGCAGACGATCGCGCCCTCGGGCGTGAACTCGCCCTTGTTCGCCTGCACGCCGGCGATGAATGGCAGCTCGGTGTTCTTTTCACCGCGACCGTGGCACCAGAAGTGGAGCGGGACTGCGTGTGGCGAGGCAGGCTTGCCTTCCGCCGTGGCCTCGTGCGCGCCGTCGGGCGAGAAGCCCTGAAGTGATTCCGGAATGAGCACGCCGTACGGCTGCACGGAGCCGTCAATCTTCGAGCGGTAGCCGCGCGCGACGAGGCCGTTTGCGTAGTTCCAGGGGGTCTGTCCTTTCGCGAGCGCCTCGGCGCGGTCGAGGCCCTGGAGGATGTGATCCTTCGCGGTGGCGATTTGCTTCGTGTCGAAAATCTCGCCGTAGCGCACGGCCCAGTCGGCGGACTTGTGGAAGATTTCCACATTCGGGAGTTCGTCTTCGATGAGCGGAGTTATTTTCCCGAGTGCGCGGAGCTTTGCGATTTCGTCGCCGAGCTTCTTCACGCCCGCCTCGATCTCCGCGCGGTCCGCGGCGGGAATCGCGATGCCCGGAGGCGGAATGGGGCGCACGTCTTCGGCGGAGAGCGTGACGGGGAGAAACAGTGCGAGCGCGGCGAACAGTGCGGGGCGTTTCATGCGGGAGTTCTAAGAGAGCGCGGTGCCCGCCAGCAAGGCGCGCCTTTTCGGCAGCCGCCGAAAGTTCTTCTCACGAATCGTTCGCCCGCTGTATCTCACCTGCCCATGCGAACGCCGCACCACGCCAGCCTCCCCGCCGTCGCGCGCCACGGCGGACTGCGATGAAGATCCACGGCATCTGCCTCGTAAAAAACGAATCGGACATCCTCCGGTATTTTCTGCGTGAATCAGCACGCTGGTGCGATCGCATTTACATTTACGACAACGGCAGCACGGACGGGACTTGGGAGCTGGCGTGTGAAATTGCGCGCGAATGTCCGCGGGTGATTCCGTTCAAGCAGGAGGAAAAGCCCTTCCGCGATCATCTGCGCGGCGAGGTCTTCCGGCGCTATCGCGACGATGCGGCGGAAGGCGACTGGTGGTGCCGGCTCGATGCGGACGAGGTGTACATTGACGATCCGCCCGCATTCCTCGCGCGCGTGCCGCGAAGCTGCCACGTCGTCTGGTCGGCGCACCTGCAGTACATGCTCACGGAAAAAGATCTGCCGCGCTTCCGGCCCGAGGATGAGGTGAAGGCTCCCGAGGCCACCGGGGAAATGCTGCCCCGGCACTACATCGCGAATGCCAGCGAGGCGCGATTTTTCCAGCACCGGAACCGGCTGCGATGGGACGAGAGCTCGTGGCCGACGCACATGGGGCTCGTTTCCCCCGAGCGCATCCGCGTGAAGCATCTGCAATACCGGTCGCCGGCGCAGATCGCGCGGCGGCTTTCCACGCGGCACACGGCGGCGCAGCGCGGCTACCTGCATTTCGAGCACGAGACGCAGCAGAGCTGGCGGGAGAAAATCGCGGACTCGTCGGGCCTGCACCTCGATGCCGGGGACGGGCGCTACGTCGTGGATCCGGCGCAACTGCCGAATCATCTCGAACCGCGATGGGCGCGGGCGATGAAGCGAGTGATGCACGGGTGCGGATTCTGGGCGTGATGCTTTTCTCCGTCGTCATCCCCACGCACAACCGTGCCGGACTGCTCGCGGAGACGCTGGAGACGGTCTTCGCGCAGGAGGAGCGCGACTTTGAAATCCTCGTGGTGGACGACGGCTCGACGGACGAAACGCCGGAAGTGCTGAGGCGGTACGCCGGACGGATCGAAGTGCTGAGGCAGGAAAATCGCGGCCCCGCGGCGGCGCGCAATCTCGGGATCGAGCGCGCGCGCGGGCAGTACGTGGCATTTCTCGATAGCGACGACCGATGGTTCCCGTGGACGCTCGCGCTCTATCGCGAGGCGATCGAGCGCACCGGTTCGCCCGCGATGATCGCCGGGACGCATGTGGATTTCCGCGGCGGTGAACGGCCGCCGATGCCGGCCCGGACGACTGCGGAGATGCGCGTCTTCGCCGATTACCTCGCGACCGCGCCCGATGCGCTGTGGCTGGGGACCTGCGGCGTGGCGATCCGGACAGACGCGCTGCGAGCGGTCGGCGGATTCACGGGGCACGCATTCAATGCCGAGGACTCGGACCTCTGGCTGCGCCTCGGGACGCAGCCGGGATTCGTCCACCTCGCGAGCCCGCCGGTCTTCGCATATCGCAGGCATGAGGGCAGTGCGGTGGGTTCGCTGCGGAAGAGTTTCCTGGGAACGATGACGATGGTCGCGCGGGAAAAATCCGGCGGCTATCCGGGAGGCGGCGCGCGAAGCGTGGAGCGATCCGAGATTCTCACGCGCCACACGCGCCCGCTCAGCGTGGCGTGCGCGCGCGACGGGCTGACGCGCGAGGCGCTCGCGATCTATTTTCGAACGCTGTGCTGGAACGTGCGGCTGCTGCGACTGCGTTACATTTTCGCCCTGCCGTGCCTCGTGCTGCTCGGGCTGCTGCGCGGCGAAAAGAGACAGCCCGCGGTTTGACATCCCGCCTGCGCGCGGGAGACAAACGCGAGATGCACACCTCCCGCCGCTCCTTCCTCACGACCCTCGGAACCCTCGCCGCCGCGCCGCTGCTCTCGAAATCGGACGCGCGTGACTTTGGAAAAAGCGCCGCGCCTGTGCGCTACCCGGAGCCGGATGTGATCGCGCTGGACGATGCGTTCAAGAAAATCAAGATCGGCAACGCCTCCATCGAGCGGCTGCACACCGGGATGCGCTGGGCCGAGGGGCCGGCGTGGAGCGGGCCGGGGCAGTACCTCATGTGGAGCGACATCCCGAACAATTCGCAGATGCGCTACCTGCCGGACGACGGCCATGTGAGCACGCTGCGCAAGCCCGCGCAGTTTTCGAATGGCAACACCTTCGACATGCAGGGCCGCCAGCTTTCGTGTGAGCACGAGACGCGGCGCGTCGTGCGCTACGAGGCGAACGGCACGCTCACCGTCCTCGCGGAAAAATTCGCCGGCAAGCCCTTCAACGCGCCGAACGACATCGTCGTGCATCCCGGCGACGGCGCGATCTGGTTCACCGATCCCGGCTATGGCGCGCTCTTTGAATACGAGGGGAAAAAGCAGCCGATGGAGCAGAAGGAGGCCGTGTATCGGATCGATCCCGCGACCGCGAAGATCGAGAAAGCGACGGACGAAATTTTCAAGCCGAACGGCCTGTGCTTCTCGCCCGACTACAAGAAGCTCTACATCGCCGACACCGGCTCCTCGCACTACAAGGAAGCGCCGAAGAACATCAAGGTGTGGGATGTGGACGGTGCGAAGCTGAAGAACGGGCGCGAATACGTCTCGATGAAGATGAAGATGGAGGGCGAGATTTTTGCGGGCATGGCCGACGGCATCCGCTGCGACACCGAGGGCAATGTGTGGGTCGGCGCAGGCTGGGTCGGACCGGGCTACGACGGCGTGCATGTCTTCTCCGGCGAGGGCCAGCGCATCGGCCTCATCCTGCTGCCGGAGATTTGCGCGAACATCTGCTTCGGCGGCCCGCGCCGGAACCGCCTTTTCATGGCCGCGAGCCAGTCGCTCTACGCGGTGTACGTCGAGGCGACCGGCGCGCATTTTTGCTGAGCGCGACTTCCATGAAAACGCTCGTCGCACTCGGCCTGATGCCCGGCATAGTGACTTTGTTCGCCGTGGCACTCGGAGTGCCAAGGACGCCGGAATTCGAGAAACAGATCGGATGGCACCCGTGACCTTCAGCCCGGAAGCGGTGGCGAATCCGCCTAATTGCGCCATCGTTGAAGCATAGAATCACGCATCATGTCCCGAGCCTGCCTTCGCAATTTCTGCCTCATCGTCGCCGCGCTGTGCGCGGTGCCGGACTCGCGTGCGGTGCAGCCCATGGATGCGCCGCAATTGAAGCAGTTCGGGGAGAAATACTGTTTCTCCTGCCATGGCGCGGAAAAGCAGAAGGGTGATTTTGATTTTCGTCCGTACGCCGAGAAGGGCTTCACGCCGGGCGAGCGCAAGGCGTGGGAGAAAATCGCGGAGCAGATCGAGACGCGCGAGATGCCGCCGCCGAAAGGAAAGGTAAAGCCGCCGGAAAGCCAGCGCGACGCCCTCGTGCAGTGGATTGATGCGCAACTCGCCGGCAGCGAGGCGGGACAGAAAAATCCCGGCCGCGTGACACTGCGCCGCCTGAACCGCGGGGAATACCGCAACACGATCCGCGATCTTTTTGCGGTGGATTTTGATCCGTCGGATTTTCCGAGCGACGAGACGGCCTTCGGTTTTGACACGATCGCCGATGTGCTCACGATCCAGCCGCTGCTCATGGAGCGCTACCTCGCCGCGGCGGATCAGATCGTGGCGAAGATTCTCGCCGGCCAGAAAATGGCCGCGCCGTCCGAGTCGTTCCGCGGGGATCGCATGAAGGCATCGAAGGGCACCGAGTGGATTCATCCGGTCGCGAATGGCGTGCTTGGCTTTTACCGAGAGGCGGATGCGACCCTCGATGTGACTTTCCGCAGCGATGGCGAATACGTGCTGCAATTCCGTGCATACGGAGACCTCGCTGGCCCGGAGGCGCCGAAGCTCGCCGTGTCGCTCGACGGTACGCAGCTCGCAATCTTCGATGTGAAAAACAGCGGCAAGCCTGCACCATACGAGGTGAAGCTGCGCGTGAAATCCGGCAGCCACCGTGTCCGCGCCGAGTATCTGAACAACTACAACGAATCGAACCATCCGGATCGGAAGATGCGCGGCGACCGGAATGTGTATGTCGCGGGATTCAGCGTGACCGGCCCGGTGGATGCGAAGATCGAGCCGAGCGAAAGTTTCCGTCGCGTGTTCGCGCGGATGCCGGAGGCCGGCGCGGAATCAAAGACCGCACGCGAGCTGATTGCGTCGCTCGCCCCGCGCGTGTATCGCAGGCCAGTCGCAGCACCGGAGATCGAGCGGCTTGGCCGGCTGGCGGATGCGGCGCTCGCGGACAAGGCGCCGTTCACCGAGGCGGTGGGCGTCGCGGTGCAGGCGATGCTGTGCTCGCCGAATTTTCTCTTCCGCTGGGAACTCGATCCCGATGCGCTGAAGCCCGGCTCGGTGCGCAGCTTGAACGACTACGAGGTCGCGTCGCGGCTCTCGTATTTTCTCTGGTCCACGATGCCCGACGCGCGGCTCACGGATCTTGCTGCGAAGGGCGAACTGCTCAAGGGCGACACGCTGCGCCGCGAGGCGAAGCGGATGCTCGCCGACTCGCGCGCGGAGGAGTTTGTGCGGAATTTTTCCAGCCAGTGGCTGCAGATCCGCGCGGTGGACGAGGTGGAGATTGACGAGAAGAAATTCCCGAAATTCAGCGCAAAGCTGCGTGATGCGATGAAGGAGGAGACGCGGCTTTTCTTCGACGCCATCGTGCGCGAAGACCGCAGCATCTTCGATCTCATCGAGACGGATTTCACCTTCGCGAACCAGCAGCTCGCCGAGCACTACGGCCTGACGGGCGTGCAGGGCAGCGAGTTTCGCCGCGTGAAAATCCCGGCTGGCTCGCCGCGTGGCGGGGTGCTCTCGCAGGGCAGCGTGCTGATCGCGACTTCGATGCCCACGCGCACCTCGCCCGTCGTGCGCGGCAAGTGGGTGCTCGAGCAAATCCTCGGCACGCCGCCGCCGCCGCCGCCCGCAAATGTGCCGCCGCTCGAGGAGACGAAGGTGGACAAGGACGCGTCGCTGCGCGTGCGACTGGAGCAGCACCGCGACAATCCCGACTGCGCCGTGTGCCATGCGAAGATCGATCCGGTCGGATTCACGCTGGAGAATTTCGACGCCATCGGGGCGTGGCGCACGGAGGATGGAAGCAGCCTCATTGATGCGTCGGGGAAATTCTCGGACGGTTCGAATGTGGACGGCTTCACCGGTCTCAAGAAATACCTGAAGGGTGAAAAATTCGCGCGGGCCTTTGCACAAAAGATGATGACCTACGCACTCGGCCGCGGCACCGAACGCGCGGATAAGGCTGCGCTCGAAGAAGTGCAGCGCCAGATGAAGACGGGCGGCGACAAAATGTCTGCACTGATCAGCGCGATCGTCACGAGCGATCCGTTTTTGAAGCGCAAGCGCGACGTGGTGCCGTAGCGCAACTCCCGGGTGGAGCACGCGACTCGCGTGCGGTTTTCGGCGACTCGCCGAAAACACCCGATGGTGCCACGTAAGAGGCTGCATGCCCAGATTTTGAAATTCGCTCGCTGATCGGAGCGCAAGCATGGGACTCACGACCGTCGGGTGTCTGCGGCCAGTGGCCGCAGACGGCACGCGAGTCGCGTGCTCCACCCGGGAACCGACGCAGCTTTACGTGTTCCATCAAATCCTTCCGCACCTTCTCGGGAATCCTCTCTGGAAAGCAGTGTTATACCTGTGCTACGCCACTTCGCCCGCGGCGTGGCCGCTCGACCACGCCCATTGGAAATTGTAGCCGCCGAGCCAGCCGGTCACGTCCACGACTTCGCCGATGAAGAACAGCCCCGGCACGCGGCGCGATTCCATCGTCTTCGAGGAGAGTTCGCCGGTGTCCACTCCGCCGAGCGTCACCTCGGCCTTCGGATAGCCTTCGGTGCCGGCGGGCGTGAATGGCCACGCGCGCAGCAGTCGCATCGTGTCGTCGAACTCGCGCTGCTTGAAATGCACGAGCGGCTTTGCGGGCGCGTGCAGCGCGCACCATGCGTCGGCGAAACGGCGTGGCATCCACTCGGCGAGCACGGCGGGAAGTTCGCGGCCGGTCGCGCGTGCGCGCAGCAGTGATTCGCCCGCGCGTGCATCGGGGAGCAGATCAATTTCCACCGCGCCGCCCTCGCGCCAGTAGCTCGAAATCTGGAGGATCGCAGGCCCGCTGAGTCCGCGGTGAGTGACGAGCATCGCCTCCTCGAATCGCGCGCCATCGCAGCGCGTGACGACGGGCAGGGCGAGGCCGCTGAGTTCGTGGAGCGGTTCGTCCGATTTTGAAAATGTGAACGGCACGAGTGCGGGGCGCAGCGGTGTGATGCGATGGCCGAACTGCTTCGCGATGCCGTAGCCAAACGGCGACGCGCCGAGCTTTGCGAACGAGAGCCCGCCGGTGGCGATGATGAGCGACTGGCATGTGAAATTACCGCGCAATGTCGCGACGCCAAAGCGCTCCGTCCTTTCCACGCTCTGCACACGGCAGTTCGTGAATGTCTCAACGTTTGCTGCCGCACATTCCGCTTCGAGCATCGCGATGATCTCGCGAGAACTGCCGTCGCAAAACTGCTGCCCGAGTTTTTTCTCGTGGTATGCGATGCCGTGTTTCTCGACGAGGGCGATGAAATCCCACGCGGTGTAGCGCGCGAGCGCCGAGCGGCTGAAGTCCGGGCGCTCCGAAAGATAGCAGCCGGGCTCGATGCCGGTGTTGGTGAAGTTGCACCGCCCGCCGCCGCTGATGGCGATCTTTTTTCCGACGCGATCGTTGTGCTCGATCATTGCGACCTTTCTCCCGCGCTGGCCCGCGGTGAGGGCGCACATCATGCCGGCGCCGCCGCCGCCGATGACGATGACATCGAAGTGCGGCGCGTTCACGCGGCGAGGCCGATCTGCGGCGGTTTCGCGGGGTTCCACGGGTTGTCCGCAAAGCCCGAGTGCCCGATGCCGTGCGCGAGCGTTTCGCAGAGCGCGCAGACCGCGGTGACATCGAGCCGCAGATGCACGGGGCCGTAGGGCGCGATGTGATTTTTCCCGCTGAGAAAAAGCCGCGCCGCCGGGCGCAGTCGCGTGGAATGCTTCGCGTGCGACGGGTGCTCGCGCTGCTTGCGGAGGTGGACGAAGGCACCGGCGATCTGGATGAGCCCCTTGAAAAAATCGCGGTCAGCGCCGCGCGTGCGCAGCCACAGCACCTCGAGCGCGTCGTGAGCCTCGTAGTATTCGCAGGCGTTAAAATGGGCGAACCACGCGAGGTAACACGGATCCAGCGCATGGCTGTCGCCGGAGCCGTGCGGATTTTTTTTCATCGCGTGAGTCACTTCAGCTACTATTCTGCGCGGGCCTGTGCAAGACAAGCGGACGCTGACTCAACTTCGCGGGGTTTTCCCAACACTCGCCGAAAGGATGGCCTGATGCCGCCGCAAGCAATGATGCTGTTCGCGGGCGCGCTCGTGATTCTCGCGGTGATTTCGGCCGTGGTGTCGGCGCTCGAGACGGGATTTTTCGCACTGCCGCCCTCGCGGATGGACGCGCTGCGCAGGCGCCGCCCGGAACTCGCGGGCGTGCTCTCACGCATCATGGAAAATCCGCGCCGGCTGCTGAGCGCGCTGCTCATCGCGGACGCGCTGGCGAATGCCCCGCTGATGATCGGGAGCCTCGCGCTGATCGAGGGGCAGCACGGGCTGGCGATCCCGTTCTGGGCGTCGGCGCTGCTGCTCTTTGCGCTCATCGTCTTTGCGTGCGATCTCGTGCCGAAGCTGATCGGCCTCGGAGCGCCGGTGCTCGTGCTTCGGTTCGGCGCGCGGCTGGTCGGAAAGGTGATGCCGCTGCTCGATCCGCTGGCGCGCAGGATGGAGCAGTGGAGCGAGAAAATCGCGGCCGCCATTTTGCCCGCGGGCATGGACGCGCAGCGGCATCTCACCGAGGAGGAACTCGGCACGCTCATGGAACTGAGCGCCGCGCAGGGCGCGATCCAGACGACGGAATCGGAGATGATTTCGGAAATCATCAAGCTCGGCGACAAGACTGCGAAGGACTGCATGACGCCGCGCGTGGAGATGTTTTCGCTGCCGGATGATCTGACGAATGCGGAGGTCATCCCGCTCGTGCGCCAGCGCCGGCTGCGCCGCGTGCCGGTGCATGGCGAGACGCCGGATGAAATCGCTGGCGTGCTCGACGTGGCCGCGCTGCTGCGCGATCCCGGCGTGCATTACACGGAGCGGCTCGGCGTGCCGTCGTTCGTGCCGGAGACGATGAAGGCGCTCACGCTGCTGAAAAGTTTTCTGTCGCATCCGCAGGGAATCGCGTTCGTGGTGGATGAGCACGGCGGCATCGAGGGCATCATCACGCTGCGCGATCTCGTGGAGGAGATCATCGGCGATGCGGTGCCGCTGGCGGATGCAAAGCTCTACATCGAGGACGCGGGCGATGGGCGCCTGCTCGCGAGCGGCAGCGCGCGGCTGGAGGACATCACGGAGGAGCTCGGCGTGCGATTCGAGGACGAGGGCATAGACACGATCGGCGGGCTGATTTTCAACCGGCTCGGGCAACTGCCGAAGAAGGGGCAGGAGCTGCGAATCGGCGAATTGCGCGTGAAGGTGCGCCGCGTGTCGCGCAAGCGCGTGGATGAGGTGATGCTCGTGCGCGATGCCGCCGGGGAGGAGGAAGGCGCATGATTTCCTCGCTGCTGATCATCGCGCTGTGCCTCGCCGTTTCGTTTGTCTTCAGCGGCATTGAGGCGGGGATATTTTCCGTGAACCGCGTGCGGCTCGCGCATCGTGCGAAGCAGCGCGAACCTGCGGCGTTGAAGCTGCAGGGCCTCCTTGCGCATTCGGATCGGATGCTGGTGACGGTGCTCATCGTCACAAATCTCGCGAACATTTTCGCGCTCGTGCTCGGCTCGCGGCTGCTCGTGGCGGCGTGGGGGCAGCGCGGGTATCTTGTGGCGCTCGCGATTTTTCTGCCGGTGTATCTCGTCGGCCTGGAGCTGCTGCCGAAGTCGCTGTTCCGCCGCTTCCCGTATCGCGCGCTCGCATTTCTCTCCGGCCCGCTGCGGCTGCTCGATCTCGTGCTCACACCGGTGCATTGGATCGGGATGGGCGCGCAGCGAATGCTTTTCGGCGCGCGCGCGGCGGAGAGGCAGCGGCTTTTCCTCGGGCGCGAGGACTTCAAATACATGACGACGGAGGGCGAGCGCACGGGGCTGATTTCCAAGACGGAGCGCGAGATGATTCACAACGTCGTGGACTTCCGAAGTGTGACGGCGAAGGACGTGATGTCGCCGATGGAATCCGTGCAGATGATCGGCGCGGGCGAGCCGGTCAGCCGTGTGCTCGCCGCGGAGGGAAAGCGTGCGGCGGAGATTTGGTTTGTGACGGGCGATGGCGGGGAAATTACGGGTGTGGTGGATCCGTTCGAGGTGCTGCTCGAAGGCCGGCGCGACGTGAATGTAGGATCGTGCCAGCGGCGCGTCGTGACCGTCGGGCCGAATGAGCCGGCGTTCAGCGTGCTGTGGAAATTGCGCGCGGCACGCAGCACGGTCGCGGCGGTGCGCGGGCCGGGGACGCAGCCGATCGGGCGCGTGACGTGGGAGGAATTGATCCGCCGGCTCGTGAGCACGGCGGAGCGGCGCGAGCCGGAGGCAAAGTAGTCCTGCGCTTCAGCGCGTGAGGCGAACGGGCTGAAGAAAGCGCCAGGTTGTCCGTGGATCAGCGAGCAACGGGAGTCTGTGCGAGCTGAAGCTCGGGACTACTTTACGCGCGCTCGTAGCGGTGGCCGGGGAGCGCGCGGATCAGGCGCTTCATCTCGAGGCCGAGGAGTGTGCCGCTGATTTTTCCGAGCGGCAGCCGCGTGGCCTCGGAGAGTTCGTCGAGCGACATGTCGCCGACTTGCAGCGCGGTGACGAGGAGCGTCTCATCGTGCGAGAGCGCGGGGGCTGACGCTGGATCCGTGGTGCCGAAGCGTGCATTTTTTCCCGACGAACCGGTCGCGCCACGCGGGATGAGCGTGCCGAGTTCATCGAGGATGTCGTCGGCGGAAGTGACGAGCCGTGCGCCCTGCTGGATGAGGCGGTTCGTGCCTGCGCTCGTGGGGCGATCGATCTGGCCGGGCACTGCAAAGACGGTGCGGCCCTGCTCGACGGCCTGGTTTGCGGTGATGAGTGCGCCGCTGTTCAGCCCGGCCTCGACGACGAGGAGGCCGCGGCCCCAGCCGGCGACGATGCGGTTCCGATACGGGAAGGTTTGGCGGTCCGCGGGGCGCTCCATCGGATACTCGCTGACGACTGCGCCGGACTCGGCGATCTTTTCCGCGAGGCCGTGATTTTCCGGCGGGTAGAGCTGCGAGAGTCCGCTGCCGATGACGGCGATGGTGCGGCCTTTCGCCGCGAGCGCGCCTTGGTGCGCCGCGGTGTCAATGCCGCGAGCGAGTCCGCTGACGACCGAGTAGCCCGCGAACGCGAGCTGAAACGAGAGCTTCTTCGCGGTCTCGGTGCCGTAGTGCGTGACGTTTCGCGAGCCGACGACGCCGATGCCGTGCGCATCCGCCGCGGTCACGTCGCCCCAGACGTAGAGGACGACGGGCGGGTTGTGGATCGTGCGGAGCGCCGTGGGATACCCGGGCGAATTCATCGTGATCACTTTTGCGCCGAAGTCCGCGATGCGTTTCAGCTCCGCCCCGAGATCCACACTCGATTCCCACGATGCGATGGCGTCCGCGGTTTCCTTGCCGACGCCTTTTGCCGTGCGCAATGCTGCTGCGCCGGCGGCGAGGATGCGCTGCGGGGTCTCGAATGTTTCGAGCAGCGTGCGCAGCCGCACCGGGCCCATGCCCGGCACCATGTTGAGGGCGATACAGGCTTCCGTTTCAGTCACGCGCGCGGTCTATCGGCTCCGCGCCGCAATGCAAGTGCTACGACGAGTTGCGCGCGAGCGTGCCGAGTTCGTTGAGGTCGTCCGTGACCTGCGATTTCTCGATGAGAAAATCGGTATTGTTACGGCGCATGCGGAATTTCCCATCCTGCTCGCGCACGAGCCGGACGCGCGTGCCGCGGTTCAGCGCGACCGGGCCGTTCTCGGACTCGAACTGCACGGCGACTTTCAGGAAATAGACACCGGATGACGCGATAAGCCGTGCGGGCGAGGTGGCTGCATTTTTTTCCACCTCTGCATTCGCCGACTGAAGGGCGCGGAAATTTTCCTGCCCAGCCTCGGCAAACGGCGAGTCCGCGAGCGGGGAGATCGAAGGTGCGGATGCCAAGGCTTGCGTGCGTGCGGGTGCCGCCTGCCTCTCCTGCGCGGGAGGCTGACTGCGGATTTGGACATCGTATGCGACGACCGAAGCCGCGGTGACTGCGAGCAGGCCGTACGCGATGCGGAGCTTCATCTTCTTCCGTAAAAACATCATTATGGAAATTATAAGCAGCTCGCGTGCCCTCTGTCTCGGATTGTCGGGTGCATGGGCACGGTCTCAATTTTCCAAAATCCGTGCTGCCCTCCGCACTGATATCCGCTATTGGTTTCAGGCATGAGTTCTCACCTTCACCTGTCACGACTGTGGCGCATCGTTGGGATTGCGAGTGGCCTGCTCTGGTCCGCGTTCAGTGGTCTCGCAGATGACAAACCGCGGGTGTTGATCACTGTCTCGAAGGGACCGTCGGCCAAGCCGGCTGCGAAGATTCCCGGAGACGAGGAACCAGGGCCTCGGCAATCGCTGTTTGTCACCGTGGTAAACCGCTCGAGCGGCGGGTTGCCGGAGGGGTCGCTCCGCTGGACTGCGGTGGTGAGAAGAGCTTCCGGCGACGCTTACCTATACTCGGGAAGCGAACCGGTGAAGGCGCTTCGGTCATTGCAATCTGTGGAAATCCAATGCGGGGCTTTGAGGAGTTCGGGCACGGAGCGTCATCGGATTGAATACGAAGTGGTCGTGCTTCACGACGAAAAGGAAAGCGGCCGGACCGTCAGCATTCCCACCTTCGCCGCGCTCGCGGAAAACGCGCAGGCCATGGGTAAGGGCGGCGAAAACGGGCAGCAGAATAATAACGACGACGAGCAGGCACCCAAGAAACCGAAGGACGAAAAGCCGGCGGTCCCCGCGATCATCGGAGCGGAAAAAATGACGCCGTCCAAACCGGCGCTTCCCGTCGCTCAAGTCGCGAAGTCGGCCGTGAAGCCACTCGCGGAGCCGCCGCCGCCAGCGCCGTCGGTCGATTTTTTCAATCTTGGCGGAAAGCAGGCTCCGGCGGCAAAGTGATCAGCCGCGCTGCGCTTCCTTCGCCCACGCGTCCTTGAGCGTGATCGTGCGGTTGAAAATCGGCGTGCCCGGCTTCGAGTCAGCGTCGAGCATGAAGTAGGCGAGGCGCTCGAATTGGTAGCGAGCAGCCGCACTCGCGTCGCGCAGCGAGGGCTCGACTTTTGCCGTGATGATTTCGAGGGAGTGCGGATTGAGCACGGTTTTGAAATCGCGTCCGTCCTTCTCCGGCTCCGCTTCGGTGAAAAGGCGATCGTAGAGCCGCACTTCGGCGTCGAGCGCGTGCTCGGCGCTCACCCAGTGGATCGTGCCTTTCACCTTGCGTCCGGCGGTCGGGCCGCCGGTCTTGCTGTCGAGGTCGGCGGTGCAACGCAGCTCGGTCACGTTGCCTGCGGGGTCTTTCACGACCTCGTCGCACTTGATGATGAAGGCGTATTTCAGCCGCACTTCGCCGCCGGGTTTTAGGCGGAAATATTTCGGCGGCGGGACTTCCATGAAGTCGTCCTGCTCGATCCAAATCTCGCGTGTGAACGGGAGCTCGCGCGTGCCTGCCGTCTCGTCGCCGGGATGGTTCACTGCGGCGCACGGCTCCGTTTTTCCCTCGGGGAAATTCGTGATCACAACTTTCAGCGGACGCAGCACGGCGAGACGGCGCAGTGCGACTTTGTTGAGGTCTTCGCGGATCGCGTGTTCGAGTACGGCGACGTCGGTGAGGGACATGTACTTCGTCACGCCGATGTGGTATGCGAAATTGCGCAGCGCATTCGCAGTCACGCCGCGGCGGCGCATCCCGCAGATGGTGGGCATGCGCGGATCGTCCCAGCCGGTCACGAGGTTTTCCTCCACGAGTTGCAGCAGCTTGCGCTTGCTCATCAGCGTGTAGGTCAGGCTCAGACGTGCAAATTCATACTGGCGCGGGCGCGGATTCCACAGGCCGACCTCGTCCACGAGCCAGTCGTAGAGCGGGCGGTGGACTTCGAATTCCAGCGTGCAGATCGAATGCGATATCCCCTCGATCGCGTCGCTCAGGCAGTGCGCGTAGTCGTACATCGGGTAGATGCACCACGCATTTCCAGTCGCCTGATGCTCGGTGTGCCGGATGCGGTAGATCACCGGGTCGCGCATGTGGATGTTCGGCGACGCCATGTCGATTTTCGCGCGCAGAGTCTTCGTGCCGTCGGCAAATTCCCCCGCGCGCATCCGCGCGAAAAGGTCGAGGTTTTCCTCCACGCCGCGGTCGCGGTCCGGGCTCGGGCGTCCCAGTTCCCCGGGTGCGCCGCGATGTTCCGCGACCTGTTCGCCAGTGAGGTCGCATACGAATGCCTTTCCCTTTTTGATCAGCGCGACTGCGAACCCGTAGAGCTGCCCGAAGTAGTCGCTCGCGTGAAAAAGCGTCGTCGTCTTCACGTGATCCGCCCAGCCTGCGATGAGCCAGTCCACGTCGAAGATGATGCTCTCGACGTACTCGATGTCCTCCTTCGTCGGGTTCGTGTCGTCCATCCGCAGGTTGCACATGCCGCCGAATTCCCGCGCGATGCCGAAGTTCAGGCAGATCGATTTCGCGTGGCCGATGTGCAGGTAGCCGTTCGGCTCGGGCGGGAAGCGCGTGAGGATTTTCGGGTAGCGAACGTCAGCGACATGCTGCGCGACGATGTCGCGGATGAAATCGGACGGTGCTGCTGGCGCTGCTGGCGTTTCGTTGCTCATGGAAAATTGCGGGCTGAGTTTCTAGGGAACACGCGGCGGTGAAGTCGAGAAGGGGATTCTGCGCGCAGCGTCCTAATCTTATTCTTCATCATAATCGCAAGCCGGTTTTTCAGTGCGAGGATCGCGCGCGGGAAACAGAGTAGGATGAGGATTAAGAATACGATTAAGAACGTGGCGCCGACCTCGCGAAGGCTCACGGATGCCACATTTGCAATTCCCCCGCCCCGCCCGGCTGCTAGCGTACGCCGATGCACACCCCGCACCTCGACGATCTCTTCGCCTTCATCCGTTTCCCCAGCGTCTCCACCGAGCCTCGCCACGCGGGCGATGTCTCGAAGTGCGCCGACTGGCTCGTCGCGAAACTCACCGCCATCGGCCTCACCGCCGAGCTGCACCCGACCGGCGGCCATCCCATCGTCACCGCGCGCAACGACCACAAGCCCGGCCGCCGCACCGTGATGATCTACGGCCACTACGACGTGCAGCCCGTCGAGCCGCTCGCCGAATGGACCACGCCGCCCTTCGAGCCCACCGTGCGCGACGGCATCATCTACGCGCGCGGCTCCACGGACAACAAGGGCCAGATCCTCGCGCACATCCTCGGCGTCGGCGAGACGCTGCGCGAAAAAGGCGAACTGCCCGTGAACCTCATCTTCCTCATCGAGGGCGAGGAGGAAGTCGGCAGCAAGCACCTCGCCGAATTCCTCTCCGCAAACCGCGACGCCCTCCGCTGCGATCTCATCGCCATCAGCGACACCGGCATGATCGCTCCGCGCACGCCCACCTTCACCTACGGTCTCCGCGGCATCACCGCCATGGAAGTCCGCGTCCACGGCCCCTCGATCGATCTGCACAGCGGCATCTACGGCGGCACCGTCGCGAATCCCGCCACCGCCATCGCCCGCCTCGTCGCCACATTGCACGACGCTCACGGTCGCGTCGCAGTCCCCGGCTTTTACGATGACGTCGCGCCGCTCCAGCAGTGGGAGCGCGATGCATGGGCGAAGCTTCCCTTTGGCGAAAAGGAACTCCTCTTCGTGACAGGCGCGGCGCATCCCTTCGGCGAAGAAGGCTACACCTCCCTCGAGCGCGCATGGGCCCGCCCCACCGCCGAGGTGAACGGCATCGGCGGCGGCTTCCAGGGCACCGGCAGCAAGACCGTCATCCCCCGCGAAGCATTCGTGAAGCTCACCTTCCGCCTCGTCCCCGGCCAGCGCCCCGCAGACATCCTCGCCAAGGTCCGCGCGCACCTGCTGGCAAATTGCCCGCCCGGCGTCCGCCTCGACATCGAGGACGGCCACAGCGGCGACCCCTACGTCACCGACCCGCATTCTGCCGATGGCAAGGCCGCGCAGCGTGCTCTCGCCGCATCCTTCCCCGGCCACCCCCTCGCCCTCATCCGCGAAGGCGGCAGCATTCCCATCGTCAATACCTTCCGGCAAATCCTCGGCGTCGAGACGCTCCTCCTCGGCCTCGCGCTCCCCGACTGCCGCGCCCATGCCCCGGATGAAAATTTCCCCGTCGAAAACTTCGAAGCCGGCATCCGCATGAACAAGGCACTGCTCGAGGAACTCGCGCGCGGGTAACTTAGCCGCCTAGTGCTGCGTCAGCGGTGAAATGATGGGTTGGTTTTCGAGTCCGGCTGCTGTGATTGGTGACTGGTGAACCGTGACTGGTCTTCCGGTTTTCACGAGGCGATCAGGGCTGGACACCAGTCACTTCTCACCAGTCACCAGTCACACCCTGTGCGCGTTTGGTGAACCCATCACATCACACTTGACCCTGCACTAGACCCCAAGCTCAGTTGCAGCGCATCGTGAGGCCGGTTATTCGCCATCAATCTGCTCATCAGGAAAGAACGTCTTGTGGATGTCTGCCATATCGCGATCGAGAGCGGCATTGCCGACGTGCTCATTGAAGAGAGTTCCTGTCGCGCCGCCGCGCTTGCATTGCGCCCGCTCCTCGACCACCTCGTCACAGGCGCAAGATTCTGGCTCGCCGACCGGCTCCGTGAGCGCGTCCTGCGCAGCGTCGGCGAAACACCCTGAGCCTGATTCGACAGTTCACATCGGCCACACCTGGCGCGCACGGAGCCCTTCGCGCTTTAACCTCTGTCAAGATTTGATGCCTGACCCCTATTTCCCGCGCCCGCGCCAGCGGTGACACCGCAGGACGTGGCGCGCATCCGCGCACGGCTGAAGGTGAGCCAGCCGGTCTTCGCCGCGATGCTCAATGTGCCGGTGGTGACGGCGATCAGTTGGGAGAAAGGCCGCAGGCAACCCTCCGGTGCCGCGCTCCGCCTGCTGGAGATCGCCCGCGAGCACCCGGAAATGCTGGCAGTGGCGTGATGCTCCGTTCGGGGACTGTCAAGAGTTGCAGCCTGACCGCTATCTCCCGGCCTCCTCGACCGCTTGCTTTCAGAGTGGTTGTCCCGCAACTTCACGTCTGAAAACGCGCTGTGAAAACGACGGCAAAATTATCGTTGTTGACCAACCTCCTCCGACAATTCAGAAATCGCGCGATGCCTTGCCAGCGCAGCACCTTTTATCCACCACATTTTCACACACGCAGAACCGTGGTTTCCACCGAATCCTCTCCGTGATTCAGTACCACTCCAAGATCGACATGCCAGCTCAAAGCTTTGACCTCGTTTTTAACGGCTACTGGCGCGAACCCAACAAAGCTGGAATACCCGCTGAATCGGGAATCTTTTGTGCGTACCTTTGCGTCTGGAATCCGACAGAAAAAACCGTTTCGCTTCAGGATATTCTTTTCATCGGACATGCGAATAATGCTCAAGTCGCCGTTGAGACTCACGAACTTTGGCCTTCGTGGCATTCCCATGTGAGACAGCAAGACCAACAAATTTGCTTCAATTTTGCACCCATCTCACCACCTAATAGGGAGAGGGTTGCCGCTGCTCTGAGGAATTGCAATATTACTGATGAGAACCGCAACATCAAGTCGTCATTTCCATTTGATGACACAATAGTTAAGGTGACAGGCAGGGTCGCAAAACTTGAGCCCACTGTTACGGCACGAAAAATGCCGTAATCAAAAATCTTTCCCTCCCAGGATGATAAAGCGGTTCGCATATGAGAAGCTCAGTGGATTGTGGTCCAGAGAGCTGATTTTCCATCCAGACATAAATGTACTTACGGGGAAAAATGGAGCAGGAAAGACGAGCATCCTAAAGCTTCTATGGTACATGATCAGCGGAAATATTGAGCGAATCATTCCTGAAATAAGATTTGATTCCGCAGAGGTTGAAACAGATGCATTATTTCTCAGAATTGAAATGGCACAGAGCGGCCCGTATCAACAAGCAAACCTTAAGTGGGATATTGGAAAGGGTGAGAAAAAGACCACCATCATATGCAAGCAATCGCTCATAGAACGCGGGCGATTCCATGAAATTGATGCAGAAATAGCAACCGTAAGCGGCTCATCAGTATTCTTCCCTACTTTCAGGCGCATCGAAGGCGGATTCTCTGTCTCTGGTCATAACCCCGCAAACCGGATGCGCAGCCCACTCCAAGAATCAATGAGAGAGTTGTCAGATTCTCTTTCATATGAGAAACACATCTTTGTTTCGTCACTTTCAACGGACGACTTGGAATCGCTTTTGACAAAGCAATATGCAGATACGTCCAGAAAGGCTAATGATTTGCATGTTTCTTTAGCTGCATTTATTCTGACAACCATCAAGAGTTACAGCCAAGTAGATGATGTGTCCACGCAGGAAAGCCTCGATGCCGCAAGGGCGATATTGGACAGCATACGCGACCAAGCAAAAGCAAACGAAGATAAACGCGAAATGCTGTTTCTCCCGTTCACTGTGTTGATTAAGTTAGTGGGCGATCTTTTGCAGCACAAGGGAATCAGCTTTAAGAACATCACGACATTCGGTGATGTAAGTTCGGCAGTGGAAGCTGGGCATTTGTCTGCCGGAGAAAAGCAAATGCTCAGCTTTTTATGTTACAATGCTTTCAATCGGAATAGTGCAATTTTTATTGATGAGCCGGAAATTAGTCTTCATGTGGACTGGCAGAGAATTTTATTTCCGAAGCTATTAGAGCAATGTGTCAACAATCAATTCATTGTTGCAACGCACTCCCCGTTTATCTATACAAAATACGTAGATAAAGAGCACAGGTTAGATGAAGATGTAGGATACACTGAACGGCATGGCGACGCTGACCATAGATGAATTAGTGGAAACACTTAAGCGATCAACGCTTCCCACGGTTTTAGTGGAGGGGCCGGATGATGTACAGGTTTACCGTGGGCTTGAGGACATCATCGGAAGCTTGAATGCCAGTTTTCATATATGTGGCGGGCGGCCTACTCTATTAGCCGTTTTCGACAGGCGATCCGAATTTTCCGGAAAGCGAGTTTGCTTTGTAGCAGATAAGGATATGTGGATGTTCGGTAAAGTACCTGACAAAGACTCAGAAATTGTGCTTACAGATGGATACAGCATCGAAAACGACGTGTATCAGGATGGAACCTTGGAGCGACTTATTCATCGCGATGAGCGTCCAAATCACACTGTCATGATCGACGAGCTTTCCAGATGGTTTGCATTCCAAGTCGAGGAATTTCGGTCTAGCAGACCATATCTAAGTGACCCGAAACTAGGATACCTTATTCCAATTCCTGGGTTTACATGCTCTCAAATTGCCTTGGACGCCCACGGATTCCGAAATCCAGACGATCTTACTTACCAAGAAGTTAGAAACGAATACGAGCGCAAACTACGTGGAAAACTACTGTTTGAGGTGATTGTTCGATTTTCCCACGCAGCAGGCAGGCAGCCGAGACATAGTTACGATTCCCTATTGGAAATAGCCGTGGCATATGGTGCTCAAGGTGTCAAAATCACTGCCTTGGTAAATTCAATTAAGGCAAAGCTTTCTTTCTAGTTGGTATCCGAGCGTTTCAGCTTTGCCTTCGCCTCACGCAGCTTTCGCTTCAACTCAGCCGATCCAAGCAAGCTCTCCCCGCGCACCTTCTTCGTCCCGAGCGCGTCCTGAATGTGCTTCGCGGCAGTCTGGATGGCGTCCTGTTTTTTTTGGAAAAAGGGGTCAGGCTGCAACTCTTGACAGCCGTTGCTCGAATAAGAGGAACGAGGGACGAGGTGCGCGCGCGAAACACATGAAAGGCAGGCTGGCTTTCTTTCGCGTGCTTCGCGGGCACGCCGCTCATGGCTTGGGATTACCTCGGTGCGGCGAAGACGACGCACACGGGGGCTCCGACGCCGTCGGCTTTTCCGGCGGGGGTGAGCTGGCCGGTGGCGGGATCGATCTTGTGCGAGGCGAGGCTGTTGCTGTCCTGGCCGGCGGCGACGAGCCAGCCGCCGTCGGGCGAGATGGCGAAGCCGCGCGGGACTTTCACGCCGGCGGGCGCATTCTGCACGAGCGTGACTTTTCCATCCGCGGCGATGGCGAAGACGGCGATGCTGTCGTGGCCGCGGTTCGAGACGTACACGAATTTGCCAGTCGGGTGGCAGAAGATTTCCGCGGTGCTGTTCTTGTTCGCATTCGGAGCATCGGGCGGGAGCGTGCTGATGGTCTGGATGGCGGTCAGCGTGCCTTTCGCGGCGTCGTGCGCGAGGGCGGTGATGCTGCTCGTCATCTCGTCGCACACGTAGGCGAAGCCGCCCTTCGGGTGAAACGCGAGGTGCCGCGGGCCGCTGCCGGGCGGCACTTTTCCGCTCGGCGGATCGTTCGGCGTGAGCGTGCCCTTGGCGGCGTCGAAGCGGTAGATGAAGACGTCATCCGTGCCGAGATCGCACGCGTAGGCGAAGCCGCCGTTCACGTAGATCGAGTGCGCGTGGGGGCCTTTCTGCCGCGCGGGATTCCCGCCGCTGCCGGTGTGCTGCACGGAGGCGGAGGCAGGCGCGATGGAGCCGTCGTCGCGAATCGGGAGGGTGACGACGCTGCCGCTGCCGTAGTTTGCCGCGAGCACGGCCTTGCCGCTCGGGTCCACGAAGACGTGGCAATTGCCGGAGCCTTTGCTGGACTCGTTGTTCAGGTGTCGCAGCGTGCCGTCCTTTTCCACGGCGAATGCGCCGACCGCGCCGCCGCCGTCTTCGATCGCTGCGTAGAGAAATTTCCCGCCGGGATGCACGGCGAGGAAGCTCGGATTTTTCGCCTCGACGGCGTTGCCGAGGAGCTTCAGTTCGCCGGTCGCGGTGTCGAGCGAGCCGCGTTCGATGCCGCGGTTGCCACCGGGCTTCGTGTAGGCGCCGATGTAAAATTCAACCGTGGCGGCGGAGGCTGCGACGGTGGTGAGGAGGAACGGGAGCGCGAAGAGCGCGAGGTGTTTTTTCATGGGAAGTGTGGGGTGGTTTGAGGGAACGTCGCGCGATGTTCACGCGAGGAGCCTGCGGATTTTTTCGCGGGTCTGCACGAGGTTGAACGGCTTCTGGATGAAGTCAACGAAGCGGTCATTTTGGAAACGGGTGGCGATGTCTTCGGTGCTGAAGCCGCTCATGATCAGCACGCGCAGGTCGGGCCGCAGCTTGCGCATTTCGCGCAGTGTCTGCTGGCCGTCCATGTGCGGCATGGTGAGATCGAGGAAGACGAATTGCAGCTCGCCAAGGGTCGGGAGGAGCTTCAGCGCCTCGCGGCCATCCGCTGCGGCGACCGTCTCGAATCCGAGGTAGCCGAGCAGGCGCATGGCGACGTGGCGGACGGTGTCCTCGTCGTCCACCACGAGGACGGTGCCGGAGCCGCGCCACTGCTCGGGCGATTCCGCCGCGGCGTCGGGCTCGGCGGCTTGGTCGCTGGCGGGGAGCATCACGCGGAAGCAGGTGCCGGTTCCCGGCGTGCTCGTGACGGTGAGCGCGCCGTGATGCCCGCGGACGATGCCGAGGACTGCGGCGAGGCCCAGGCCGCGGCCCGTGAATTTCGTGGTGAAAAATGGATCAAAGATGCGCTTGAGCACATCGGGCTCCATGCCGCTGCCGGTGTCGCTCACCTCGATGAAGACGTAGTCGCCGTCCTTTGCGTCGGGCGAGGCATTTGCCGCCAGGAGAGCCGCCGCGTCGAGATGCTCGATGCCGGTCGCGACGAGCACGGTGCCGTCGCGTTCGCCGAGGGATTCGCTGGCGTTGATGACGAGGTTCATCACGATCTGGCGGAGCTGTGTCGTGTCCGCGAGCACGGCGGGCAGCGGGGATGCGAGTTGGAAATCGAGCCGCGCGCGTTTGCTGATCGAGATGCCGAGGAGGCTCATCGTCTCGCGGATGAGCGCATTCAGGTCGAGCGGCTTCACGTCGAAGCGTCCCTTGCCCGAATACGCGAGCATCTGCCGGCAGAGATCCGCCGCGCGGCTGGCGGCCTTCTCGATCTGCGCGAGAAAGGCGTGCGCCGGGGAACCCTCGGGGATTTCCGAGGAGGCGAGGGCTGCGTTGCCGAGCACTCCGGTGAGGAGGTTGTTAAAATCATGCGCGATGCCGCCCGCGAGCACGCCGAGGCTTTCGAGTTTCTGCGTCTCCTGGAGCTTCGCCTCCATGGCCCTGCGCTCGTCGAGCGCACGCTGGCGCTCGCTGATGTCGCGGCAGAAAAAATGCAGCCGCAACCCCTCGCTGGTGTCCTCCGCGTTCGCGTGGAATTCAAACGCCGCGGTGCGGCCATCCCTGCCGATCAGATCGGCTTCGACATTTTGGATGCGCCCTTCGGCGAGCAGCGTTGCGAATGTCCGTGCTGCCAGCGCGTGGTGATGGGGCGCGATGAGGTCCAAGTAGGAGCGCCCGATCAGGCCCGCCTCGTTTTCCGCACCGAAGAATGCGATGTAATTTTCGTTGGCTGCGATGATGCGGCCCGAAGCGTCGAGCTGCACGTAGCCGATGCCGGTCGCGTGGATGAGCGTGTTCAGCAGGCGGTCGGAGGCCTGCAATTTTTCCAGCGTCTCCACCGTGTAGGTGATCTCCTCCGCGAGCGTGAGGTATGAGCGCACCGAGTTGTCCGGATTTCGCAGGACGGAATTCCACCACAGGCAGTGGATCGTGCGCCCGTCCTTCGTGAGATTCCGACATCGCAGCGTGCTGTGCTCCTGCACACCGTTTCTCAGGTTTTGGAACATCCCGGCGATGCGCCCGGCCTCGTCGGAATGATTCACATTCATCTCGTCGAGCGTTCGCCCGATGGTCTCGGCGGATGTCCAGCCGAACATCTTTTCCGCGCGGCCCGCCCAGCGGGTCACGCGCAGTTCGGCGTCGAGTTCCGCCACGAGGAGCAGCGAGTTGTCCATGTGCTGCGAAAGTCGCATCCGCGCGTCGGTGAGATCGTCTGCCGCACGCTTCAGGTCGGTGATGTCGCGGGCGACGACGATGAGGCCGAGCAAATTTCCGGCTGTGTCGTGGAGCGGGTATTTGCTCGTGAGAAACCATCCGCTCCGATTGTCGGGAAAGCTGAAACGCTCCTCGCGGTTCACCAACGCGACGCCCGTGCGCAGGACCCGCAGGTCGTCCTCAAGGTAGGCTCGCGCGTGTTCCTCGGGGAAGCCCAGTTCGGTCACGAGGCGTCCGAGTACCTCGTCGTCCGGGCAGGTCGTGAGCATCCGGTGCGCGCGGTTGATCATCACGTAGCGCGCATCGGTGTCCTTCAAAATGATGATGTCCGGGATGCCATCCATCAGCGTCCGCAGGAGGTGGCGCTCCTCGGAGACCTGTTCGAATTTTTTCCGCCGCGCCGTCACGTCGCGCATGCTCAGCAGCACGCGCTCCTCGCCGAGCGGCAGCGCGACGACCTCGCAGGAGCCCGTCTCGCCACCCTTGCGCACAAAGGCCGTCTCGCCGTGCCACTGCGTGCTGTTCCCGAAGACCTGCTGCACCGCGGATGCGAGGCCGCGCGTCGCCTCCGCGGATTGCAGCGCACGGACGGACATCCCCTGCGCCTCGTCGGGCGTCCAGCCAAAGACACGCGTCGCGCCGCTGTTCCACTCGATGATGCTGCCATCCCTGCCCGCGACGATGACGGCCTCCTCAAGCAAATCCACGAGCGACTCCGTGGGCGGATGTGGCGCGGCGATGTGGGTGGGGCGTCTCGTGGGTTCGGGATTCATTCGTGGACAGGCGGCGCGGGTGGGCAGTCCGCGCGGGCAGAGTAAGAGAATAGAGTAGGCTGGCTGGCAAGCCTGTCACGCGCCGCCATCGGTCGGCAGTGTCCTATTTTGAAGTTGGGCGTTGAAAGTTGAACGTTTGACGTTGAGCCCCGCGCAGCGGCCTTTCGGCTTCCGAACCCGCGTGCTGAATCACACGGCCGCCTTCGGCAGGATCAACATTCAACGTTCAACGCTTAACTTTCAAACGGGCAAAGTGGGACACTGCCCATCGGTCTGCACGATTCCTTTTAACAATCCCCCCGCCCGGTTGACTAAGGTGACAGAGATGCGGGCCGTCATTTCAAATTTCATGCGGGTCTTCATCGCCATCGCGATGAGCCTTGCCGCCGTGCGCGGGCATCGCCGTGCCCACTTTCCAGTCGGTGCGCTGCATGTGGATGATCTGAGAGTGGGCTGACGCCAGAGGTGTGCCCGTGCGCGGCGAAGGCTGCGCGGGCGTCGCGACCAACTCAGGGCCGGCATCCGCGAGCGCCTGCTGCGCTACGGCATGTCCGGCACCGAGCTCGACGCCGCATGCGTTCACCGAGCTGCAGCGCAAGGCCGCGGATTTCCGCAAATCGGCGGGAACGATTGCCGCGCCCGCCGCCGCGCTCACCGCGCAGTTCGCTGAGAGGAACGAGGGGCAGGCAAATAGTCGTGATCAACCATTTCTGGCTCACCGTCGCGAAGCTTCCGCGGACGCGCTGAGCGCTACTTCAGCGTCTGGATGAAAAGGATGAGCGACTCGACCTGCGAGGCGGTGAGCGCGCCGGCGTAGCTCGGCATCGCGTATTCGCCGCGCTCGTAGCCGGCGACGATTTTCGCGGAGGGATCGAGGATGGATTCGCGGATGTACGCGGCATCGGCGACGGTGTGGCCTTTCTTTTTCTCCGCACTGAAAAAATCGCGCTCGCTGCCGAAGAGGCCCTTCCATGTGGGGCCGACGTGCGCCATGTCCTTGCCCTCCTGCGAGTGGCACGCGGCGCAGCCGAACATCTGTGCGAGGCGGCGGCCTTCCTCGGCCGTGGCGGGCGCAGCGTTCTGCGTTGTCACCGCGCGCCGGGTGAGGTCCACGGTGATGTCGCCGAAGCCCTCGGCCTGCGGGTCGAACTTCGGAAGCTCGTAGGGCGTGGTGTAGGCGTTGCCTTCGAAAGGGGATGAACGTCCAACATCCAACGTTGAACTTCCAACATTCAACGAAGAAGTCGCGTCGTGTGCCGAGGTGCGTCCGGGACCACCTGTTGGATGTTGAATGTTGGATGTTGAATGTTGAATGTTTTCCGCCGCCGCGAGCGACCAGCCGACGCGGAGCTGCTGCACGGGCTTCATGCCGGGCACGCCGATGAAGACGTCGCGCCCGTCCTTGGAAAGATACGCGCTGCTCGCAGCGAGGTAGTCCTGTCCGGGCTTGCCGTCCTCCTTGTAAAGTGCGGAGCCGTATTTGAAAGTGCGGATGTAGTGGAAGGTCGCGAGCGAGTAGCTCGCGGGGTCGGTGGCTTTCTTTGCATCGAGCGGCACGTCGAAGCGGAGCAGCACGCCCTTGTCCATCGGCACGATTTCGCGCGGGAGCGTGGAGGGTGCGCCGGTATTGCGGACGCGTCCGAGGCCGCTGATGCGCGTGGCGGTCGTGCCCCAGCCGACGATTTGGAAACCCGCGACGTAGAGCTGGCCGTCGGCGGGATTCACGGAGCCGTTGAGCGGCGGGAAGTCGAACGCGCTGGTGATGCTCACGACCGCGGCCTGCGGCTTTGCGGTGCGGTTGTTCAGCAGCACGCGGAAAAGCTCGGGCCGGTTGAAGCCGATGTGGACGAGCGAGTCGTTGAGCGCACCCATCTTCGCGTCGAAGAGCCACACCTGCGAGATGGCGGAGGCATTCACCGCGTGCGGAATCCACGTGAGCGGATCGGCGATGGGCGCGGGATATTTTTCCTTCGGCTGAAGCTCGCTGAGGAAGCCGTGATACTCGCCGTCGCGCACGATGTAGAGCGGCGTGCTGGGCACATACTGCCCCTCCTGATCGGCGGCGGTGACGAGGCCGGTGCGGATGTTCACGCCGATGTTCGGCTGGCGGAATCCGTAGCCGAGCACGGTGGCCTTGCTGCCGTCGGCAGAAATGCGGAGCACGGAGCCGTTGTGCTTGCCGAGTGTGGTGGCCTGCTGCCCGCCCTTCGCGATGACAAACTCGCCGCCGGGCGCGAGGCGGATGCCGTTGGGGAATTCGCGCATGTCGGCGGTCTGCGCGAAGGCATTCGAGAAAAGTTCATGCACGTCGGCTTCGCCGGTGCCGCGCGTGTCGCGGAGGCGCCAGATGCCGTTGCGGTCGAAGACAAAAATCTGCTCGTCGCGGATCGCGAGCGACATCGGCTCGTGCAGCCCCGAGGCAAAGCGATGCCAGCGCACGGTGTCACCTTTTTCGCCGAAGCCGCGGATGAACCACACATCGCCATCCACGGTGACGCCGACGCCGGTGCCATCTTTCAAAAACTGGATGTCGCCGATGCGCACGTCGCGCTTCCACGGGTTGTTGAGCGGGAGCGCGACATCGTCCACCACGTAGGCGTCCTTCGCGGTGGAGAGCTTCACCTTGCTCGTGACTTCCTGCGGCCAGCGGGGCGCGGGCGCTTCGTTCGGAATTTCCCTCGGCGCGACGACGGGAGCCTGCCCGGAATCCGCAAGCGTGATGCAGAAACGCACGGCTTTTTCGTGCGCAGGCACGCGGACGATCCACATCGCGGCGTCGTCGAGAATCTCCGCGGTGTTCTGCGCGTGCGGCGTGCAGAGTGTGAGGGACGCGACGACTTCCTCGACCGCGCCGTTGTTCTTCGCTCCCGCGATGAGCAGCAGCGGCTTCGCGCTCGCGCCGACTTCAAAGTGCCGTTCGATCGCCGGCTGTCCGTCGTGTTCCGAGAGCGTCGTCCACTCGCGGATGTCCGCACCGCCCGCAGAGTATTCGAGAATCACACCACCGCGCACGAGGCGGACGGCCTTGAACTTTCCCATCGCCACCGGCAGCGGGCCGCGTCCGACTTCCTCATGGCTCGGCGCAGGCTCGCGCGGGTCTTCGAGCACGGCGTGTTCACTTGTCTGCCAGCCGGGATAGATGCCGTTCGCGAGCCAGAGTTTTCCGTCGGGCTGCGGCGCGGGAAACTGTCCGCCAGGAGTCTTGCGGCTGGAGTCGTGATACGAGCCCGGCGCGAGCGCCTTCGCCGTGACGCCGGGCCCGCGCCACACCGCGGCGATGCGCAGCAGATCGGTGTCGAAGCACGCCCAGCAGTCGTGCCCTAGATTCAGCACGATGCCGCGTGGCGTGAGATTGTTCGCGCCGATTCCCGTGCGGCGCGCGTCGAGGATCGACGAGAAAAACGGGAAGTCCGTCTCGACCCACGCGGCCCATGGCGAAGGCTCGGCGGGTGCGGCGGGCTTCGGATTTTTCGGCGCAGCCGCGGCCCCCGTGAGCGCGAGGAAAAAGGTCAGCGCGGCAAGAACCCGAGCGAAGGATGCGAAGCGCGAGGCGGATTTTTTCCGACGATGTGGCGACGAGGGAGTGGTGAACATGGTGGGGGCGATTGAGGCACCCACCTTCATGGCAGCGGAGCGTCGCCGGCTCAAGCCCACCAGTCGCAGGCACGGTGGCATCTTTGCGGAAGGATCGGTATTTTTACTGAGTCGCGATCAGTATCAATAGCGATGCACCCAGTGCCCGCGATGCCACTGCCAGGTGCCGTATTCCCAGACCCATTTGCCGGGGATCCAGCGCGCGCCGTGGAATGGCGGACGACCGGCCACTTCGTAGCGCGGGGCAGGTGCATGGCGGTTCACGATGACAACTTCGTCGTGTCTCCGATATGGCTCGCGCACGACGACGGTCGGCTCGTACCGATAGCCGTAGGGATGGTACACACGGTGGGGATGGCCGGGCGCGACGACCACCCTGGGACCGGGAGGCGGCAGGCATCCGGTGAAAAGCGTGCAGACGGCGAGGGAGGCGAGGAGGATTTTCATAGGGTGACGATGTTGGTTCTTAGTCGGAAGGCCGGGCGCAATATTCGAAGCGCGCTACTTCATCCGATCAAAATTGCGCTGGAGAATCTGCCAGTCGGGAACGTCCGCGAGTTTCGCCCGCGCGTCGCCGATGAGCTTCGCCTCATTCGCGTTTTTCGTCGGACGGTTCACTTTGAAAAATGTGCCGAACATGCCGGGCCACGGCGCGTCGCAGAGTTTGTAGGCGGCGTATTCGTCCGTCACGTCGTGCTCCGCGGGGATTTCGGGGAAGGTGCCACCTTTGCGCGGGATCGCGGCATCGAATGCGCCGGGGAAAAACTCGATGCACTCGCTGAGGCACTCGATGAACGAGAAGCCGTCGTGATCCATCGCGGCCTCCATGAGCTTGAGCAGGTGGTTCACGTTCGTGGCGGTGCCGCGACCGACGAACGTCGCTCCGGCGCTGATGGCCTGCTTCATCGGATTGATCGGGCGATCGGTGCTGCCGCCGATGTCGGTCTTCGACTTGAAGCCGATCGGTGACGTGGGCGAGGTCTGCTTTTTTGTGAGGCCGTACACGAAGTTATCCATGACCACGTAGGTCATCTTCACGTTCTTGCGCGCGGTGTGCGTGAAGTGGTTTCCGCCGATGGAGAATGCGTCACCGTCGCCGCCGAAGACGAATACATGCAGGTCCGGCCGCGAGAGCGACACGCCGCTCGCAAAGGCCAGCGCGCGCCCGTGGATGAAGTGCGCGCCATGCGCCTGCACGAAATACGGAAAGCGCGACGAGCAGCCGATGCCCGCAACCGTGCAGATGTTCTCGTGATTGATTTTCCGCTTCTCGATCAGCTTGTAGTACAGCGCAAGGACGCTGAAGTCGCCGCAGCCGGGGCACCACGTCGGGTGGTCGGCGGCGGTTTCCTTTTTCGTGAGCGGCTTGCGATCCGCGTCGGCGAGCGGCGCGGGCGCAGGCAGCGTGGCGGTGATGCCGGTGCGTGGGAGTTGTGCGTTGGGGATGGCGATGGTCGTGCTCATGGGGAAATTATGCGGCGTGAGTGATTTGTTCGGCGGCTTCGCGGACGAGTGCCAGCAGATGCGCGGCAGCTTCCTCCGGTGTCGGAAAATAGTGATCGTGCTGGGTGAATGGCATCGCGTCCCCGTGGTGCTCGGAGACGCCGTTGCCGGATTGTGGCCCGCAGAATAGCTCGAACTCCCGCGAACCGATCGAAATGTCCACGGAAGTCCCGCCGAGATCGAATGTCTCCAGCCGGACATGCGCGTCGGGGAATTTCGTGCGCAGGTCGTCGAGCAATCGAATGATGGCGGGCGGCATGGCTAAGTTTGCGCTCCAGGTTTGATGATTTCAACCAGCCGTTTTCGCGTGTTCTCAATGCGGATGGTTCCGTCCGGCCCGCAAAGAATCACATGGCCCGAAGTGCGGACTCGGATGTGTCCCGAATTCAGGCGGCGCATGGAGTCGGCTTGCGGCGGATACATTCTTCCAGTTGGGGTTATTGGTGGAGGTGTGGAGCGCGGGACGGCGCAGAACTCGTCTTCGACTTCTTCAATCAAGCGACAGATGAGCCGTACGGCGTCCTCCGCGCTCGCGCAAGCCGGAGCGGTGCGCAGGCGGTCGAAGAAAATCTTCAGTCGCTCGTGCTGTTCCATCGTTCATCGGTTACTTCGTGAGGGTGAGTGCGCGGTTCAGGATTTCCTTCACCTTCCACGGGAGGCCGTCGGTCTTCGTCACGCTCCGGATGCGCGGGTCGCAGTAGCGCGCGCGCAGCAGTGAGCAAAGCTGGCCGTGGCCGTAGAGTCCCTCGTCGTTGATTTCGCAGACCACGACATGCGTGAAGCCGCTGAACAGTTTTTCGAGATCGTTTGGAAGCGGATTGATGTACTTGATGTGCAGCCCGGAGACGGCTTCGCCCTGCAGGCGGCCGAGCTTCACCGCTTCCTCGATCGGGCCTTTGCTCGAGCCCCAGCCGACGATCAGCACATGGCCTTCCGTCGCGCCGTAGATTTTCGGCACGGGGATTTCGTTCGCGAGTTTGCGCAGCTTGTTGCGGCGCTTCGCGTTCATCTGCGTGTGCAGTTTTCCCGAGCCGGTCGGGTGGCCGAGTTCGTCGTGTTCGAGGCCGGTGGCGACGGGATATTTCCCGCTCGCGACGCGCGTGCCGGGCGCGATGTGCCGCGTGACGCCGTCCGGCGCGGAAAGGTCATACGGCTTGTGATCCGCGACCGCCGTGAAGTCCGGCGAGATGTCCTGGCAGACGTTTTTCAAATCGGGGCAGGGGAACGCCTCGATGCGCGTCGCGATGGCCTGGTCGCTGAGGATGAGCACCGGCGTGCTGAATTTCCGCGCGATATTCACCGCCTCGATCGCCGTGTAGAAACAGTCCTCCACGCTCGACGGCGCGAGCACCACGCGCGGGCTGTCGCCGTGTCCGCCGAAGCACGCGATGTTTAGATCGCTTTGCTCCTGATTTGTCGGCATGCCCGTGCTCGGCCCGCCGCGCTGCACGTCAATGACCACGACCGGCATCTCCGCCATCGAGGCCCATCCGAGTGCCTCGGTCTTCAGCGAAATGCCCGGCCCGCTCGATCCCGTCACCGCGACGCGACCGCCGTAGCTCCCGCCGAGCGCCATCGAGATCGCCGCGATCTCGTCCTCGGTCTGGATGAAACTTCCCCCGTATTTCGGAAGCTCGCGCCGCAGCAATTCCATCACTTCGCTCCACGGCGTAATCGGATACCCCGCGCCGAAACGCACGCCCGCCGCGATGATGCCGAATGCGAGCGCCTCGTTGCCGCTCATCACCACCTGCGGAGCGCCGGTGTGTTCCGCGTGCTCGAAGTGGAACGTCTCGATGAGCCCCTGAATCTGGTGCCCGTAGCCGCCGTTGAAGCAGGCCAGCGCATTTTTCACGATCGACGGATCCTTTCCGCCGAACCGCTCCTCGATGAGCTTCGTGAGCTTCGGCACATTCAGATCGAACATCCGCGCGATGAGCCCGAGCGAGTAAATATTCTTCCCCTTGTCGCGCCCCGTTCCGCCAATGGCCTCGACCGTGAGGCTCGAAATGGCGACGCCCACATGGCGATACGTTTGGAGCAATTCCTCGTCGTCTGGCGACACATGATCGCTGTCATAAAGCACGATGCCGCCGCGCTTGAGCGAGCTGATGTGATTCGCGTAGCTGTGGTTGTAAAAGCACAGCAGCACATCAGCCTCATCGCCCGCGCTCAGCACCTCGCCCGAGCCGATGCGCACCTGGAAGATGGAAGCCCCGCCCGAGATCGTGGATGGGATGGTCATGAACGTCATCACCTCCTGCTCGCTGCGCCCCGCGAGCCGCGCGAGGAAGCCGCCGATGGCCTGGATGCCATCCTGCGAATCGCCCGCGATGCGGATGACGCGGTCGGTGACTTTGGAAACTGGTGGTGCGCCGGGCGAGGCCGCGGCAGTGGTGTCGCTCATGTTTTTGGTGAGGTGAAAAGGCGCGCGAACGTAACAATCAACCGCCCCCGGTCAAGGCTAGTGCCGCGGCAGCGGTGTTGTGGTGGGTTGGGGGGGGGTGTTTGTTGTGTGGTGTGAAGTGTATGGTATAGAGCCGAGTTTTACACGAGAAAACCGGAAGACCAGTCACTGTTCATCAGTTGCCAATCACCGCAGCCGGACTCGAAAACCAACCCATCATTTCACCGCTGACGCAGCACTAGTGCTTTTCGTGCGCGGGCATTTGGCGGACTGCCTCCAGGCGCTCTAAGTTTGGACGCACGGCACGATTAGCTGGCGAGATTCCGCTGCTTATGAAATCCCCCCTGCTTGCGTCCATCGCTCTGCTGTCATCACTTGTCGCCGCGATTGCGCAGACGCCTCCGGCTGTCGCGCCGAGTGCTTCGCCGCTGCCAGCCGGGCCGACTTTTTCGCTGGAGCAATTTGGGGCGGTGAAGACGCCGGGTGATGCGGAGAAGGCCTATCAGAAGGCTTCGGAGGACATCATCGCGGCGGGCGGCGGCGTGCTGGTGATTCCCGGCGATGCGGCGGCGGGCTGGAAGCCGAAAAATAATACGCAGGAGCAGTGGCGCAAACCTGCGCCGCCGGCGACGGCGAAGAGCTGGGGCGCGGGCGCGGGCGTGACGGTGGTGGACACGCGGAGCGGCACGCTGAAGATCCAGCCGCCGCAGGCGACGGGGATCCAGATCGAGCGCGAGCTGAATATCCCGCAGGGCCAGAGCCTGCCGCACTGGGGCTATTACCCGATGCTGCGGATGAAGAACACGGTGCTCCACGGCTCGACGAGCTATCACGACTGGCTGCAGGAGGATGTCGCGGCGGGGACTGACCGCCGTTTTTACGTCGCGACGATCCGCGGGATTTTCCCCGGCGAATTCCTGAATGGCCTGGCGTACTCCGGTGGCGTGCCGCGGCTGCACATCAAGTCGCTAGGATACGACCGGGAAAAGAAGGCGTGGTTCTTTGTGGCGGACACGGAGATTGACGTGAAGAAGGGCGCGCTGCTGAGCAATAAGAACCATGTGAACGTGCTCGACATGGAGACCTTCTCGCACAGCGAGAACCAGACGTTCGACGTGCGCATGTGGCGGCACAATTACTCGCAGGGGGACAACTATCTCTTCGACGCACGCTTCAAATACATGGGCGATGTCCACTCGACGGCAGGCGATGAGAACGGCGTGCTCTACGCGGCGTTCGTGGAGGCGGAGACGAAGATTTTCCGCGGCAAGGTCGCCTCGTGGGACGCTGCGACCGCGGAGCTGAAATTTGCGCCCGGTCCGCTCGGCGAGACGCTCGGCAGCGGGCGTCCGATCATCAATATGAACCCGGCGAAGTGGATCACGAAGGGCACCGTGAATCTCGTGCGGCCAGCGTCATGGACGGGCGACGAGGCTGGGCTGGTGAACCCTGTCTTCCACGGAAAGAGCTACCCGACGACAGTCGAGAAAAACAAACTGGGAATCAATTCGCTGAACATGGGCGGGCTGATCCGTCTCTCCGCCGACGCGCCGGTGACGGAGGACGCAGTCGGGCGCTATTTTTCCGTGGATGAAAAGGACGAGTGCGTGCCGAACACGGATGTGCGCCGCTGGTTCCTGATTGATCGTGTGACGAAGAATGCGGACGGCACGAAGGACATCCGCATCGTGCGCCACTGGTGGGGCGCGAAGTCCGCGGGCGGGCTTACACTTTACAAGCCCGAGAGCTACTCGTGGGACGGCCACGAGAAGCCGCTGCACTACATCATCGCGCCGGGCGCGAATGCGTACGATGTCTCCGACGGCGTGAACAATCCGAAGCGCACGCTGAAGCTTTCGCCGTCGCCGTTCGCGGGAACGGATGCGGATTTCGCCGCGGGCGATGCGATCGAGCAGGCCATCGGGCCCGATCCGTTCAAGCCGATTTCGTTCCGAAGCTGGCTGTGGGATGCGGTGCCGGGGGCGTTCCCCGCCCCGGTGATGGACATCGTGAACAATGGCGTGATGCGCGACACGATGCTCGCGGTGCGCGGCGGATCGGGGAACTTCGAGAAAGAGACGGCGACGCGCTACGACCGGAGTCCGGCGTGGGATCGGATCATTGACCTCAGCGCGGCGAGCAACGTCGCGCTGAAATTTTCCGCCGACGCGGGGAATGCGGCGATCCTCTTCACGCAGCCGAACGACCGCATGCAGCCGATCAAATGGCATTACGGCACCGACAAGGACGCGCCGCCGCGCGTGGCATCGCTCACGGTCGCGCGCGACACGGGCGAGTTTACTTTCACCGGCGGCGGCGCGCGCTTCGACGGGCCGCTCACGACGACGGGACTCTCCGCGGATGCAAAGGCATCGCGCAATCTGCGCGGGAAAAATGTCGCGGTGCGCGAGGGGCAGACGACGGTGACGATTGCGTTTGCTGTCGAGGAGGCGGACGAGGATTACGCGGTGTTCGTGGAGCAGAGCTGGATCAGCAACCGCGCGGTCGTGAAGAAGAAGGCGAAGGGATTTGTCGTGCAGTTCGACAAGCCCGCGCCGGACGGTGCGAAGGTGGACTGGATGATCGTGCGCTGATGTGTCGGCCCGATGAGGAGAACGGCGGTGCGTGGAGGGAGGCGCCTGCGGCGGGCTGAACATCTAACATCTAACGCTTAACGCTTAACTCCTAACTCCTAACTCCTAACTCCTAACGATGGGCAATCCGGTGCTGGGTTTGCCTGTTCGGAAAAATTTTGGTGTTAGGTGTTAGACGTTAAATGTTAGGCGTTGAGCCCCTCGCAGCGGTTTTTCGTCAACGATGTCTGCCGCGCAGATTTTTTGATTCGTCAGCCTTTGGATGAAGCCGCTTGCCGCTGCAAATCGGACGCCGCACGATGCGGGCATGACACCGTCCGGCTTTCCCCGCCCGCATTCCTCGCTCTGCATTCTGCTCGGCGTGATCGGATTTTTCACCGCATCGGGAACCAGCGCGAATGCTGCGCCAAAGGGCTCGCTGATTGCGAATGGCGACTTCGAGGCGCACGCGAATTCGGAGCAGTGGCCGGACGGATGGCCGCGTCCGAAGACCGGCGGAAGCTGGGAGGCGGAGAGCGGAAATCATTTTCTCCGGCTCATGTCGGGCAAGCCGGGCGAGACGGTGCTGGTGTATCTGCCGGTGACCGTGCCGCAGGGCGTCGAGGCGCTGGAGCTGACGTGGCGTCAGCGCGTGAGCAACCTCAATCCCGGCAAGCAGGCGTGGTTCGACGCGCGGATCATGATGGAGTTCAAGGATGCGGCGGGCGGGAAGCTGAAGGGCGCACCTGCCGCGCCGAACGCGCGCAAGAGCACGGACGGATGGGTCGCGCGGAGCACGAAGTTCCTCGTGCCCGAAGGCGCGCACACGCTGGAGTTCATGCCGGCGCTGTTTCAGGTCGAGACGGGCACCTTTGATCTCGATGACATCGTGCTTGCGCCGACCGACGCGTCGCCGCTGCGCGAGGCGGCAAAGGTGCAGGCCGCGAAGGATGCGGAGAAGCAGGCGAAGGCGGCCGCCGCACAGCGCGCGAAGGCCGGGGCGGCGCTGAACGCGAGCGGCTCGCTCATTTCGAATGGCAGCTTCGAGGAGGACAAAAAGTCCGCGGGCTGGCCCGATGGCTGGGGCCGGCTGAAGACGGGCGCTTCGTGGGAGGTGGAAAATGGAAATCACTTTCTGCGGCTCACGGTGACGGAGCCGGGCAAGCTCGTGATGATGCACCGCGTGATCGATCTTCCGTCGGATGCGCGGGCGCTCGAACTGACGTGGCGTCAGCGCGTGAGCAATCTCAAGGCAGGCAAGGAGGCGTGGTTCGACGCGCGCATCATGATGGATTTCAAGGACGCCGCGGGCCGTAAGATGAAGGGCGCTCCTGCGCCGCCCTACACGCGCAGCAACACCGCGGGGTGGGTGGAGAAGAGCACGAAATTCCTCGTGCCGGAAGGTGCGGTGTCGCTGGAGTTCATGCCTTCACTTTTCCAAGTCGAGCGCGGCACGCTCGATCTCGATGACATCGTGCTGAAGCCGACGGACACCGCGGCGTTGCTCGCCGCGCAGAAGGCGGCGGAGGAGGCGAAGCGGCTCGCGTACGTCGCACCGGAAGCGCCGCAGAAATCGAAGTGGCCGCAGGAGCTTCACGTCGAGGGAAACAAGGTGCTGAACAAGGACGGCCAGCAAGTGTGGCTGCAAGGGGTGAATGTCGTGAGCCTCGAATTTCTCGTGCAGGGCGATCATGTGCTGAAGTCCGCCCTCGTCGCCGTGGACACCTGGAAGTCGAACATCATCCGGCTGCCGGTGAAGGAGGAGTACTGGTTCGGCAGGGCGGGCGGGCAGAAGGACGGCGGCGCGGCATATCGCGAACTGGTGGGGAATGTGCTGACGCTCGTCGCAAATCGCGGCGCGTATGTGCTGTTGGACCTCCACCGCTTCGGCGCGCCGAAGCAGGAGCACGCGGAATTTTGGAAGGACGCCGCGATGAAATTCAAGGATCATCCGGCGGTGTTGTTCGATCTTTTCAATGAGCCGCACGGCACGTCGTGGGAAGTGTGGCGCGACGGCGGCTTCGTCGCGGAAAAGAAAAAGCCGGCGGACGAGGATGCGTTCCTGACCGCGGAGGAAAAGGCGAAGGCCGCGCAGGGCTTTCAATCGATCGGGATGCAGGCGCTCGTGGATGCGGTGCGCTCGACCGGCGCGCGCAATATCGTCGTCACCGGCGGGCTCGACTGGGCTTACGATCTCTCGGGCATTGCGAACGGCTTTGCGCTGAAGGACACGGGCGGCAACGGCATCATCTACTCCACGCACATCTATCCGTGGAAGCGCGGCTGGCAGGAGAAAGTGCTCGTCGTCGCGGACAAGCATCCGATCCTCGTCGGCGAAGTCGGCGCGGACATCAGGAAGATGGATTTCATCCCCGCGAACGCGCAGGAGGATCCATTCACATGGGTGCCCGACATGCTCGGCTTCATGCAAAAGCACCGGCTGCACTGGACCGGCTTTTCATTTCATCCCGCGGCGACGCCCGTGATGATCACCGGGTGGGACTACACGCCGACTCCATTCTGGGGCGCGTTCGCGAAGGACGCGCTGGCGGGGAAGCAATTTGAGATGAAGAAAATGCGGTGAGCGGCGGCGCGACTGAATGGCTGGGCGGCTCCCGGACAGCCGAGGAATAAACGCCTTCTTGCGCCGCGCTGCGTCAGCGCGAGATGCTTGGCGCGGACGCTTTCTTGAGGAATTGCTTACGCTCGTTTCCAGGCAGGCTGAGGCGGTGGAGCGACGGCTCCTTTTCCCCTGCGGCCTGGCTGGTGAAAATGATTTCCGCATCACCGGACCAGCAGCCGTCCATGCCGAAGAGACCTTTTGGCGTGAGGCGCGTGGCCTTTTGTGTGGCGAGGTCGAGCGTCCAGAGCGCGGGCGGCGGGCCTTCCCAATCCTTGCGCACGATGGGTTCGTCCATCTCCACTTCCATGAGGAGCGTCTTGCCGTCGGGCGACACGGCGAAGCGCGAAGCGCTGCTGAACGAGCCTTTTGGGATCAGCGATGCGAACTTCCAGCTTTTGATCTCCGCGCCGTCGAGGCCGATCTGGTGGAGATTGTCGAGGTCCTGCATGTAGATCGAACGACCGTCGGGCGCCCAACAGGAGGACCAGAATGAGTCGGCTCCCTGCGCGCCCTTTTTCACGTAGCGAAAGCCGCCACCGTCGGCATTCACGAGGGCGAGGTTCCATTTGTCGCCGCTGAAAATCTGGAAAAGAATCTGCGCGCCGTCGGGCGACCACACGGGGCGGAAGGAATTGTTGCTCGGGATGTCCTTTTTGAAAATGACGGCCTTGCCCGTGGCCGTGTCGGCGACTGCGATGTGGCGGTCGCCCGCGCCGCCGCCGCTCATGTGCGTGAAGGCGACCTTCGTGCCGTCCGGCGAGATGTCCGGGTTTGCGCCCGCGGCGATTTTTTTCGCGCCGGAGCCGTCGGGATTTGCGACCCACACCGCTTCGCTCCGCTCGAAGGCGAGCATGCGCGTGTGCTCAGCCGCATGGCTGGTGTGGATCAGCAGGAGGACGGCGGCGAGGAGTGTGCGGATCATGCGGCGAATCATGCGGAGGCGTTGAGGATCGGGCAAGGCGGGAGTGCGAGCGATCCGGCGGGTGCGGAAGATTGTTTGATCCGGCAAAGGACGGGCGGCATCTTCTCCGTCATGCGTACGTCCGCTGTCCTCCTTCTCGTCGTCGCCCTGCTGCTTCCTGCGGCCCGCGGTGCGGAACCTTCCACTCGGAAATATGCGAATGCCCGCTTCGGCTTCGTGCTCACGTATCCCTCGGGACTGATCGCCGGACCGGAGCCGGCGAATGGCGGAGGGCGCGAGTTTCACACGAAGGACGGCGAGTTCAGCGTGCTCGCGAACGGCCATTTTCTTCTGGTGGATGACGGCGATTCGCTGGAGAAGCGCTGGAAGGCGGAGCTGAAGGAATGCGGGAATACGGTGACTTTCAAAAAGAAAACGGCGACGTGGTATGTCGTCTCCGGCGTCGGAAAAAATGGCGTGGAGTACTATGTGAAATTCTTCGTGAAGGGATCGAACTGGGCGGAATTCCGGATCACGTATCCGCACGCGAAGAACAAGCAATACGATCCGTGGGTGACGCAGATCGAGAAGGCGTTCGTGCCGTTTCGAGAGGGCGACTTTGATCGGCTGCGGTGATTCGCGGGCTGCGCTCAGCAGAACTTCGTCTCGCGCACGATCGGCTCGACGCTGGGGAACGGGTTGTACCGGCCGGAGCGGTCGCAGAGGAAAGTGATGCGGTCCACGCCCTCGGCCTTGTTCGCGTCGGTCAGGCGAACTTCGAGGACGTACTCGCCTTTGGGCAGCGTGTCGCCGGGGATGCGCAGGCTCCACGTGAGGTCGCCGGTGGCTTGCAGATCGATCCACGATCCCTCGCCGATGCGCGCTTTCGCCTCGGTGATCGGCGCTGACGACCATGCGCGGATGCGTGCCTCGACGGGGCCTGCGACGATGTGCGCGGGCTTCGTCGCGAGGATGAGTTTCCGCGGGTGCGTGATCAGCACGACCGGGCCGCGATCCTCGACGCTGCGATAGGTGAGTGCGAGATCGTCGCCTTCGAGATGCACGACGGCGTAGCCTGCGGGGCCGCCTTCGGGTTCGCCGATGGAGCGCGTGGCGACATAGACGTGGCGGCCATCATTTGCGATTTGGCCGTAGTGCGTGTGCCCGGCGAAGAGCGCGGTGATCGGTCGCGTCTGCATGACTTCGCGCCACGCGGCCATGCCCGGCTGGTTGCCGAAATTTTCCCAGACCTGAAACGGGTAGTGATGCTGGAAAACTACGACGCGCTCACCGCGTGCAAACGCGGCATCCGCCTCGTAGCGGAACCAGATGATCTGCTCCTCGCTCATGCCGAGCGGGTGATGCTCCATCGTGTTCAGGCAGATGAAACGGAAGCCGCCGACGGTGAATGCCTGATGCGTCGCGCCGAGCCGTGCGCGATACGCGCTGCATGTCGGATCGTGATGCGCGTCGTGATCGCCGACGAGCGCGTAGAACGGCACCTTGAGCTTCCCATACACTTCCTTGAAGAGCACGAATTCGCTGTCCCGCGCGTGCTGCACATTGTCGCCGGCAAACTGCACGAAGTCCGGCTTGATCAGATCGTTCACTTCGTCGGCCATCCACACTGCGGTTTTGTAATTGGGACGATCCGATGATTCGAGATGGAGATCGCCGGGCCATACGAAGACGACAGGTTTTGTGTTCATGGTGAAAGTACCGCCGTGTAGCAGGGCGTGGGAGGTTGCGTCAATGCAGCGACTCGGAACTTCGGCATCGCGCTTGAGCCGCGGAGGCATCACCGGCAGACTCTTTTCAAGATGCCCGAAGACGACGTGACCAAGCAAATCCCGCCGGACATGGTGAACCGTGAACCTCAGCCGCCCGAAAAGCAGCGCGGGCGCATCGGCACGGTCATCGGCGACTACACGGTGGAGGGGGAATTGGGACGCGGCGGCATGGGTGTGGTCTATCGCGCGCGGCAGGGCGAACTGAACCGGCTTGTCGCGCTGAAGATGCTGACCGGGCATTATGGTGACGACGAATTGCAGCGTTTCCTCGCCGAGGCGCAGACGGCGGCGGCGCTGAACCACACGAACATCGTCCACATTTACGAGGTTGGGGAATTTGACGGCGCGCCGTTTTTTTCCATGGAGTATGTGGAAGGCGGGACGCTCGGAGAACAGCTCCGCAAGGGCCTGCCGACGCCGCGCAAAGCGGCGGAGTTGCTCATGACCATCGCGCGCGCGCTGCACTTTGCGCATCAGCACGGCGTCATTCATCGCGACATGAAGCCGGGCAATGTGCTCATCGATCCCGATGGCGTGCCGAAGATCGCGGATTTCGGAATCGCGAAACGCCTCGGCAATGACAGCCAGCTCACGCTCAGCGGCGCGATCATCGGCACGCCGACCTACATGGCGCCCGAGCAGGCTGGCGGCACGAGCCGGAATGTCGGCCCGGCGGCGGACGTGTATTCGCTCGGCGCGATGCTGTACGAGATGCTCACCGGTCGTCCGCCATTTCTGCCGGACGAGAGCGAGACGCCGATGACTGTCCGCGTGCTCACCGAGGACACGACGTCGCCCGCGTGGCACCGGCCGGAGATTCCGCGCGAGATCGAGATCATCTGCATGAAGTGCCTGCAAAAAGATCCGCGCGATCGCTACTCGAGCGCCGCGGCTTTTGCCGAGGATCTGCGCCGCTTTATCGACGACGAGGGAATCCTCGCGCGGCCGCCGTCGCGCATCATGAAGGCGATCAAGTGGTCGCGCCGGCATCCGTGGAAATTCACGGGCAGTATCGCGCTGGTGTTGCTCGTGGTCTTCGGCGGGCGGGCGCTTTGGCAGTGGGAATTTTACCAGCGTCTGCGCACGGAGTATGCGGAGGAGATCGAATATGTCCGCGGAGGGTTCGAGCCGACCCGGCGCGAATCCAAGCAAGAGGCGGGGCGTCATGCGGTGAACTTGCGTCTGACCCGGCGCGGGCGTCTTGGGCCGGTGGTTTTTGTGGAAGTGCTGAATGCCCGCGGACATCCCGCGGTGCTTCGGACGGCACGTCTGCCGGAGGCGATTCCACTCTACATCGAGGGGATCACCGGCGCGCAGCCATACTGGGAGCGGTTGCCCGAGACGACGACGGTGGAGCTTTTTTACGATGGCGACACGGTGCGCGAATTGAAGGGCCGCGACCGCACGGGCACGGTGAACTGGCGGTTGATCTATGATCAGGCTGCCGATACCGGGCCGGCTTCGGAAGCCAGGGGCAGTTTTTCGCGAGGAGACGAAGAACCGAAATCAGCGGGTGGGGCATCCACGGCAAAGTCCGTGCATGCACGGTTTGCGAATGTCCGGGGGTCCGACAAATCGAGCGTCGAGAGTTCGTCAGGATCGGAGAAGGCGGCGCACCTCGAGTTTCAGCGCGATGCCGCCGGGCGTGACACGCTGGTCCGCTTTTTCGATGCTGCCGATCGGCCGGCGCCGAATGGCGAAAAAGTCTATGGCTACCGAATCGAGCGCGATGCGACGGGACACATCCTGCGTCTTTTCAACCTCGGGCGTGACGGCTCGCCGGCTCCGAATCGCGATGGTCTTTCCGCATTGGCGTACCGCCGGGGAAAGGACGGGCGGCTGGCACGGTGCGACATGCTTGATGCCGAGGCCAAGCCCTTGGCGCAGGGCGGGCCTTCTTCGATGACTTGGGATTATGACGCTGCCGGAAATGCCATCCGTCTCAACTGGCTCGATGTGCAGGGAAAGCCGCTGGTGACGGCTGATGGAAACTGGAGCGTGCAGGAACTGGCCCGCAATAAGCGGGGTGAATTGGTGGGACGGACGTACTGGCAGCTCGGTGCGGACGGCACACGCAGGCAGCTCTCGGAAACCGTCATCGCGTACGATGACTTCGGCCACCCGGCCGATATCAGTTTCTCGGGCGAGAAAAAATGGCGGACCGCATTCCGCAACGACGCCGATGGCAGTGTTCTGGAAGAGACGTTTCTCGGTGCCGACGGGCAGCCAGTTCCGGGCGAGCGTGGCTTCGCGAGCAGACGCCAAATCTACACGCGCATTGCGCAGGGGTTGCGCCGTGAGGAGACGTATTTCGATGCAAAGGGTGGCAAGACGTACAACCAGGGAGGCTATCACCGGCTGATTGATGTATTTGATCCCTCCGGCTCGCTCGGGCGGCAAACTCAGGAAGAACACGACCCCGCGCGGTTTCGCTATTTTCGTTTCGTCGTCGAGATGGAACACGATGCGCAGGGACGGCTTCGGCGGAGCGTGTCGCGTTTTGAGGACGAAAGCGGCAAGCTCGCGGTGAATGCGGGGCTGTCCTTCACCACGAGCGAGACGACCTTTGACGATAACGCTCGCGAGACGGTGGTTTGGGAAATCGGATGGCCGGTGGCGAACGTCGGCGCGCCGGTGTGGCGCCGGGAGACCGAATGGTATCACACCGGAATCATGCGCCGACGGGTGTGGCAGGCATTCGATGATCGCCGCGTGCAACTCGACACGGTGAGCAACAACGACCCGTCGCGGACGGAGGAGGATTTCGACGCTGTGGGCAAGCTCACGCGGCGGCTGGAGACGGGCTATGCCGAGTCGCGCCTCGGCTTCCACAGTCGCGAATTGCGGCTGGCTTCCGGGAATTTCGAGAGCGCCGTGTTGCGTCGCTCGGATGGCAGCGAAGTGAAGGACGTGCGGGTGCTGGTGCATTCCATCCTGCCCGATGCACAGCCGACGACGGCGCAGTTACGCCCCGGCGATCAGTTCCTCACAGCGAATGGGGAAAGGGTGGTCAGCGCTCTTGAATGGATGATCGGCACGAATTTCTCCGGAGGCTGGATCGAGGTGATGCGCGACGGAAAGCGGTTGCGGCTCGAAGGCTTTCTGCCGGGAAAGCTCGGCATTTTGCTCGAAGACCGCGGGCCGGGCGTGCCGTGAGTCCCAGGGCAATCGCATCAAAAAACGGGGTCATTCTGAGCGGAGCATCGGCGTGGGCGTAGGCGGCAGGCCGATGCGCAGTGAAGAGCCGAGCGCAGCGAGACCGCCGCGGGCGAAGGCGGGGCAATCCCGCGGAAAGCAGAATGATCTTTGCGCACGGAATCTGGCGGAACGATTCTCGTGAAGTTGCGGGATTCTTCGGCTGCGCGATGCCCGCCACCTCCGCCCGCCGGGCATCGCTCCACCTCAGAATGACCCCGTTTTTTGATGCGATTGCCCTGCCGTGAGTCCACGGTGCGCTTGACGCTGCGCACGGCATTTGCCACGCATGACCGCGCTTATGGCTGAATCTTCCACTCCACTTCCGGGCGGCACGCCCGGCGCGAAGGACGAACTCGCGCTGCTCGAAATCCTGAAGCTCCTCATCTCGACGAAAAAGGCGCGCACCACGGCGGACCTTCTGAAATACGCCACGCAGTACGGCGCTCCCGAGGCCGAGGAACGGCTGCGCGTCTTCGAGGCCGAGGGCATCCCGCTCGATCTCGCATTCGACGCCGTGAGCGCGCAACTGCGCATCCTCGCCCACAAGCGCAACAGCTCGCTGGTCGCGGGCTGCCGCGAGAAAAAAGTCGGCCTCATCCTGCCGCTGCCGCCGCATGTGCCCGCGCTCTTTTCACAGGTGGCGCAGCTCGAATTCCTCCTGCCGGACGAAACCTCGGCGCATGGCGGACTGCATGAATTTTCCGACCGCGCCGTGAGAGGCTCGCGCGCCTGCCGCACGAAGGCGCAGGCGATGGAGGTGCTCGTCTTCGAGGCATTCCTCGAAGGCGGCCAGCTCTGCGTGGATGTCGCCGTCGCCGATGTCATCGAGCCGAAGATGCTGCCCGCAGGCATCGCGCTCATCGCGCATCTTCGTCCGCATCGCAACCCGCGCGACGTTGCCTACCAGCCGGCGGGCACCGTCGCCTTCATCTAAAAAAATCACCCCATGCGCCGTGTCCCTTTTCTTTTGCTAGCGCTCGTCCTGTTTCTCGCCGGTGGCGTCACCGCATTTGCCGCGGATGCCACGCACGCGGCCGCCCGCCGGATGTGCATGGCTGGTCGTTTCACATGAGCGCGGGCGTGCTCATGCTCGTGCTGCTCTTCGGTGCGTTCTTTGCGATGACGCGCTACGAGGCGCCGCTGCCGCTGGCGATGAGCCTCGTGAGCTGCGCATTCCTCATCATCCAGTGGGACTACGCGGAGACGATATTGAAACAGGGGTTTCTGCATTACGCGAACATCACGGTACTCTTCACCGCGGTCGCCATCCCAGCGCACATGATCGAGCGCTCGCAGGGCTTCAAATGGATCGCCGCATGGCTCGGGCATCAGCTCGGAAAAATCCGCCTGCGCGCTCCCCGGCTCACCACGCCGCTGCTCGTCGCCGTGCTGCTCGTCGCGACCTACGTGACCGCCGCGCTGATGCACAATGTCACGTCGATCCTCATCATGACGCCGGTGATCATCCGGCTGTGCGCATCGTATCAGGTGCCGTCGCGGTGGATACTTTCCGCCGCACTCATCGCCAGCAATCTCGGCGGGTTCTCCACGCGCTGGGGCGACACGCCGAACATCATCGAGTCCTCCGTGTGGGGGCTGCAGGCCGGCGATTTCATGCGCGAGGTGCTGCCGGCAAATCTCATCGTCGTCGCCGTGCTCATCGTCGTCGCGACCTTCCTCACGCAGCGCAGCATCTCGCGTCGCAGCCGCGAGGCGGGTGCGAAGGCCGTGCCATTTTACACGCTGCAAGTCGCGCAGACAGCCGCCGACTGGAACAAGGCGAAGGCCGATCTCGCGATTGACCGCCGCCTGCTCACGACCGGCCTCACGCTGCTCGTGCTTTTCATCGTCCTGCACGTCATCTTCCCCGGGCTCGCCATCGCCATCGGCGCGGCCACCATCGTCGCCGCCGTGATGCTGGATCGGAAAAAGGATCGCTACCACACGATGACCTCGCTCGGCTTCGACGTGTATTTCACTTTCGCCGCCATCTTCGTCCTCGCGGGCTGCGTCTCGCACTCGTGGATCGGCCAGATTCTCAACGAGCAACTCCTCGCCGCCCACGGCGCTCCCTGGGTGATTTCGACCACCGGATATTTCGGCACGACTTTCACCGAAGCCGCGTCCTGGGCCACCGCCGTTTCCGGTTCCATCTTTGACGCCAATCCCTCGCACGCCGCGGCGTGGGCGCTCGGCGGCGGCATCTGCGCGGGGAGCAGTTCACTCGTCACCGCGGCGTCGGCGGGCATCATCCTCGCGGAGGAAAGCGGACGCTTCAACGATCCCGAGCACGCGATCACCTTCAAGCGATATCTCGCATTCGGCCTCCCATTTTCGCTGTTCATGCTCCTCTTCTACAGCGTGTATTTTAGCTTCGTCCGCTGATGCCCGGCCCGGAAAAACACGGCATCGGCAACGACCCCGTCAGTGTGTGGGCGCGACGTTCGGAGATCCTCCGGCTGGTGTCGAAGGCCGACAAACTCAGCTTCGCCGCAGCCGTCCTGCTCATGGCGGTGGTGGCGACGGTGGAGACCGGCATCGTGGTGCTGATTGGGTATTTTTTCAGCCAAGTACTGAAACTCACCGGCAAGCCGGCGTCCGAGTTTCTGGGCTATGCGGGCTGGGCACTCGGCGCGCTGGCGGGTGCCTATGTTTTCAAGGAAACGCTCAATCTCATGCGCCGCCGGCTCATCAGCCGCACCATGACGCGCATCGAGCGCGACATGACCGTGCGCGTCGTCGGCCACTTGCTCAAAGTGGACCTCGGTGTGCTCGCCCGCGAGCGGATCGGCGCGCTCCATGGCCGCATTTCGCGCTGCGTCGAGGGCTACGGGAAATTCCTCAAGGTGAGTTTCACCGACGCCATTCCCGCGGTGCTCACGGCGCTCTTTGCGCTCGTGGCGGGTTTCTTTTCCGAGTGGCGTGTCGGGCTGGTCATGGCCTGTGTCGTGCCGGTTTCCATCGCGCTCACCGTCTGGCAGGTGAGCTCGCAAAAAGGCATCCGCCTCACGCTGCTCCAGGCGAAGGAAGGGCTCGACGGCACGATGGTCGAGCAGCTCGGCGGTCTGGAATACATCCGTGCGGCAAACACCCACCGGCAGGAAGTCGCGCGTGTGGAGGCTGCCGCCGAGGCGCGGCGCCAGCGCGAGATGAAGCATCAATTTGCCATGGCACGCTTCGACTGGCTGAAGACGGTGAACGAGAATCTTTTTCATGTCGCGATCATCGGTTTCACCATCGTCCTCGCCGCGCGCGGGAGTGTGGACTTCGGCAAGGTAATCACCTTCTCGGGGCTCTTCCTGAACATCATGCGCCCGCTGCGCGAAGTGCATCGCATCCTCGATGAAACCTACGACAGCAGCCTCCAGGTCAGCGTCCTCCTCGGCATGTTGCGGCAGCCGGTGGACGAAAGTTTCGGCGTGGTCACGCTGCGCCCGCCGAAGCTCGACGGCTCGGTGCCACTGCTCGAGTGCCACGACCTCGTCGTCGAATACGAGACGCCCACCGGCCCGCGCCGCATCCTCGACGGTGTCACGCTTGCGATCAATCAGGGCCAGACCATCGGCATCGCCGGCCCGAGCGGCTCGGGCAAAAGCACCTGGCTGCGCGCGATGCTGCGCCTGCTGCATCCGAATGGCGGCGAGGTGCTCGTCGGCGGCGTGCCGATCGGCGTCCTCTCCCGCGAGGACATCGGCAAAAGCATCGGTTACGTCTCGCAGACGCCGTTCGTTTTCAGCGGCACCGTGCGCGACAACATCGCGTACGGCTGCGGCACGGTGACGCTCGATCAAATCCAGCACGCCGCGCAGCAGGCGCATGTCCACGACGACATCCTCGAAATGCCACAGGGCTACGACACGCATCTCAACGAGCGCGGAGCGAACCTCTCCGGCGGCCAGCGCCAGCGCATCTCGCTCGCGCGGATGTTCCTGAAAAACCCGCCCGTGCTCATCCTCGACGAGGGCACGAGCGCGCTCGACAACATCAGCGAGCGCCGCGTGCGTGCCGCCATCGATCACGCGCGGCAGTCGCACACCGTCATCATGGTCGCGCACCGCCTGAGCACGCTGCGCGACACCGACTGCATTTTCGTCTTCGCCGAGGGTCGCGTCGCGGAGCAGGGGAGCTACGACGAACTGGTGGCGAAGAACGGCGTCTTCGCCGAACTCGTGCGCAGCGCGGAGGCGGGCTAATCACGGCGCATCGCGCGCATTTTGGGTGTGACAAAGCTGGGACCGCGGTGCTACGGGAGACTTGAATGCCGGTTCGATTTTCGCACCGCCGGTACGTTTTTCAGGCAAACTTTTTTCCGCGCCAATGACTAGATTTCTCCGACTCACCGCTGCACTGCTCATCCTCTCCGGCCTCGGCTGCGTGGCCTTCTACTTCCTCAGCCCGCCCGAGCAGGGCTCGCTCCGCTGGGATCCGCCGACGGTAAAAAAGTCGCTGATGACTTTCGCCTACAAGGTCTATGGCAACCCCGCTGCGCAGAACGGCCGCAATTTTGTGAGCAAGGTCGTCTTTCACAACGACGGCAAGGGGCTCGTGCGGAATTTTTCCATTAGCTACCAAATCCCCGACTACGTGCCGTGGACGACCGAGGAGACGCACGCGGAGATTCCGCCGGGGCAGACCATCGTGAAGCTCTTCTACCCGCAACTTCCGGCGAAGGTGGCGGCGCTCGCGAACCAAACCACGGCGACCCTCGAGACGAGGATCCGCTGGGCCGACAAGTCCGGCCAGCCGCGCGAAGAAATCCTGCGCTCGAACATCGAACTGCGCGGTGTGAACGAAGTCGAATACACGGACCTTCCGCAGAGCGAAATCCTGACGTGGTATGATGTCTTCATCACCTCGCCATTCGTCGTGGCAATGGTCACGCCGAATGATCCCGTCGTGAAGGAATTTGCCGCGGTGATCACCCAGCGCACCGGCGGCACGACGGCCGGCATCTCGGGTGGGTCGCAGGAAATCTGGCGCATCATGAAGGCGCTCTACGACTACATGTGCGACACGAACATGCGCTACACGAGCGACCAGGGCGTGCCGTCCGTGATGGGCGATGTGCGCACGATGGTGCAGACGGTGCGGATGCCGCGCGATGTCATCATCACAAATCAGGGCCTGTGCGTGGAACTCGCGTTGCTGTGGGCCTCGGTCATGGAGCATTTCGGACTGAAGACGACGGTTGTCTTCCGCCCCGGTCACGCTTTCACGCTCGTGTGGACAGGCACCGGCCCGTCGGATTTCATCCCGATCGAATGCACCGCCATCACGCCGATGGCCGTGGGTGAAAAAAGCCGCGTGTCCTTCGACAATGCGGTGAAAATGGCGAGCCAGGATTTGCAAAATCAGAAGCACCAAATCTGGCTGAACGTGCAGCAATATCAGGCGCAGGGCTTCCGCCCGCCGGAGCTTCCGAACATCGAAATTGACAAGATCAAGGACATCCTCGCGAAGCGCACCGCCGGCGGAAATGCCGGGGGCGGAAATGTGACTGGCGCGGAAAACGCCAACATCGTCCCCGTGAACAATGGCGGCGCTCAGACGGTGCCGCAGGGATTCACGCGCTGGACGGGTGCCGGCGGCATGGCGTCCGTCGCCGTCCCGGCGACCTGGGCGCGCTTCGAGAACACCCCGATTGCCGGGATAGTTTTCGCCGCGGAGGACATGCAGTCCACGATCGCCGTGAACATCTTCCATTTCCCGCAACTGCAAACTACGGCGGACGCAATGAAGACCGCGCAGCGCGCTGTGGCTGCCGCAAACGGCGCGCAGGTGAAGGTGGCGACGACGCAGCAAAAGGGCACCGGCACCGTGTACACAGGCACCACGCAGTCTAGATCCGGCTCGAACACCTGGGTCGGCATGTTCCAGCCCACGCAGAATGGCGTCGTCGGCGTCTTCATCGGATCGAGCACGCAGATGTTCCAGCGCAACCAGCAGATGATGCAGGTGCTAATCCAAAATGCGCGCCTCGGCACAGGCCAGTAAGCGGCTCCCCAAGACACGGATTTATTTTTCACCATGAAAATCAGGCTCCACTTTTTCGCACCGCTCCTCGTCCTCTGCACCGCGCCCACGCGCGCGCAGCAGACGGAGTCCGTCAGCCGCACGATCAACCAGGTCTTCAAAATTGATGAGCGCGGAGATGCAGCGGTCGAGGTCAGTTTCCAGTACAGCGCGAGCCAATGGGCCTATTGGAAAGAGCAAATGGGCAACCGTCCGGACATGATCCTGCGCGACATGCGCTACTCGATGGCCACAGCGGTGCTGGAGAATTTCAGCATGGAGAAGGACGACGTGCAGCGGAAGGCGCTCGGCAAAATCAGCGCGCGGGCCGTCGCGCGCTATCGCAATGCCGGCGAGTTCATCATTGATGTCCCGAAGGAAATGAAGCTCGTGACCGGCGCAAACGCGGACTGGATTTTCAGCGCGACCGCCGGGGTCAACGGCGAAATCGTCAGCCAGACGCTTCACGCGATCCTCCCCGCGAAAGCGCGCAACGTCCACTTCGGTTCCGGCGGTGATTTCGACAGCCTCACCTATACCCTCGATCTTCCAGCCTCGAAGCCGAAAGGCTGGCTGCAGACCGGTCTTGCGCTGGCGGGTTCCGGTGCGGCACTGGGGATCATCTCGGCATTCACGCGGAAAAAATCCGGCCTCGTCGTCTTCCCGCCCCCGCCTCCTCCGAGTATCCCGAATCCGCCGACCCAGCCGCCGAGTTGAGTGCCGCCCGTTCCGTGGCATCCGGCACTCTGCGATTGCGGTAATCCCGCGCGCCAGTAATCTCCGTGTCGCCATTTTGTGCCGCGGATCATTCCGCGTCCCGGCGCAGGCGCCCACACACGGCGAAGAAAATTCTATATTTGCAGAAAAGCCGAGGTGGCGAAATTGGCAGACGCGCCAGACTTAGGATCTGGTTCCGCAAGGAGTAGGGGTTCGAGTCCCCTCCTCGGCACTTTCTCATGCGGCGTTTACGGGGAATGTGCCTGCCTTAGTAGCGGTGAAATCATCTCGCGGATCTTCATGGAAAGCGATGGCAGCGCTGCCTGGATCGTCCCGTGCGCGGCAACGCCGCCATTCCGGAGAAGGTGCGCCGCGGCGGCGACGGCGTCGGGGAGATCGTCCGGCAGATTCGGCCGCTCGGGGAATGCGAGCAGGATTCCTGCTGCATCCCCGTGCGTTTCACGCGGTGTCGCAGGCGGAGCCAGGCGCCCCGTGATGATCTCCATCATCATCGAGCGCGCCGATGCGGTGTTCCGAAGCGAGAGTGCGTGCATCGCGTACCGACGATTGATCACCCGGGGATGGACGAGCGCCTCGCGGAAGCACGCGGTGAGCAGGCGGTCGAACGAATCATCGTTCATGCGGGAGTGCGCACCGTCGGCGAGCAGCCAGCGTGCGATGCCGTTGCGCTCGGCGTCGGATGTTTCGGCGGACAGGCCGATTTCGAGAATCACCGGCAGCGAGAGTTGCGGGAGGATTTGCTCGCGCAATGGCGCGTCAAATCCTGCGGAGACATTCCACGAATCCTCGTGGCAGCCATAGACCTCCAGCGCGCGTCTCGCGAGAATCTTTGGATCATCAAATGCGCCGGGCCACAGCTTGAGGATCATCCGCATCTCACCTGCGCTGGCGAGCATGTCCGGGCAAACGGGGGCGGGAAGAATCTGCTGATACCGCAGGAATCTCTGCCGCAGTGCCGCGCCGTCGCCGACGAGGGCGGCATGGATGGGGTGCATGTCGAAAATCCCGCGCCGATCAAACCAATGGAGAATCTGTCGTCCGCTTTCCTGCGTGAGACAGCCCTGCATCGGCCAGCCGTCCCACGTCAGCAATCCGCCGCGAAAACCGACAGTTGCGACGAGGCTATCGCCCTTGAAAAACTCCAGCGCCCGCCCGCCACAGTCGAGAATTGCGGCGCCGCCCTTTTCCTCGATCGGACGGAACGACTCGATGAGTTCTGCGATTTCCGCGGCATCGCGCGTATCGTAGGCATTGAGTTCGTCTGCGCCGGGCTTGCAGCACGCTCCGCCGTTTCTGGCGCGGATGCGATCCGTGCCGGTGACGGCACGGACGAAAGGGGAGCGCCAGTCGGCCTCCACGAGTGCCGCGGGATTTCCGGCCTGGAATCGCGCGAGATCGGCTGCCGGCAAAGTGTGCGGACTGAACTGAGCCCTGCGCAGTTTGGGCAGGTTCGCAGCGGGCAAGACTGCCGTGTCGTAGTCGAACAGCGTGAGCACTTCGAGTTCCGGCGCGTGCCATGCGGACAGCCCGTTGCCCACTTTGCACGATTGGAGGTTCACCTCCTTCAGCCGTGGGAGATCACCTATCGAGGGGATCGCTTTTTCAAAGTCGCCGTAGCGGATTTCAAGGAACCGCAAGTCTTGCAGCAATGCGAGGGCGTCGGGCGCGATTGGGCTTTCCGTGAACCCACCGATAGCGAGATATCTGAGCTTCCCAGCCGTGGAGATCCACTCAATGCCGCGTTTGTCGTTGATGTTCTCGGCACCCAGCAGAACGAGCTTCGGAAACCTTGCCCCGCGCGGAGGTTGGCCGTTCACCACATTGGTGATGAGCCGGGTGACATTCCGCGGAAATTCCGCGCCCTTGTAGAGCGTGGCGTCGCCATCAAAATCGTGTGTGATGCACACCCGTTCGAGATTGAGCATGGCAAGTTCCTTCGGAAACCTCCGGTGCCATGCCTCGATTCGGACACCACGGAGACCTTTGCGTTCGGACGCGCTGAGTTGTGAGGGCATCACCTTGAACACCGGCTTGTCGGGATGCAGGTCCGCGTACATTTCCACCGCGAGAAGCTGGCGTCCTTTTTCCGATTTTCGCCAGAGCCTGTCGCCGGTGCGTTGGTCCGTCTCCAGGAAGTAGTGCCCCGGCGCATCGAGCGTGAAATTCCAACCGCGCACCCTCGCGACATCGCCCGGCTGCGGATCATCGGGGGTGCCGTTCAGTGAGCAGATCGTCGCGCGCTCCGGCAAGCCGTTCAGTGTGAAGGCGTATTCCGCAGCGCCGCACACCGCCGCGAACCAGGCGGAGAATGCTGCAAGAAGCGTGACGGGCGGGCGCACAGCCGAAGGATACGTTTTCAATCCGATGCAGCAAGCCGCGTGGGCTTCACGGAAGAGGGCGCGGTTCGCGCCCAGTGTGCCGGATGAATCTCGTCTTTGCGTCCGGGCTTTACGGCATCCCGCAGAATCCGCAGTCTTCGGCACATGCCGATGATCCTCCCACGATGCTGCGCACGTCCTGCCACTGTCCGATGCGGCGGCGATTCACCATCGTGCGCGCACGATGGTGGATTCCCATTTCTGGCAATGTGGCGTGTGCTGCTCGGCGTCGCGGTGCTGCTCGCATCCGGCTGCCAGAAGCCGAGGGAAAAATTTGAGGCGAAGGCGAGGGAGACGCTTGCGTTGCTGCCTTCGCTCTCGGAGGCCGCGCGCGCCGTTCCGCCGCTCACCGCGCAGTCGGCGGACGCGCTGAAGGCGGTTACCGATCTCAGCCTGAAGTTCAAAAAATCAAACGGGCTGCTCGTGCAAATCGAGGAACTCGAAAACCCGACCGTGCGGCTCGCGCTGCCGGTGCGTCTCAACCAGCGCTCGCCCGCTGCGGATGTCGCGAGCGTGCTGAACCTCGTGAAGCCGGTCGCCGTGGATCTGCTCGATGCGAAATACGATCCGAGCTGCGCCCCCGAGAGCCCCGACTGGCAGCGCATGGCCGAGATGCGCTACGTGCTCGTCGTGCGGACGACGGAGGCGAAGGAGGCGAAAATGACGGGCGCAAAAACATTCGAGGCCGGAAGCTGGGTCGGCGAGATTCTCGTCTTCGAGTTGCGGTCGAAAAAATTTCTCGGCGGCTTCACCGTGACGGGTGGAAACCATGCGTGGTTAAAGACGAGCCTCGGGCGCGATCAGCAAAACCTGAATGCCGACCTGCAACTCGCCGCGCGCGGGAATCTGAATGCTGAAATCCGAAAACATTTCCCGAGCGTCGGCCCTTCCGACGAGGCGAACTGACCCGCAGCGCCAGCACTTTTCATCATGAACACCACCGCATTTCTTCTCCGCACATGCCTGCTGCTCGCCGCCTTCGCTTCGCTCCGTGCGGCGGACACCTTGCCGGGCGAGACGCCGCTCTTTGTGACGCCCGAGATCCATCTCAGTCTGGATGATCGGATATTCCCGCTGGGGTGGTCGGAGGGCGGGAAATTTGCGTGGATCTGCAAGCAGTCGAATGAAGCCGCCGATGAGTGCAACTGGGTGCTGACGATTCAGGACATGGCGACGAACAAGGTCGTGGAGACGCAAAAATTCGAGCTTCCCGACAAGCCGGAGAATGGCATCCGGAAATTCTGGACGGCGCACGGGAAGGCCGCCTCGCTCCTGCTGGAGAAGCATGGCGTGAAACGCACGTCGTCCGTGATGGAGCATTTCCCGCTCGTGACCGGCAGGCGCCGGAGCTTTGTGTTCCAGCCGGTCATCGAATCGGTCGCGGCCACGCTCGACAATTCGGAGTTCGGCGGCACGAAGAGTTTCCAAGTTTGGCTTCCGGCCAATGAGAAAAAGGAAGTGCTGATCCAGAGGAGCTATGATCGGTTTGTGCCCATGGTCGTTGGCCTCGCCGGGTGTTTTGTGAGCCCGGATGAAAAATTTGCGGCGGTCGTGGTCACGGCCTGCTGGCGCGGATGGGAAGGTGCGCCGCATCCGCGGAAGGTGGAGGCGCTCGCGGGCTTCAAAACGGGAATCGAGTAGGCCGCGGAAATTCCGCGGGTTGAAGCCGGTTCAATGTCCGCTCACTTGGCGGCCTTGAAGGCGAACAGCTTTGTCCCGGTGCGCACGTAGAGTGTGTTGTCGGCGATGGCTGGCGTGGCTGCGACAGGCTCGCCGAAGTCCGCGCGCCAGATCACGTCCGGCTTGTCGCCAGCGGTGATGGTCGCGGCTTTTCCTGCGAGGTTTACGAGGTAAATGTGGCCATTCGCTGCGACGGGCGAAGCATAGAAGGAGCCTTCGACGCCGAGACGCTTCTGCTCGTATTTTGCCGTGCCGGTCGCGGCGTCGAAGCACGACGCGAGGCCACCGTCCTTCACCATAAAGAGTGTGCCGCGGTAAAGCAGGGCGCTCGGGACGTAGGGCAGCCCCTTGCCTTTCTCCCACGCGACGTGCGATGCCGTGATGTCCCCGCTGCCGCCCGGCTTCACAGCGACGAGGCGGTTCTTGCCGCGCTTGAGATAGCCGATGAGCGCGTCCCATTCGTCGCGCGTGATGAAGCCGTCCTTGTTCGTGTCGTTCGGCGTGAAGAAGCCCTTCAGCATCGTGTTCTCGGATTCCTCCTTCGAGATTTTGCCGTCGCCGTTCGTGTCCGCCTTGAGCAAGTCGTCGAAGGTCGGCATCGGCGCATCCGAGCCGGCGGGCGACCAGCCGGCGAAAAACAGCATGCCGTCGCCCGCGACCGGCGAGCCGCAATTCACCGCGGACAGCTCGCGCAGCACCCAGCGCTCGGTGCCGGTGCGCAGGTCGTAGGACTTCATCGCGAGGCCGCCGGGCGCGACAAGTTCCTTCACGCCGCCGTGCTCCCAGATCATCGGCGTCGAGTAGCCGGTGGCCATTCCGGGGCGATCGGTTTTCCAAGCACGCGCGCCGGTCGTCACATCGAAGGCCAGCACTGCCGAATCCGCTTTCAGATCTCGCACGAGGATCACGAGGCCGTCGGCGAGGATCGGCGAAGTCCCGGAGCCGAAGTCGTTGTTCGTCTCCGCCGCGGGCATCGTCTGGCGCCACAGTTCCTTGCCCTCAAAGTCGTACGCGATCAGTCCGCATGATCCAAAATAGACGACGACATGCCTGCCATCGGTCGCAGGCGTGGATGCCGCGGGGCTGCCCTGTCCGGCGAGGAATTCCTCGATCTTCGCCGCGCCCGCATCGCGCCGCCACAGCTCCTTGCCGTTCGCGCGATCGATGCAGAGCGTCCACAGCTTTCCGCCGTCGAATGCGGTGAGAAAAATCCGCGCGCCCCAGACACACGGCGACGACGGCCCGGACGGGACCGGCACCTGCCACAGCACATTCTTCCCCGGCCCAAATTCGATCGGCGGCTTTTCCGCATCGGCGACGCCAGCGCCATTCGGACCGCGAAAGCGCGGCCAGTTCGGTTCAGCCGCGTGTGAGGTGAGTGCGGCGATAAGCAGTGCTGCTGTGATGAAAGGTTTCATGCGCGAGCTGACTAGTCGGACTGTCCGGCGAGCACGAGTCGAAATCGTATCGTTTTAGCGACGTGGTGCGAACGTGCCTGAAGAGCGCATCGAAGCTCCGGCCCGGTGCCGATGGGTGCGGATTACGGCGTGCCCGGCTTCACCGGCTGCTTTTCAAAATCCGTCGGGCTCACCCAGCCCGTGTTCATTTTTTCGCCGCGCATGAAGCGCTCGTAGAAGCCGACGTGGCCGGCGTTCGCGTGCGGGTATTCGTCGAAGATGTGGCCTTTGCCGTCCATGCGCGGGTCGCCCTGTGCGCGGAGTTCGGCGAGGAGTTGCTCGCGCAGCGCGGACTCGATCGCGGTGCCCTGCGGCTTTCCGGCGAGGTTGTTCATCGCATCGGGATCGGTCGTGAGGTGGTAGAGTTCGTCGGAGGGGCGCAGCCCGAAGCAGAGCGCCCATGATGCGTCGGCGGGATTTTTGCGATGCGCGTCGAGGATGAAGCTCTTTGTCGCGCCGGCGTCGCAATCGAGGTAGCCGGTCTCGGGATTGCCAGCGGGCCAGCGCGCGGGCTCGAAGTTCCGCAGATAGATCCAGCCGTCCTTGATGATGCCGCGCGTGGGGTAGCCCCAGTCGTGCGGGCGTCCGATGTCGGTGCGCTCTTTGCCGATGAGGACGTGGTCGCGCGCGAGATTGATGATGCCGCCTTTCTCCGAGCGGAAAATATCCGTGAGGCTGCGGCCCGCCGTCTCGGCCATGCCGCTCTCGGACCATTTCATCTGCGCGACCTCGATGAATGTCGGCGCGAGATCCACGAAGCTCACGAAGTCGTCCACGATGCGGCCCGGCTTCGCGATGCCCGCGGGCCACATCATCGCGAGCGGGACGTGGTTCGCGAGTTCATCTGCGTTGCCCTTGCTGCGCGGGAAAGGCATGCCGTGGTCCGACGTCACGACGACGAGCGTGTTTTGCAGCAGCCCGCGCTTTTCCAACTCCGCGAGCATGCGCCCGAGGTGGCGGTCGTAGTGCTCCACCTCGAATGCGTAGTCGAGCATGTCGTTTCGCACGGTGTCGTTGTCCGGCCAGAACGCGGGGACGTGGTCAATGTCGGTCAGCTTCTTCCCGCCCTTCGCCACGCCGGAGCCGGCTTCATACGGGCGGTGCGGCTCGATCGCGCCGTACCAAAAGCACCAGGGCGCGTCCTTCGGCGCGTCGTCGAGGAAGTCCGTGAAGTTCGCCGCGTAGTCGTTGTTGCTGATCTCCTTCGTCGGTGGCGTGGCCGTGCGTTTGTTGAACGCCGCGCCAGTGAGCAGGCGCGGCTTGCCGTTCGCGTCCTTCGCCACGCCGGGGCCCCAGCCTTTCATCGTGTGGCCGACGAACCATCCGTGCTCCGTGAGTGCCTCGCCCCAGCTTTTGAACTTCGCTGGAAAGTACGAGATGTGGTTCGCCGCGTCTTCGAGTTGCCACGTGTTGCGCCCCGTGATGATGCACGCGCGCGACGGCGCACACTTCGCCATCGGCGTGTAGGCGCGGTTGAAAAGCAACCCCTCGCGCGCGACGCGATCGAAATTCGGCGTCTTGATCCAAGGCGTGCCATACGCACTCGCGTGCGCGCCCCAGTCGTCAGCGATGGCGAAGAGAATGTTCGGGCGTGTGTCCGCTGCGCGCGCGTCCGTCGCGAGCGTGCCGAGGATCGTGCAGAGGAAAACGAGGAATGCTTTCATGGAATTTGAGGATGTCGCGCGATTCTCGGAGGCCGCGTCTTCGTCGAAGTGATGCCGACGCGCGGCCAGCCTGTCCATTCCCGTCCGCGTGCCGATCATCGCCGTTGCCCGGCGGAGGAAACATCCGTAGCAAGGCATCCAGCATCCAATGACGATTGCACTGCTCGGCGATTCGGCTGTTGTCCTCGCTATCGCATCGGCAGCCGATGAAACGGCGCTCGAGCGTGTGCGTGCCATCGCGTCGGCGCTGGAACGCGATCCGCCGCCGGGCGTCGTGGACATCGTGCCGGCGTTCGCGACGATCACTTTGTTTTTCGATGCGGCGCGTGCCGGCGAGTTCGCGCGATTTTGCGAAGACATCCGGCAGCGCGCGTTGCGTGCCGGCGGGACATTGGATCGCGGCGATGCACGAGTCGTGGAAATGCCCGTGTGCTACGGCGGCGAGTGCGGGCCGGATCTCGGCGAAGTTGCTGCGAAGAGTGGGATCGATCCCGCGCAGGTTATCGCGCTGCACTCAGGCGGGAGCTACGTCGTGCAGGCGATCGGCTTCGCGCCGGGATTCGGATACCTCGGCGGGCTTCCGGAAAAAATTCACACGCCGCGCCGCGCCACGCCGCGCACGCTCGTGCCCGCGGGCAGCGTCGGCATCGGCGGCGTGCTCACCGCCGTGTATCCGTTCGCCACGCCCGGCGGATGGAACATCATCGGCCGCACGCCGCTGAACATGTTCGACGCTAACCGCACCGAGCCCGCGATTCTGCGCGCGGGCGATCATGTGAGATTCCGCGCGATCACCGAGGAGGAATTTTCCGCATGGAAGTGAGCGTCATCCGCGCGGGCATGCTGACCACGGTGCAGGATCTCGGACGCACGGGGCACCGCGCCGCGGGCGTGCCGCTGTGTGGAGCGATGGATTCCCTCGCGCTGCGTGTGGCGAATTTTCTCGTTGGGAATCCAGAAAACACCGCCGGGATCGAGTTCACGCTCGCAGGTCCGGAACTCGTATTTTCTGCTGACGCGCTCGTGGCGATCGGCGGCGGTGAATTCGGTGCGCTGCCGTCGTGGAAACCGCTCGAAATCCGCGCCGGTGACACATTGAAAATCGGACACGCACACCGGGGCTGCCGCGGCTGTCTCGCCGTCGCAGGCGGCTTCACGCTCGCTCCGGTGCTCGGCAGTTGCAGCACGTTTCTGCGCGGCGGATTTGGCGGATGGAAAGGTCGCGCGTTCCGCGATGGCGACGTGCTCGAAGCGGCGGATGTGATTCGGCGCACCACGGGACAGTGGCACATTGATGAGCGGATTCTGCCCGCGTACTCTGCGGCACCGGAGTTGCGTCTCGTACCCGGCGCGCAGGCGGACGACTTCGGTGGCGAATTTTTTTCGACGGAGTTCGAGGTGTCATCGCAATCGGATCGGATGGGTGTGCGGCTCAAAGGCCCCGCGCTCACGCGCCGCACGACGGATGGCGTGCCATCCGCGACAGTCGTGCCCGGCACGATCCAAGTGCCGCCCGACGGCCAGCCGATCGTGCTCATGGCGGACGCGCAGACCATCGGCGGCTATCCGCAAATCGCGCACGTCATCAGCGTGGATCTGCCGCTCGTCGCGCAGGTTCGCCCGGGAGACACGGTGCGCTTCCGCAAAGTCACGCTCGCCGAGGCGCACGAACTCCTGCTTGCCCGTGAGCGCACGCTCGGGATTCTCCGCGAAGGCATCGCCCTGAAATTCCTGTGAAGCTATCCATAGACCTCAACTGCGATCTCGGCGAAGGCGCTGGCCATGATGCGGCGCTGATGCCGCTCATCACCTCGGCAAACATCGCGTGTGGTGCGCACGCGGGCGATCTCGCGACGATGCGCGCCACCGTCGCACTCGCGCAGCGGCACGGTGTCGTCATCGGCGCGCATCCGGGTTTTGCCGACCGGAAAAATTTCGGACGCCGCGAACTCACGCTCTCGTCCGCCGAGATTCGCGCCACGGTGTGCGAGCAGATCGAATTGCTGCGCACGCTTTGCCCCGTGCGCCATGTGAAGCCGCACGGCGCACTTTACAACATGGCGTCGCGCGATGCGACGGTCGCCGAAGCAATCGCAAGCGCGCTGCAGGACATCGATCCCGTGCTCATCATTTTCGCACCGGCAAACAGCGAATTCGCCCGCGCCGCCCATGCCCGCGGCCTGCGCGTCGCGCACGAAGTCTTTGCCGATCGCACCTACCGTCGCGACGGCTCACTCACGCCGCGCTCGGATCCAGGCGCGATGATTTCTGAGGAGCACGCCGCCGTTGCGCACGTGCTGCGCATGATTTGCGAGGGCGTCGTGCGCGCGACCGACGGAACGGACATCGCCATCTTGGCCGACACCGTCTGCGTGCATGGCGACGGCCCATCGCCGGTGGAATTTGTGCGGCGGCTGCGCGCAGAGTTTGCCGCGGCGGGCATCGAGGTGCGCGCGTCTGCCGCTCGCCGGGATGCGTGTTATTGAGTCGCGAGCCTTGCCGCGATTGGCTTTGTCCATCGTAACTCCGGGCGCTACGTTGGGCGTGTCCAACCATGATTATCCTCGGCATAGAAGGCGGCGGGACTCGCACCTCGGCGCTGCTCGTGGACAGCGCGGATAACACCGTGCTGAAGAGCATCTCAGCGGGCCCAGGGAATCTCCGGCTCCTCAGCGGCGAAGCGCTCGCGAGCCTTCTCGGGGAGATCCGAAGTCAGCTCCCCGTGGAACCGGAGCGAATCGGGATCGGACTTGCCGGAGTGCGTTCCGAGGGGGACCGGGAGCGCCTCACCAGGACGGTGGCGAAGCTCTGGCCGGAAGTCCCCGCCGTGGCCACTGATGACTTGCTCCTCGCGCTGGAGGCTGCGGAATGGCGGAGCGACTGCGCGGTGCAGGTGCTCCTTCTCAGCGGAACCGGGTCGTGCTGCCTCGGTCGTCGCCGGGATGGCGCGACGGTGAAAGTGGGCGGGCGCGGGCACATCATCGGGGATCGGGGAAGTGCCTGCGATATCGCCATGCATACGTTGAGATCGATCGTGACGATTTCAGACATCCACGCCGGCTTGCCTCCGCTCGGCGCGGACATCCTGACCTTCCTCCACATGAACGATCCGGAATCGCTCATCGAATGGTCCATGTCGGCGAGCAAGGCGGAACTGGCGGGCATCGCGCAGGTCGTGTTCGAGGCGGCGGCGACGCGGCAGGACGAAATCGCGGTGCCGATCCTCAAGCGCATGGCGTATCGGCTCAGCAAGGACGCGGTGCAATGCGCGGCGCGGATCGCGAAGCCGGGCGAGAAGGTCCAGTTCGTCCTGAATGGAGCGGTGCTTTTGAAAAACCGGGAATTCGCAGACGGAGTGATCGGGAGGATTCGCGCGGGCTGGCCGCAGAGTGAGATCGCCAGGCTGGAAAGGGCGAGCGTGTGGGGTGCCATCGAGATGGTTCGGAAACTTGGCGATGCAACAACGCGGCCATCTTCCGCGCAGGGATCAAAAGTGCGCGCTGAACTCGATCCGAATCTCGTGAACTGGCGGGCGGTATCGGCATCGCCGACGGAGTTGCGAAATCCCAAATCCTCGCGGCTCTCGGAACTTCCGATCAGCGAGGCGATCGGGCTGATGCTCGCGGAGGATGCGACCATTCCGGCGAAAATCCTGAAGGAAAGCGCGGCGATCGAATGGACTATCCGCGAGGTCGTGCGGGCATTTGCCGAAGGCGGACGGCTGATCTATTGCGGAGCCGGAACGAGTGGACGGCTCGGCGTGCTCGATGCGAGCGAATGCCCGCCGACATTCCGCACGCCGGCAAGTCTCGTGCAGGGCATCATCGCCGGCGGACGCACCGCGCTGTGGAGTGCAGTGGAGGGAGCCGAGGATGATCTCCCGGCGGGGAAAGCGGCGATCGAGTTTCGACAGGTGAGCGCGCGGGATGTCGTCATCGGCATTTCTGCGAGCGGGCATGCGCCGTTCATCTGGGGATGTCTCGGCGAGGCGAAACGCCGCGGTGCCACCACGGTGCTCATCTGCTGCAACCCGGCCTACCGGAAGCATCCGCTGCTCGACTGCGCGATCCTGCCGGACACTGGCCCGGAGATCCTGACCGGCTCCACGCGCTTGAAAGCGGGAACTGCGACGAAGCTGATCCTCAACATCATCACCACCCTCGCGATGACGCATTCGGGAAAGGTGATTGGCAATCTGATGATCGATCTGAATCCCTCGAACACAAAACTCCGGGATCGAGCTGTCCGCATCGTCAGCGAAATCACCGGAGCCGACGAGGCCACCGCACTCCGCACGCTGGAGCAGAACGGCTGGATCGTCCGCGCCGCCTGCGAAGCGCTCGCTCCGCGGCAGAAGTAAAAAACCGAGGGACGGTCTGATGATCCGCAGCGGCGGAGCGATGCGGGACAGATGTCTTTGTGACGCGCAACATCAGCGACTTCACCGGCAGGACTGCGATGCGCACAATGTAGCGCCGACGACTCGCCGGCATGCACCGGCTGGCGGAGTCGCTGTGTGCGTCGTGCAAAAAATCTGCCGTGCGGATGCCATTCGTGAGCAAGCGCGAAGCCGACGAGTCGTCGGCGCTACATTGTGCCCGCCTCCTTCCGTCGTCGGCTACGGGACTTTCTTCCAGGCGCTCACGGGTTCGTGAGATTCGGCGACCACATGTCGCCTTTCACCTCGGGCGTCTTGCCGTCGGAAGGAAAGGTGGTCTTCACGGCTTCGCGCAGCTTCGCGGAAAGCTCCGCGACGGTCGCGGCGTGCGCGGGATGGTCGGCGAGATTCGTGAGTTCCTTCGGGTCGCCATTTTCGGAGTGATCGTAAAGTTCGCGGCCCTGACGGCCTTCGTCCCATTCGGTGTAGCGCCAGCGTGGGGTGCGCAGGCTGTAGCCGAGGAAACGCTTCACATTGTCGCCGGTCGCCGCGCTCGCGCCGAAGCGCTTGATGCCGCCACCGCGCACCACTTCGCTCAGCGCCCAGCCGCGCCCGGTCGCGTTCGTGTCTTTCAAAATCGGCGCGAGACTTTGGCCCTGGAGATTTGCGGGAGCTTTCACGCCGCAGAGATCTGTGAGCGTGGGATAGAGATCGATCAGCCCGACCGGGGTGGCGGCGACGCCCGGCTTCGCCACACCGGGGCCGGCGATGATGAGCGGGACGCGCGTGCTTTCCTCGAAGAGGCTCTGCTTCTGCCACAGCCCGTGTTCGCCGAGATGATAGCCGTGGTCGCTCGTGAAGACCACGATCGTGTTGTCGCTCAGGCCGAGGCGATCGAGCGCGTCGAGCACCTTGCCCGCCTGCGCATCCATGAAGCTGATCGCCGCGAAATATGCCTGAACCGCCTGCCGGCGCAGATCGTCGGTCATCTTGTCCTGCTCCTTCTTGTAGCTCATCAGCGCCGCGGGAGGGATATCCTTCTGGTTCTCGGTCACGCCCGGCACGACCGGCATCTGCGCCTCGGGATATTTTTCAAAATACGGCTTCGGCGAGACGTAGGGCGTGTGAGGGCGGAAGAATCCCACGGCGAGAAAGAACGGCCGGTCCTTCTGCTTCGCGCAACGCTCCAGCACCCACTCGGCATCCGCCGCCTCCATGCCGTCGGTGTGCTTCGCGTCGGGATTTTTCGACGCGAGCCAGCTCAGCGTGCCACCGAACTGCCCCGGCGTGAGGCTGAAAATGTCCGGCTCCTCCTGCAGTCGGTCGCAGCCCGCCGGGTTCATCTCCATTTCCCACGAGCCGGGATCGTCGTGCCCGTTCGTGCCGATCGAGTTCGGCACATTGTAGTGGTAGAGCTTGCCGATGCGCACCGCGAGGTAGCCATCCAGCCGGAACGCCTGCGGCAGGCTCACCGCCGACGGGATCGTCTGCCGGAAAATCTGCGCATTCGCGAGGATGCCCGTGCTGTTCGGATACAGCCCCGTGAGGAACGAATTGCGGCTCGGCCCGCAGAGTGGGAACTGGCAATACGCGCGGTCAAAGCGCACGCCGCGCGCAGCAAGCCGGTCAATGTTCGGCGTCTTCACGAGCGGATGCCCGTAGGCGCCGATGCTGGTGTTCAGATCATCGGCGATGATGAAGAGGACGTTGAGCTTTTTCGCCGGGGCTTTTGATTCGTCGGCGAATGACGAATGCGGAATGACGAATGACAAATTCAGCAGCGCGAGGAGGAAAGGGAGGGTGATCTTGTTCAGCATGGAAAGGGAAACGGGGGGTGAAGCATCTGCCATAAACGGCCGCCTCTGCACATGCCAGCACGGAGCACGGAGCACGGAGCGAGGCAGGAGGATTCGTCTGTACAAAAGCTCAACGGCCTTGGTGAACGCTGCCATCGCCCTGGCAATAAACTGGTGACGTCGATCGCTTGCGCTGCCGATTGCTGACCTTTGATTTCCTCCGTTTCAGCTTATGCTATTCCATGGTTGATTCCTGTTCCATGAAACGCCACTGGAAAGTCATCCTCGGATTTGCCGCGCTCCTCGGTCTTGCCGGGGGGAGCTATGTCTGGAGCATGACCGACGGGGAGAAAGGCATGGCGAAGATGATGGCCACGGTGCGCCGGGAATTCCCGCGCGCGCCGCAGCTTTCCACGGCGGAACTCGCCGCCTGGCTGGCGGACAAAGTCCGGGCGCAGCCGCAACTTCTCGATGTCCGCGAGGCCGCTGAGTTTGGCGTCAGCCATCTGCATGGCGCGCTTCGGGTGGCGCCGGATGCATCGGCGGCCGACGTGCTGGCGAGGGTCGATCCTGCCCGGCCGATCGTCGTGTATTGCTCGGTGGGATACCGCTCCTCGAAGCTCGCCCAGCGCCTCATCGACGCCGGAGGAAAAAACGTCAGCAATCTCGAAGGGTCCATCTTTGCATGGGCCAATGAAGGCCGCCCGTTGGAGAAAGACGGACACCCGGTGAAGACGGTCCATCCCTACAACGCCAACTTCGGACGCCTGCTCAAACCCGAGTGCCGCGCCAAGTGAGCAGCAACAGCCGCTGAACTTCCGATGCTCCACGTGCTCTGGGTGACCCGCAGCTATTTCTTCTGGCTTCTCCTTCTGTCGTTTGGGTGCCTCATCGCCGAGCGGATCCGTCCGTGGCGGTCCGGGCAGAAACTGCTGCGCCCGCAATTTGCCCAGGACCTCTTCTGGCTGTTTTTCAACGGGCAGTATTTCGGCGTGCTGTTTGCATACGTGACGACTTTTCTCGCGCAATGGATCGCGCCGGTCCTTCTGCACGCGAAGTCCCTCAACCTGCTCGCGACGCAACCGGCATTCGTGCAGGTCGTCGCTTACTTCCTGCTCAAGGATTTTCTCGACTGGTGCGTTCACAATCTCATGCACCGCGTGCCCGCGCTTTGGGAATTTCACAAGGTGCACCATTCGATTGTGGTCATGGACTGGATTGGAAACTTCAGGGTCCACTGGATGGAGACCGTGGTCTATCAAGGGCTGACGTATCTCCCGCTCGTCATCCTCGGAATCGATCCGGGGGTCCTGCTCGGAGTCGCGGTCGTCAACACACTCATCGGGCACCTCAATCACAGCAACCTCGACCTGACGTGGGGGCCGTTGCGTTACGTCTTCAACTCGCCGCGAATGCATATCTGGCATCACGCGCAGGAGCTGCCGGCGGGTCAGCCGACCGGCGTCAACTTCGGGATCTCCCTGAGCGTGTGGGACTGGCTGTTCGGCACCGTTCACTGGCCCGACCCCGTCGCGGCGCCTGCGCAGCAGCCTCCCACGCTGGGCTTCCGCGGGATTGAGCGTTTTCCAAAGAGCCTCGCGCAGCGCTTCTTTCATCCAGTCTCCGGCTGGCTGAAGCGCCTGCGGTGACAAACCGTGCAAACAGTAGTCAGGCTGCTTGCATCGCAATCAGCCTCCTGAGCCGCACGCAGGCTCGGCTCAGTTCCCCGCGTCGGGCTTGCGCTTCGCCTTGGCCTTGTCGGGTTTTGCGGACGCGTCCTTCACGGCTTCGGGCGACTCGATGACACGGCCCTGGTCGCCGACTTCCTCGATCCATTTCTCCGACACGCCCCGCAGGCGTTTCAGCGCGGCCTGATGCGCCGGGGCGGCGGACGCCGCGAGGTTAGTGATTTCGTGCGGATCGGTGTCGAGGTCGTAGAGTTCCTCGTCGGGGATGCGCGGCTGGCAGAGGAATTCCTGCGCGGGCGTGAGCTTGCCCTGCGCGTGCAGTTCCTTGAGCAGATTCCACACGGGATACTGCGTCTCCTTGTATTTGTTCGGTGCGAGGAAGGGCGTGCCGGGCGTGAAGTTGCGGATGTAGCGCCAGCGGGCGTCGCGCACACTGCGGATGCGCATGACGGTCTCGTCGCACCGGTCGCGCGTGCCGAAGACATATTCGCGCGGTGCCTCGGTTTGCTCGCCGAGGAAAGTGCGACCTTGCATCTTCGCGGGCTTCTGCGCACCGGCGAGGTCGAGCATCGTGGGCGCGAGATCAATGCCGTCGAGAAAGCGCGCGTCCTCGGTGCCGGGCTTGAAGTTCGCGGGCGGCGTGACGCCTTTCGGCCAGCGGATGATCAGCGGCGCGTGGAAGCTCTCCTCGTAGCAGAACTGCTTCGCGCGCGCCATCGAGGCTCCGTTGTCGCCGAAGAAGACGATGACTGTGTTTTCGTCGAGCCCGTCCTTTTTCAACTGTGCGAGCACGAGCGCGATCTTGCGATCGAGTTCCGTGGCCGCGTCGAGATACTCCGCCCAGTCCTTCCGCACGACGGGATGATCGGGATAATACGGCGGCAGCACGACCTTCGCGGGATCGGCTTTCGCGGGTGCGTGGTAGGTGCGGTGCGTCTCCTGGAAATTGATCTGCGCGTAGAAAGGCTGGTGCGATTTCAGGTCGTCCCAGTTCGCCGAGTCGAACGGCTTGTCCGGCGGGATGAAATTCCAGTCCGTCTTTCCTGTGCCCTTGAATCCGCACTCCGCCGGGAGCGTGACGACATTTGCCGTGAAGTATCCCGCGTCGCGCAGCCAGGCCGTGAGCACGCGCACGCCGTCGGGCAGCGACTGCTTCGCCTTCGTGCGGTGGTTGTGCGCGCCGATGCTTACCGCGTGCATGCCGGTCATGAAGGAACTGCGGCTCACGGAGCACACCATGCCGTCGTAGAAGTGCGAGTAGTACACGCCTTCCTTCGCGAGCCTGTCGATCTGCGGGGTCCACACTTGCGGCGTCCCCGAGCGACTGAGCGCCTCCGGCCCCATGTCCTCGGCGATGAGCCAGAGGATGTTCGGGCGCTTCGCGGTGTCGGTGGCGCGGGCGGCGAATGTGAATGTGAGCAGTGCGAGGAGGGCGGTGATTTTCATCGTGTGGAGAATGGGGTGATTTCGCTATTCGTCGCGCGGTCCGGTGAAACCCGGCCCGCCTGCGGCGACGAATCCGCCGCTGGCCAGATCGTGAACATGCGGCGCATCACGCTTTCGTACGCGATGCAGTCGAGGTTGTAGAGCTGCGACGGCATCGGCTGCGGCGCATCGGCCGCGCGCACGCCGGCCGATGACGGGAGCAGCGACAGCAGCAGCGCTGCGAAAAACGGGAGGGGATTCATTTTCAACATGGCAGGGGAGCAGGGACTGAAATGCGCCGCATACACGATCTCCCATGGGCACGCGAGCAAAGAGCCATCGGCGGCGAGGGCACGGACATGCGAGGCGTGCCGTCCATTGTCAAAAAATCCGCCGGGTCGTGTAACAAATGCCCGCGGGAGGTGTAACAGCATATGAACCTTTGTCGCGAACGGTGCTGTGCCGATCCGCGCGGGTTCACATCGCAGCCAAAAACCTCCCCGAACCAACCGTATGAAAATTTTTCACTGGGGCATGAACAACCCCATCACCGGCGCCCCGTTCAGCTGGGATGACGCAAACGTCCAGTGGGGCGAACCCGCCTGTTATCTCGAGCCGGGCGACCCCGGCTTTGTGCCTTATCCCGGCAAGGACAGCGACGCCGGGGCGACGCCGTTCGCATATGCGGCGTTGGAGCCGCCGGAAAAAATCACGAGTCATGCCGCGTTGTTCGGCGGCCCTTCCGTCGCGGATATCTTCGCGCGCGATGCCGTCGCCGGGGCCGGCGACGACAGATCCGCATCCGCCGGCCTCGGTGCGGAGGCCGATGGCAGCACGATGGACTCCGCCGTCGCGGAGATCACCGGCATCCCCGCGGACAAATGCGCCGAAGTCCTCGGTGCCTATCTGGATCAGCTCCTCGTGTGCGCCGCCGACAGTCCGCTGGCGAGGGAGATTTATGCGCTCCTCAGCATTTGTCCCAGCGCCGGTCACTGGACGCCGGGCGCGAATGGTTTTCAAAGGCCCTTGGCAGGTATTCCGGGAGAAGCGCCTCGTCTTCACCACCGCCGGTTTTGACGCGCGGCGCTCCGTTTGGAGTGCCTGCCGGAGGTCAGGAACAGGAGAGTGGCGCAGGGGGTGACAGTCGCTAAAAAACTATGCGCCTCGCAGGAGCTTTTCGTAGATCCCGCCGAAGCTGCCGCTGCTGAAAAGAACGACGACGTCGCCGGGTTGCGTGATTTCGCGCAGGCGCGCGACGATCGAGTCTGCCCCATTTTCCGCAAATCCACGGCGGCCCTGCGCGGTCAGATCGCGCGCGATGCCGGCGGGATCGAGTGCATCGCCGGGTGCGAACCGCTCGGGCCGATCCACGGGACCGATGAGCGCGCCGTCCGCGTGCGCGAGCGCATCGGTGAGATTTTTTTGAATCGCCGCGCGGCACATCGTGTTCGATCGCGGATCCACCGCCGCCCAGACGCGCGCGCCGGGGAAGCGGTGTCGCAGCGCCTTGAGTGTCTCGCGGATGTTCGTGGGGTGCTTGCCGAAGTCCTCGACGAACCGCACGCCGTCGCGCTCGCCGAGCAGCGCCTGCCGCCGCTTCACGCCGCGGAAATTTGCGACCGCGCGCTGCACCGCATCGAGCGGCACGCCGCAGTGGTGCGCGGCGAGGATGGCCATCGCGGCGTTGCGGACGTAAATTTCGCCGACCATCGGCACGGAGAAGCGCGCGCCGAGCAGCGTGAAATGCGATGCGTCCGGCTCGTGTCGCAGATCGGTCGCGCGCGCGGTCGCATCCGGGCCGAGGCCGGCGGAGATCTTTGTTTTCGCCTTCGACGTTTTCGGATCATTCGCCACCTCGCACGAGTTCGGATCATCCGAGTTGAAAATGAGCACGCCATTTTCCGGCAGCACGCGCATGAGCAGGCCGAAGGCCTTCTTCACCGCAGCGAGATCGGCGTAGATGTCCATCTGATCCAGCTCCACCGCATTCAGAATCGCGAGCGACGGCAGGTAGTGCGCGAACTTCGGCCCCTTGTCGAAAAACGCGGTGTCATACTCATCGCCCTCGATCACGACGATCTCCGAATCGTGCAGGCTCGAGCCCTGCCCGAGATCCTCCGCGATGCCGCCGATCATGAACGCCGGGTTCAGTCCGCCCGTGCGCAGGATGTGCGTGAGCATCGCGGCGGTTGTTGTCTTTCCGTGCGTGCCCGCGACGACGAGATTCCGCCGCCCGCGCAGAAAATAATGCCGCAGCGTCTCCGGCAGCGACTGGTAGGCGAGCCGCCGGTTCAGCACTTCCTCGAGTTCCGCATTGCCGCGCCCGATCACATTGCCGACCACGACCATGTCCGTGTCGCTCGGAATATTCGCCGCGCAGTAACCTTCCTTCAGCGCGATGCCGCGCTCGCGCAGAAAGTCCGACATCGGTGGAAACACGCTCGCGTCCGATCCCGTCACGATGAATCCCTGATCCTTCATCGCCGCCGCGACCGCACCCATCGCCGTGCCGCAGATGCCGAGAAAGTGGACGTGACGGACGGGCTGGATCATTCGTGGAAAAGGCGCGCACGCTAGCGGCATCGCGCCGCAGCGCAAGCGGGGAGGCTCGTGTTGCGAGCCGCCGCTCACCCGTCATTCGTCATTTCAAAATCGCACGCACGCACTACAACCGCGCACCCGCCATGCCTGCAAAACGCCTCCCGAAAAACACCGTCCAGCTCATCGCCAGCGGCGATCTGCGACTCTCCGCAAACCAAGTCTGCTGGCCTGCGCAGGCCGCGATGGAAAAGTCGCTCGGCGACGCGCTCGCGGCAGAGGGTGTCAGGGTCGTGCGCGCGCATCCGTTCGATGCACAGCGAAAGCACGGTTTCATTGATTCGCAAAAGCTCGGCCTCGAAGTTTTTCGCAACGTGGATCCCGACGCGCCGCTCATCGTCGCCGAGGCGGTGTGGCAGTATTCGCATCACGTCCTCGCCGGGCTCACGACGCATCGCGGACCGATCCTCACGGTCGCAAATTGGAGCGGCCAGTGGCCGGGCTTGGTCGGCATGTTGAATCTCAACGGCTCGCTCACGAAGGCCGGCGTGCGCTACTCGACGCTGTGGAGCGAAAATTTTACCGACGACTTTTTCCGCACGAAGCTGCGGCAGTGGCTGAAGACCGGACGCATCACGCACGACACCTCGCACGCGCGTCCGTTGGAAAAATTAAAAGTGCCCGCGCGCGCGGCGAAGCTCGGCGAGCGGCTCGCCGCGCAACTCCGCAGCGGGAAAGCAATCCTCGGAATTTTCGACGAGGGCTGCATGGGCATGTTCAACGCGATCATCCCCGACCACGCGCTGCACGCGTGCGGAGTTTTCAAGGAACGCCTGAGCCAGTCCGCGCTCTACGCCGAGACGATGCGCGTGCCGGACGCCGAGGCCGACGCCGTGCGCGCGTGGCTCGAAAAACGCGGGATGAAATTCCACACCGGCCCGAAGCACGAGAGCGATCTCACCGACGCGCAGATTCGCTTGCAGTGCAAAATGTATGTCGCCGCCGTGCGCATCGCAGATGATTTCGGCTGCGACGCCATCGGCATCCAGTATCAGCAAGGGCTGAAAGATTTGCTGCCCGCGAGCGATCTCGTCGAAGGCACGCTGAACAACTCCGACCGTCCTCCCGTCCGTTCGCGCGACGGCAAGCGCGTGCTCTGCGCCGGACAACCGCTCACGCATTTCAACGAAGTGGACGAGTGCGCCGGACTCGATGGCCTGCTCACGCAGCGCGTGCATTCTGCGCTCGGCCAGCCGGTCGAGAATACGCTGCACGACGTGCGATGGGGCGCGGAGTTTGACGGCGAATACGTGTGGGTGTTCCTCATCAGCGGCGCCGCGCCGCCTGCGCATTTCATCGGCGGATGGAAAGGTGCGGAGGGCTTCCGTCAGCCCGCGATGTATTTTCCGAATGGCGGCTCGACGCTGCGTGGCATCAGCAAGCCGGGCGAGATCGTGTGGTCGCGCATCTACGTGCAGGGCGAGGCGCTGCACATGGACATCGGACGCGGCGGAGTCGTGACCTTGCCGCGCGAGGAGACCGAGCGCCGCTGGCAGGCGACCACGCCGCAATGGCCCATCATGCACGCCGTCACGTATGGCGTGTCGCGCGATCAGCTCATGGCGAAGCATCAGGCGAATCACATCCAGGTCGCCTACGCGAACGACGCGCAGGCTGCGGACGAGTGCATGTTTGCGAAGGCTGCATTTGCTCGCGCACTCGGCATGAACGTCAATGTGTGCGGCACGCTCCGGCGCTCGTGACGTTCGTCACGCCTGCATTTTTTCTCCCCATGAAAATCACCCCTCTCACTGCTCTCGCATCCGTCGCGCTGTTGAACATTGTCCCCGCGCTCGTCGCGCGCGCCGATGGTCTCGAACGGCTGAAATACAACCACCCCGGCCTCGCTGTGGATCTCGGCGTCGGACTGTGGGCGTTTCCGCTGCCGATGGATTTCAATGGCGACGGCAAGCTCGATCTCGTCGTGTCGTGCCCGGACAAGCCTTACAACGGCACCTACGTCTTTGAAAATCCCGGCACGGACACAGCGCGCGATGCGATGCCGGTTTTCAAGCCCGCGCGGCGATTCAGCAAGGGCGTGCAGTATGCGGAGGTTTCATTTGTGGATGGCAAGCCGCGTGTGCTCACGCCTGCGATGGAGTTCCCGGATTTCCTCGGCACCGGACTCGGAAATGGAACGAAGCTGCCGCTCCCGGTGAACGTGCATCCGAAGAAGGTGCGCGGAAATTTCTGGCGCTATGTGGATTTCGACGGCGATGGGAAAACGGACATCGTCGTGGGCGCGGACGACTGGACGGAATACGGCTGGGACAATGCCTTCACGCCCGAGGGCAAGTGGATCGCCGGCCCGCTGCGCGGCTTCGTGTATGTCATTCGCAATACTGGCACGAACGACGCGCCGAAATATGGGAAGCCGGTGCAACTTATGGCCGGCGACAAACCTGCCGAGACGTACGGCTGGCCGTCGCCGTGCTTCGCGGATTTCCGCGGCACGGGCAAACTCGACCTCGTCTGCGGCGAGTTTCGCGGCGGGTTTACGTTTTTTGAAAACATCGGCACGCGCACAGAGGCAAAGTATGCGCCGGGCCGTGTGGTGAAAACTTCAGACGGAAAGCCGCTCGCGATGGATCTCGAAATGATCACGCCGACGGTGATCGATTGGAACAAGGATGGCAGGCCCGATCTGATCGTCGGAGATGAGGACGGACGCGTGGCCTTCATCGAGAACACGGGGAAAAATTCCGCCGACGGCACGCCGCAGTTTTTGCCGCCGCGCTATTTTCAGCAAGAGGCCGACGACGTGAAATGCGGCGCGCTCGCGACGCCTGTGGGTGTGGATTGGGATGGCGATGGCGCGACGGACATCGTGAGCGGCAACTCTGCGGGCTACATTTTGTTTTTCAAAAACCTGAGCAAGCCCGGTGTGGAAAAGCCAAAGTGGGCAGCGCCGAAATATCTCGAAGCAGACGGCAAGGTGATCCGAATCATGGCTGGCCCGAACGGGAGCATCCAAGGCCCTGCCGAGGCGAAGTGGGGCTACACGACGCTGAGCGTCGCGGATTGGGACGGCGATGGACTGCCGGATCTCGTCGTGAATTCCATTTTCGGAAAAGTCGTGTGGTTCAAAAACATCGGCACGCGCACGGAGCCGAAGCTCGCCGCCGCGCAGCCGATCGAGGTCGAGTGGGACGGCGCGCAGCCCGCGCTCGCGTGGGGCTGGATGCGGCCCGAGGGGAAGGCGCTGCTCACGCAATGGCGCACGACGCCGTTTGTCACCGACTGGAATCACGACGGGCTGAATGATCTCGTGATGCTCGATCACGAGGGCTACCTCGCATTTTTCGAGCGCGCAAAACGTGAAGGCAAACTCGTGCTGCTGCCGCCGAGGCGTGTCTTTTGCGACGAGAAAGGGGAGCCGCTGCAGTTCAACACCGGCACCGGCGGCAAGAGCGGGCGGCGCAAGTTTTGCCTCGTGGATTGGGACGGCGATGGCGCGACGGACATCCTCATCAACAGCGGCAACGCCGAGCTGTGGAGGCAGACCGGGCACCGCGACGGCAAATGGTTTTTCAAAAACACGGGCAACCTCGACACGCTGAATCTCGCAGGCCACGACACGAGCCCGATGACGGTGGATTGGAACAACGACGGCGTGCCCGATCTTCTCGTCGGTGCGGAGGACGGGCGCTTTTACTATCTGCGAAATCCGCGCTCGCGGTGACGGCTGCGGGGGAGTGTGTGGCGTTCGCGGCCATGCAAAGCAGCCGAAGTTTTCAACCTTGCGATGGCGAGCGTAGCGAGGTGGTGGAGATCGTAGGCGTGGGTGGAAGTCCGCATCGCGCTCTCCCGAGCGCGCCAATGCTGCGCACCATCCTGCCGCCTTCGCCCATCCTCCCGCGCGAGATTGGAAATCTCGCCTACTTTGCCGCGCTGTCTCGTCGCACTCCGCTTTTCAGAGTCCCTCAGAATGACCTCGATTTTGAACGCACGGCGCTGCCATGCTGACAGAGCGTTTGACCCTCCCCCGAACTGCCGCTACCGTATGCCCGATGAAACCGCCAATCTACCTGACCGACCCGAAGGAGATGCTCAAAGTGCGCTTGAATCAGCCGCGCGCCACCTCCGAGCAACTCCGTCTCCAGCGGGAACGTCTGAAATTGGCGGCCGAGAAATTTTTCGCCGACACCAGGAGAGAGACCTCGTTGCCTGGGCAGAAGAAAATGCGCGCCTGATTTCTCCGGCGGACTATCTGGCGCAAATCTGCGACGGAGGCGAAGAGCACCGAGTGTGGATTCCGGGCGACCAGTCGCGGCACTTCAAGGCAACGCATCCGGGCCGGTTTGGATTCATGGTGGTGTGCGGAGCAGAGACCTGCGGCGAGCCTGAACTGACCGGCGCGCTGCCGCTCGAATACCTCGAACGGCTGCTTTTGCAAAACAGCATCTTCGGCGACGACGTGCGGTTCGAGGGCATTGCGCGCGAAGACGGGAAGCTGGCAATCGTGACTTCGCAGCGGACGATTCTCGGCGAGGGGGTCAATGGGGAGGAGATGACCGCCTTCATGGGAAAACTCTGGTTCGCGCCGCTGCACGGGCTCTCGCTTGGTCGGCCCGGTGCGCTCGCGTTTTACCGCGACCTCGATGAAGACGAGGCGTTCGACGCGCATCCGGGGAATTTTGTGAAGGATGGCGATGGCGTGGTGCTGCCGATCGATCTCGTGCTGCTCGGCGCGGACGAGGAAATGCAGAAGGCGCTCGCAAAATTTGCCGCATGAGATTTCTCACCCGACCGCACATGAACCTTCATTCCGAAGTTGTTTGAACCACTGACCCGCACTGACCTGCACTGATGAAGAATTTCATGGGGATTGTGCCGCTGATTTATCTTCACCTGAAAAGCGAAGCCTCAAGGGAACATCCCCTTCACTCATCTGCTTCATCAGTGCAGGTCAGTGCAGGTCAGTGGTTCCTCCGTCTGGATTTTTTGGAATGAATTTGCGGGCAAACAATCCGCGGTTGCACTCCGGCGCGTGGCTCGCGGTGACGCTGCTTTTTCCCGTGGCGCTGCTGAACTATCTGGATCGGCAGATGCTCGCGGCGATGAAGGACTCGGTGATGGGTGCCATTCCCGACATCGCGACCGAAGCGCGCTGGGGATTGCTCGGCGCGTGGTTCAAATGGATTTACGCGGGGCTGAGTCCGATTGGCGGGTTCGTCGCGGACCGGCTGAGCAAGCGGTGGACGATCATCGGCAGCCTCGCGGTGTGGTCGGCGGTGACGTGGTGCACGGGGCATGTCCACACGTATGAGCAGATGGTGTGGACGCGCGCGCTGATGGGAATCAGCGAGGCGTTTTACATCCCGGCGGCGCTCGCGCTCATCGCGGATTTTCACACGGGGCCGACGCGTTCGCGCGCGGTGGGCGCGCACCAGATGGGCATCTACCTCGGAGTCGCGCTGGGCGGATTCAGCGGCTATGTGGCGGATTCTCGCAACGGGTGGCGCGCGGCGTTCGACTGGTGCGGCGCGTTCGGCGTGGGCTACGCGGTCGTGCTGCTGTTTGCACTGCGCGATGCGCCGCGGCAGGGCGGGGCGGGGGCGGGCGGGAAAATTTCGCCGCTGCCCGCGCTGCGCGAGTTGCTGTCGAACCGCGCGTTCATTTTGCTGGTGCTCTACTTCACGCTGCCCGCGCTTGCGGGCTGGGTGGTGAAGGACTGGATGCCGCCGATTCTGCGGAAGATGTTCGATCTGGGGCAGGGGATGTCGGGGTTGTGGGCGACGCTGCCCGTCACGGCTGCGTCGTTCCTCGGCGCGCTGCTCGGGGGGATCATCGCAGACCGGTGGATGCGGCGCACGGCGCGCGGGCGCATCCTCGCGAGCGCGGCGGGCATGGTGCTGTGCGTGCCGGCGCTCTTCGGCATCGGCTACGCGCCGTCGCCCGGGGCCGCGGTTTTTTTCCTCGTGCTGTTCGGGATCGGCTGGGGATTTTTCGACTGCAACAACATGCCGATCCTCTGCCAGATCGTGCGGCCCGAGCTGCGCGCGACGGGCTACGGCATGATGAACCTCGTGAGCATCGGCGCAGGTGGAGTCGCGACGTGGCGCGTCGGTGCGATGCGCGATGCGGGCCTGCCGCCGTCGGTGATTTTTTCGATCTGTGCAGTGGCGGCGATTGTTGCAGTGTTTCTCGTGCTGCTCATCCGCCCGCGCGATGAGAAAAATTCCACCTGAGATTTCCCCCCATGAAAACACATCCGCTGCTGATCACCCTCGTTGCATTCCTCATCGCCGCGCTTGCGCCGAGACTTCCGGCGCAGGTGCCGGGCGGTTTCGGCGGCTTGTCGGTGAAGGATCCGGATGCGCTCGCCGCGGCGAAGTTCGCCGTCACCGCGCATGATCCGAAGCTCACATTCCAGGCCATCGAGAAAGTCCAGCGGCAGGTCGTGGCGGGGCTGAACTATCGGCTCACGATTGCGCTCACGGAGAACGGCAAGGCCCGCAGCGCGGATGCGGTGGTGTGGAAGAAGCTCGATGGCACGCATCAGCTCACCGCGTGGAAATGGTTGGGCGATGCGCCTGTGGCTCCGCGTTCGAGCGAGCCGCAGGCGGGATTTGCAAAGTCGGAATTCATCTACGAGACCGCGCCATTTCCGAGCTGCCATGCGACGACGATCGTGGAGTCGGCGGGCGGTGGGATCGTGGCCGCGTGGTTCGGCGGCACAGCCGAAGGGAAGGCGGATGTGGGCATCTGGTCGTCGCGTCTTGCGGATGGAAAATGGACTGAGCCGGTCGAGGTCGCGAACGGCGTGCAGGCAGATGGCACGCGGCATCCGTGCTGGAATCCCGTGCTGTTTCAGCCGAAGGGCGGGGCGCTGCTGCTGTTTTACAAAGTCGGCCCGAAGCCGAGCCAATGGTGGGGCATGCTGCGGAATTCGAGCGACGGCGGGAAGACTTGGAGCGATGCGCGGCGTCTGCCGGACGGCGTTCTGGGGCCGATCAAGAACAAGCCGGTGCAGCTCGCGAATGGCGACATCCTTTCGCCGACGAGCACGGAGCATGACGGCTGGCGCGTGCATTTCGAGCGCAGCAGCGATGGCGGCGCGACGTGGTCAAAGACGGACGCGGTGAACGACGGCAAGTCCATCGGCGCAATCCAGCCGAGCGTGCTTTTCCTCGGCGGCGAAAAGCTGCTGGCGCTCGGACGAACGAAGCAGGCGCACATTTTCCAAATCGCCTCCGCGAACCTCGGCAGGACGTGGGGTGAAATGACGCTCACCGCGCTGCCGAACCCGAACTCCGGCACCGATGCCGTGACGCTGCGCGACGGCCGGCACCTGCTCGTGTACAATCACACCGCGAAGGGCCGCACGCCGCTGAATCTCGCGCTCTCGCAGGACGGTGCGAAGTGGGAGGCCGCGCTCACGCTGGAGAACGAGTCGGGCGAATACAGCTACCCGGCGATCATCCAGACTGCGGACGGGCTCGTTCACATCACCTACACGTGGAAGCGGCAGCGCGTGCGGCATTGCGTGGTGGATCCGGCGCAGTTGAAGACGCGCCCGATTGTGGATGGCGTGTGGCCGTGAGTTGGCAGCGCGTGCGGCGTGCTTGGAACGGTTTTTGATTTGAGGCATGGATTTTTTGCCGGGCCATGCGACAAACAGTTTTGCGAACCGCCGTGATTTGGATAAAAATAGACTCCCCGACCGCCAGGCAATTCCATTCCCATTCCAGACGAAAAGTGCGCATCCGCATACCCTGTCCGCAATGCCATAGACGGATTCGATGGACGATGAGGAAGTGTCCGCACTGCTTCCGGCGGAATGAGAAGCGGCCGCTGATGCTTTTCCTGAAGGTCTCCGCGCTCGTGATCATCTGCATCGCGATCTGGTACACGGCCCGTTTCATCGTCGCGGCGTACGACGCAGGGAACGGCGTGTCTCGCTAGGGAACCGCTGATTAAATCGGAGTGACCGCGAAAGACACGAAAGGCGCGAAAAAGATGCGGGGTCTTCCCGCTGTTTTTCGTCACTTTCGTCCCTTTCGCGGTCAAAAATCCTTCACTCAATGTGCTCGGTTTCTGTGCCGACGATTAAATCATCGGTTCCCTAGGGTAATGCCGCGGCTGTTTTGCCTGGCCGCGGAAGTGCATGTGCGGAATCCGCGGAATGGAGTGTCCGCATCACGGTGTGCAGCGATCCGGGATTTTCTCCGCAAAAGCAAACGGGGCGCACCGTTTCCGGTGCGCCCCGTCGTCTGGATTCTGAATCGCGGATTAGTGCTTCTTTGCAACCTTCGCGCAGCAGGACTTGCCGTCCGTGCAGGCGTGGGCCGGCTTCTTGTGTGCGCAGCCGCTGATTCCGACCGCGAGGATTGCGGCGATGATGACGATGATGTTCTTCATGAGTTGGTGTTAGGTTGGGTTTGGTTGTGCTGCGCCGCCGTTTCCGCCGATGCAGGCCGCGGAGTGTTCCCGGGGCTCGCATCCAACGCAAGGAGAGACGGTGGGACGGCGTGAATTTTTACGAAACGAGCGGGGTGACGGAGGGCGAATGGCGAATGGCGAATGGCGGTGGGATTTGCATCCCACATTTTCTGTCCGCGGCATCGTACGAAAGAAAAGCGCGCCACCTTTCCGGTGGCGCGCTTTGAAAAACCAGCGATGTCGCGGATGTGCGCCTCAGCGCATCAGCAGCGCCTGGCGTGCGCGCTTGATCGCGTTGTTGATCTTGCGGTGGAAGCGCGCGGGGACGCCGGTGGCGCGTCGGGGCATGATCTTGCCCGCCTCGGTCACGTAGCGCTTGAGGAGTTCAGGGTTCTTCCAATCAATCGAATCGAGCGCGACGTCCACGCGACGGCGCGGCATGCACCGGTTGGCTTTGCGGAAATTGGTGCGGCGTTGGGGTGTTTTTGGCTGGCTCATGTTACTTGATTTCGCGGTGCAGGGTGCGGCGCTTGAGATTTGGGTTGTATTTCTTTTTTTCGAGCCGGTTCGGTGTGTTGAGGCTCTTCTTGTTGCGCTTGGAGATGTAGCGGGAGACGGGTTTCCCCTCCGCTTTTGCCTCCGTGCATTCGAGGATGATGAAGTCGCGTGCCATGTTGATTTAGTCTTCGGTTGGTTTTGCTGGAGTTTCTTCGGGTTCGTCGCCGTCGCTGTCGGATTCGCCACCGTCTTCGGTGAGGCCGAAGAGGGAGGTGACTGGGACGCGCGAGCGTTGAAAGCGTTTGTTCTTTTCGAGTTCCGCCTGGCACTCGACGGTGCAGCGGGCGAAGGGCATGGCCTCGAGGCGGAGGTGGGAGATGGCCTTGCCGCTCATCTCGCAGACTCCGTACGTGCCGGCATCAATGCGCTTGAGCGCCTCCTCGATCTCGTAGAGTGCGTCCTGCTCCTGCGAGAGGAGGGAGAGCGCGAAGTCCTTGTCGTATGCGTCGCTGCCCGCGTCGGCCTGGTGCATTCCGAATGCGCTGGCCTCGCTGCCCTCGGGGCGCGAGCGCAGCGTATCTTTTGCGACGCCGGCCATCGAGTCGAGGATGGTGTCGCGCAGTACCATGAGGCGCTGCTTTTGCAGCTTGAAGAAAGGCGTGAGCGTCACCGGCTTCCTCGGCACGGGGCGGCCGGAGACGGGCTTCACATGGTTCACCGCCTTCGCGACGACCTTGGCGATCTTCACCGGTTTTGCGGGCTTCGCAGCCTTCGCGGTCTTCGCGGTCTTCGCGGTCTTCGCGGGCTTCGCGGTCTTCGGCGCGGGCTTGCTCGCCTTCGCCTTGGCGGCGGGTTTCTTTGCGGCTTTCTTTGGCTGCGGTTTCGGCATGATTAAAAGGGTATCCGGTTGGGAAAAGGGCGGGATAGATACGGACTTCACCCCTGCGGCGCAAGGGGATAATGGGAACATTTTTCACGGCGATCCGAAGGCCGATCCGAAGGCGTTATGGATGCGGGAAAATCGGCGCGCATTTCACGAACTCGCGCTGCCGTAGCGCCGCAGCGCGAGCAGCCACAGGGCGCGCGTGGCGGCGAGCACGGCGAGGGTCGCAGCGGAGAGCATGGCGAGCCCGGCCCACGGTGAAGTGAACGGGTGCGCGAGGATTTTTGCAGGCACATTCGAGACGAGGATGACGGGCACAAGCCATGTGAAAATGAACCGGAAGACGCCGCGGAACACCGCCTCCGGGTAGCGGCCGATGTGGAAGAGATTGAAGTAGCCGTGAATGAAACTTTGCGCGCGGATGATCCAGAAGCTGATGCACGAGAGGCCGAACATCACCGCGTAATGCACGGCAATTCCGAGCGGCACCGCGCACGCGAAGAGCGCAAGCTGCGCGATGCTCGGGACGATGTGGAGCTTCGCGAGTGCGAACGCGACGATGGCCACGCCGACGAGCGAATTCACGATGCAGTCGAAGCTCACCTGCCGCGTGCTCACGGCGAACTGCGCATCCATCGGGAGCGTGAGCATGAGGTCCAGCCGCCCGGTGCGGACGAGTTCGGGGAGGTTTGCGATATTGATGTAAAAGAACGCCTGGAAGAGCTGCGCGATGATCTGGTGGACGCCGACGAGCGCGACGAGCTGCCACTTCGACCAGCCGGCGATCTCGTTCACCTGCCCGTACAGCACCTCGATGAATGCAAGCTGCCCCGCGAACCACAGCAACTCGACGACCATCCAGAGGAGGAAGTTCAGCTTGAAGTTCATCTCGCGGATGAGCGAGTTCCGCGCGGTGAGCCGGAAGATGGATAGGTAGCGGTTCAAGTGTTCATCCTCCCACCGCCTGGTAGCGCCGGATGCCGATGCGCCAGAGCGTCACGCCGGACATCCACATCGCAAATGCCCAGAACGCCTGGATCGCGATTCCCTGCGCGAGCGCCGCGCCGCTGATGCGTTCCGTGAAGACCTGCACGGGAAAATACAGCTCGTACGGGAAAGGGCTCCATTTTACAAAGCCCGCGATCCACGGCGGCAGCATGTCGAGCGGGAACGCGTGGCCGCTCAGGAAATACTCGATGGAAAAAACGATGAAGACGATCGTCGAAATCTCCAGGATCCAAAACGCGAGCATCGCGATCGTGTAGGCGATGAAAAACTGGATCACCGCCGCGAGTGCTGTGCTCACGGCGAACCACAGCCACGTCGCCGCATGCACGGGCAGCGAGATGTGATCGCGGAGGAAGAAAAAAATCAGCACCACGCCGGGCAGCAGCACGACCGTGTAGAGCAGGCGGTAGCTCGCGTAGAGCGTGAAGCGGTAGGCGATGTAGTTCAGCGGCTTCAGCAGGAGGAAGCTCATCTTCCCGTCGCGGATCTCGCCCGCGATCTGCCATTCGTCCTCGGTCGGGGTCACGAGATTCTCCACGAAGACGGTCATCGCGAAATACATGATGAGCTGGCTGAACGTGTAGCCGCTCAGCCTCCCGCCGCCGCTGTCGAAAATCGCGCGCCACAGGAAAATCGTCCCGACCAGCGGCACGATGCCGACGACGGATCGCAACACGAAATTCCAGCGGTACACGAAGGTGTTCTGCGCGCCGACGGCGAAGACCTTGGCGTATTTGGAGAGCGTGGCGGTCATCGGGAAATGGGCGCGGCGCGGTTTTTCAAAACGTGCGGACGTGGTTTCTCACCCGTGATTTTTCCGAAGGTGCCGTGCATGAATCGTGTGGAAAGTGCATGAGCCCCGGCGCTGCTGTCGAGTGCGCTGCACCGTGAATAAAACGCAGCCGCAGCCGCCATTCAGCGGTCCGCCATCTTTCTCGCGAATGTCATGATAATTCCTGTGGACATGGCGGGCTGAGTGCTGTCTTTTGCGCGCGTTTATGACTCCCCGCTCCCTGCTCCTCCCGTCCGTCGTTGCACTCGCCTTCCACTTCACCGTCTCCCCGCAAATGGTGTGGGCCGACGAAGACTCCCGCGGTGGCGGGCAAAGCGAGGCGGATTTGCATTTTGCGGCCCCGCCGCTCTGGACGCTCGGCAACCAGGTCCGCGTCCGCCCTTTCCTCGGGACGGGGCCCAGCGGCTACAGCGCGACGCAGATTCGCCACGCGTATGGCTTTGACAAGCTGACCGCGACCGGCGCGGGCCAGACGATCGCGATCGTGGACGCGTACGGCAGCACGACGTTGCAGAATGACCTGAATGTTTTCTGCGGCGCGATGGGCATCCCGACGACCACGCTGGGCATCTATTATCCGCAGGGCAAGCCGAGGACCGCGGACAGCGGCTGGGCGCTGGAGACGGCGCTCGATGTGCAATGGGCGCACGCCATCGCGCCGGGTGCGAAAATCGTCGTCGTGATCGCAAAGTCGGCCAGCATCTCGAATCTGCTCGGCGCAGTGGACTACGCGGTGAATAACCTCGGCGCGAAGCAGGTCTCGATGAGCTGGGGAGCGGCGGAATTTTCCGGCGAGACGAGCTACGATTCGCATTTCACAAAGGCCGGGGTGTCGTTCTTCGCTGCTTCCGGTGACAACGGCTCCGGCGTCATCTGGCCCGCTGCATCGCCCAACGTCGTCGCAGTCGGCGGCACGACACTGAGCCTCGACAGCAACGGCATCGCCTCCGAGGTAGCATGGTCCGGCAGCGGCGGCGGCGTGAGCGCCTACGAGAGCCAGCCCACGTACCAGTCCGGCTGGCAGGCGACCGGCAAGCGCACCGTCCCGGACGTGAGCTACAACGCGAATCCCTCCACCGGCTTCCCGGTTTACATTTCAAACTACAACGGCTCCACCGGCTGGATCACCGTCGGCGGCACGAGCGCGGGATCACCGCAGTGGGCGGCGCTTCAGGCGCTCGTGAATTCCCAGCGCGCGTCCGCACTCACCGGTGTGCTCACCGCGATCTACGGCGTCGCCGGCTCTGCATATTCCACGAACTTCTACGACATCACCGTCGGCAACAACGGCGGCTTCACGACGACGGTCAGCTACGACTACGTGACCGGCCTCGGCAGCCCGAATGCCGCCGCGCTCGTGCCGTCGCTCATCGCGAAGTAGCGTGGGGGTGCCGGGCGAATCCGGCGAACAACGCCTTGGCGAGCGGCGGGAAGCGGGTTAACAACTCCAACCCCCACCTTTCCTTGCCATGATCAAAGTCACCGGCCCCGGCTCCATCACCACTTGCGACGGCGTTTCGCGTCGCGACTTCCTGCAAGTAGGCACGCTTGGCGCGCTCGGTTTTTCACTCGCAAATCTCGCCCGCGCGGAGGCCGCGCTGCTGAAGCCGTCGTCGTCGGAAAAGGCGTGCATCCTCATCTTCAATCTCGGCGCGCCCTCGCAGCTCGACTGCTGGGATCCGAAGCCCGACGCGCCGCGCGAAGTGCGCGGGCCGTTCAAGCCCATCTCGACAAAGGGCGATTTCCAAATCACCGAGATTTTCCCGAAGCACGCTGCGATCGCGGACAAGTTCAGCATCGTGCGCAGCGTGCATCACACCGCGGCGGCGGTGCATGACACCGGGCATCAGATGATGCAGACGGGCCGCCTTTTCACCGGCGGCATCAATACGCCGCACGCGGGCTGCGTGTATGAATTCCTCAAAGGCCGCCGCAACGAACTGCCCGGCCACGTCATCCTCCCCGAGCCGATGGGGCCGACTGGCGGCAACATGTCGCACGGGCAGGACGCGGGCTTTCTTGGCAAAAGCCACGATCCCTTTGTGCTGAATGCCGATCCGTCGAAGCCGGACTTCCGTGTGCCGGATCTGCTGCCGCCCGCGGAGATCGGCGAGGCGCGGCTCGATCGCCGTCGCAAATTGCGCGAGGTGATCGAGGGCACGATGAAAAATTTCGAGGCATCGCCGGACGCGCAACTCATGGACGCAAATTTCCAGGCCGCGTACCGGCTCATGACTTCGCCGCTCGCACGCGACGCATTCGATCTCACGAAGGAGCCGGTGAAAGTCCGCGAGCGCTATGGCATGAACCGCTTCGGCCAGTGCTGCCTGCTCGCACGGCGGCTCGTCGAGCGCGGCGTGCGTTTCGTCACGCTGAACACGTTCATCACCGTCTTCAACGAAATCACCTGGGACATCCACGGCTCGAAGCCATTCACGAGCATCGCCGGCATGAAGGACATCGTCGCGCCGATGTACGACCAGGGCTACAGCGCGCTCATCGAGGATCTCCACCAGCGCGGGATGCTGGAGACGACGATGGTCGCGAGCCTCGCCGAATTCGGACGCACGCCGAAAGTGAACCCCGCGGGCGGACGCGATCACTGGCCGCAGTGCTGGAGCGTTTACTTCGCCGGCGGAGGAGTGAAAGGCGGACGCGCCATCGGCAAGAGCGACGAGATCGGCGGCTTCCCAACCGAGCGTCCCGTCGAGCCGAAGGAAATTGTCGCCACCATTTTCCACGGCCTCGGCCTCGACATCGAAGGCCATCTCCCCGGCCCGCAAGGCCGCCCATTCTCGCTCGTGGACTTCGGCACGAAGGCGATCACGGAATTGTTTTGATCCCGGCTGATTTTAGAACCGCAGATGAACGCGGATGCACGCAGATAGGAAACATTCATCTGCGTTCATCCGTGTTCATCTGCGGTTAACATTTTCTGTATCGGCGGACTCTTGCCACATCCTCGGAGAATCGTTCCATGATCGCACCCCCAGACATCAAGACCCCCGCGCAGTATCTCGCCAGCCTCGCCGAGCCGCGGCGCAGCGATGTGCGCGCACTGCACGACGCAATCCGCAAGGCAGTGCCGAAGCTCAAGCCCGACGTGATCGGCGGCTTCCTCGGCTTCGGAAAATACCGCTACAAATACGAGAGCGGTCGCGAGGGTGACACCGGCGTGGTGGGAGTCGCCAGCCAGAAGCAATACATCAGCCTCTACCTCGGCTGCGCAGACGACGAATCCCTCGCAGAGAAAAACAAGGAGCGTCTCGGCAAAGTCTCCGTCGGCAAATGCTGCATCCGTTTCAAAAAACTTGCTGACCTCGATCTGAAGGTCGCGATGGAACTCGTGCAGGAAACAGCGAGACGCCTTCAGAAAACCGGAAAGAAGTCCGGCTGACGTGATCCCGCATCGTCGCTGGATCTCGTTCGGTCTGGTGCTCGCCATCAGTTCGGTATTTTTCGGAAGAGGCGCACGTGCAGTCGATCCGTGCGCGCATCCGTTCCCGCAGCACACGCGCTACGCCGCGGGATCGATCAAGCCGGGTCACGTCACGCAGGCGCAGCTCGACGATGGGACGCTCGTATTTTACCGGAAGTGGAAGGCGAAGTATCTCGCGCCATCGCGCACGGCGGGAAATTTTTTCGTGCTCGTGGACGAGGACGAGAAAGGGAAGGGGCCAAGGAAGACCGCGGTCTCCGAGGGGCACGGCTACGGGATGCTCATCACCGCATTCATGGCCGGGGCAGACCCGCAGGCGCGCGAGATCTTCGACGGCATGTGGCGCTACGCACGCGCGCACCCGAGCAACTTCAACCCGCGGCTGATGGCGTGGAAGCAGGTCACCGGCGAGCGCACGCTGCGCGACGACGGGGACTCGGCGACGGACGGCGACCTCGACATCGCGCAGGCGCTGCTGCTCGCGGATGCGCAGTGGGGCAGCGCGGGGACGATCCATTATCGCGACGAGGCGCGCGCCCTCATCGCCGCGATCAAGAAGGACGAGATCAACGCGAAGACGTGGACGACAAAACTCGGCGACTGGGCCGATGCCGGGAGCCCGATGTTTTTCAGCACGCGCCTGTCGGATTTTGCGCCCGATCATTTTCGCAGCTTTCGGCATACAACGGACGACCCTGATTGGAACCGCGTGATCGAAACCGGCTACCGGATGATTGACGGCCTGCAGTCGCGCTTCGCCGTGAAGACGGGGCTGCTGCCGGATTTCGTCATCGCCGTGGATCGCGACCCTCGCCCGCCTGCGGGCAAGTATCTTGAGGGAAAACACGACGGCCACTTTTCCTACAACTCATGCCGTGTCCCGCTGCGCCTCGGACTCGACTTTCTACTGTATGGAGAGCCGCGCGCGAAAACCGCGGTGAACCGCATCACCGGCTGGCTGAAAGTCGCCACGAACGGCAAGCCGGAACGCATCGTCGCGGGCTACGATCTCTCGGGAAAAATTCTCGATCGCGATGATCGCTCGATGGCGTTCACCGCTTGCTTCGGCGTCGGCGCGATGTGCGACGCCGCGCATCAGGATTGGCTGAATGCGCTGTGGGAACACATCGTCGCGAGCGACGATCCCGGCGACCGATACTACGCGCGCACGCTGAAGATGCTGTGCCTGATCGCGATGTCGGGAAACTGGTGGAGCACCGCGCCGTAGCGCCGCGTCAGCCTTGCGAGTCGGACACGGCCTCGACCACCACGCGCATCCCGTCCACGTTTACGACGCGCACGCTGGTGCCTTCCCGGATGAAGTTGCCGTCGGTGATCACATCGTGCGCGTTGTCCTGAAACGTCGCCTTGCCCGAGGGGCGCAGCGTGGTCGCGGCGACGCCGGTGTCGCCGACGTGCAATTCGAGATTTACAATGGGCACTGTGACGGCGGGGCCGCTCGCGGATGCGGTCGAGAGCACGAGGCGTCGGAAGATGGAGGTGTTTGGCAAAAATTTCGCGAGCACGGCCATGAGGACGCCACCGCCGAGCAGCGCGATCACGAGGTTGAGCAGCGGGCGGCGGAGTTCCTCGGAGGTCGGGATCGTGGGCGTGCCGGGCCAGTGATCCACCATCGCCCACACGAGCGAACCGAGCATGAGCAGAACACCAACGAGGCCGGGGATCATCGTGCCGGGGTGGAGAAAAAATTCACCGAGCACGAGCAAAAGGCCGACCGCGAAGACCACGGCGGCCTCCCAGCCTGAGAGACCCGCAATAAAGTAGCTGGCGAAAAAAAGCGCGAAGCAGGTAATCGAGCAGATACCGAAGATTCCGAACCCCGGGATTTTGAACTCGATGAATCCGCAAACAATTCCGCCGATAAGCAACAGTTTTGAAAAAGTCGTGAGCCAGTAAGCGAGTGTTTCAAAGCCGGTCGGTTCGATGTGGCGGACGTTGCCGCTGAGGCCGGCGGTTTTCATCAGCTCATCAAGATTCTCCGCGGTGCCGATCGCGAGGAGTGGCTGCCCGTCGTAGAGCTTCGTAGCGTCAGCAGTATTCAGCGTGAGCAGCGTGTCCTTCGAGTCCACGACGACATCGCCGCGCTTCACTTCGCTCTCCTTGCGCACGAATGCCTCGGCGACATCCTCGGGGTGGCCGCACGCCTTCGCAGCGCCGCGCGCCTTTGCCGCCACCAGCGAGGTGCTTTTTTCCTTCATCGTTTCCTTCAGATCCTCGCCCATGCCGCCGACGACGGCGGATGCGCCGATGACTGCATTCGGGTGCATGTAGATGCGCTTTGCTGCGAGTGAGATGAGAGAGCCCGCGGAGATCGCCTTCGTGTTTACGAAAGCAATCGTTGGGATGCGCGTGCTGAGCAGCGCGTCCATTTCATCCATCGCGGCATCCACGCGCCCGCCGAGTGTGTCCACGTCGAGAATCACGGCGCTGGCGTTTGCACGCTGCGCTTCCTTCAGAGCGCGGCGGAGGAAAAAGAACTGCGGCTCGCCCACTTCGCCGTGGATCGGGATGACGAAGACGGGGCCGACGGGCGCTGGAGCGGCGGGTCTCGCGATGGATTCGTCCGCCGCAAAAAGCGGGGCGGCGAGCAGAAGCAGAAAAGTGAGCCAGAGCCGTGTAATCATGTGGGGAGGATCGTTGCGGCGGCTTGGCGGCTCAAGGGAAAACACGGGGTTGCATGTCATACGTGAGGTCATTCTGAACGGGGCGGCGAGGGACGATCCGCGCAGTGAAGAATCCCGTGTGTTCACGGGCGGTGTGCAGGCACTTCTGAAGCTTGCACGCATTCTCACGGGGTCCTTCGACTCGTTTCACTCGCTCAGGATGACTTCCGATTTTTCCAATGGTCCCACTGTGTGGAAAACGCGGGGTTGCGCGTTCGCGCAGCACGGATATTTTCGCAGCCAATGATGCACAAGACCCTCCGCATTCTCAGCGTGATCATGGCAATGTTTCTCGCGTCGTGCGCGAGGGACAACATTCACACGATGGTCGTCAGTGTGCCGGATCAAAAGCTGGCGCTTTATCGCAAGGGTGAGTTTGTGAAATTGTATGATGTCTCCACGTCGAAGTTCTGCCTCAGTTCGCGCAATGGCAGCTACGGCACGCCGCTCGGGCAGCATGAGATCGCAAAGAAGATCGGCAGCGGCCAGCCGCAGGGGATGAAATTTTCCAGCCGCCGCCCGACGGGCGAGATCGTGCAGCCGAATGCGCCGGGCCGCGACCCGATCGTGTCGCGCATCCTGTGGCTCGATGGAAAGGAATCCGAGAACCGCAATTCGTATGCGCGCTGCATCTACATCCACGGCACTGCGGAGGAGTGGCGCATCGGCACCCCGGCGAGCTACGGCTGCATCCGCATGCGCTCGCGCGATGTGGTGAATCTTTACAACACCGTCGGTATCGGCGCGAAGGTGGAGATCGTCAATGCGCCCCTCACGCTGCCGGGCACGGAGCCGCATGTGGATATTGCCGGCACGAAAATCGCGAAGGTCGGGGCGAGTCAGCAGGTGCCGCAGTAGTCCCGCTCAGCGCGAGAGATCGTCCTGGCTCAGGATGATGAAGCCGCTGCCGTTCAGCACGGATGTGGCGCACTCGTTGTCCTCGACGTGGAGCGCGAGGGTGGCGTGGCCGTGCGGGCGCGTGAGCAGCGCGTAGGCGCCGTAGATGTTCACCTCCGCAGCGAGCAGCGCGGTAAGCACCTGGCCGAAATGATCGGCCTCCTTCAGCTCGACGACGACGAGCGGCCAGGTGGAGTAGGGGATGGAGTGCAGGTGAAAAATCCCCTCGACGGCATCCGGATCGCTCACGACGACGCGCACGATCGCGGTGTCGGCGCTCGGCTCGATGGTGGTGCCGAGCACATTCACCTGGTGCTCCTGGAGGAGCCGCACCACGTCGAGGAAGGCCCCGACTTTGTTGCGGAGGAAAATGCTGAACTGGACCACGCGGTCGCGGGCGGCGCGGGTTCCGGCGGAGGTGGTCGGCGGGGTCTTGGTTGGCATTGCTTATTTGTAGGAATGGACGAGGCAGAACGGCACCGGCGTGCCGCGGGATTCGCTGATGGCGACAATGTATGTGCCGCTCGCGGCGGGCGCAAATCCCGCGGCGGCGACCGGGCCGTCGCGATGCGTCCCGGCGGCGACGGGCTCTCCGCGTCCGGTGTAGATTTGCACGGCGAGCGTGGTCGAGGCGGCGTTCGTCGCGGCGGTGAACCAGTAGCGGTTTCCGGCGAGGAGGTTCACGCGTGCGAGCGCGGGCTTGCCGGCCGGGAGCGTGCCGGCCCACGAGTTTTCCCGGAGGCGGAAGCCGTCGTTCGCCCAAGCGCCCGCGAGGTCGAGCGCGGCGCGGCGGCAGGTGACTGCGGCGTCGCCGCTGGCCGGGCCGGCGAACGATGTGCCCGCGAGTGCGAGCAACGATGCGATGAGAGAAGTGCGGATCATTTTTCCGGCGCGGCGATGAGGCTGATCATGCCTGCGAGGAGAGCGTGCATCCCGTTCACGGCCTCGGCGGATGGCGGGGATTCGGCGGGCAGCGAGAGCGTCGCACCGAGAGCGGGGAGGCGTCGCTGGATTTCCGCGACCACGGGAAGGGTTTTGATTTTCGCGGGCAGCGCATCGAGGCGTGCCGCGAAAAATTCGGCGACGGCGGGCTGGCGCAAGATCCCCGCGGCTTCGGGCGTGTAGTTCGCCGCGAGCTGCGCGCCTGCGATGTCCACCGTGCGCAGCCAGCATCCGAGCGACATGAGCGTCACGAGTTCGGCGTCGTTCCGCCCGGCCATCGCGGCGGCGAGTTCGGCCTGCACGGCCTCGAGTTCCTCGTCGAGCGAGTCCCACCGGCGGCTGTCCGCGAAGTCCGCGATGCTGTTGCTGCGCACCATGAATTCCTGCTCCAGGCCGAGGCTCTTCGCGAGGAGCTTGATCTCCGTTGAGACGTTTTTCGCCTGCTGCCGGTCCTGCGCCTCCGCGGCGAGAAATCCGTCGGCGATGCGCGTGCCGAGGCTCAGCGCGATGAGCGGACGGCTGGTGTGTGGCGTGGGCGGGTGCTTGCGGAAAAATGCGGCCCAGTCGGGCTTGCCGATTTTTCCGAAGGCCGCAAAAATTTCGCCGGGAGTCGGGATGGAGAGGCCTTCGAGGAATTCCGCCCCGCGGACCTCCTCCTCGGAGAGCGGCTGCGGTGCATCCGCCGCCGCGGAAACGCACGCCGCCAGCACGAGCAGGGCGGACAGGCGGACGCGTCGAAACATGCGCGCACGATAGCGGCGCTTTCGGAATCGTGTCGAGCCGGGATTGGCCGGGATCGGAATCTTTACTCTTTGACCTGCTCTTGCTCCTGCTCTCGTCCCCACCGCGTCCGAGAGCACGAGCAAGAGCAGGTCAAAGAGTAAGAAAGCCGGGCCGACCCGAATTTGCGAAGTGCATGAGCGGAGTTCTCGACACGCGGCTGCACGCTCCTTAAAACCCGCGCCTCTTATGAAAGCAAAAGTGATCGTGATGCCGAAACTCAGCATTCTCGACCCGCAGGGCGTGGCCGTGCGGGAAGCGATGCGCCACCATGGGCTGCCCGGCGTGAAAAGCGTCCGCGTCGGCAAGATGCTCGAAGTCGAGGTGGACGGCGCCGATGAGGCGAAGCTGCACGAAATCTGCCGCGACCTGCTGAGCAATCCGGTCGTCGAAGACTACGAGCTCGTGCTGGAGAAATAGCACATGCGCGCTGCCGTCATCCGCTTTCCCGGCTCGAACTGCGATCAGGACTGCCACTTTGTCCTGCGCGAATTTGGCTTCGACACTGACTTCCTCTGGCACAAGGAAACCAGCGCCGCGGGCTACGATCTCATCGTGCTGCCGGGCGGCTTCAGCTACGGCGACTACCTGCGCTGCGGGGCCATCGCGCGATTTTCGCCGGTGATGAAATCCATCGTCGAGCAGGCTTCGAAAGGCGTGCTCGTGCTCGGCATCTGCAACGGCTTCCAGATCCTCTGCGAGAGCGGGCTGCTGCCCGGCGCGCTCATCCGCAATCGCGACATGCACTTCATCTGCGAGCACGTCTCGCTGCGTGTGGAAAATACCGCGAACCCCTTTCTCTCCACATCCGAGGTCGGCCGCGTCCTGCGTGTGCCGATCGCACATGGCGAAGGAAACTACATCGCCGACACCGAGACGCTGCGCGCGCTGAATGCCGAGAACCGCGTGCTTGTGCGCTACTGCGACGGGGCGGGCCGCGTGACGCCGGAGGCAAATCCGAACGGCGCCACGGAAAACATCGCGGGCATCTGCAATGCGCAGCGCAATGTCTTCGGCCTCATGCCGCATCCCGAGCGCGCGTGCGACGGCGCGCTGCTGAGCACGGACGGGCGTGCGGTTTTCGAGTCGCTCGTGGCCACGCTCGGGAAATCCCGCGCTGCGTAGTGCAGAAAATCCACGCATGATTTACCACGATTTTCCCTGGCTGACGCTCAAGACGACGATGATCGGAGTCGGCGTGCTGCTGATCATCGCGCACGCCCTCGCGCTGGCGAGGCCGCGTGCGGTGCAGGAGTGGCTGCGTAATTTCCCGCGGAGCCGCGAGGCCGGCGTCGTGCTTTCGCTCGTCGCAGGAACGTGGTTTTTCTTCCTCGTGAGGGGGATGGACCTCGGGGATTTCACGCCGTGGCGCGAGACCGTGAAGATCGGCACGCCCATCGCGGCGGCGCTCGCGATCATTTTCATGCCGGAATTTCTCGCCGTGCGTGCGCTCGGCGCGTGCGCGCTGCTCGTCGGCGAGCCGCTGCTGGAGTCGGCGTTTTTGCGCGAGGAGAAAATCCGCCTCGCGCTCGTCACGCTCACTTACGCGTGGATCGTCCTCGGGATGTTCTGGATCGGCATGCCCTACACGCTGCGCAACCAGATCTCGTGGGTGAGCGCCTCTGAAAAACGCTGGCGAGCCGCGGCTTTCGCCGGGCTCGCCTATGGAGCGTTGCTGGTGGCCGGCGGGATGATTGTCGCCTAAAAGTCGTCGAGCGGAAGCGGCGGATCGTCCATTCGCAGAGTCTGGGCGTGAAGGCTGGCGGGCGTTGACGGTGCGCCCTGTCGTCGCTATGAGGATCGGGATGAGCATGTCTGAAGTCGGGCGTTTTGCCGCCGATCTGAATGGGAACTGGAAGCTACGGGCCGATGCCGAGCAGTTCGAAGCCAGGTCGAACCAGAACGTGCCGCCGCTCGCCCGAGCCGTCGCCTTCGCCGCGCGGAAGGGCTACAGCTTCACGTTCGACGAAGCTAGGGACTATGCGAAGGCGAAAGGCGAGGAGATCGGGCAGTCGCTCTCCGATGGCGACTTCGACCGTGTCGCCGGGTTCCCCTGCGCGGGTGGGGTATTGGGAATGATAACCGGGGATTTCTAGGCATCATCCGCTTGATGTCGGCGACAAATGGCCATGCACTTTGCTCAAGTAGCATCCTCTCACGCTCCGACACCGCTTCACGTTCCGGCGCGTGCAGGAATTCGGTAATGATCGCCGTTCTGTTGCACGGGAAAAATCCACCATGAAATGCCATATCTCCATTCCAAAGACACTGGGATTGCTCCTCCTGTGTGTACTGTTGCTGACCGCGTCCTTCTTTTGCACGACCCTTCCACGTCCGAAAGCGCAAATCTTCGGCTGGATCGGTGTGGTGTTTTGCGGTCTGGGCTTTGTTGTCTTCGCAGCGCGACTGTTTCAAAGAGGAGCCGCGGTCGTTCTCGATGAGGCCGGCATCCTTGACGTTCGATCCTCGTTCGGCCTGATCCCATGGGCCGAAATAACCTCCCTCAGAACCGCCACCGTTCACTCGACCCGCTTTCTTTGCGTGGAGGTGCGCGACCCAGGCAAATATCTGGCGCGGCTTCCGGTTCACAAGCGGATGCTGGCCGGGGCCTCGCCCTCGTTGGGGCTGCCTCCCATCACCTTTGGTTTTGCCGGTCTTTCGCCCGGCATTGAGGAAGTCTGGGCCTATGTCCGGAGGATGCATCCCGAATTGGTTGCCGCTCCCCAGTGAACGGTTCCCCGACCGGATTGGCCGCAGCGACCGATGGGAAAGGGCTCGCCGTGGCGATGGAGTGGCTCCGAATGAGCTCCGGTGGCCGCAAGGGATTGCGGCCTACTTGTTCGCTGAGACGATGTCGCTCAGCTTGAAGATCGGGAGGAACATCGCGATGACGATGCCGCCGACGATCACACCGAGGACCACGATCAGCAGCGGCTCGAGCAGCGACGTGAGCGCCGAGAGCATGGCCTCGATTTCCTCGTCCCAAAAATCCGCGATCTTCTCGAGCATCGAGTCAATCTTACCCGTGCTTTCGCCGGCGGCGACCATGCGCAGCATCATCGGCGGGAAGATCGCCTGGCGGTTCAGCGAAGCGGTGAGGTGATCGCCTTTCTCGACATCCAGCGAGACGGCCTTGATGGCGCGCGTCACCACGCTGTTCCCCGAGGTGTCGCCGACGATCTGCATCACTTCGAGAATCGGCACGCCTGAGCGGATGAGCTGCGCAAAGGTGCGCGCAAAACGGCTCATGCAAATCTTGTGAATGAGCGGGCCGAATACGGGCAGCTTGAGCTTCCACCGGTCCCATGTGTCCTGGCCCTTCTCGGTATTCATCCACGCGCGGATGCCGTAGATCACGCCGACCACGCCGCCGATCAGGTAGTACCAGTAGTTCCGCATGAAGGACGACAGATCGATCAGGAATTGCGTGGGCGCGGGGAGCTTCGCGCCGAAGTCGGCGAAGATGCTGCCGAAGACCGGCACGACTTTCACGATGAGGAAAATCGTGATCGCCATCGCGATGCAGATCACGATCACCGGGTAGGTCATCGCGGACTTCACCTTCTTCGTCAGCCGCGACGATGCCTCGAGGAATCCTGCGAGACGATCCAGCACCTCGGAGAGCATGCCGCCGGACTCGCCGGCCTTCACCATCGAGATGTAGAGGCGGGAGAAAACTTTCGGGTGCTTGCTGATCGCGTCATTGAACGTCGAGCCCTCCTGCACGTAGGCCGTGATCTCGCCGATGACGCGGCGGAGGCCGGCCTGTTTCTTCGGGTCGGCCTGCTCGAAAAGTGCGGTGAGCGCGCCCACGAGCGGCAGGCCCGCATCCACCATCGTCGCGAGCATGCGCGTGAACATCACGAGATCCGCATCGGGCACCCTCGCTTTGGCCCGCGCGATCTTGCTTGCGCCCTTTTGCTGGATGGAGAGGACGAGAAGGCCGCGCGCCATCAGCGCATTCACGGCGTTATCCTCGTTGAGTCCTTCCTGGACGCCATTTGAGATTTTTCCGGAAGAGTCGCGGGCTTGGTAGGCAAAGGTGAGCATACCCGTGAGGGTAGCAATGGGAGTGCCAACATGGCCGCGAAACTCTGGGGATTATGGCGCGGCTCGCTGCGACGCGCCGCCAATTTCCGTCAATGGCCCACAGCGCGCCGGGGCGGATTCTGGACCGCCTCGGGTGAAGGCTTTCCGCTCGGCGAAGTCTATTTTTCTTTGGCGGACACGCCGTATGGATTACTCGGATTCCGATCATGAAATCAGACCTGCCGTTTTGCCTGCCCATTTCCATCATCGCCGGCTCCCGCTGCATCCGCGACGGGCAGAAGGACGGCGGACTCGTTTGGGCCTCGCCAATATGGATCACTCGGAAGGCCGCGAAATGAGCGTTGGCACGCGCGCGGAGCGTTCCATCCGGGCTTTGCTGCACGGCATTGCGTTCTTTTTTCTCGCGTTCGCACTCAGCACTCCGGCGCGCGCGCACACGACGGACACGAGCTATGCGCGCGTCCGCATCTTCGCCGACCGCCTCGAAGTCCGCCTCACCTGCGACATTTTCACGCTCCAGCGGATCGTGCCGGGCCTCGATGCGAATCGCGACGGCGGCCTGAGCCGCGAGGAACTTCGGCGCGCGACGCCTGCAATCCAGAAGTTTTTCCGCGAGCGTGTCGCCATCGAGGTGGACGGTGCCGCGGCCGATCTCGGCGCGGCGAAGGATCCTTTCTGGCCGCTTGATGCGCCCGATCCGATTCCCTCCGCGGCGTGACACACGAATGAGGCGCTCGTGTCCTTCGGCTTCGACAAGCCGCTCGCATCGCCGCTGGAGACGGTGGCGATCGGGTTCGACATCTTCCGCACGTTCGGCGAGCGCCACAGCGTGCTCGGCGTCTTCGAATATCGAGGCAAGACCACCGAGGTCGTCTTCACGCTCGTTGATCCGGATTTTACTTTCATTGTCGCCTTTGCGGATCCGAATGCTCCCATACCCGAGACGAAGACGCCGCCTCGTCCCGCTGAGAAAACGAAACCCGATGCCGCTGCGCGGCCTGCACCGCATCGCTCGAATGCGGACAGTTCGCCCGTCTGGGATCATTTCAAGATGGGCGTGGGGCACATCCTCACGGGCTACGATCACCTGTGCTTCCTGCTCGCGCTGCTCGTGGTGAGCCGGCTGCGTCCGCTCATCGCCATCGTCACGTCTTTCACCATCGCGCACAGCATCACGCTGCTGCTTGCGGCGTTTGGCGTCGTGACGCTGCCGACACGGTTCATCGAGTCCTCCATCGCGGTGACGATCATGTATGTCGCCGTGGAAAATATTTGGCGCACGAAATTCACGCACCGCTGGATGCTCACGTTTTTCTTCGGCCTCATCCACGGCTTCGGTTTCGCGAACACGCTCGATCCACAGAAACTGCCGGTGGACGCAAAGGCGAAGTGTCTCGTGGTTTTCAACCTCGGCGTCGAGGCCGGCCAGCTTGCCGTCGTGCTCGTGCTGCTGCCGCTCTCGCTCGCGCTTGCAAAATGGAAGCACGGCCCGCGTGCGAAAATCGCGATCAGTGTCGTCGTCGCGCTGCTCGGCCTCGCATGGTTCCTGGACCGCGTGTTCGACCTTCGGCTGATGCCGTTCTGAGGCTGCGTCCTACTTCAGCGTGCCCGCCTTCACCGTCGCCATCTTCGCGGGGTCGAGGTGCTTTTTCACCGCGGCGTTCACCTGCTCGATGGTGAGTGCGCGGACCTTGCCGGGGAATTCATCCAGCCACGAGATTTCCAGCCCGCGTTCCGCGCAGCGCAGGAGCTGCTCGGCGAGGCCGTGCGATGTCTCGAGCGCGACGGTGAACTGCCCCGCCGCCGCGCTCTTGCGGTATTCGAGTTCCCCGGCGGTGATGCCCTTTTCCCACCACGACTGGATCTCGCGGCGCGTGCTCTCGATGCCGCGCTCCAGCAGCGCGGGTGCAAAGGTCGCCTTCGTGTACCACGAGCCGGTGCGGAATGAATCGCCCGCGAGCGTCGCGCCGATGCCGTAGGTGAGGCCCTCGCGGTCGCGCACGTTGCCGACGAGCCGGCTCGTGAAACCGCGTCCGAGGATGCCGGTACCGATATTCAGCGCGATCCAGTCGGGATCGGTGGCGCGGAGTCCGTTCGACTGCCCGATGATCACGCTCACGCTCGACTTGTCGGGAAGCTCCACGGTCTTCTCTGTGCTTGCTGTCGCAGGTGCGTCGGCAGGTTTCGGCGCGTGTCCGCCTTTCCATCCGGCAAATGCCTTTGCCACTTCAGACTTGAATGCGGCGGGATCGAGATCGCCGGCAGCGGCGATCCGCAGGCCGTCGGGGCCGTAGTTTGCGGCATGAAATGCGCGCACTTCGGCGACCTTCGTCTTCTCGACCGCAGCGATGAGTTCCGCGATTCCCGCGCGGCGTGAAGGATGACCCGGTGGGAAGACTGCCTGCGAAAATGCGATGGCCGCCTGCGCGTCCGTGTCCTCAAGCGTCTGCTGCGCCTCGGCGACGAGCTGCTTCTTCGCCTTCGCAAATTCCGTGGCGGAAAATGCGGGCATCCGCAGTTGCTCCGCGAGCAGCGAGACGACGAGCGGGATGTCCTTGCGCAGGAGTTTTATTCCGAGTTCCAGCGTGTCGCCGTTGACCTTCGGTTCGATGACCACCCCTGCTTTTTCGAGCATGTCGGCGATGGCAAACTGATCATGCTTTGTCGTGCCGCGCTCGATCATCGCGGCGGTGAGATGCGCGAGCGCGGGATTTGCTGCGGCTGTCTCGCCGGCGGCGATGCTGGCGTGGAGCGTGACCGCGTCCTTCACGCCGGTGCGGCAGAGGAGCAGTTCGACGCCTGCGATTTTTTCGCGCACGACGGAGCTGGCGTAGTTCGTGGCAGTCGGCGGCGGGAGCGCCTGCCCGGGAGCTTTCGCGGGGACGACTTCCTTGAGCTTCGGCTTTTCGTCGGCCTGCTTTTTTTCAGCAGGGCCGCCGGGTTCGCTCGACGGGATGAACCATCCGGTGACGCTGTGCCGCTCGACGAAGTATGCGTTCGCGACGCGCTTCACTTCGGCTTCGGTGACTGCCTTGAATTTTTCCTCAAGTGAGACGTAGAGCGTCCAGTCGCCGACGGCGATGGCCTCATTGATCTGCTCGGCTTGCGCGAATGATCCGTCGCGCGCGTACGCCCGCTCGGCGAGCAGCTTCGCGATGGCGGTCTGCACTTCGGCAGCGGTGACGCCGTCCTTTTTCATCCGCTCGATCTCCGCGGTGAGCGCGCGCTCTGCGACTTCGTGCTTCGTGCCGGGCGTGAGTTCGGCGGTGGTGATGTGCAGCGAGGGGTCGTGGTTGAAACTGAGCTGCGACGCGACTTCGGTCGTGAGGTTTTTGTCCGTGAGCGCGCGGTAGCAGCGGCTCGTCTTGCCGTGCGCGAGGATGGCGCTGAAGACCTGCACGGCGGGCCAGTCGGCGTGCGTGGCCGCGGGGATTTTATGCGCGATGGCGACGACTCCGAGTTCGCCGCCGCGCTTCACCACGACGCGGCGCGGGCCGGTCTGCTCGGGTTCCTCGGTGTAAATCTGCGGGATGGGATGCGGGGCTTTCGGGATCGCGCCGTAGTGTTTTTTGATCTCCGCGAGCGCGGCTGCGGGATCGAAGTCGCCGATGACCGTGGCCGTCGCATTGTCCGGCCAGTAGAACGTGTCGTAAAATTCGCGCAGCTTCGCGATCGGCACCTTCTCGATGTCGCTGCGCCAGCCGATCGTGTCGTGGTGGTACGGGTGCGCCTGGAACGCCGCGCTCCACAGCTCCTTGTCGAGTGCGTTGCGCGGTTCGTTCTCGCCGCGCTCGAATTCATTCCGCACGACGACCATCTCGGGGCGGCGGTCGTCCTCGCGCAGGGCGAGATTGCGCATCCGATCCGCCTCCGCCTCGACGAGCAGCGGCAGTGCATTCGCGGGCACGGTGGCGAAATAATTCGTGCGGTCGAGCCACGTCGTCGCGTTCGTCTCCGCGCCGGCGCGCTCGAGCACCTGATCGAATCCGGTGCCCTTGCTGCGGTCGAATTTTTCCGTGCCCTTGAACATGAGGTGCTCGAGGAGATGCGTCGCGCCGGTCGTGCCGGTGACCTCGTTCCGCGAGCCGACGTGATACGTCACCATGAAAGTCACCACGGGCGCGGATTTTTCCGGCACGAGCAGGATGCGGAGGCCGTTTGATTCGAGACGGTATTCCGAGATCGGCCCCGCGGTGCGGACGAATGCGACGCCGGGAATCTGTGCAGGCTTTTCTTCTGCGGAAAATGCGGGGACGGCCATGGCGAGTGCGAGTGCGGGGATGAGGAGCTTCATGCGTGTGAGCGTGAGTGTGAGCGCGCCGCGTGCGCCGATGCACGCGGAATGTCGGCGCGATGTGTCCGGTCTCGGAGAATGCCGGAAAGTTTCCGGCGCAGCCAGTCAGCGAAAGAAAAGGTGAGGGCCGGGCGGCAGGAAATCCGTGGCGTCGCGGTGGTGGTGGTGTTCGTAGCGCGGATACTGCTCGTAGCGCGGATACGGGCGGGAGTAGCCGTAGGAGTACGGATCGTACGGGTAGCCGGCATACGGATAGGAATAGGGGTAGGCCCCGGGGCCGTACCACGCGCTGACGTACGGGCGGTGAAACTGATCGGCGTAGCGCTCGCTCGCGGTTTGGGCGGCGGCGATGACATCCTCGCTCACGCCCGCCTTGCGAAGCTGCCGGACGATGCCCTTGTCCACCACGTAGTCCACGCCCGCGCGGTCGAGCTGGCGGAGTGCGACGGCGTCGTTCACATGGCGGCGATGGAGTTCGATGATGTCGGCGGGGCTGAGGCGTCCGCCGTGTTCGAGCTTGCGGACGAGCGTGGGCGAGACCCCGGCGGCGCGGATGGCGGCGAGCTGTTCCTTCGTCTGCGTGGCGCAGCCGGCGAGGAAAAGTGCGGCTGCGAGAAGTGCGGTGAGCGGGAATTTCATTTGGGGGATGTTCGCATCGCGGCTGCGGCTGCGCAAATCAGAGACGGGTGGCTGCGCGGGCTATTCAGGGAAAAAATCGCAGCGCTCATTTCTGCCACGCTTCGGCGTCACTGCCGCTCGTATTCGCCCTTGCCCGTGCGTTTGTAGATCGTGAAGCCCGCCTTTTTCGCGTCGGTGACGGAGACGGGTTTTGTGAGTTTCGGCGAATTCACGCCCGTGATGATGCGGCGCACGGGCTTCCGGCAGAGCGGGCACATTTTGCACGGCTCACGGTCCAGCGGCTGGCGCAGCTCGAAGCTGCCGCCGCAGATTTTGCATTCCCCTTCGCAAATTTCGTAAACGTAGATGGGCACGGTGCAATCGTGGCACATCCGCGGCCCGGCGTCATCCCCCGGAATCTCTTGGGAACTTTTCCTGTCGGCGGGGGTTGCATGGGTCGTCATATCGCTGTCACTTCCCACTACTAGCCCGCTGCATGAAAAACACCTCGTCCCGTCTCCCACTCGTCGTCGGCCTCGGCTGGCTCGCCACCGCGGCCATCGCATTTTGCATCGGGAGGATCGGTGCGCCGACGGCCCCGGTCGCGACGGGCGATGACACGGTGCGCCCTGCCGCGGGAAAATCCGGCGGTGCCAGTGGCTCGGCGGATTTTTCTCTGCCGCCGGGCGAGCGCGGGCAGTTCGCGATGGGCGAGGGCACGGGATCGATGACGGTGGAGCGCCTCACGAATGGTCAGCCGCTCGAGAAGTGGGTGAAGAATCTCATGGCGCAGCAGGACGACATCGTGCGGATGAACGGCCTGCTGCGGCTGCTCGATGCGGTGCGCGATCCCGAGGACCTGAAGACGGCGCTCGGTGCGATCAATTTGCGCGGCGGCCGCGGCCCCGGCTTCGGCTCGCGGTTCACGGAGTATTCGATGATTTTGGAAAAGTGGACGCAGCTCGATCCGAAGGGCGCGATCGGCTACGTGAACGCCAAGGGCCGCGAGGAAAAATGGATCGGCACGAGCGCGGTGATGCAGACGTGGACGCGCACGGATGCCGCGGGCGCGATCGCCTGGGCGCAGGCGGCGGCGAAGGAAAAGGACAAGGACGAGGCGCAGGGAAATCAGGGCGGCCCGGGCGGAGGCCAGCCGGGATTCACGAGTTCGCCGATCTCGATCGTGCTCTCGCAGCTCGCGCGCACCGATCTCGACCGCGCGCTCGGCGTGGCGGCGACGGAAACTTTTGACCGCCGCAGCCGCACGATCGACACGATCGCAAGCGAACTCGTGAGCCAGCGCGGGCTGGACGGCGCACGCAGCGCGCTCGACGGGATGGCCGCGGGCTCGCTGCGCGACGGACTCACCTCGCAGCTTGCCGGGAAATTTGCCGAGAAGGACGCGCCGTCCGCCGCCGCATGGGCATTCGCCCTGCCGGAGGGCGAGGCGAAGTCGCGCGCGCTGGCCGAGACGATCGGCGAATGGGCGAAGAAGGATGCGGTAGCCGCCGGGGCATTCATGGCGAAGCTGCCCGCGACCGCCGAGGCCGACCGCAGCCGCGAGACTTACGCCACCGCCGTCGCAGGCACGGATCCGAAGGGCGCGCTCGCGTGGGCCACCACCATCACCGACAAGGAACGCCAGCAACGCGCCGTGGAAAGCGTGGTGCGGACCTGGGTGAAGCAGGACGCGCCGGCCGCGAAGGAATGGATCGCGCAGAGCCCGCTGCCGGACGACGTGAAGGCGCGCATGCAGGCGTCGAGCAAGGGCGGCTTCAGTGGCCGCGGGCGCGGGCCGGGGAATTGAGGCGGAGGAATATTTCCGGCAGCGCGGGACTGTGCCCTGCGCGAGAATGTACTTCGCGTCCCCGCGCGGTTTCGTTTTGAATCCGCGCAGCGATGTCTGAAATACCCGCATCACCAACTCCGCACAGGCGTCGCATGGGGCGCGTCTGGGCGGTGATCTGGCGCTCCGGCGTGAAGTACGTGGAGACGGACGGCGAGCAGTACGCGGCGTCGTTTGCGTACTACGCGCTGTTCTCGCTGCTGCCGCTGCTGGTGCTGCTGATCACGTTCGGCACGCGCTTTCTCGGGAACCAGGAGCAGGCGACGGGGCAGATTTTTGATCTCCTCTCGCAGTACATCGTGGATCTCGGAAGTGCGGAGACGGTGCGTGCGACGGTGGAGACTTTCATGCAGTCGCGGCTCGGCTCGGGGCTGATCTCGTTTGGGATTCTCACATGGTGCTCGCTGCGCTTTTTCCATTCGCTCGTGCGCGCGGTGAACAACGCGTGGGGCACTCATGAGCTGAGCTGGTGGAGGCTGCCGCTGAAAAATCTGCTCATGGTGACGGTGCTCGCGAGCGCGCTGCTCATCGGCCTCGTCACGCCGGCGATCCTGAACGGGCTGGAAAAATACTACCTCGCGCACCCGGATGTGTTTGCGTTCGACTTTGGCATCGGCGGCTGGGCGGTGAAGACCGTGCGCGATCTGCTCCCGCCGCTGCTGCTTTTTTACAGCCTCGTGCTTTTCTACAAATTTGCGCCGCGCCGGAAGACGACGTTCCGCGAGGTGTGGATCGAGGCGATCCTGGTCACGGCGGCGCTCGGCGGCCTGCAGAAGCTGTTCGTTTTTTACGCCGGGCGCGTGGCGAATTTCAACGTGGTCTATGGCGCTTTCGGCAGCGTGGTGGCGCTCCTGCTGTGGATTTACCTCACGGGCACGCTGATCATCGCCGGCGGCTGCTCATGCGCGGCGCGTGCGGAAATATCGCGCGGGGAGGCGGATCAATCTTCCGCAGCCCCCTTGTAATTTATTATCGCACCGCGTTTGATGGCCCGAATACTGCGCTCGCGGTGAACGTTGATTCAGCCCCCACCGTCACACATAAGCAAAGATGCCCATCTCAAACCGTCCGATCCAAGTTCTCCTCGTCGAGGATAACCAGGAGCACTCCGAATTGCTCGGGCGGCTGCTTGGCTCTTCCGAACACCCGAAGTTTTCCGTCGCTGCCGCCACCTCGCTCGGAGACGGGATCCGCATGTTGGGCGAGAAGGCGCGGGACATCGTGCTGCTGGATCTCGGCCTGCCGGACAGCATTGGCGCGGACACTTTCCGCCGGGTGAATGAGGCCGTGCCGGCGGTGCCGATCGTCATCCTCAGCGGGGTGTCGGACGTGACTGCGGCCATCGAACTCGTCCAGCAGGGCGCACAGGACTATCTCGTGAAGGGGCATGTGGACATGCAACTGCTGCTGCGCTCGATCCAGTACGCGATCGAGCGCAAGCGCGGGCAGGTCGCCGGGCAGCAGCTCAACGCCGAACTGGAGGCGCGCGTGAAGGAGCGGACGGCGGCCCTCGAAGCCGCGAATGAACAGCTCCAGCGCGAGATCGCCGAGCGGCGGCTGGCCGAGGAGCAGTCCGTGAAGGTCAACCAGCAGCTCACGGTGGTGGTCGCGGAATTGCGCGCCGTGCAGCGGAGTCGCGCGGCAGCGGACCGCACCGGCACGGCGACGCGGGAGATCGAGGAGGCATTCAAGCGCATCCACCAGTACGCGGAGGTGATCCTGCGCGCGCCGGCACTGATCGCGAACCCGGAAAAAGTAACGGAGCATCTCCAGCAGATCATTCTCGCCGCGGATGCCGGGAGGAAGGCGCTGCGCAAGCCGGGCGACGCAGCAGGAGTCGCGGCGGAGGTCGCAGCGTCGGCGGAGGAGGCTTTCGAGACGGTGGCGCTCGACACGCTGATCGATCACGTAGTCGGCCTTTGCAGCCCGAAGGCCGGGGAGCATGCGGGAGGCACGCCGCCAAAGTTTACATTTGAGCGCAAGGCGGGCAGGGGCACGGACATTCACGGCGACCCGATCAAGCTGCGCGAGATGCTCACACATTTGGTGAGAAATTCGATGAATGCGATCCCGCGGCGCGGCACGATCACCATCGGCGCGCACCAGCAGGGCGAGGATGCGAGCCTCACGGTGCAGGACGACGGCCTGGGAGTCACCGAGGCGATGCGCCAGCGGCTGCTGGACCCGAGTGTGGTGACCGAGCGCCCCGATGGCTGGCCGACCGGCTACGCGGTGATCCACGAGGTCGTGGCGCGGCACCGCGGCCGGCTGGAGATTGAGAGCCGCAAGGGCATCGGCACGACCGTGCGCGTGATTTTTCCCTCGGCAAAATCCGCCGCCGCGCCGCCCCCGCGCAGGCGCGTGCTGGTGGTGGATGACGATCCGATCGTGCGCGAGGTCATCAGCACATACCTCACGGACGACGGCTACGCGGTCACGCTCGCGGTGAACGGGCGCGACGGGATGGAGAAATTTTGCGCGTCGGAATTCGACATCGTGCTGACGGATCGCTCCATGCCCGAGATGGAGGGCGACGAATTCGCGCGCGAGGTGAAAAAACTGCGGCCCGGCGTGCCGGTGATCCTCATCACGGGCTTCGGCGACATCATGGCGGTGACCGGCGAGAAGCCCGAGGGCGTGGATGTGGTGATGTGCAAGCCATTCACGATGGCGGGCCTGCAGGCCACGCTGGGGAAATTCCGCTAGCCGCGGAAGCCGAAGCGCTTTGCCAGCGCGAGGCAGTCGTCGAGCGGCCTCATGCCGTCGGTGCACGTTTCCGCACTCAGGTTTGCCGCCGCCGCGCACACGCCGTAGCGGAGCTGGTCCGGCACGGACACGCCGTCGTGCCAGCCGAGCAGCACCCCGGCTCCGAATGCGTCGCCCGCGCCCGCCGCGCCTTTCACGTAGCCGGGCGGCAGCTTCAGCGAGGGATGCTCGTGCCACGAGCCGTCGCGCCCGAGCGCGCATCCGCCCTCGGGATAATGCACGACGACACGCTCGCGCACGCCCTCCTCAATCAGCAGTTGCATCGCGCCGCGGAGCTGGATGGGGTCGATCTTTTCATTCTTCCGCACCCGCCGCCCCGTGCAGCGCCCGGCCTCGAATTCGTTCATGATGCAGTAGTCCACGTGCTTCAGCGCCGGCGTGACGACCTTTGGAAAACGGTCGCTGTCCTCGCTCACGCAGTCCACCGAGGTCTTCAGCCCCGCGTCCTGCGCCCTGGCGAGCACCTCCGCTGCGACGGTGCCGTGCGTGGCGCTGTGGGCGTCGAGCTTGTCGAGCAGCAGCAGGTAGCCGAGGTGAAAGATGCGCGCGTTCGTCGTGCTGAAGTCGAAGTGCGAGGCGTCGAGCAGCGCATTTGCCCCGCGCGCGTGGAAAAATGTACGCCGTCCCGTGTCCTTCACCGTCATCACATCGGTGAAGCTCGTCAGCGCATCCGCGGTCGTCTGCAGGTGCGAGCAGTCGATGCCGTGCTTCTTGCAGAATTCCACGATCCAGCGCCCGTTGTCGTCGTCCCCGACGAGGCCCGAGCCGGCGAGCGGGAATTTCGCCCCGAGCATCGCGAGATCCACGAGGATGTTGAACGGCGACCCGCCCGAGCCCTTCGCCGTGCTGAAGATATTCGCCAGCGTGTCCTGCTGCGGCCACACGTCTATGATCTTCACGGCATCCACGATCCAGTTGCCGCCTGCGATGATTCCGTTCCGAGGTGTGCTCATTGAAGTTTCGTCTTTTGGGAAAATGAAGGCGGACAGAGGCCACAAACCGGGCCGCGATGTCGAGCGCAAGGTGAGGCGCATGGGAAAATCCCAAAATACAAAATACAAAATCCAACAGGGACATCCGGTGACGGCAGGGCAATCGCATCAAACGTCCTCGTCTCAAGGAGCGAAACTTCAGGACAACTGGAGGCGCCTGCGGCGGGCTTAACGCCTGACATTTAACGCCTAACTTCTAACGCTAAACGGCGGAATCCGATCCCATGGAGCTGATCGCTGTGAACTTTCAGCGTTAGGCGTTAAATGTTAGGCGTTAATTGTTAGGCGTTAATTGTTAGGCGTTAAGCCCCGCGCAGCGGCCTTTCGTCAATGCAGCTTCCCCGTGGATTTTGATGCGATTGCCCTGCTCCCCGCACGATCCCCCTTGCCATCGCCCGCGGGTCCTCTGGTAAAGAGGGTGCATGACTTCGCCCGAAAAGCATCCGACCATCACCGTCGGCGAATTCTACACGCGCCACTCCGAGTCGCTCCAGATGAAGGTGCTCACCGAGGACGGCGTCGGCTTCGCACGCAGAATCAGGGAGCCCACCGTGAACCGTCCCGGCCTCGCGCTGTGCGGATTTTATTCCTACTTCGCGGACAAGCGCATCCAGGTCCTCGGCTCCGCGGAGCTGTCGTATCTCAAGAGCCTCACTGAAAAGGAAGTCCGCCACCGCTGCGACGCCATGTGCCAGCGCCACATCCCGTGCCTCATCTTCGCGCGCCAGTATCGCGTGCCCGAGGAGGTGCTCGCCGTCGCAAAGGAAAACGGCGTCGCGGTTTTTTCCACGCCGATGGTCACGATGCGCTTCATCAACGCCGCGACGCTCGCGCTCGAATACGACTTCGCACCGCGCAAGAGCGAATACGGCAGCATGGTGGACATCCAGGGCATGGGCGTGCTCATCCGCGGCTCCAGCGGCATCGGAAAAAGCGAGTGCGTCATCGGCCTCATCGAGCGCGGCTACTCGCTCGTGAGCGATGACATCACGCACATCCGCGCCATCGAGGGCAGGAACCTCATGGGCACGAGTTCCGACCTCACGCGGAACTACATGGAAGTGCGCGGCCTCGGCGTGATCAATGTCACGGCCATCTTCGGCATCGGTGCGGTGCGGCGCGAAAAGCGGCTGGATCTCGTCGTGACGCTCAAGGAATGGAACGAGATCGAGGAGATCGACCGCACCGGGCTGGAGACCGAATACTACGAGATCCTCGACCTTTTCACCCCGCACGTGACGATCCCCGTGCGTCCCGGCCGCGACATCGCGCGCCTCGTGGAAGTCGCCGCGCTCGACCAGAAGCTCAAGAGCGTCGGCCACCACAGCGCAATGGAATTTAACGAGCGCCTTCTTGCATCCATGCAGAAAAAGAAGAAAGAAAGCTGAATGGGCATCCTCAGCCGCAACGCAGGAATGAAGACGAGCAGGGAAGTCGAGATCGTCAACAAGCTCGGCCTCCATGCGCGTCCCTGCGCGAAATTCGTGAAGCTCGCGAACACCTTCCGCGCCGAGGTGTGGGTGGCAAAGGACGACGACACGGTGAACGGTAAAAGCATCATGGGCCTGATGATGCTCGCCGCGGGCAGCGGCAGCAGGCTCATCATCACCTGCGAGGGCGCGGACGCCGAGGCGGCGCTCGCAGCGATCGAGAAGCTCATCCTTTCCAAATTCGATGAAGACTGAACGTCGCTTCCAGGGAGTCGGGGTGTCGCCCGGCATCGCCCATGGAATCGCGTTCATCCACCGTCCCGACGACGATCCGCCACCGCGGAAAATCTCCCTCGGCGGGAGCGAGCGCGAAGTGGAGCGCCTGCGCGACGCGCTCTGCGCCACGCGGCGGCAGATCCTCGAGCTCCAGGAGCAGGTCGAGAAATCCCTCGGCGCGAAGGACGCCGCGATCTTCGAGGCGCATGTGATGGTCGTCGAGGACGGCGTGATGATTGACGAGGTGGAAAAGATGATCCGCCGCGATTCGTGCAACGCGGAGCACGCGTTTTTCACCGTCGTCCACCGCTACATCCGCAGCCTCGGCGAAATGGAGGATCCGTACCTCCGCGAACGCGCCGTGGACATCCACGACGTCGGCCGGCGCGTGATCCACAATCTCCTCGGCCGCGAGCCCGCGGCCCTCGGCGGACTCGACGCGCCGCGCATCGTCATCGCGCATAATCTCACGCCGAGCGACACCGTGCAGGCCACGCGCGAATTCCTCCTCGGCTTCGCCACCGAGGTCGGCGGAAAGACCTCGCACACCGCCATCATGGCGCGTTCGCTGAACATCCCCGCCGTCGTCGGCCTCCACGGCGGGCTCACCGCGATCGAGCCCGGCTCCGAGGTGCTGCTCGACGGCTACGGCGGCCTGCTCATCGTGGACCCGGGCGAGCAGACGCTCTTCGAATACGGCGCGGTAAGTGCGCGGCGCAAACAGATCGAGGATGGGCTCACCGGCCTGCGTGACACGGCCTCCGCGATGCGCGACGGCACGCACGTCATGCTCTCCGCCAACATCGAGCAGAGCGAGGACATCACGCAGGCGCTCGAAAGCGGAGCCGAGGGCGTGGGCCTCTTCCGCACGGAATTCCTCTATTTCAACCGCGACGACCTGCCCGTCGAGGATGAGCAGTTCGCCGCGTACCGCATCGTCGTCGAGGCCGCAAATCCGAAGCCCGTGATCATCCGCACGCTCGACCTCGGCGGCGACAAGCTGCACGCGCAGCTCCACGCCGCGCGCGAGGACAATCCCTTCCTCGGCTGGCGCGCGATCCGCGTCTGCCTCGAGCGGCGCGACATTTTTCGCACGCAGCTTCGCGCGATTCTCCGCGCGAGCGCATTTGGAAAAATCAAAATCATGTTCCCCATGATCTCCGGCCTGCCCGAGCTGCGCGACGCAAAGGCCGCGCTCGAGGAATGCCGCGCCGAGCTGCGCGCCGAGGGCGCCGCATTCGACGAGACGATCGAGGCCGGCATGATGATCGAAGTCCCCAGCGCCGCGATGATCGCCGACCTGCTCGCGCGGGAGGTCTCATTCTTCAGCCTCGGCACGAATGACCTCGTGCAATACGCGACCGCCGTGGACCGCACGAACGAGCGCATCGCGCATCTCTACGAACCCACGCACCCCGCGGTGCTGCGCCTGATCAAGATGACCGTGGACGCCGCGCACGCCGCCGGAATCCACGTCGGCCTCTGCGGCGAAATGGGCGGCGACATCTCCGTGACCCCGCTGCTCATCGGCCTCGGCGTGGACGAGCTGAGCTGCGGCGCCGCCGTGCTCCCTCGCGTGAAGCGCGCCATCCGCTCGCTCGACATGGCCGCCTGCCGCAGACTCGCCGAATCCGCGCTGAAGGCCGACACCGGCGCCGCCGTGCAGGCCCAGTGCGACGAAGTCGCGCGCGCGCACTACGCGGAGCTGCTGTAGTTGCCGACGGCAGGAGGCGGGCTGATTTTCCGAAGCGAGATTGCGCGCGCTACTCCGGGCGGCAAACTCTGCGCGCACACTCGTCGAGCACACTCGTCGAGCACGGCCATGTGCGCGCGCACGCGGAGTTCCAGCGCGGCTTCGGATGGCGTCTCGAAGGTAAACGTGTTCTCCGAGTGGAAGAGGTGCAGCCAGATCGCTTCGGGATAGCCCATCGTCTCGAATCTCTTCCGCGAGATGCGCCGCCGGATCAGTCCATTCTTCGCCATGCTGACGTCAATCTTTCGGCGAGGATCGATCGGCAGGATTTTCACCGCACGATCCAGCAGTGCCTCGCCGAAGCCGTGCAGCCCGCGCTGCACCTCGTAAAGATAAACGCCCTGCGCATCGTAGTCCTCGTGCATCGCCATCGCGATTTGAAAACGGTGCGGTTGCGCGAGCCTGCGCACGGCTGCGACGACCGGATGCGTGTCGTCGTGAAACATCCGGTTCAGATCGCGCCCGCGAGAGTCGGTGCGGATGTTGTTCCGCAGCCCCCACGGATTCAGGCACGGGAGAATCAGCAGCGGCATCGCCGCGAGCCGCGCCACATTCTTCTCCGCCCAGCGGAGGAGCGCCTCGGGTGCCGCAGACTCGTCGCCGTGGATTCCGGCGGAGAGGTAAAGCCCCGCGCTGCCTGCAAGCCGCGGCGTCTCGACGTAGAACAGATCGAAGCCATCATCCTTCGCGAGCGTACGCAGCGGCAGCCGGGCCGCGCGTGCGACGCCGCGCCAGCGCGCGATGAGATGCCGGTAGTCGTGCGAACGGTGGAACATGGCCCCGTGTCGCACATTCGCGCCGGCGAGAAAAGTAGTTCCGGGCTTCAGCCCGAACAGGCGAGGCATCCGGGCTAAAGCCCCGGACTACTTTGCTCCTGCGCCGCGCAAAGTTGCGCCTTGTCTCGCGTGGCGCGCGTGTTCGTATCGCGCGGTGAAAATGAAACTCCTCCTCGCACTGCTGCCCGCGCTTTTTCCGCTGCTCGCAAACGCCGATCCTGCGAAGTGGGAGAAGTCCATCGCGGCTTTCGAGCAGGCCGATCGCGAGCATCCGCCGCAGAAGGGCGGCATCGTCTTCACGGGCAGCTCGACCATCGCGCGCTGGAAGACCCTCGCAAATTACTTCCCCGGCTTCCGCGTCGTGAACCGCGGCTTCGGCGGCTCGCAGATGGAGGACTCGCTCTATTTTGCCGAGCGGATCCTCGTCGCGCATGAGCCCGCCGCAGTCGTGATCTTCGCGGGCAGCAATGACCTCAACGCCGGCAAGTCGCCCGATGTCGTCGCGGAAAATTTCAAGGCATTCGTGGTGAAGGTGCGCGCTGCGTTGCCGAAGACACAGATCGGCTTCATCGAAATCACGAGCAGCCCGATCCGATGGGCGCAGCGCGACAAGGTCATCGAGGCGAACAAACAGATCCGTGCATTCTGCGAAGCGACGCCGGGTGTGAAATTCATCGCCGTGCGGGAAAAGCTCCTCGGCACGAATGGTGAGCCGCGCATGGAACTTTTCGAGCCGGACAAACTGCATCCGAACGCGGACGGCTACAAAATCATCGCCGACGCGATCCGCCCGGTGCTGCCGAAGACGACGGATGCCGGGTCGCCGGGAGCAAAGTGACGCGCGCGGTTTTCCTCGACGCCGCGGGGACGCTCTTCCGTCTGTCCCGCAGCGTGGGCTGGCACTATCGCGACGTTGCACTGCGCCACGGTGCCGACCTCGCCGAAGCCGATCTGAACGGCGCATTTCGCTCAGCGTGGAAGGACGCGGCCGCTCCGAGCGAGACAGGCGGCGCGCGCCCCGACGATGATCGCGGCTGGTGGCGTGCGCTCGTCGAGCGCGTGCTCGACGAATGCGGCAGCGCGAGCGCACTGAATCGCGACGCGTATTTTACCGAGCTGTGGAACGAGTTCACCCGCCCCGGTGTGTGGGAGCTTTTCCCCGAGACGCTCGAAGTTCTCACCGCGCTGGAGGGCCGTGTGCGGCTCGCCGTGGTTTCCAATTTCGACAGCCGTCTCCGCACGATCCTCTCGCATCTCGGAATCGCGGAGTTTTTCGACGACATCGTGATTTCCAGCGAAGTCGGCGCGGACAAGCCGTCGCCGAAAATTTTCTCCACCGCACTCGCGCGCGCGGGGGTCCACGCATCGGATGCGCTGCACGTCGGCGATGAACCCGAGGCGGACTGGCTCGGCGCAGAGCGCGCGGGGCTGCGTGCATTCCGCCTGCAACGCCCGGAGAATTCACTGCGCGGCGTGCTGGAATTGATCAAGCATTCGCGTGGCGGCGCGACAAAGTAGGCGAGGTTTTCCAACCTCGCGTGGGAGGATGGGCGCAGGTGGCGGGATGGCGCGGAGCAAGAGGCGCACGCACTTCGCAAGCCGCCCCGCCACCTCGCTGCGCTCGCCCGCGCGAGGTTGGAAAACCTCGCCTACATTGCCGGCCGCCTTGCCGGGCTCACTTTGATTTCAGCCGGGCAAGCGGCTCGGCGAGAAACGTGAGCAGCCGCTCGGCCATGAGCCGGTGTCCCGCCGCATTCGGGTGGATGCGCTCCCCGAAGAGCGCCTTGCTCGCGGGCCACGAGGCCTCGGTGAGTTCCGCAATTTCGAGCGCCGGGATTTTTTGCGCGAGCGCATCGGCTCGAAGGCGCGAGCGGTAGCGCGTCATGCGCGCGCCCTCCTCGGGATCAGTCCCGGCATCCGGATGTGCGGGATCGATTCCCGGCGTGTTCGGATCGCGATACACGGGCAGCACGATTCCAAACCACGCGCTCCGCTCCGCGCACACGCGGTTCATTTCGAGAAAGTGCGCGACGTATTCCTCCTCCGAGGATCGCGGCTCGGGTGCCGCATTGCCCGCAGCCGTGCCGGCACGCCGCTGCGCCGACTCCGCGATGCTCAGCAGGAGCTGGCTGTGGCTGATCACACCGCGCACGAAGACCTGCGATCCGCCCGCGGGCATCGTCACGCGATCGGGCAGGCCGGCAGCACGCACGTCGTTCCAGCCGAAGCACGCGAGCACGATATCCGGCGCGAGCGATGCGATGTCGCGCCTCAGCCATGCGAGACCCTGGCCGCTCGTGTAGCCGGGGCACGCGAGGGGCAGCACATCGATTTCACGGCCCGGAAATTTCGCGCGCAGCGATTCCTCGATCAGCGTGGAGTACGGTTTTTCCGCCGCGTCGAACTCGGCGGGCTTTTCCTTTTTGAACGCGACGGGCACGCGATAGCCGAATGTCACCGAGTCGCCGAGCACGACGATGCGGATGCCGCGTTTCGCGCCGACATCGCGAGCCATGCGCAAGTGCTGCGCATTCGTCGTGACGGGCGTGAAGTCCCACCAGATGCCGCGCAGGTTCGCCCTCAGCCGCCAGCAGAGCAGGGGATCGAATTCAAACATCCCGGCAGTCGTCTCGCCCTGCGTGTCCGAGCGGAGCTGCGGCGAAGTCACGAAGACCGCGAGTGGATCGATGTGCTTCGCAAAAATCCGCACGCCAATCTCCGCGATCACCACGAGCACGGGCACGAGCAGGACGGAGATGATTAGCAGTTTAAGTTTTGTGCGTCCCGAGGCTGTCATGTGCAGTTCGCTTGTTTGCGGCGCGTCACTTCTTTGGAAGCCGTGCGGGCTCGCGTGCGGCGGAGCCTTTCGCGCCCGTGAGCGTGTCGCCGAGTTCGCTGCGCATCTCATTCGCAAACTGCGTGAGCGAGGCGACGATTTCGGGGTGTTCCGCGGCGGTGTCGTGCGTCTCTCCGACATCGCCGGTCATGTCGTAGAGTGCTGCCTGCTGGACTTTCTCGTGATGATATTTCGACGGCACGCCGCCCGTCGCGCGCGGCATCCCGACCGCGGAGCGATACGTGTGCGGGAGCACGAGTTTCCAGCGTCCGTCGGTCACGGATTGGAGTTCATTGTTCGCATACCAAGTCGCGTAGGCGCGGTGCGGATTCTTCGTATCCGGCGCACCGCTGAGGATCGGCCACACGTCGAGGCCGTCAATTTTTCGCTCGGGCAATTTCGCACCCGTGAGCGCGGCGATGGTCGGCAGCATGTCGATCGTCATTGCGAATGTGTCCGTCCTCGTGCCCGCGGGGATTTTGCCCGGCCAGCGCATCACGCACGGCACCCGCGTGCCGCCGTCCCAGCTCGTGCCCTTGCCCTCGCGCAGCGGGCCCGCGCTGCCGGCGTGGTCGCCGTAGCTCAGCCATGGGCCGTTGTCGCTCGTGAAAATCACCAGCGTGTTTTCATCCACGCCGGTGTGTTTCAGCGCCGCGAGGATTTCGCCGACGGACCAGTCAATTTCCTGAATGACATCGCCGAAGAGCCCCGCGCCGGATTTGCCCGCGAACTTCGCGCTGACATGCAGAGGCACATGCGGCATCGAGTGTGCGACGTAGAGGAAGAACGGACGCGCCTTGCTCTTCTCGATAAAGGCGGTTGCGCGCTCGGTGTAGCGCGTGGTCATCTGGTTCTGATCCTCGTGCGTCATCGCGGGGATGAACACTTTCTCGCCGTCATACATCGGCAGGTCCGGGTAGCTGCCGGGCTTGGCCTCCGGGTGATGCGGCCACATGTCGTTCGAGTAGGGCAGGCCGAGCCACTCGTCGAAGCCGCGGCGCAGCGGCATCCACTCAGGCTTCGCGCCGAGGTGCCATTTGCCGACCATGCCAGTCGCGTAGTTTTTCTGCTTCAGCATTTCCGCGATCGTCATGTCGCCGAGGTTCAGCCCGATCGGCGATCCCGGCCCGAGCGCGCCGTGGATGCCCACGCGCGAGTGGTAGCACCCCGTGAGCAGCGCTGACCGCGACGCCGAGCACACCGCCGACGAGACATGGAAATTCGTGAGGCAGCGCCCCTCGCTCGCCATGCGATCGAGGTTCGGTGTGGCGAAGCCCTTTTGTCCAAAAGGCCCGATGTCCGCATAGCCGAGGTCGTCGCAGAAAATGATCACGACATTCGGCGGACGCTCGGCGGCGTGGAGCGTGAGCGCGGCGAGGAGCAGGAAGATGAACATTTTCACAGTGGATGGGTGCCAGACCGTAGCCGCGCTTGTCAAAGCGCGGGCTGATCGAAAGCGGAAAGGTGTCCGCAAGCCGGAAGCGGTTCGCGAGAGAAGTGCCCGCGCTTTTACAAGCGCGGCTACAGCCGTAGCCGCGTTCGTGAGAACGCGGGCTGTTCGAAATCGAGACTTCCAAACGCCGCTGCCGGGTCGCATCGTTTCGCCCCATGCTGCCGAAGGTCGCGACAACTGCATGGGTGGTTTGTTTCCGTGCCGGGTAAGCCACTTCTCCTTCCGCAGCCCCAAACCGAGAACCCAGCCCATCCACGAACGCCATGACAAAGAAAATTCTGCACGAGCCGCTCCAGTTCCTCGGCGTCACGATTTCGAGCACGTTCACGGATTTGGAAGAGCATCGTGCCGCGCTGATGGATGCAATCACTGGGCATCACTTGCACGCAGTCGCGATGGAGAACGACGCTGCGAAGCTCGCGGATGTGATTGATTCCTCGCTCCAGATGGTGCGGGACGGTGCCGCTTATGTCGGCATCATTGGCAAAAAATACGGGCAGGTGCCGAAATGCGCGGCGCGGAATCCGGACAATCTCTCGATCACCGAACTGGAGTTCAACGAGGCCATGAGCCTTGGCCGTCCCATCCTTCTTTTCATCATGGGGAAGGGCCACCTCGTCCGTGAGGATGACATCGAGACGGTCGCCGCGAAGAAGAAGAAGCTGAAGGCATTCACGGAGCGGGCGAAGAAGATGAAGGCGGATTCGGATGTCCATCGCATCTACGCCACATTCGACAGCCTTGAAGACTTCGGGAAAAAGATCGGCCCCTCCATCGCAGAACTTCGGCGTCATCTGGACGTGCAGAAAGATGGAGGCGCCGGTGGCGGCAAGGGCGACGGCACGACGACCGAGCCCATCCCCACTCCCCCCGCCTTCTACGCCGAGCCCGACTACATCGGCTCGCACCAGTTCGTCGGACGCGTTGCGGAGTTGCAGGCGTTGAATGACTGGGCAGCGCCCGCCGACCCCACGAATCTCCTCCTCTTCGAAGCCATCGGCGGCAATGGCAAGAGCATGCTCACATGGGAGTGGACGACCAGGCACGCGCCGAACGCCCGCACTGGGAAGGACGCGTGGGCCGGGCGCTTCTGGTATTCGTTCTACGAGCGCGGCGCGATCATGGCGGACTTCTGCCAGCGCGCGCTCGCCTACATGACGGGCCGCCCGCTGGAGGACTTCGCGAAAAAGAAAACCGCGGAGCTGAAGGACGAACTCCTCGCCCAGCTCCACGCCCGGCCCTGGCTGCTCATCCTCGATGGACTCGAGCGCGTGCTCGTCGCCTACCACCGCATCGATGCCGCCGAAGTCCCCGACGAAGAGGCGAACGCCCCCACCGACAAGATCGTCAATCGCAACCCCTGCGACGCCATCCGCGACGAGGACAACGACCTCCTCCGCGCCCTCGCCGCCGCCGCGCCGTCGAAGATCCTCGTCAGCTCCCGGCTCACCCCGCGCGTGCTGCTGAATCCCTCCGGCCAGCCTATCACCGGCGCGAAACGCATCACGCTCCCCGGCCTGCGCCCGCCGGATGCGGAGAAGCTCCTGCGCTCCTGCGGCGTCCAGGAGGATTCCGCGGGCGGCATCACCGGCGACAGCGCGGCCATCCAGAGCTACCTCACGGCCAACTGCGACAACCACCCGCTCGTCATCGGCATCCTCGGCGGCCTCATCGCCAACTACCTGCCCGACCGCGGCAACTTCGAAGCCTGGGTAGCCGACCCGCAGGCCGGGGCCTCGCTCGACCTCGCCAGCCTCAAGCTCACCGACCGGCGCAACCACATCCTCCGCGCCGCGCTCGACGCCCTGCCGCCCGCGAGCCAGGCGCTCCTCTCCACCCTCGCGCTGCTCACCGACTCCGTGGACTACGAGACGCTCAAGGCCTTCAATCCCCACCTGCCACCGGAGCCGGAGGAGGTGGAAAAGCCGGAGCCACCGGAGAATGAATGGGACTGGATATGGGACGACCTGTCCGACGAACAGAAAGTCGAGCGGCAGAAGCAATACGAAGCCGCCCTCGTGCGCCGGCAGGACTATGAAAAGGCGGTGCAAACACGGCTGGCGTCGGCGGAGTTCCGCTCGGCCCCGAAGAAGCTGGAGACCACCGTCAAAGACCTGGAGCAGCGCGGCCTGCTGCAATGGGATGGCCGCGAGCGGAAGTATAACCTCCACCCCGTCGTCCGCGGCGTGGGTTCCGGTGCGATGTCCACAGCGGACCGAGAACGCCACGGTCAGCGCGTGGTGGACCACTTCACCGCGCAGCCCCATCGCCCCTACGAAGAAGCCGAGACGATGGAGGATGTGCGCAACGACCTGCACATCGTCCGCACGCTCCTCAAGCTAGGACACTTCCAGCAGGCGGCGGATGCCTTTGAGGGTGATTTGTCAAATGCACTGTTGATCAATCTCGAAGCGAACGCCGAAACCTTGTCCCTACTCCGGCCTTTCTTTCCCTCTGGGTGGGGCGAGTTTCCGAAGGAGATTCGGGTCCTCGACGGGGCTATTCTGGCAAATCGAGCTATTTGGGCTTTAGGCGGACTTGGGGAAGACGGTGCCGCCTCAGCTGTCAGCGGTGCGATAGTGCGTTCCCTCCTCGCCTCGGAAGATTGGAGAAATTTGGCGGGGATGCTTTACAATATTTCCGAAGGGGTGACTGGTGCCCAAGCGCTTCGCGTATCAACTCTCTCCTTGGAGGTTGCCACCCTGATCGAAAATCAGAACCACATCTTCAAGGCCCAACTTCGCTTTTTTTCCGAGCAGTCGAACCAGGGCCAGTGGGCGGAAGCTGCCGCAACATGGCGACTCCTCGACCCCATGGGTCGCGATTGGTCACGCGCTTCCTATCGGCCGGGATTTGCGGAATTGCTCTACGCTGATTTTCATTTTGAGCAGGGTACATTGCAGGAGGAGCACCTCGTTAAAGCTGAGCGCCTAGCGGCGGAAGGCAAAGACCGCTCCTTCATTCGATGGGGCCACCGCCTGCGCGGCGACTGGCGGCTAGAGCAGGGCGAGTGGGCGCTGGCGGCGGCGAGTTACCAGGAAGCCGTGCGCCTAGCCCGCGAGCGCAGCCTCCCGGATGCGGCCTCCGAGACCGGCCTCGCCCTGGCCAAGCACCACCTCCGCCAGCCCGCCGACCCGCCGCACCCGGTTGAGCTTGCCGAATCCCACCACGAAGCCGAGCGACTGGCCCAGCTGCGCGACCCCGCGCATCGCCGCCTCGCCCAACTCTGGCTCGCCCTCGGCGATACTGAGAATGCGAAGCACCACGCCCTCGCCGCCTACCGCTGGGCCTGGGCCGACGGCGAGCCGTATGTCCACCGCTACGAACTTACCAAGACCACCGGCCTGCTCCAGCAGATGAACGTCCCCACCCCCAAGCTCCCGCCCTACGATCCCGCCAAGGACGAACCCCTCCCGTGGGAAGCCGAAGTCCGCGCCGCCATCGAGAAACTCCGGGCGGAAAAGGAAGCCAAGAAGCGAGAAGCAGAGTGATGGATGGGCGGGCAGACGATCCGCTGGATGAACGTGACGCGCCATCTCAACCTGCAGAAGGACACGAAGTGCAGTCCGTGATGAACCAGTTCGACAAGCGGATCTTCACGCTGCGGAAGTAAGCCGGGAG
>JBBRYC010000004.1:0-117711 GCA_038238025.1 Chthoniobacterales bacterium
GCTATACTTTTCAACCACCCACCCCAAACGGTCCCGACGTACTCAACGCAACATTTATAAAAAAAACCTTTGCGCCCTTCGCCACCTTTGCGTGAGGCGAGTTCAGTCATTTCAACAGGCTGCTAACGTGGAGCGGGCGTGAGCAGCGCTTCCCGCGGCGGCTCTGGCTGGGGTGGCTGCGGCGTTTCCTTCGGCTTCGGCTGCTCCAGCGCGAAGTCGAGCGCCTTCTCAAATTCCATCTTCTCCATCAGCGCCTTGAACTCGGTGTCCGTCGCGAGCGCGAGGACCTTCTCGTGGCGCAGCAATTTTATGAAACTGCGGCTCTCGAGCAGCTTGAAGACCTCGGGATCATTTTTCACCGCGACGAGCTTCGGGTGCTGCGCGAGCTTCTCGACGCCGGGATACGAAAGGAACCGATCCACCGCCTCGGAACGCGAGGCCATGATGCCGAGCTTCGCGATCGTCCTGAAGACATGCGTGGCGGGAACCGCATCGTAGCGTTTGAGGAATTTTCCCGACTCGCCCTCATCGAGCGCGGAGGTGAGCTTTGCAAAATTCCACACCAGCGGCCCGGGATCCGGGGCTGCCTCCTCAGCGGCGACATGCTTCTCGTGGCGGTTGTCCTCGATCCGCGACTGCGCGACCGTGCCGACCGCACGCACGAGGCCGGTCGTGATCAGGAACAGGAGCGAACCAAACGCGACGCCGAGAATCGCTCCGAGGATTCCATAGCTCATGCGCCTGCCGATATTTTCCTGATCCGCCGTCCGCTTAAACAGCCAGCGCCGCAACCCGTGCATGCCGAGGAATGTCGCGAGCGCGACCGCCGCCCCGCCGATGATCGTCGTGACCTGCGGCGGATATTTCAAAAATGCAAAGACGGGCGCGGCGCTCGATGCGCCGTAGTATGCGGCGGCGTACGCGCACCCGATCGCGGCGAGCGTCATGAGCTGCCGCGCGATGCCCTGCTTCCAGCCGCTCCAGCCGAGCGAGGCGACGCAGAGCGCCGACACACTGTAGTACGCGGTTTTGAGAAAATCTGCGCTGACGTCCATCGGAGTTCAGACAGTGCCGCATTGCCCGCGGTGGCGCAACGCGTGATCGCACAGCACGAGCGCGGCCATCGCCTCGACCATCGGCACGGCGCGCGGGAGCACGCAGGGATCGTGGCGTCCGCGCGCCTTCATTACCGCGGCTTCGCCGGAAACATTCACCGTGTCCTGCGCCTGGAAAATCGTCGCGGTGGGTTTGAACGCCGTGCGGAAAAAAATCGTCTCGCCGTTGCTGATGCCGCCCTGGATTCCGCCGCTGCGGTTTGTCCGCGTGCGCACACTGCCGGCGCGCATCTCGAAGGCGTCGTTGTGCTCGCTGCCCTTTTGCAAAGTGCCCGCAAAGCCGCTGCCGATCTCGAATCCCTTCGTCGCCGGGAGCGAGAGCATCGCCTTTGCGAGTTCCGCCTCCAGCTTGTCAAACACCGGCTCGCCCCAGCCCGGCGGCACGCCGCGGATCGCGCATTCGATCACACCGCCGACGCTGTCGCCTTCGCTGCGCACGTGCTTGATGAATTCGATCATCTTCGCCGCCATCGGAGCATCCGGGCAGCGCACGATGTTTGCCTCGACGTCGGAAAATTTCACCGTCTCGGGATCCACGTCGGCGGTGAGCGAATGCACCGACTTCACGTACGCAACGATCTCCAGCGCGGGCGCAAATTGCGCGAGCACCTTCTTCGCGATCGCCGCGGCAGCGACGCGCCCGATCGTCTCTCGCGCCGATGCACGTCCCCCGCCCTGCCAGTTGCGGATGCCGTACTTCGCCTGGTACGTGTAGTCCGCGTGCGAGGGCCGGAACGTCGTCTCCATTTCCGAATACGATTCGGGCCGCGCGTCCTTGTTGAACACGACGACTGCGATCGGCGTGCCGATGGTTTTCCCCTCGAAGACGCCGCTCAAAATCTTGCACTGATCCTCCTCCGCGCGCGGCGTGACGATTTCGCTCTGCCCCGGCCTGCGACGGTCGAGGTCGCGCTGGATGTCCGCCTCGGAAATCTCGATGCGCGGCGGGCAGCCATCCACCGTCACGCCGACCGCGCCGCCGTGCGATTCGCCGAAGGTGGAGATGCGGAAACTGTGACCGTACTGGCTGGACATGGGACGCTGAGAAATGGATTGCGAGCCGGAGCTTGGCAAGCGGAACCAAAGCCGCACGGGCCGCGGCGCACCCCGTCACGAATGGAATCGCTCACAGTCCAAAAACAGGGCGGATGAAAAAACTGATACACAGCCCGCGGCGGCGGATGCCCGTTGAAAGGGTATGGGAGATGCACTATCCAAACGCGCCCGCAGAAAGCCCCTTACCATTCGCCCTCCCGCCGCCCCCTCCTGATGCGCCTTCCGCGCCCACATTTTTCTCCCTCCATCGTCGCAAGAACCGCGCTACTCGCCGCTGCCGTCGCTGCACTCGCGATGCTGCTGTGGCTTGCAAAATGGGACGCGACGCGCGACGGCGACGCACAGGCGGGACCGGAAGTTCACACTGCGCACGCGCCATCCTTTTCACCAACGCCGTCCGCGCTGACGCGCCCCACGCAATCGCGATCCCGGACGTTCCCCGATGCGGCGCCTTCCGTGGAGCCGGTACCCGACGAGCAGGTGATCGCGAGATTCGCCGAGTGGACTCAGCAGTATCTCCAGGCCGCGCCGAAGGAACGGACGATCCTTCTGGATGGAGGCGTCGCACTTGCCCGGCAGCGGCGTGCGGTTTTCAAGGAGCTGATCAGGGCTGATCCCGAACGGGCACTGGCCGGTGCGGTGCCGATGGTCGCGCGGCAGCAGTTGCCGCAGACGATCGTGAATCTCCTTGAGGAGCGCGTCGCCGGGCGCGCGGTGTTGCGCGTCTATCAAAGCACACCGACTCCCGGCGAGGCTGCCGCGGGCACGGTGCGCGTCGCGGAATTCCAGGACGGCGCGACGTATTCGGCCTACGTGCATGGACGCCGCGCGCAGAAGGTGACGTGGACACCGGATGCGTCGCTGAATGGCGTGGCACTGGATCGTCAGCTCGCCGTCAGCGACGATCCGCTCCGCGTGCTGGAGGTCGGCGAGATTCCAAATCCGGCAAAGCCGGCAGTCACCGTCTGCCCGGTGTCGGGGCTGAAGACCGCCGCGCCGAGCGACGTCGCGGGTCAGACAATCACGGAGGCCACGCCTGCGGTCGAGGTGTACGGCGAGATCGTCTATCTGTGCAACGGTTCGCACGTGACGGTGCATCGCCACACGATCATCCAAGCCGAGGGCGGCACCGGAGGCCCGGTGACTTTCACCGGCCTGCTGCCCGCGGCGCCGACGCCTTCGCTCGGCACGCTGAAGATTCTGTATATTCCCCTCACCTTTCAGGATCAGAACGCCGTGCCAGCGACCGAAGGCAAATGCTACGACGTGATGCGCGACGTGAGCGACTACTACGCAAAGTCATCCTACGGACGCTGCACGACGCTGACGACGGTGACCCCGCCGATCCGGCTGCCGCACGATGAGGCGTGGTACGTGCAAAAGGACACCTCGAACGGGGGCGACATTGACGGCCTCGGCCTCGAGCAGACGCACGCGCGCGACGAAGCGCGGAAAATCGGCTTTGATTCCAACGACTACGACTGCGTGGTGCTGCGCCTCAGCGGCGGCGCGAAGCCGACGGGCGGATGGGGCGGCGGCGGCAGCGTGTGGGTGTATTCGGATTCCGTCGGCATCGTCGCACACGAGATCGGACACACCTTCGGGCTGGCCCACGCGAATTTCTGGGACACCGCCGGCACGAGCGCGATCGGCGCGGGCGCGAATGCGGAATACGGCGACGTCTTCGACGTGATGGGCGGCGGCGGCGTGCCGACGGACCATTACAATGCGCAGGCAAAAAATCAGATCAAATGGCTGCCGAACGACTACCTGCTGAACATCTCGCAGAGCGGGCAGTATCGCATCCACGCATTCGACCAGCCGAGCCTCGAACCTTCGAAATACTACGCGATGAAAATCGTGAAGGACTCGGCGCGCACGTACTGGGGCGAGTTCCGCCAGCTCTACACGGGCAACACGACGCGGCCCTGGGCGGACAAGGGGCTCATCCTCGGCTGGAATTTCCCAAGCGGAAGCGGCAGCAACATCCAGCTCATTGATACGACGCCCGGCTCGCCTTACGGCAAGGACGACTCGCCGATTTCCATCGGGCGCACGTTCTCCGATTTCGAGAGCGGCATCCACATCACGACGCTCGCCGTCAGCAGCACGACTCCGAAGTATGTGGACTTCGTGGTGAACTTCGGCGCGTTCTCCGGCAACAATCCGCCGACGCTTTCGCTCGCGTCGTCCGCGGACAATGTGCCCGCCGGCACCACCGTCACCTTCACCGCGACGGCGAGCGATGCGGATGGCGACGCGCTCGCGTATTCGTGGCAGCACTTCGGCGACACCAGCGTGCGGATCGTCTCGCCGAATGCGGCGACGATCACGCGCACCTTCAGCAGCGCGGGCAGCTACGTGGTGAGTTGCACCGTCTCGGACATGAAGGGTGGCACCTGCACGCGCTCGAGGCTCATCACCGTCGGCAATGGCAACAGCCGTTCCATCATCAGCGGTCGCGTGACCATTGGTGGCAACGGCCTCGCAAATGTGACGATGACTGCGAACGGATCGAACGGCGTGATCACGGACAGCGACGGCTACTATTCGATTCCGAATCTCACCGCGGGCACCTACGTCGTCACGCCGCTGCTCTACGGCTGCAATTTTTCCGAGCTGTTCAACAACAGCATCACCGTCTCGCCGAATTTCTCAGGCGCGAGTTTTTCCGCGACCCGCGACTCGACCGTGACGATCGCCGCAACCGTGCCGACCGCGAGCGAGATGGGGCCGGTGGCGGGGAAATTCACCATCACGCGCACCGGCGACACGGCGCTCGCGCTGCCGGTGAATGTGAACACCGCGAGCGGCTCGGCGACGAAGGGCACGGACTACTCGTTCAGTCCCGACTACGTGAGCAGCCCGCCGTTCAGCCAGTTCACGATTCCGGCCGGGCAGGCGAGCCTCGACATCACCGTCACGCCCGTCGTGGACGCGACCGTCGAAGGCCCCGAGACGGTCACGCTGCAACTCGCCCCCGGCAACGGATACGTGCTCACCGGCAGCACGAGCGCGACCGTGACGATCAACGACAACAACTCGGCGCTGCCGAAAAATTCCGTCGCTGCGACGACTCCGCGCACCGTGGAGAACTCGGGCATCCCCGGCGTCTTCACCATCACGCGCACGGGCGCGACGACGAATCCGCTCACCGTGAATTTCACCGTGAGCGGCACCGCGACGCCGGGTGCGGACTACACGGCGCTCGGCGGCAGCGTGACGATTCCCGCAGGTGCCGCGTCGGAGATCGTGAATGTGCAGCCGCTCGACGACAGTATCGCCGAGCCGACCGAAACGGTCATCCTCACGCTCAGCGCGAACGCCGCATACCTCGTGGATTCCGCCGGCACTACGGCGACGGTCTCGATCATTGATGACGATGTGCAGACCGTGAATGTCACCGCGACGGACGCGACGGCGACCGAGGTGGATCTCACGGTGGCTGGCGCGAAGGCGGACACGGCGACATTCCTCGTCACGCGCACCGGCACGGATATTTCGCAGCCACTCACGGTTTATTATTCCGTGTCCGGCATCAACGGCACGGGCGTCACCGCGCTGCACGGCGTGGACTACGAGGCGCTGCCGGGCGTGGTCGTGATTCCCGCGGGCGAGACGACTGCGGCGATCACGATCCTCCCGCGCTCCGACGCTCTCGGCGAGGGGGCGGAGAAAGTGCAATTCCAGCTCGGCTCCGGGCCGACGAACTACCAGCTCGGCGCGAGCAGCAGCGCGACGGTGACGATCAATGACAATGCTTCCGATGCACCCTACGTCGGCGTGATCCAGATGACGAACGCGGCCGAGCCGGCCACGAACGGCATCTTCCGAATCACCGCACGCGGCGCGGGCACCGGCACGATCACGGTGAACTACACCATGGGCGGCACCGCGGTCGCGGGCACGGACTACAACATCACGGCATCGGCTCCACGACGATCACCCTGAGCAACGGCGCGGAGGTCACGAAGGACATCAGCGTCGTGCCCGTGAACAATGCGACGGCGGATCCGCTGCGCACGATCACGATGGCGATCACCGCGGGCGCAGCGTACAAGACATTCGCGCCGACGGGTTCGGCGACGATGTGGCTGCGGGATGACGACCAGCCCACCGTCTATGTGGATGCACACCAGACGGGCACGCCCCCGACGATTTCGGAAAACGGAGGCGCGAGCAAATTTTACATTTCGCGCACGGGCAGCACGGCGAGCGCGCTGACGGTGAACTACACGATGAGCGGCACCGCGGCGAACGGCACGGACTACGCGAGCGTGACGGGAACCGCGATCATCTCGCCCGGCGCGAGCGGTGCGGACGTGACGATCACGCCGACGAACAACGCGACGTTCAGCGGCACGCGCACGATCACTTTGAACCTCACGCCGAATGGCTATGCGGTCGGGCCAGGCGCAACGATGTACCTCACCGACGACGAGACGAGCACGCAGAAGGTTGGCTTCGCCACGAGCGGCTCGACGGGCGATGAAAGCATCACGTCCGTCAGCATTCCCGTGTCGCTCACGACTTCGGCGACGGCGACGACCACGGTGGAATACTGGGCCGACACCGGTGCGCGCAGTTCCACGACGAGCAGCGGTGTGATCGCGCTGCCGTACTGGGTGCGCGTGGTGCGGAGTGGCACGTCGTTCGCCAGCTACTACTCGACGGATGGCACAAACTGGATCCAGCGCGGGAACACGCAGACCGTTGCGATGTCGTCCATAAGCTGGCTCGCGGGCATCGCGGTTTCATCGGCGACGAGCGGCACATCCTGCACGGCGACGGTTGACAGTGTGAGCATCACCGGGCTCGACGCAGGCGCGGTGCAGGGCGCGCAGGCGAGCACGGTCGTCGGCACCCTGAGTCCGACGGGCAGCGATTCGCTCGCAGGCGGCATCTTTACGATCACGGCGGGCGGACCGGACATCAGCACATCGAGCACGACGGACGCGTGCCGCTACATCAATTTCCCGATTTCAAATTCCTCAAACTGCACGCTCACCGCGCGGGTCGTCTCGCTCAGCGGCGGCGCGGCCACGGCGAAGGCCGGCGTGATGATGCGCGAGACCACGGCAAACAACGCGCGCCACGCCTCGATGTTCGCGACGCAGAGCAGCGCGGCGTACCAAATCTACCGCACGAGCGTCGGCGGCAGCGCGGGCAGCAGCAGCTCGGCGAACATCGTCCGGCCGTACTGGATGCGCCTCACGCGCGCGGGAAATGTGATCACCGCATTCACCTCGTCGGACGGCACGGGCTTCCAGCAGATCGGCACAGCGCAGACGATCACCTTTCCGCCCGAGGTTCTCGCGGGCCTCGCCGTCAGCGCGCGCAGCGACGGGCTGCTGAGCACGGCGACATTTGACAGCGTCACGATCTCCACGGTGCCATCGCTCGCCCTGCAGGGCCGCAGCGTGGGCTTCCTGAACGCACAGGGCAGCGACAGCGTGAGCGGCGACGTCTTCACCGTGACGGGCAGCGGCAGCGCCATCGGCGGCACCGAGGATGAATGCCACTTTCTCGCGATGCCGGCGAGCGGCGATTTCACGCTCACGGCGCGCGTCCTTTCGCAGAGCGGGACAAACACGAATGCGCAGGCCGGCGTGATGATTCGCGAGAGCGGAAATTACCGCGCACGCTCGACGTACATCGGCTGCGCCGCGACGGCATCGTCGGAATTCATCTACCGCACGAGCACGGTGACGAATGCGCTCGGCGACGGCATTGACCACACGCTCACGAACGGCCTGCTCACTTTCAACGCGGGCGACTCGGTGAAGAACATTGATTTCAGCGTCATCAACGACACGCTCACCGAGCCGAACGAGAACATCGTCATCACGCTGAAGAACCCGAACAACGCCGCGCTCGGGACGATCACGCAGTTCACATACACCATCGTGAACAACGACACGCCGCCGGTGCTGCCGTACGCGGGCTTCGCGGCAGCGGCGAGTTCCGCCTCGGAAAGTGCGGGCACCGCGACAATCTGGGTCTCGCTCAGCGCGCCCGCGACGGGGCCGGTCAGCGTGGACTACGCGGCCACCGGCGGCACCGCGGTGAATGGCACGGACTTCACGCTCGCGGCAGGGACGCTGAATTTTGCCGCCGGGGACACCGCACTGCCGATCCCGATCGCGATTATTGCGAACACCATCGTGCAGGCAAATCGCACCGTCGTGCTCACGCTCACGAATCCGGTGAACGGCCTGCTCGCCTCGCAGGACACGCACACGTTCACGATTGTGGATGACGATCTGCCGGTCGTGAGCATCGTGGCAAACCAGCCGAACGCGGCCGAGGGCGGCGCATCGGGGCAGTTCACCGTGACGCGCACGGGGCCGACGACTGCACCGCTCACGGTGAACTTCGCCGTGAGCGGCACGGCGACATCGGCCACGGATTACGCAGCGATCGGCACCATCGTGAACATTCCCGCAGGGCAGGACAGCGCAGTGATCAATGTGAATCCGGTGCAGGACGTGGTGAATGAGGGAGTCGAAACGGTGATCGTCACGCTGTCGGCCAACGCGAACTACACCGTCGGCTCGCCGGGCAATGCGACGGTGAGCATCGCGGACGACGACCGGCCAGTCGTCAACATCACGGCCAACCAGCCGAATGCCGCGGAGGGCGGTGCGACGGGGCAGTTCACGATCACGCGGAGCGGCGCGACGGGCATCGCGATCACGGTGAATCTCGCGATCTCCGGCACGGCGACGAACACGACGGACTACACGACCCTGCCGGGCACCGTGAGCTTTGCGGCGAACCAGACGGTCGCGACGCTCAATGTGGTGCCGGTGAACGACACGCTCACCGAGGGGCCGGAGACGGTGCTCATTTCGCTGAACACCGGCAGCTACGACATCGGCGCGAACAGCGCGGCGACCGTCACCATCACCGACAACGACGTGCCACCGACGATCTACATTTCGAGCCCGTCCGCGCAGGGTGCGCTCATCGCCAGCGGCAACGGGCTGATCGTGGCCGTCACCGCGACGGACGACGGGCTGCCCTCGCCACTCACATACGCGTGGACCCAGGCGAGCGGGCCGGGCGCGGCAACCTTTGAGTCGCCGGCGGCTGCGACGAGCGCGGTCACCTTCGGCGCGGACGGCGTGTATGTGCTGAAGGTGAGCGTGAGCGACGGGCAGTTCACCGTGAGCGATCAGGTGACGGTGATCGTCGGCGCAGCCATCGCGCCCTCGGACTGGATCACACACGATCTCACACCGTCGCTCACGCAGCGCGGGCAGTCGTGGCTTTTCAACGGCACGTACACCCTCACTGGAATGGGCGCGGGCTACACGGGCACGACGGATGGCGCGCATGTGATGGTGCGTCCGGCATCGGGGAATTCCACGATCGTCGCGCGACTCACGAGCGTGACCGGCCCTGCCAGTGCGCCGCTTGCAGGCGTGACGATACGCGACTCGGAATTCCGCGGCTCGCGACGCGCAGTGCTCGGCTACGTGCCGGGGACCGGGTTGCAGTTCCGCACGCGCACGACATCGAGCGCGGCGGACAGCGTCACCACGCTCGCGGGCGTGACTTTGCCCGTGTGGCTGAAACTGGATCGCGATGCGACGACGAACAACATCACCGCGTCGTATGCCGCCGATGCCTCGGGCTCGCCGGGCGCGTGGACGCAGATCGGCGCGACGACCGCAATCACGATGGACACGATTGCAAACATCGGCATCACCGCCACCGGCACGAGCACGGCGAACGCGGCGACTGCGGTCTTTGACAACGTGACCCCGACGCCCGCGGTGAGTGCCGGCGGCGCGCTGCTCGCGGAAGACGGCGGCACGAGCAATCCCACGGCGGGCACCGATTCGTTCAACAGCGGAACCGGGACGTGGACGATCTCCGCGAGCGGCTCGCTCGACAGCGGCGGACATTTCGTCGGGCAGGAGTACTTCGGCGATTTCGTGCTCACGGCGAAACTCGCGTCCGCCACCTCCGGCGCGCTGAATGCGCTTTCCGGAATCATGATCCGCGAGAGCATGGACAGCGGCGGCTACGTGTTCCTCGGACGAATCCCGACGAGTTCGTTCAGCGGCTACATCTGGCGCAACTACGCGGGCGGCAACGGCGGGGGCGTGCCGAGCTTCACGCAGACCACGCGCTGGATGCGCCTCGTGCGCGAGGGAAACAACGTCACCGCGTACCACGCGCCGGACTCCGGCGGCAGCCCCGGCGTGTGGATCCAGATCGGCCAGCCGCAGACCGTCATCATGAGCACGGCGGTGCTCGCCGGTCTCGCCGTGGACAACTCCGGCGGCGGCTCCGTGCTGAACACCGCGACCTTCAGCAGCCTCAGCATCGTGCCGCTGAACAAGGCGCCGATCGTGAGCACCGGCACCATCGCCGCAAATTCGCTTTCGCCGGTCACCCTCGCTGGCAGCGTGACGGACGATAATTTTCCTGCGCCGCCATCGCTCACGACTTCGTGGAGCAGGGTCTCCGGGCCGGGCAGCGTGACATTTGGAAACGCATCGCTGCCCGCGACCACCGCCACGGTGGGTGCCATCGGCACGTATGTCCTGCGGCTGCGCGCGAATGACTCTTCCGCCGAGACGTTCCGCGACATTGCGTTCAACGGATTCCTGAAGCCGTACGACATCTGGGCCTGGCAGCAGTTCGGCGCGAATTGGACGAACCCGGCCTTTGCCGACGATCAGACGGACAGCGATCACGACGGCTGGAGCAACCTCGCGGAATACGCCCTCGGCACGAACCCGAACCTCGCGAACGCCTCCCCGCTCACGACCGATGTCGAACAAATCGCATCAGCAAAATACCTGCGGATGACGGTGGCGAAAAATCCAAATGCGACCGAAATCCAATACATCGTCGAAGCCACCGGTACGCTCACGGATCCGCCGACTTGGAGCAGCGCGGGCCTCGTGACCGAGAGCAACACGGCGGCGCAGCTCATCGTCCGCGACAGCCAGCCCATCGCGCCCGGCACCAGCCGCTACATGCGCCTGCGGATCGTGAAGCCGTAGGATGCAGGAGGCACCAATCATACCTATCTCCCGGACGATACCGGCCATGCACTTGGTTTCCCCTCGGTAGTGCTACGGCGGCGCGGAAGAGCCGAGCCACCCCGTCGCGCTCCTCGGGCAAGACATACTTCGAGAAGCATTTTGAAAAAATGGCGCGCATTTTTTCCGAGCCTCGCATCACACTCACAGCACTCATTTTTCCAATGACATCAGCGACACTCCGACAGGCCAGCCCGAGAACCGTCTGCGCACTGATCTTGTTCGCGTTGCTCGCGTGCATTTCCTCCGCCGCGGAAGGGTCGCGGAATCCGCGGTACGAGCCGGACTACGTGCGTTGCAAATTCAAGGGCACGGGCGGCGTCACGCTGAACTACGGCTGGCTCGCGCCGCTCAATGCGAGGCCGGGAGAAAAGTATCCGCTCGTGATCTGCCTGCACGACGCGTTCGGCACCACGAGGGCGAGCACCGTGCTCGCACGCGAGACGATGCGCGCACGGTATCCTGCATTCGTCATGGTGCCCGAGGCGGACAGGCCCTTCACATGGGCAAAGGCGGACGTCATCCGCGACGGCGGCCCGCCCTCACAGCTCCCGCAAAAGCTGCCGCTGCTCATCGAGGCCCTTCGCGCGATCATGCGTGCCGAGGCGATTGATCCGGCGCGCATTTACATCACCGGGCAATCCATGGGCGGCGTCGGAAGCTGGGGCGCGATCGCGCAGCACCCGGAGCTGTTTGCCGCCGCGGTGCCCGTGTGCGGCGTGTGGAGGATCAACGAGGTGCCGTTGATGCTTTCTGTACCCGTGTGGGCATTTCACGGCGAGGCGGACAAGACGATCCCCGCGCACTTTTCGCGCGACATCACCGCCGCGATCACGAAGGCCGGCGGCACGGCGAAATACACCGAATATCCCGGCGTCGGCCACGAGAGCTGGACGCGGGCGTACAACGAGGCGGAAATGTGGCGGTGGCTTTTCGCGCAGCGAAAGCGGACGGCGCGATGATCGCGGGAAGCCGGACGGAGCATCTGCCTCGATGCCAGTTTCAGCGAGAACCCGGAGAACTTCGGGGGCTTTCATACGTCCTCAGTCGTCGAGCGGGCACCCCAGCTACACGACGAAAAAAGTTCCGGATATTTTCAGAACGTTCTCGATACCCTCGATGCCTCCCGCTACACGACTGGAATGCAAGCGACCGTCCCTGCGTCCCACCCCCGCCCAAAGAGGCAGCAACCTCCATTCACTTTTCCCAGCTATGCGACTGAAAAAATCTCCATTCGTATAATCAGTAGTTAGGCGTCGCTACACCGCTTCTATGAATAAAATTCTTGTCCTTCTTTTTCTCGCCGCGTCCAGCCTGCAAACGTATGCTGCTGATGCGATTCCGAAAGACTTGGCCGGTGAGTGGCGAAATAGCAAAAGGGAGACAGCATTCGTAGTCCTCTACTTACTTCCCGACGGCCGCGGAGGGTTCGCTGGATTTAACAAGGACACTGCGGTCGGCGACAAAATTACCGCGACCTACGATTTTCGTCAGCACCGGCTCACCATTACGACGACCTCCGCGCCAAAGGGAGCAAAGCGCCAGACATATCGGTTTGACTACAACTCTACTGCCAAAACTCTAATCGGAAGTAAGTCAGTATGGGGAGCCAAGCCATTTCATCGAGTCAGTCCTCAAGTTTCCGAAATAGACGCAGTAGGACTCCGATGACCGCAACGCCTATGCGCTGCAGCGAACGGCTCCGCGTGTCACGGTAGCTGCTATTCTGGCTCGGACCCGTCCCGTCCGGTCGTGGTTCTGTCCTACGTCCGTTGCCTCTTTCTGCGCTCCACCTTCGCAGCTACCGCGCCACGCTCCGCCGTCGCTGAGCTTGGGGTCGTTGGCGTTGCTACGCTTCTTCCAAACCCAAACCCATGAAAATTCACAGAAACATCCATCACGTTGCACTTGTCTGCTTTCTCGCAGGCGTTTCTATCGCACAAGCTATTGATCCCGCAGCCGGCCAGATTACTCGGCTTCGCTCACAGCGTGAAAAAGCCACTGCGGACGCCATCGCAAAAGCAAATTCCGATTACGCGAATGATCTCGACCGACTGAAGGCATTTTACGGAAATAGGGGGCAGGCTGTAATGGCGCTCAATTAAGGAAATGGCATGCAATATATTTTTGATGAGTCACTTGGGCATTCTGTGCCGCACTGGTGCGATGCGCAGCCCAAGTTCGTCGCCTCGCACGCCCGCATGGATGCTCGATCTCAGTTTCTGAGTGAACGGTTCGCGAACATCCATGGGTGCCTCAGCGCGTTGGTTTTTCGCACTAACTGAGCGCCATTAGGATCAGGCTGCAACTCTTGACAGTCCCTGAACCGAGCATCACGCCACTGCCAGCATTTCCGGGTGCTCGCGGGCGATCTCCAGCAACCGGAGAGCGGCCCCGGAGGGGACAAGGGAATTACTGATTATTGTATTCATGCCGAATGCCCCCGCCGGCGTGAAAATCCCGCACGGCTTCGCCATCTCGCCCGACGGCGGCTGGCTCGTCGCCGCCAGCCAGGACAGCAACAGCCTCGCCTCGCACAAGATCGATCCCGCCACCGGCAAGCTCACACCCGCCGGAAAAGCGGACAGCGTCGGAGCCCCCGTGTGCGTCGTCTTCGCCGCACCGAGGTCATCCCCACGCAGTCGTGAAGGACGGCCAGGCCGCCCATCATTTCTGGCTCACCGTCGCGAAGCTGCCGCGCTCGCACTGAGCGCTACTTCAGCGGCCGGATGAAGCGGATCAGCGACTCGACCTGCGAGGCGCGGCGAGCGCATCCGCGCAGCTCAGGCAACCGTGGAATGATGGCGGACTGAGGAACTGGCTCTCATCGCAATTCCGTCCGGGTCGTGTGAGCATTGTTCCCGCCGGTGCCTGTTCTGCAGCAGAACATCGCCCGCCTCGCGGACTCGCTCCTGTGACCGTGCCGACGGTATTCGAATCTTCCCCGCGATCCCTCAATGCTTCGCCTGCCCGGGAATTCCGTCGGCGAATTCCACACTGAAGTCAGGGAAGCTCTCGACGAGCTGAATTTTGAAATCGGGGAAGCTGTCCACGATCTGCCACTTGCCCGGCCCCGGAAAGGCATCCACCACTTTCACCTTCACATCGGGAAAGCTTTTTACAGCCTTCACCTTGTAGTCGGGAAAGGAATCCACGAGCTGGATGCGCCCGTGGATCGTGGCCGGATCGACTTTCTTATCCGCAGCCACCGCGACGCCCAGAAGCATCGAGAGCGCGCCGGGGACGGTGAGAAAAATGGGGGGACAGTGTTTCATCGGATGTGGGTTCAAAGCCGGTGGCAGTCTTAGTCGCCATGCAGGCCGGGTCCATTCAATCTGCGGCCTCTGCAAAACGCCGCAGCCAAAGATTTCGCGGATGATTGGCCACGGCTTGTTTTCAGAAGGGGTTTTTTCCATCCGCACTCATCCGCGTCACGTCGTGGCGCCGCGGCGACCGCGCCGTCCTCCTGTCCTCCGCCCGCCATGCAAACCCGCCCGCCTACCGCGGCCGCACGCACGGCTTCCGCAGCGCGCTCGCCTGTGAATTGGTCCGGCAAGCGGCGCGTACATGGACAGGCCACAGCAAATCGGTCATGATCCACCGCACGATGCCTCATTGGAGCATTCTCTACCTCACCAGCGCATGGGCGATCCGGTTCATCATGCTCATCTACGTGCCGCAGCGGCGCACCGCCGCGGCGTCGCGCACGTGGCTGCTGCTCATCTTCCTGCTGCCGTGGCCGGGGCTCGCACTTTACGCAATGTTCGGCCGCATCTACGTGCCGAGGAAGCGGCTCGAGCTGCAGGAGCGCGCCTCGGCACGCATCAAGGCGGTGCAGGCGAAAATCGAGTCCCGTGTCGGCGTGACGCCATCATTGCCGGATTACCTCTCCCACCTGCCGCACCTCGCTGCGAAGCTCGGAGATTTCGAGGCGTTCGGCGGAAACTGCGTCGAACTGCTCGCGGACTACGGGGGCTCGCTCGACCGGCTCATCGCGGACATCGGTGCCGCACGCGATCACGTCCACATCCTCACCTACATCCTCGGCAGCGATGCCACCGCGCGACGCTTCGCAGAGGCGCTGAAGCTCGCCGTGAAACGCGGCGTGACGTGCCGGCTCATGGCGGACGCGGTCGGCTCACGCGCAGGGCTGGCGGTGCTCGGCGCGGAACTGCGCGCTGCCGGCATCGAGGTGGTGAAGCTGCTGCCCGTCGGGATTTTTCGCCACAATGCCGCGCGATTCGATCTGCGGAATCACCGCAAGATCGCCGTCATTGACGGCACGGTCGGCTACGTCGGCTCGCAAAATCTCATCGGTCCGGAATTCGTGCCCGGCTTCCCAAATGAGGAACTCGTCGCGCGCGTCACCGGCCCTGTCGTCGCGCAACTCCAGGCTGTGCTGCTCGCCGATCGTTTTTTCGAGACCGATGTGAACATCGAGGCCCCGGCGCTTTTCCCCGAGGCCGTGCCGGGTGGTGCCTCGCCCGCACAGGTGCTCCCGAGCGGCCCCGGCTATAACCGCGAAAATGCGGAGGAACTCCTCGTGGCGATGCTCTACGCGGCGCGCAAGCGGGTCGTCATCACCACGCCATACTTCGTGCCCGGCGAGCCGTTCCTCGAGGCCATGCGCTCCTCGGCACGGCGCGGCGTGGATATCCGGCTCATCGTCTCGCTGCATGCGAACCAGCCCGTCACGCAATACGCGCAGCGATCCTATTACGACGACCTGCTCTCCGCCGGCATCCGCATCCACCTCTACCGTCCGCGCTTTCTTCATGCAAAACATCTCACCGTGGACGGCTCCATCGCCGTGCTCGGCTCGACGAACATAGACATCCGCTCCTTCGCGCTGAACGCCGAGATCAGCCTCATCGCCTACGACCCCGCAGTCGTCGCCGCGCTCGCCGCCGTGCAGGAGCGCTATCTCGCGGAAAGTGACGAACTCAACCTCACCGCCTGGCGCAAGCGCCCCGCATCGCAGAAAGTCCTGCAAAACATCGCCCGCCTCGCGGACTCGCTGCTGTAGGCGTGCCGGTGAGCCGCCGAACAAATCTGTCCCTTGTTCTGGCGCGGCATCCGATTCGCGGAGGGCGGGTGTAGCACGCAGGAAATCGGGAGCACACGCTTCCAGCGTGTCCTTTCCGGCATCCTTGCCGGAAAGCTTCGCAGGAATTCTCGGCAGCGCCTCTCTATTTTTCCTCAGCAAAAATGGAAAAACTCGCCGCCTTCGCCCTGCGTCCGGCAGGGATGCCGCACGCGGCACGCTGGAAGCGTGCGCTCCCATTTTCCTGTGAGTGTCCGGGTGCGCGGGCAAGTCCCCGCCTTCTTCAGCAAGGCCCGCGCACTCGCCACGCCCGCCGAAATGCGCCACGGCAGTGGCGCCGGAAAGCAAGCTTCCAGCAAGCGGTTTCCGGCAGCCCCATCCGGGGTGCACGGTTCTTTTCCCAAGCATCCGGGGGCCTTGCCACCGGCTAGTGTCCGACGGCCCTTCGGGCCGAAATCCGCATGTCACCCTATCACGCGAGCCTCAATAGTGATTAGTCCCCCGTTCCTAAGTCCCTCGTTCCTAAGTCCCTCGTTCCTAAGTCAAGTTCGTTCATTTCGGATTCTTTCCGCTTCAGTCTCGCGGTGGAGGGTGGATAGGCAGGGATCCGGCGTGAAAGTCAGCAATGACAGAACTGTCACCAAGTAAGTTTCGACGTCACCGCGGGGCATTCATATGCACGAGACGCATCTGGAAAGAGTCCTGGATGCTTCGCTCCTTTGCGACACCCGGCGCGCGGTTCTGCTGCGCTTGGTTTTCATCGGTCGGACCGTCCCGATGAACACGCATCCATACCACACTATTTACAGAATTTCCCCGGCACGCCGGGAGCGCGCGCAATGCGGGCTTCCCGCACGCCCCACCTTTCCGCAGTCACAGACTTCCATCTTCACATCCACACTCATGACCACCCAGCCCGCATCCGCCCTGCAAAAGTTCCGCCGCCTCGTCGCAATGTTCCTGCCAAGTTTGCCTTTGAGGCGGCTTGCCGGAGTTCTCGCACTCTCCTCGCTGTGCGTCCTGCCATCCGCGCTTCTCGCGCAAATCGGGTCGGATCCGTGGATATCCTCCGGGGGGCCGGCCTTCGGGAACCGTAACTTCACTCTGCCCCCAAACAGCGACGTCTCGGGTTGTGTAGCTGCCGTCGCGGCACACCCGACCAATCCTAACATTCTCTACGTAGCAGGTGTCGGCGGGGGTGTCTGGCGCACCGTGAATGCAACCGCCGCGAGCCCGACATGGACTCCGCTGACGGATAACCTGGCTTCGCTGAGCATGGGATCGCTTGAGTTCGACGTGACGGACGCCGCCTCACAAACTCTCGTCGCAGGCAGTGCACGGGTGAGCAGCTTCGCTTCGATTGGAGGTTTGCGCATCGGCGTTCTTAGGACGACCGACGGCGGGACGACATGGACGGTGCTGAACCCCGGAAACATGTTTGCAAACGAGAACATCCAAAATGTTGCCGCACGCGGTGCCGTCATTTTGGCCGCGTCCCACAACAGCCCCGACAACGTGGACGTGGACCGGGGCGGACAGGGCGGCGGACTCTTCCGCAGCACGGATACGGGTGCGACATTCACCCTGATTTCCGACGGGACCCCAAATCGCCTCCCCTCAGGCTCGGTCACTGATCTCATCGCCGATCCGCAGGTTCCCACGCGCTTTTACGCGGCGGTCAGGACTGTCGGCATTTTCCGGAGCGACGACACCGGTGCCACATGGACGAATATCACGGGGACGATTGCGGGGTTCGACGGCACCACCCTGAGACCGAGAATTGGCGCCTTTAACAATGGGGCCAACCAAGCACTCTATGTCGGCATTATCGTCGCGAATGGCACTCTCGGGAGCGTGTGGCGCTCGGCAGATCCCACGGCGGCCAACCCGACATGGGTGCAGATGGACGCTCCGGCAATTTACCCGCCTGTAAGCGGCGAGGACAGCGCACAGGGGGCCATCCACTTTTCCATCGTGGCCGACCCGACGAACGCCAACCTTGTTTACTTTGGCGGCAGCTCGATCAGCACTTCACCGTTCAGCGCCGCCCTGGTTCGCGGCGATGCCTCGCTCCCCCGTGGTTCGCAGTTTACCGCGATCACGGATGGCAATACCGGCAACAACGGCACGATTCACGGGGATTCGCGCAAGATGGTCTTTGACGCCGCCGGCAATCTTATCGAGTGCGACGACGGCGGAGTTTACCGGCGCTCAACCCCGGCCACCAACGCAGGCATCTGGACCTCTGTGAACGGCAATCTCAACTGCATTGAAGCCCATGACGTGGCTTATGACAGCGTGGCCAAGGTGGCGATGCTTGGATTGCAGGACAACGGAACCACCATCCAGACGGCCACCGGCTCACAGAATTGGACCTCGCTCTCGGGCGGGGACGGCGGTGATGTCGCGATTGACGATACCAGCACAAACGGGCAATCCGTCCGATACTATAGTTCTCAAAACTTGGGGGGCTTCTCCCGCGCAACCTATGGAACGAACAACGCACTGATCGGCGCGGTAGCCTATCCTGCACTCACAGTTCAAGGTGGAGGGCCGGCCTTTCTCCCGCATTTCGTCACACCGGTCGTGGTAAACAAAGTGAACGCAACCCGGCTGATCATCGGTGGAACCAGCCGCGCCAACCCGCTTCCGGTTGTCACCGGTGCCGCTTACGAGTCCTTGGACCGCGGCGATACCATCACGGCCCTCACACCAAATTCTCCCGTCAACGGCACTTTCTCCGGCGGTCCAATTGCGTACGGCGGCTTCCGCGCGGGGGTGCCGAATGCGGACCTACTTTACTACGGGTCCGGCAATACGATCAAAGTCCGCACCGTGGCCGGCGCAGCGCTTGCAGACACGCCGAAACCACCATTCACATCCGGCACCGTCATCTCCCTTGTCCTCGACTCGAATAACTGGCAGCGCGTTTTTGCCACCGACGGTCGGAACATCGTTGTCACCAACGATACCGGGGCAAATTGGACGGACATCACGGGCAATCTGAACGGCTTCGGTGCCATCCGAAAACTCGAGTTCTTCCCGCTCAACGGTAATGATTGCATTGCGGCCGCGACTGACCGCGGCGTGTTCTTCGCCCTCACCACCAATCTCACCGAATGGAACCGGCTGGGCACCGGTCTGCCGAACGCGGTTGTTTACGACATGGTGTACAACGCCACGGACAAGGTGCTCGTGATCGGGACCCTCGGGCGCGGCGCATTCCTTTACAACGTCCCCTCGCTCGCCGCCCCCCTTGCACCGATGGTGGCATTGAGCTTGGCGAACTTCGACCAGAACGCGCCGACGATTTTGATCGCCGGCACGAACTTCTCGACAACGCCCGCGAATAACACGGTCGCCTTCGATCTCGGTGCCACCGGGACGGTGACCGCCGCGACTCCGACGCGACTGACGGTCACCTTCAACACGCCGCCGACCACGCTCGGCACACTCACCGCCGTCGTCACAGTCACCGGGCTCGGCAACAGTGGCAACCCGGTGCAAGTGGCGAATGTCGTCGCCAACACCATGCCGACGGTGACGCTCGACACGACGCGCCGCGCGGAGGCCGACCCGACGATCACGATCGAAGGCACGAACTTCTCGACAACTCCCGGGAACAACACCGTGAGCTTCAACCTCGGCGCCACCGGGACGGTCATCGCATCGACACCGACGCAACTGACTGTCTCCTTCAGCACGCGGCCGGCCGCGCTTGGCACGCTCAATGCCGCGGTCTCGGTCGCCGGGGTCGGCGACAGCGGCGCACCAGTGGAAGTGGAGGACGTCGTGGGCACGGATATCGACGGCTACCTAAAGGGTGGCAAGAATGCCGACCTGCTCTTCCAGAACAATGCGGGCCAGCTTTATGCCTGGTATCTGAACGGCATAGTCGGAGTTTCCTCGCAGAACTATATCTACCCAGGAGGCCTCGGCGACTGGAAGCTCGTCAGCAGGGCGGACGTGGATGGCGACGGCAATGCCGACCTCATCTTCCAGAACAACCTCGGCCAGATCTATGCCTGGTTCCTCGACGGCAGTGGAGGCACCGTGAATTTTTCCACCGGGGCCGGCCTCCTGCCAGGCAAGCCTCCGGGTTACCTCTTCGGTGGCGGCTTGGGAGACTGGAGGCTCGCTACCTGCACCGACCTCAATGGTGATGGAATTCCGGATCTCATCTTCCAGAATGCCGCAGGCCAAATCTACGTTTGGTTCCTTGATGGTACCGGAGACCCCGTCAATTTTACCACCGGCACCGGGCTGAAGCGGGGCTTGAGCCCGCAGTATCTTTATGCCGGCGGCCTTGGTGATTGGAGGCTCATCGCATCTGCCGACATGAATGGCGACGGCAACGCCGATCTCATCTTCCAGAATACGGCTGGCCAGATCTATGTCTGGTTCCTCGACGGGACCGGGAACGCGTTGAATTTCTTCAACGGAGTCGGGCTGAAGGCGGGCATGAATGCGAAGTTCCTCTACAGCGGTGGCACTGGTGATTTGAGATTGAAAGCCGTCGGAGATTTCGACGGCGACGGGATTCAAGACTTCGTTTTCCAGAACACGGCTGGCCAGATTTACGCGTGGTTCCTCGATGGCACCGCGAATACCGTGAACTTTACCACCCGAGCCGGCCTCAAGGGTTCTCAATACCTATACTCTGGCAGCACGGGTGACTGGAAAGTTCGTTAGCCGGTTGGTTACAACGATGAGTGATTAGGTCCGCGTTCATCAGATTCCCGTTCCTAAAACAAGCTCGTTCATCTGCGATCCTTTCCGCTTCAGTCTCGCGGTGGAGGGTGGATAGGCGGGGCTCCGGCGGCAAAGGCCGGGATGAAAAAATTGCCGCCAGAAATATCTGGATATCGCCGCGCTGCAGTCATAAAAGCTAGACGGCTCTGGGAACTTTTCCTAGAGTCGTCTTTCCTTTGCAACGCCCGGTGCGCGGTCCTGATGCGCTTGGGTTTCATGGGGCGACCCGTCCCGATGAACACGCATCCACACCCTACTATCCCCGGAATTTTCCCCGCCGCGCTGGGAGTGCATACGACGCGCACGGAGTACGCGTTCCACCCCTCGCAGGACGCAACGCGCGTTCCCCGCACGCTCCACCTTTCCGCGGTCACACCTTTCCATTCTAGCATCCCCCATACATCCACACTCATGAACACCCAGCCCGCATCCGCCATGCAAAAGATCCGCCGCCTCGTCGCAATGTTCCTGCCGAGTTTGCATCTGACGCGACTCGCCGCAATTCTCGCAATCTGGTCGTTGTACGTACTGCCCTCGGCGCTTCTCGCGCAAATCGGGGCGGGCCCGTGGATATCCTCCGGAGGGCCGTCCTTCGGGAACAGCAACTTTAGTCTGCCTCCAAACACCGACGTCTCCGGTTCTGTCGTCGCCATCGCGGCACACCCGACCAATGCGAACATTCTCTACGCAGCAGGTGTCGGCGGGGGTGTCTGGCGCACCGCGAATGCGACCGCCGCGAGCCCGACATGGACTCCGCTGACGGATAACCTGGCTTCGCTGAGCATGGGATCGCTCGAGTTCGACGTGACGGACGCCGCCTCACAGACTCTCGTCGCGGGCAGTGCGCGTGTGAGCAGCTTTGCTTCGATTGGAGGTTTGCGCATCGGTGTTCTAAGGACGACCGACGGCGGGACGACATGGACTGCACTGAACCCCGGGAACATGTTTGCAAACGAGGACATCAGAAGTGTTGCCGCACGCGGCTCAGTCATTTTGGCCGCGTCCCACAACAGCCCCGACAGCGTGGAAAGGGACCGGGGCGGGCAGGGCGGCGGACTTTTTCGCAGCACGGATACGGGGGCGACGTTCACCCTGATTTCCGACGGGACCCCGACTCGCCTTCCCTCAGGCTCTGTCACTGATCTTATCGCCGATCCGCAGGTTGCCACGCGCTTTTACGCCGCGGTCAGGAATGTCGGCATTTTCCGGAGCGACGACACCGGTGCCACATGGACGAATATCACGGGCACGATTGCGGGGTTCGACGACACCACCGTGAGACCGAGAATTGGCGCCTTTAACAATGGAACCACCACCGCACTCTACGTCGGCATTATCGTCGCGAATGGCAGTCTTGGAAGCGTGTGGCGCGCGGCATTTTCCTCTTCGGCTCCGGTGGCAGTGCCGACATGGGTGCAAATGGACGTTCCGGCGATATATCCCGCTGGTAAAGGTGGCGAGGACAGTGCTCAGGGGGCCCAGCACTTTTCCATCGTGGCCGATCCGACGAACGCCAATCTTGTTTACCTCGGCGGCAGCTCGATCAGCGCTGCCCCATTCAGCGCCGCCCTGTTTCGCGGGGATGGATCGCTCCCCCGTGGCACGCAGTTCACCGCGATCACGGATGGCAATACCGGCAACAACAGCACGATTCACGGGGATTCGCGCAAGGCGGTGTTTGACGCCAGCGGCAACCTCGTCGAGTGCAACGACGGTGGCATCTACAGGCGCTCAACGCCGACCACCAACGCAGGCATCTGGACCTCTGTGAACGGCAATCTCAATTGCATTGAAGCCCATGACGTAGCTTACGACAGCGTGGCCAAGGTGCTGATGGATGGAACGCAGGACAACGGAACCAGCATCCAGACGGCCACCGGCTCACTGAATTGGACCTCGATCTTCGGCGGTGACGGCGGTGACGTCGCCATTGACGATACCAGCACACCCGGGCAATCCATCCGCTACTACAGTTTTCAGAACTTGGGGAACTTCTCCCGCGCAACCTATGATACGAACAACGCGCTGGTCGGCGCGGTCGTCTTTCCTGCGCTCACCGTTCAAGGTGGAGGACCGGCCCTTCTCCAGCAATTCATCACACCCGTCGTGGTGAACAAAGTGAACCCAGCCCGGCTGATTATCGGTGGAACGAGCCGCGCCAACCCGCTCCCTGTTGTCACCGGTGCCGCGTACGAGTCCTTGGACCGCGGCGACACCATCACGGCCCTCACGCCAGGTGCGCCGGTCAACGGAAATGGTGGCAACAACATTTTCTCCGCCAACCCGATTGCATACGGCGGCGTCCGAGCCGGCGTGCCGAATGCGGATGTACTCTACTATGGATCCGGCAATACGGTCAAAGTCCGCACCGTTGCGGCCGCACCGCTTGCAGACACCGCGAAACCGCCATTCGCAGCCGGTAACGTCATCTCCATCGTCCTCGACTCGAATAACTGGCAGCGCGTCTTTGTCACCGACGGCCGGAACATCGTTGTCAGCAACGATACCGGCGCAAATTGGACGGACATCACCGGCAACCTGACCGGCTTCGGTGCCATCCGTAAGCTCGAGTTTTTCCCCCTCAACGGAACCGATTGCATCGCCGCCGCGACTGACCGCGGTGTGTTCTTTGCCCTCACCACCAACCTCACCACATGGGCCCGGCTGGGCACAGGTCTGCCGAACGCGGTCGTGTACGACATGCATTACAATGCCACGGACAAGGTGCTCGCCATCGGCACCCTTGGGCGCGGTGCATTCCTTTACAACGTTCCCGCGGCCGCCGTCCCTCCCGCACCGACGGTGGCATTGAACTTGGCGAACCTCGACCAGAACGCGCCGACGATCACGATCGCTGGCTCGAACTTCTCGGCGACGCCCGCGAACAACACGGTGGCCTTCAACCTCGGTGCCACAGGGACGGTCACCGCCGCGACGGCGTCGCAACTGACAGTCACCTTCAACACGCTGCCGACCGCGCTGGGCGCGCTCAACGCCGCGGTCACGGTGACCGGACTCGGCAACAGCGGCACCCCGGTGCAAGTGGCAAACGTCGTCGTCGCCGCCGCACCGACGGTGGCACGCAGCACAGCGACCCGGGCGCAGGCTGACCCGACGATCACGATCATCGGCACGAACTTTTCGCCGACGCCCGGGAACAACACGGTAACCTTCAACCTCGGTGCCGTAGGGACGGTCACCGCCGCGACACCGACGCGACTGACGGTCGCCTTCAGCACGCGGCCGACCGGACTTGGCACGCTCGAAGCCGTGGTCACGGTCGCCGGAGTCGGCGACTCTGGCGTACCGGTCGAAGTGGAAAACGTCGTCAGCACGGATACCGGTGGCTTCGTGAAGGGTGGCGGGATGTCAGACCTGTTCTTTCAGAACGATGCGGGCCAGCTCTATGCCTGGTATCTGGACGGCGCGGGCGTGATCACCTCGCAGAACTACATCTTTCCCGGAGGCCTCGGCGACTGGAGGCTCGTGGCCAGGGCGGATCTGAACGGCGACGGCGATGCCGACCTGATCTTCCAGAACACCATGGGCCAGCTCTATGTCTGGTTCCTCGACGGCAGTGGGAACGCCGTGGACTTTTCCACCGGGGCCGGCCTCCTGCCAGGCAAGCCTCCGGGCTTCCTCTTCCGTGACGGCATCGTGGACTGGAAGATAGTCGCCTCCGCCGACGTCAACGGCGATGGAATTGCGGATCTCATCTTCCAAAATGCCGCGGGCCAAATCTACGTTTGGTTCCTCGATGGTACCGGAAACACCGTTGATTTCTCCACCGGGGCCGGCCTCCTGACAGCCAGAAATCCGGGCTACCTTTTCGTTCCCGGCTTGGGAGACTGGAGGATCGTTGCCTGCGCCGACGTCAACGGCGATAACATTCAGGATCTCATCTTCCAAAATGCCTTCGGCCAGATCTATGTCTGGTTCCTCGACGGGACCGGGAACATCGTGGATTTTGCCACCGGAAGGGGCCTGAATGCGGGCCTGAATGCGAACTTCCTCTTCACCCCTGGCCTTGGCGACTGGAGATTGAAAACCGTCGGAGATTTCAACGGCGACGGATTCCAAGACTTCATTTTCCAGAACGCGGCCGGCCAGATTTACGTATGGTTCCTCGATGGCACCGGGAACAGCGTGAATTTCACCACCAACGCCGGCCTCAAGGGATTTCAATTCCTCTACACAGGCAGCACGGGTGACTTCAGACTTCGTTAAGAAACGTGTAGTCCACGCGCAGGATGAGGACGACGAGGGTTTCGCCGAAGGCGAACCCGAAGGATCGCGCGGAGAGCGCCAGCAACACGGGCTGACATTTTTTGGAAAGCCGAACGCGGAACGCGGAGTGCCGAATGCACCCGCCGTGTTCGGCTTTTCAAGCCTCTCAGCATATTGCCGAAAGGCCAATGTGCATCACGCGCCCTCGGGCGTGCATCACTCGGCCCGGGTGTCTTCGCTTGCGGTCACCACAGGCAACACGACTCCGATGCCGATGAAAAACAGGGGGCCAAGGGACGACAGCAACATCCCAAGAATGATCTGCCTTCCGCTGAGATCCGAACGCGACATGTGCCAGATGCTCAGTGCGAGGGTGAGCACGCTGGCGACGTAGCACGCGATTTGGACGACCTTCACCATCGTCACATTCGCGACGATGTTTCGGTTCAGTAATTGGATGATCTGCCGTTTCCCTTTGTTCATGTGTGTGATCCTGGGGGAATCCGAAGACAACAAGCGGACAAGTGCGGGTTTCTTAGCAGGAACCTTGGGCGGGGCGCGAATTCACGGGATCAGCGCCATGCTCCCGTCCTCACTCTTTGACGGTCTTCACGATCGCCGGCACATGGATGGCGGCAACATTCACCGAACCGCCCAGCCAGACATGGAGTTCGAGCGCATACATCGGACCATTCGAGCCCAGTCCGGTCGCCCGTGCGTGAAGATTGATCACATCGAGCCGCCAGTCGCAGGGGATGGCACTCCTGCTTTCATCCTGGGGTTGAAAGAGGCCGTTTCCATCGTGGACAAAAAGGGTCGTCGAAGCGGCTCCGGCAAGAGATGTGCAGCCGTCGAGGAATGCGCGGAATGCCGAGGTATCCCCTCGGAACGCCAGGGAATCGTCCTGATCGACAAAATGCCCGCCGACGCGGTTGGGAAGATTCGCTAGGTCCACTAGGCGCGAGGGCCATGATTCAGGGTAAAAAAGGGACTGGTCTGGCCCGTAATCCAAAGCCACCCCAAAAGTCTGGGGCGCTGGCAGCAGGGCAAAGGAAACGGCAAGTGCGATGGAGCGAAGCATGGATTTCATGGGTGGAGCGACGGTTGAATGGTGTTTTGTGTTAGAAATCTCGCGTGGTGCGGATTGCTGTGGAATCAACCGCGATTAGAGCAGGCTCACCGGAATGGATGTCAGACAGTTGTCAGATCCCTGCAATTCGTTGGTGAAGTGAGAATCCGCATTTTCCCGCCTCGGAACCACTATTTGCATCCTCACGGCACCCGCAAACATGCGCGCAGCGACTCCTTCCCATGCGTCTTCGTCCGTCCCAACCCCGCCCTCGGCTTTTTCCACCCCACCGCACCCTGCAAGCCGAACGTGTTTTAGACCGCCGCCCGCCGGGTGAGTGTGGCGTGGGCCCGAGCGGCGATTCAGCGCAGCCAGGCGTCGAGCGAGGGCGAGACGGCCTGTGCGATGTCGTAGGCGACGAAGGCGGCGAAGGCGCCGGCGATGACGTCGAGCGTGTAGTGGGCGCGGAGGATGAGGACGACGAGGGCTTCGCCGAGGGCGATGATCCCCGCGGCGATGGCGAGCCAGAGCGGGCCAGCGTGCGCGGCGTGGATCGCGCCGAGCACGGCGAGGGCGGTGTGGCCGGAGAAGAAGAGGTCATTTCCCACGTCGTACGTGACGAGCAGCGTGGGGAAGCCGGGGTTCCGCCAGATGTAGCCGCGCGGCGGCGGCAGTGTGATGAGGCCCATGCAGATCTGCCGCATGGAAAAGGCGACGATGACCGCAACGAACGGCGTGAACGTGTGCCCGAAGATCGCCGCGCCGATGAGCGCGAGGCTCGTGAGATCAATGACGAGCGAACTGATGATGAGGACGGAGTTCGCGGCGCGCGGATTCGCGGTGAGGTGCGCGTGCCAGCGGGCGGTGAGATCGTGGATGACGTCGCCGATGCCGTCCGTCGCCGCCGACTTTTTCCCGATGAGCGACTGCGTCCAAAACCAAATGACGATCCCGCCCGCGACGATGGCGGCGCGGATGCCGATGAGCTTCCATGCGAGCGTGGCGAGGAGGGGGGTCATGGGCGGCAAAGATTTTTCTTATTCCTAATCTTATTCATATTCTTACTCAGCAAGCGGAGCGCGCAGCGGTCACGGGGGGAATAAGAATAAGAATAAGATTACGAATAAGATTAGGAGTGTGAGGCGTAGCGGACACTGCGTGGTTCATTGCGCATCGTTACAGAATTTCACCGGCAGGCCTCGGGATACGGCGGCGCGACTTGCTTTCCTCCAGCAAAATTCCGAGCTGGCGCTGCACCTCGTCGGCGAGCGGATCGTTTTCCGCGCTGCGATCGCGTGTCGTGGGCGCCTCGATGGCTTCGCCGATCGAGATGACGCAGTGCAACGGCGGGTGCGGCGTGGCCTTGTCGGTGAGGTCCTCCTCGTAGCGCTCGACGGTTTCGAGCAGGCGCTCGGGCGTCGGCGTGCCATCGAGGTATTCGCCGGAGTAGCAGTAGAGCTGCTGCGCAAAGTAGAGGTCGGCAAACTGGCGCCAGCGCCGCGCAGTCTCCGTGCCGGCGAGGCCACCGCGGATCATGTCGGGCAGGATGGCGGTGCGCAGTCGCTTCACGCGCGACATCGTGTCCGGCTCGCCGCGCGAGGTGTTCCACTCGCGTTCGAGCGGGCCGAGCACTTGTTCGAGCAGGCGCGGCAGGCGCTCGCGCACGGGGCCGGGCTGCGGTGCGCCGAAGTATTCGGTCTCCTTCATCACGAGCATTCCGTGGCCGGCTTTGACGATCCGTTCGCGCAACGGCAGTTGGGTCTGCGGCTGCCACGACAGGCGGCGCTCGATTTTTTCCAGCACGGGCGAGATCGTCGCGGCAAGATCGCCCTCGAAGAAATAGCGGATGAAGACCGGATGCACCACGACCTTGCTCGGCTTCGCGGCGGCCGCACGCTGCTTTGCCGCTGAACGCGCGATGAAGGACACGCCGTCCATGAGATTCAGCAGGCGGTCATTGTTCCGCGTGACGATGCCTTCGGGGAAAATCACGAGCGGTGACTGCGTCTCGGCGAGGATGCGGATGGCGCATTTCAGCGACTCGCGGTCCATCCCCTCGCGATACACGCTGAATGCGCCGACGCGCTGGAGCAGGAGGCGCTGCACGCGGCCCTGCATGAAGAGGTGCCAGCTCGCCATCGCATGGCACACGCGGCCGACTTTTTTGGCGAGCATCCCGTGAATCATCGGGTCGCAGGGGCGCGAATGGTTCGACGCGACCAACACGCCGGAGCCTGCGTCGAGCGATGCCTGCAGCCGGTCGAAGTCCACGAATTCCCACGAGGTGACGCCGTAGTTTTTCCGAATCTGCCCCGGCCACCACGCCATGATCAGCTTCCACCAAAACACGCTGGGGCGCGGCGGCACGAAACGGTAGGGCTGTGTGGAGATGAGGTTTTGCACGGCGGTCGCTGGTGCGATGACGCGTCGGGGATATTGCGCCGCGCGACGAAGGGGAAGGAAAAGGAGCGGGCAAGTTTGTTTTGTGAGCCGACGCGGGTGCGTCGCGCGGAAGAAGGCTTGCATGAATGGCAGCGGCGCGCGGTGAATGAACGCTCCCCATGTCCTCCCCGCATTCCGCATTCTCCCTCCTGCGTGTCACCGGTGCCGCTCTGCTCGCCAGCGCTGCACTTTCGATCGCGCAGGAAAAGCTCACCGACGTGACGCGGCAACCCGATGCGTACAACACCTGGAAGCTCGCGCTCACGCCCGGCACGGCGACTGAAGCGGCGGCGATCACAGTGCCTGCGGGTTTCAAGATTGAGTTGCTGCGTTCGGCGTTGCCGGAGGAGGATTCATGGGTCTCGATGGCATTCGACCCGCAGGGGCGGCTCACGATCGCGCGCGAAAAAAGGGGGCTTCTGCGGATGACGCTGAGCCCCGGCGCCGGCGTGGAAAAGATCGAGGTGATCAACGACACGCTGCTCGAATGCCGCGGCCTGCTCTACGCGAAGGGCGCGCTCTACGTGGACGCGAACAACAGTAAGATGCTCGTGCGGCTGCGGGACACGGACGGCAATGGCGTGTTCGACAGGATGGAAGAATTGCTGCGCACCGAGGGCGGCGTCGGTCATGGGCGCAACCACATCAAGCTCGGGCCGGACGGCATGATCTACGTCGTGCATGGCAACAACGTTGCGGTGACTCCGAGCGCCGCGCCGGATTCGCCGCTGCGGAATTTTCGCGACGACCGGCTCATCCCGTGCCCGTGGGATCCGCAGATGTTCGACGGCGACGTGAAGCTCCCCGCCGGCCACATCCTGCGCGGCGATCCCGACGGGAAAAGCTGGACGCTGCTCGCGGGCGGCCTGCGCAATCCGCTCGACGTCGCGTGGAACGGGGACGGCGAGATGTTCACCTTCGACGCCGACATGGAATGGGACACCGGCACGCCGTGGTACCGCCCGTGCCGCGTGAACCACATCGTGAGCGGTGCGGACTACGGCTGGCGGCGCGGCACGAGCAAGTGGCCGGAATATTTCCCCGACTGCGGCCCCGTGACGCTGAACATCGGCCTCGCATCGCCGACGGGAATCGAGTTCGGCACGCGCAGCAATTTCCCGCCGGAGCTGCGGCGCGCACTGTTCATCAGCGACTGGTCGTATGGGCGCATCATCGCCGTGCATCTCACGCCGCGCGGATCGAGCTACACGGCGGTGGCGGAAAATTTCACCGTGGGAAAACCGCTGAACGTCACCGACCTCGCATTCGGGCCGGACGGCGCGATGTATTTCGTCACCGGCGGAAGGCGCACGCAGTCGGGCCTGTATCGCGTGAGCTACGTCGGACCGAAGATCGCTGAAACTCCGACGCCCGCAGACGCGTCCGCTGCACAAGCCCGCGCGCTGAGGCACGAACTCGAAGAGCTGCACGGTCATCCCATGCCCGGCGCGGTGGAAAAAATCTGGCCGCACCTCGGCAGCGCGGACCCGGTGCTTCGCGAAGCCGCGCGCATCGCCCTCGAATGGCAGGACGTGTCACAGTGGCAGTCGCGCGCCCTCGCGGAAAAGGACACGACGACAAGCCTCACCGCACTGCTCGCGCTGACACGCAGCGTGGAGCGCCGTCCGTCCTCGGCGGCCACGCCCGACACCGGCGCAGCCGCACATCCTCAAGACGGATCATCAGCCGACACCCGGCGCGCAATTTTGGAAAAACTGAGCACCCTCGATTTCCCCGCGCTCACCGAGGAGCAGCAGATCCTCGCCGTGCGCGACTGGCAGCTCTCGCTCATCCGCCTCGGCACGCCCGCGGACACACGCGCTCTCACGCAGCATCTCGATGCGCTCTATCCCGCGAAGAGTTGGCGTGTGAACCACCTCCTCTGCGAACTCCTCGCGCACCTGCGCGCACCGGCATTCCGCGACAAGACGATGGCGCTGCTCGCCAGCTCAAAACGCAGCGAGGATCTGCTGCACTATCTCTTCCACCTGCGCCTCGTCACCGACGGCTGGACGCTGGATCAGCGTCGCGCGTGCTTCGCCGCGCTCAATCACGCCGAGACGCTCGAAGGCGCGCGCGACTACCAGCGTTCGCTGAAAATGATCCGCACCGAGATGCTCGAAAAACTCACGCCCGCCGAGCAGGAGGCCGTGGCCCCGCTTGTGGCCGTCGCGACGGATGCCGCACTTCCAAAATCCACCGGCCCGCAGGTGCTCGTGCGCGATTGGAAAGCCGAGGAGCTTCTGCCGCTGCTCGATCGCGTTGGGAGCAAGCGATCCTTTGACGCTGGCAAGCAGGCCTTCGCCGGTGCGCAGTGCGCGCTCTGCCATCGCATGGGCAACGCCGGCGGACTCGTCGGCCCTGACCTCACCGCCGTCGGCAGCCGTTTCAACCGCCGCGATCTTCTCGACTCGATCCTCAATCCCTCGCGCGTGATTGACGACAAATTCCGCAACACCGTCCTCACGCTCAAGAGCGGTGCGAACGTCATCGGCACTATCGAGCGGGAGACCGAGGAAACGGTCAGCATCCGCACCAGCCCGCTCCTCCCGCAGACGACCGTGATTCAGCAGACGGACGTGAAGAGCCGCGAGCTGTCGCCCATTTCCCCGATGCCACCGAGCCTGCTGAACGTGCTCACGCGCGATCAAATCCTCGACCTCCTCGCGTATCTCGAATCCGGCGGTGACCCGAAGCACCGTGACTTCAGCCCGTAGCCGCGTCTGTAAAAACGCGGGCTGATTTTTCCGGTGCGGGACAGTCGGACTGTTCGCTGTTGTCGTTCGTTGCGGAAGTCAGCCCGCGCTTTCACAAGCGCGGCTACAGATTTGCGGTGAATTCCCGCTTGCCGCGACTTTTCCAAAACGGCAACGATGCGTGCATGAAACCCCTCCGCACATTCGCCGTCCTCGCCGCTGCAATCTTCGCCATCCTGCCCGTGCGGGCGGAGGATTTCACGCCGGAGCCGGGCTTCATCTCGCTCTACAATGGGAAGGATCTCACGGGCTGGGGCTATCGCGACAAGGAGTTGAAAGTGCTCGAAACTTTCGACGGCAAGACGGAGGCGAGCGATGGGCGCTACACGGCGAAGCCGGGCATCCTCGTGGTAAATGCGGCGGATCTCGCGAAGGGGCCGAAGCTGCGGCAGCTCTACACGACGAAGGAATTCCCGAAGAATTTCATCCTGAAGATCGAGTTCCGCGCGGCGGTGAATGCGGACAGCGGAATCTTCCTGCGCAAGCCGCAGCTCCAGTGCCGGGATTACCTCGTGGCGGGGCCTTACAAGATGCTGAAGAAATACAAGCCGCAGGACTGGAACACGATCATCGTGACGGTGAAGGACAACGTCGCGCACTGTGAGTGCAATGGCGAGGTGCTGGAGGACGCGCTGAAGCTGCCGGAGACCGGGCCGATCGGACTCGAGGCGGATCGCGACCAGATGGAATACCGGCACATCCAGATCAAGGAGCTGCCGTAGTCGCGCGGGGATGGTGCCTCGCTTTGGGTGTTAGAAGTTCGATGTTAAACGTTAGGTGTTGAAGCTCGGTTTCAACACCTAACATCAAACATCTAACGCCTAACTTTGCAGCCTCGCTGTCTGCTTGCTCAGACCAGCCCCTTGATCGGCTGTCCGCCGGTCACGGCATCCACGAGATTTTTCGGCAGGCCGTCCATGAGGCGCACTTCGCCGGTGTCGAGCAGCGTGTGCATGATCGTGGCCATGAGATCCGGAATGATCACGGGATCGGATGCGGGTTCGCCGCCGTTGCGCGTGGACTGGCCGATGACGCGGCCCATTTTCAATCCGCCGCCGTAGAGCATGAGCGGGCCGAGCGCGCCCCAGTGATCGCGGCCGCCCTTCTTGTTGATCGTCGGCGAACGGCCCATCTCGCCGCAGCACACGAGGAGGATTTTTTCGCTCAGCCCGCGCGACTCGATGTCCTCGATGAGCGTCGAGACTGCGTGGTCGAAGGGCGTGCCGACGTAGCCCATGCCCTCGGTGAGCGTGGCGTTGTTGTTGTCCGCGTGCATGTCCCACACGAAGCTTGTGGTGACGGTGACAAAGCCGCAGCCGCGTTCGCAGAGACGCCGCGCCATGAGCAGCAGCTTGCCGAGCGTCTGGGCGTGGTCGCCGTAGTGAAGGTGGTTGTTCCACTTTTTGCTGATGCGATCGCGCGGGACGAGCGGCGCGGTGTCGTAGCGCTCGATGAGCTTCGCGTCCTCGCGGGAGAGATCGAACGCGCCGGAGACGCCGCCGAAGAGCGTGTCGAATGCCTGCTGCTGGATCGCGCTGTAGCCTTCCATCACGTTTGCGGTGTCCACGCGCCTGCGCCAGTCGTCGAGCGAGGCGAGCAGGCCGCGGCGATCATTCACGCGCTGTTGCGGGAGGTGAAGGGCCATGTCGTCCTGCATGCCGCCGCCAGCGCCGGGGACGAATGGCGCATACGCCGCACCGAGATCGCCGGAAGAAGTGAAGTTGCCGAATTTCGAAATCGCCGGCCCGGCATCGGCGCTCACGGCACGGGGAAACAGCGCGACATTTGTCGGCATCGTCGTTTCCGGCCGCAGCGGCCCGGCGACGCGCGAGTAGAGCGAGCCCATGTTGGCGCCGAGCGAGGTCTTGCCGACGATGGTCTTGATGTCGTGGTTCGCGTCGCCCGGCACGAATGAGCGCACGATGCTGAATTTGTCCGCGAGCTTCGCGAGCTTCGGAAAAGTGGAGCCAAACGTGATGCCGGGGATCGCGGTCTTGATCTCGCCGGTCGCGCTGCGAGTCCCGTCGGGCGCATCCATCTTCGGATCGAACGTCTCGAACTGCGACGGTCCGCCGTGCATGAAAAGAAAGATCACCGACTTGTCCGTGACGGGAAGTTTCGCCGCCTTCGCCGCGGCGCGTGCTGCGAAAAGATCGGTGAGCGAAAGTCCGCCGAGCCCGAGCCCGCCGACGCGGAGAAATTCGCGCAGCCGCATCTGCGCGCCGGTGCGGATCGTGTTTTGGAAGGAAAGCATTGTTCGTGGAGGAAGTGGGAGCCGGAATCTGCTTGCGGACTGAGTCGGCATGTCCACCGCGGAGTGTCTTCATTTATTAGCCCGGACTCCGGGGCGAAGCGTTGTGCGCGCTGCATGCTCCGCAATCTCGGAAGACATCAAAGGTCTGCGCACGGCGCGGATTGTTGACGCGGGAACGACCGTTCCCATTTCCAACTCCAAACAACGACACCATACCCATGAAGAAATCCATCCTCGCGTTCATCGCCACCACTGCGCTCGCCACTTTCGCCAGTGCCGAAACCACCGTGAAACTTTCCAACGTGCATCTCTGCTGCGGCAGTTGCGTGAAAGGAGTCGAAGCAGCCGTCGCCAAAGCCAAGGGCGTGACCGCCGAGTGCGACAAGGACGCCGGCACCGTCACCCTCACAGCCGCGGATGCCGCGAGCGCGCAGAAGGCCGTGGATGCCCTCGACAAGGCCGGATATTTCGGAAAGAGCTCCGATGCGGCGGTGAGCTTCAAGGACAACAGCGGCGCGAAGGACGGAAAGGCAACTTCCCTCACCGTCAACGGCGTGCATCTCTGCTGCGACAAGTGCGTGAAGGCGGTGAATGCGGCGCTCGGAAAAGTGAAGGGCGTCAGCAGCAACACCGCCGAGAAGAAGGCGACCTCGTTTGAGGTGAAGGGTGATTTCAACCCGAAGGAAGTCTTCGCCGCGCTGCAGACCGCAGGCCTCACGGGCACTGCGAAGTAAGCATCGCAGCGACCCGCACGCGCCAGCCGCGTGCATCGAAAATTCCAGCCGGGAAGCGGGATGAACTCCTGCTTCCCGGCTTTTCGTTTTCCGCCGTTGCGGGACATTCCCAAGAACGGGGCAGCATGGCGCAATTCCTAAGTGGCGCGGCGCGGCGCGGTGGTTTAGGACTCACGAACTCATGTCCAGCATCGAACATTCTGATCCCATCAATTCGCAAATCCTCGCCGTGTCGGAGGACAAGATCGCCGGCTTCGTGCGCGAGCCGTTTGTCGAGATCGCGGAGAAGTGCGGGCTGCCGCTGGAGACCGTTTTGGATCGGATCAAGACGATGCTCGCCGCCGGAACGATCCGCCGCGTGCGGCAGACGCTCGTGGCCAGCAATCTCGCGGAGGGCGCGCTCGTGGCGTGGCAGGTGCCGGAGGAAAAGCTGAACGATGCGTTCGACTGGATGTTTCAGAATGATCCATTCAGCGGCCACGTCGTCGTGCGCAGCACGGACAACCAGACGACGGGCAGCGCATACCGGCTGTGGACGACTTTGAAGACGCCGACGGGCACGAACATGGAGGAGCACGCGCGCGTGCTCATGCGCCACACGGGCTGCACGAAATTCAAGCTCATGCCGGCGAAGGGAATCTTCGCGCTCGGCGTCGGCCATGTGCGGCGCAAGGTGATCGAGCCCGGCGACAGGACGGACGAACTCGCAAAGATGATCCGCGTCGGCATCGTGAATCTGACGGATCTCGAATGGGAAATCCTCCTCGCGCTGAAGCGTGAACTCACGCTCGACGAAGTGCGCACCGGCCTGTGGGCCACGCGCGCCGCGGAGGCCGGTGTGGATTTGGAGACATTCTGCCGCGTGGCGGAAGACCTGAACCAGCGCCAGGTCATCGGGCGGTTCTCGACTTTCCTCGAACATGTGAAACCGAGCGCGACGGGGCAGCGCGTGACGAAATTCAACGCGCTGTTCCACTGGCGCGTACCCGTGGGGCGCGAGGTCGAGGCGGGCGGCGAAGTCGGGCGCCATCCGATCCTCACGCATTGCTACTGGCGCGAGGGCGGGCCGGATTTCAACAACGTAAACATCATGGCCGTCTGCCACGGCACGGAGAAGGAGCGCGTGTTCGCGCACAAGGCGGCGATTGACGCGCACCTCGCGAGCATCGGCATCCCGGTGGACTACACGAATGTGTTCTGGGGCGGGCGCAGCGAGATCAAGCCGAGCGAGATCTCGCCGCGCGTGCATCGCGAGTGGATGGCGAAATATGCGGGCGCTGAGCCGGTGATGGCGTAGCCCGTAGCCGCGCTTGTGAAAGCGCGGGCATGCTTTGCCTCGCGATATTCAGATCAGCCCGCGCTTTCACAAGCGCGGCTACGAGAGATTCCACGCTGGCTTGTGGCGTGGATTCTGCGAAGGAGGGCGCATGTTCACCCGCGCATTTCTCGTCCTCTGCCTGTTCGTCTCCACACTCGCCGCGGCGGATCTGCATGAGATCCGGCTGCTCCGTCCGGTGAAGGCGGGCGACCGCTTCGACGTGTCGGCCAAGATCGCGTATGAGGACAAGATGAAGACGACTTTTGACGGCAAGGAAGTGGAGTCGAACGAAACGATCATGGCGTGCCGGATGACGGGCGCGCTCACCGTCGTGGCCGTGACGAAGAAGGGCCTGCCGAGCGCGCTGAAGCTGAAGGTGAAGACCGTCGAGTGCATCCACGCCGGGCAGCCGGCGGATTTTTTCAAGGAAGGCGACGAGCTTTCCCTCCGCCGCGACGAGCCGGAAAACGAGTCGCAGGTGAATGGCGAGGATGCCGACGATTTGCAGGCGCAGATCATCGAGTCGCTGCTGAGCGTGCAGGCGGAGGACGAGGTGAGCGACGAGGACATCTTCGGCACGAAGGACAAGGTCGCGGTGGGTGCGGTGTGGCCGGTGAATGCGAAGGCTGCGGTGGCATCACTCGAGCGCAGCGGCGTGACCGGTCTCGATCCGAAGGGCGTGAGCGGCCATGCGAAGCTCGTGACGCTCGGCGAATTCGAAAAGCAGCCGGCATTTTCCGTCCACATGGATGCGAAGATTGACGGCAAGGGCGTGACGCTCTCGAACCTGCCCGAAAATGTGAAGGGGAAGAAATTCCACTCGGAATACACCATCGAGATGGATGTGCCCGTGGACCCGGCCTCGACCGCGGGACGCACAAAGGGAATGGCAACGATGGAGGTGGAGGCCGAGGGTACCGAGGAGTTCGACGGGAAGAAAATCGCGGTGGCGGTGAAGATCGATCGCCGTGTGGCGAGCGAGATCACGGCGACGCCGGCGAAGTGAGGGGGAAAGTGCTCAGTCCTCAGTGCTCAGTGCTCAGTGCTCAGCGCTCACGATTGCGAGCCTGGCTGAATCTGAGCACTGAGCACTGACCACTGATTACTTTCTTCACGAAGCACCGAGCGATCCAAAGTCCACTTCACGCGGCGCGCTACTTCTCCACTTCCTCGATCTCGAGGTACGACGGCTTCGGGTCCACGCTCCTCCCGTGCGCGCTCTCGATGCGCATTTGCTTCAGCATCCAGTAGCCCTCGCGCTTCATCACGCTGGTGACCATGAAGCGCCTGTCCCACCTGCCAGCAGCGTCGAAGCTCTCGGCCTTCATCAGCGCACCGTCCTCGCGCCCGATCCAGAGGATCACGCGCGCGTATTGCGAGTCGTTGGGTCCGTCGGGGCGAACCTCCACTTTCCAGCAGCGATGCGCGGAGATCATGTCGCCGCCGATGACCTTTGCGTCGTGCCAGTAGATGAAACGCAGCGCGATGTCCTCGTAGCTGATCTCGGTGTCGTGGACCGGCGCACCGAGTTTTGCCCCGGTGACGCGCGTAGTCTTGCCGCCCTTCGTTTCCTCGAGCGTGGAAGTTTTTTCCCCGAGGCGCAGCGTGAGCACGTCGCCGTTATCGGTGAACTCATACCGGATCACCCCTTTCGCCAGCGTGAGTTTGAAAGGAATTTTTTTGCCGCCGGTGCGGATGCGCCCGGTGAATTTCCAGTCCTGCGAGGACTGGGCGATGCGGACGGCTTTCAGCAGTTCCTGCGCGGAAGGCGGATCGTCCGCGGCGGCGGACAGCGACGGCGCGAGGACGGCCGCGAATGCAAACGCGAATGCGAGGGCGGCGGCGGCGAGGATGCTCTTTACACGAAAAGGTGTGACCATAGGCTCGCCAACCTTCGCCAACACCGGATGGATCAAAAGCTACTTTTTCTCATCAACCGTGAATGGATCGGGCCGGTGCTCGATCGCGTGATGGTGATGGCATCGAGTTCCGCGCTGTGGAAATTGCCGTTCATCGTGCTGCTGCTCGCGGTGCTTGTGCGCGGCGGATTCCGTGCGCGGGCGTTTGTCGGCGTCGCACTGTTCGCCGTGCTCCTGTGTGATTCCGTCGCGGGCTACGCGATCAAGCGGACCGTGGGCCGGCTGCGTCCGCACGAGAGCGAATTCGGCGTCCGGCAGCTTTCGCTCGCGTATCCGCCGTCGCGCGGGATTTTCCAGCCGGTGCAGGAAGTGGTTTCACTCGGGCGCACCGCCGAGGCGGCGGGCCGCTCGTTCCCGTCGAACCACGCTGCGAACACCGCTTGTGTCGCGCTGCTCGCGGCGATCTTTTTCCGGCGCATCGGGTGGCTCGCATTTTTCCCCGCGCTGCTCGTCTCGTACTCGCGCGTGTACACCGGCTCGCACTGGCCGAGCGATGTACTCGGCGGCATCGCGCTCGGCCTCGGCATGGCGATGCTCACGCTGCTGCTCGCGGAGGCGCTCTGGCGGCGATTCGGCGCGCGCCTCTCGCCCGCGCTCGCCGCGCGCCGGCCCTCCCTGCTTTCGACCACCGCATGAACTTCCGCCTCTTCGCCTCACTCATCGTCCTCACAGTCCTGCGGCTCGTGTACATCGGAAATGTCGGCCTGATGCCCGACGAGGCGTACTACCACGAGTGGAGCCAGCGGCTCGACTGGTGGTATTTCAGCAAGGGCCCCGGCATCGCGCTCATCATGCGCGCGGGCACGGCGATGTTCGGCCACACGGAATTCGCCATCCGCTTTTTCGCGCCGCTCTTCGGCCTCGGCACGACGCTGCTCGTCCACTGGCTCGCACGGCGAATCTACGACGAACGCACCGCCTTCTGGACCGTCGTGGTGATGTGCGTCTCGCCGATCTTCAATGCCGGCGCGATGCTGATGACCATTGACGCGCCCTCGATTTTTTTCTGGGCCGCATCGCTCTGCACGCTCTGGCTCGCGCTGGAAAAAAGCCCCGCCTTCTCGTGGTGGTGGGTGTTCACCGGGCTGCTCACCGGACTCGGCTTCCTGTGCAAAATGACGAACGCCGCGTTCTTCGCATCCGTCCTCCTGCTGCTCGTGATGACTCCACGCTTCCGCGCCGAACTCATCGGGCGCGGCTTCTGGGCGATGATCTTCGTCTTCATCCCGTTCCTCGTGCCCGCTGCGCTGTGGAATGCGGCGCACGGCTGGCCGACGACCTCGCACCTCGCCGCGCGCGGCGGCCTCGGCGAGGCGTGGTGGAATTTCAACTTTCCCGCATTCGGCGAATTCGTCGCCCTGCAATTTGGCGTCCACTCGCCGCTGATTTTTTTCACGATGCTGATGGCGCTCGTCGCGACCACCGCGCCGTCCTTCGGCCGCTGGATCGTCGCGGCCGGCAGATCCGTTGCGAAATTTCCCGCGTGCCTCCGCTCGTCGTGGATCGGCTGGGCCGTGCTCGCGGTGGTGCTGCTCGGGCTGTGGATGGCCGGGAATTTTTTCGAGCGCACTGGATTTTACCTCGCGGCAAAGCTCGTTGCCGCGCTGGCCGTGTTCGCCTTCATCGGCGCGCACAAGGACGCTGCGAACATCCAGTGGAAGTCGCGCTTCCTCGTCGCCTTCGCGCTGCCGATCCTGATCGGCTACACTTGGATCGCGCTGCATCACAAGACGCAGCCGAACTGGACCGCGCCCGCCATCGTCTCGCTCGCGATCCTCGCCACTTCGTACGGGCTCGACCGCGTGCTGCGCGGCGTGAGGGGCGTGCGCGGCTTCACCGTTGCGGCCATCGCGCTAGGCGCGCTCATCAGCATCGTGATGGCGAATACCGACATGCTGCGCGCCATCGGCATCCCGCTGAAATACTCGGGCAGCGACCCCAGCGCGCGGATGCGCGGCTGGCGCGACGCGGCAAAGGACGTGGCCAAATTCCGCGCCGCCATCGAGGCCGAAAGCGGGCAAAAAACTTTCCTCATCGCGAATCACTACGCCACCGCCGCCGAGTTGTGCTTTTACCTCCCGGAAAAACGCATCGAGGCGCCCGGCCATCCCGCCGTGTATGTCGCCGAGTCGCCCGTCGCCGAGAACCAGTTCCACTTCTGGGGCCGCTACGACGAATACGAAAAGCGGGAGCCCCCTGTCGCCAACCCTCAGACCGACTCCGCCGAATACGGCACGAGCCGCTTCGCCGGCCGCACCGCGATCTACATCACCGACAATCCGCTCGAAACCGCCCCGATGGATCCGCTCTACCGGACCTTTGCGAAGTGGGAGTGGAAGACCACTTTCGAATACGCCGGGCGCCGCGACCTCCCACTGCGAAAAATCCACGTCTTCCTCCTCTACCGCTACCAGCCGGGGAAGCTGCTGGATTAGCTTCGGATCGCTTTGCCGTTGAGTCGCGGGTGATTCCAAGCTATCGGTTGCACATGATCGCGGAAAAAATCCCGGGCCTCGAGAGCCTCTCAGCGGACGAGAAACTGATTCTTGTGGGCGAATTGTGGGACGAGCTTGCGGCGAAGCCCGACGCTTTTCCGCCGAGGGAGGATCACATCAGGCTTTTGCGCGAGCGGCTGGAGCATTACCGGCAGCACCCCGAGGATGTGGTGGCTTGGGAAGACGTGAAGGCGCGCATCCTCGCGTCGAGATGAGTCTGCGGATTGATTTTGTCTCCGGGGCGGACGTTGAATTGCAGGAGGCCTTCAGCCGCTTTGAAGATTACCGGGACGGATTTGGCGTGGAGTTTCTGACAGTCGTCGAGGCTTACCTTGCGCGAATCGTTGCCTTCCCAAAAATCGCGCCGCTCTACCTCGATAGCGTTCGCCGCCAAGTCATGCGGAGATTTCCATACAGCATCTTTTATCAGGAGCAACCCGCACGAATCATGGTGACCGCGATCCTCGATTTGCGGAGGGACGAAAGTGAAACCATCCGCCGCTTGCGACGATGATCTCGGGTGAGCGACGTGGGACTGCACGCTTCCGCTCACCGTCGGAGCACCCGAGCAGTTTCCCGAGGTCATTCATCCCGGAATCCCAGCTCCTTTTTGATCACCTTGCCAGTGAATCGCGCCTCGTGCTACTCTCCCGCCATGAGCACCGTCGCCGAAATTATCGAAGCCGTGAAGCAACTCGACGAACGGCAAAAGGGTGAATTCATCGCCAAGCTGGACGAGGTGGATTTCGACGATGCCTGGGATCGGCAGATTGAGGCTGATGCAAAGGCTGGCCGGCTCGACCGCTTCATCGAGGAGGCAGTCCGCGAGCACCGCGAGGGCCGGACGCTGCCTCTCCCGTGAACAGCCGCGCCAGCCGCCGCTTCTGGCAGCTCCACCGCACATTGCCGGAGCGCATTCGCGATGCAGCGGACAAGCAGTATGCGCTCTGGCGGGAAAACCCGCGGCACCGTTCGCTCCGGTTCAAGCGCATCCGCGACAACCTGTGGTCCGTCCGCGTCACCGACGATTTCCGCGCGCTCGCGACGTGCGACGGCGACACATGGCTGTGGTTCTGGATCGGCCCGCACGATGAATACGAACGGCTGATTTCTTGAGCGGCACTCACGCCAGCCCGCCCGTCTTCCACATCACCGCACCGACGATCCCCGGCACGATGCCGGCGGCGACGAGCAGTTTGCCGAGGTCGTTCATGCGATTCTGATCTGCGTGTAAATTCGAGTTTAATCCGGCGGCCTAATTAGTCGGAACCCATTCTTGCAGTTCTGGCAGACAACAATTGAATGCCGTTTTTCTTTCGGGACAAAAATGCGATTTCGGCATTTGGTGCACTCGGCGTAAAGCTCTCCAGAGGCGCTGTGACTGAAAACTCCTGTCTCATCTACAGACTCAACGTCAGATACTTTAGTTGGAGGGAGTGATTTCGATTTGTTTGAAAAAGTAGATGTGTCCTTCGCATCCGCCGAGTTCAATTCGGTGCTCTCCGTTGAGCGGAAACTATTTTCCATGCTACGTGAGGGTATTGGATATGAAGCGCTTTTACGATCTCGTCGTTGTCAAAAGGGGCGAATGTGAAGTGGCTCGTTGCATAGGGAGAAGATCCGCTCGAGTTGACGGCGTGATACCGATCCATCTTTCGCCTTTGAGGATTAAATCCCCCAGTATCGTAAACTTCAATCACAAAGTCGACGGAAGTCAATGTCCAAGTGCTATTATTGTGGACACTAATAAAGCCATCTTTGTCTTTCACTGCCAATCCTTGCACCAGTTTGAGGTCATCTGCTGAAACCTCGACATCGGGTGGCTTGGACGGCGGTGGAGTCTGCGCAGGTGTTGATTCCGGTATAGTAAGTTTTGACTGATGGCCGCCTTCTGTGGACGCCACGGTAGAAGCTTGGTCGAAATTGTCCTGCTTTAACTTAGCGAAAACATCTGCGTGGGGCGTTACTGTGGGTGGTATGGGTGTCGGGTATGTCTGATAGGAATAGGTGGGATGGCTAGGGGTCTCAAGCGCCTTAAAGCAACTACGAATCAAAACAAAACCTATGATAGAAAGAAACGTCCAACCCCAATGCCTTTTTGTATGGGTTTGAGGCTGGGGAGTTGGCGGAGGGCTCCTTGGTAGCTCTGAGTTAGTTCCGTCTTCGCGTGTGCTTGGTTTAGGTGGGGATGTTTGGGCGCAACGGAGATTCGGCCCTTCAGAACTAAGTTTTTGGTAGGCTTCGTTGATGTTCTTGAAGCGTTCTTCTGCTTTGGATCGGAGTCTCGGATTGTGTGAATAACGATCTGGATGCCAAATTTGTGCGAGATCACGGTATGCTTGCTTGATTTCGTCGAGCGAAGCTCCCGGGTTGAGTTCAAGTACCTCAAAATACTTATCGAGACTGCTCATGCGCTAGAACTGCTGACTGAGATGATGCAGGCTACTGGTCATTTTGGCAAGGCGAGTATGAGTTCCCCGTGGGACTGAGTGAATTGAGCGCGAGTCCCGGAGAAGCCACTGTATGATGCGGAGTGCCAGATGTGATGCAGCGACTAAGCTTGGCGTGCAAACCCAATAAAGTTTTGGAATATAGTGCTCGAATTCATTCCGAATGTTCTCGTGGAGCCATTCAAGCAGTCGAAGTTCTTGATTGTCGATTTGGGTGGAGGTGGCACCGTAACTGTGGGTCATGAAACAATCGGTTTGAATCATCGCAAGCAGATCGTAGAAGCCGATAAGCTTCTCGTCCGGCTCCGTTTGTTTTGCAATAGTATTTAGTTGTTGGCTTGGAGCTATGGCAGGCGGAGCGCAAGGAACCGGAGCGGAAAAGCGCCACGCCTTCTTGCAGCCGGTTACTTCGATACGGTGGATTTGTTGCCACTCTTGGTTCCCCATTTGGATTTGAATTGCCCTATTTTTATTTCGTTTCTTGTTCCATGGGACGACGATATCGAAGTTCGCGGTTCCGCGAAGTGCTTCGACCATCGCACGCAGCAGGGCGAGATGCGATTCACGGGCGACACGAAAAAAGCTGGGCCGCTTGCGGGCAAGTTCAAACCCGACATGGTAGAGGTTGTTATCTAAAAGCAACAAGTTGCTAACTTTGTCGAACTTGGGAATCCGAGGACTCATCGTGTGATAACTCGGGTTCGGATGAGAAACACCTCTCCATGCAAAATGGAGCAAGATTTTTCTGACTTACGCCAGCCCCCCAAGCGCGCCGGTGCTGTCGCCGACGAAGGGCACGCGCACGTCCATGCGTTCGAGGAGCGACTGCCAGAGATTTGTGACGGGCGTTTCCTTGGCCACGCGGACATGGCGGCCGGTCTTGATCGTGCCGCCGCCGCTGCCGGCGACGAGGAGCGGGAGGTCGTCGTGGTTGTGGCGGTCGCCGTCGCTGTTGCCGCTGCCGTAGGCGATCATGCAGTGGTCGAGCAGCGTGCCGTCGCCCTCGCGGATGGATTTCAGCTTTTGCAAAAGGTAGGCGAGCTGCGAGACGTGAAATTTATTGATCTCGCGAATCTTGCGGATCTTCTCCGCGTCCTTCCCGTGGTGCGAGATCTCGTGGTGCCCCTCGCGCACGCCGAGTGACGGGTAGTTTTTGTTGCTGCCCTCATTCGCGAGGACAAACGTGCAGACGCGCGTGACGTCCGACTGGAACGCGAGCACGAGCATGTCGCACATGAGCCGCAGGTGCTCGGCGTAGTCGCCCGGCACGCCCTCGGGCGCCGTCACGCCGGCGGGTGCATGGATCGCGGGCATCTGCATCACGCGATCCATCCGCTGTTCGACCTCGCGGATGGAGGTGAAATATTCGCCGAGTTTCTGTTTGTCGCTCGCGCTGATTTTTGTCGCGAGAGCGCGCGTGTCTTCGCGGATGAAATCGAGGATGCTCTTCCGCGAAGCGTAGCGGTGCGCGCGTTCGGCGCTGCCCGCGGAGCCGAAGAGGCGATCGAAGACCATGCGCGGGTTCACTTCCTTCGGCAGCGGCTGCGTGGGCGATTTCCACGACATCGTGGAGCTGTAAACGCACGAGTAGCCGGAGTCGCAGTTGCCCGCCATCGCGCTGGCCTCGCAGCCGATCTCGATCGAGGGCAGGCGCGTCTGTTCGCCGATGCGCGCGGCGGCGAGCTGATCCACCGAGGTGCCGACGCGAATGTCCGTGCCGTCTGTCTTGCGCGGCTGCGCACCGGTGAGATAGGCAGCCATCGCGCGTGCATGGTCGCCGCCGCCGTCGCCGTGCGGGCGCGCCTTGTCGGAAGTGAGGCCGCTGAGTACGAGCAGATCATTTTTCACCGGCCCGAGCGCGGAGAGAATCTCGGGCAGCTCGCCGAGCCTGCCTTCCGCCGAGGGAGTCCAGTTCGGCATGTCCTTGCCATTCGGCACGTAGAGAAATGCGAGGCGGTTCGGCGCGGTGCCTTTGCCCGGCGTGCCCGCGGCCCATGCGGTGATGCCGCCCATGGATTCGAGCCACGGGAGTGCGACGGCGGCGCCGAGACCGCGAAGCATCGCGCGGCGTGAGAGGTGGTGGGACATGCGCTGATTGTAGCGCAGGCCGAGGAAATGGAAAGGCCCGGGCGATGCGGAAAACACAAATCACAAAGGACAAAGGTCGGCATTTCGCGGTCAGTTTGAGTTTTGTATTTTGAAATTTGAAATTTGTTCCTCCCGCCTGCGCCGCAGCACCGGAACTTTCAGCACCGGCCTTGCGCGATGCGGATCGCCCGCTACTCTCCGCGGCCCGATGTCCACCGCACTGCCAGACCGACCTGCTCCGCTCGCCGACGCGCGACGCTTTGCCGTGGTCGCGAGCCGGTACAATTCGGAATTTGTGGACGGCCTCGTCTCGGCGACGCGCGAGGAACTTGAGGCCATCGCACCAGGGTCAGCAGTCGAAGTGCATCGCGTGCCGGGCTCGTTTGAGATCCCGCTCGGCGTGCAGGCGGTCGGCGAGCGCGGAAATGTGGATGCGATTTTTGCATTCGGCCTGCTGTGGCAGGGCGAGACGAGCCATGCGGATCTCATCGCGACGGCGGTGACGAATGCGCTGCTCGAGCTTTCGCTGCGGCTGAAGGTGCCCGTGCTCCACGAGGTCATCGTCGCGCAGACCGAGGAGCAGGCGCGCGAGCGATGCCTCGGCACAAAAATCAACCGCGGCACCGAGGCCGCACGCGCGGCGGTGCGCATGTTGCAGACCCTCGACGCCATCCGCGGCGCGCAGCCGTAAATTTTTTCATGAGCAAACGACGCGAAGGCCGTGAGGCGGCCGTTCAATTTCTCTACCAACAGGACATCCACGGCGATCACACGACGGATCTCCGCGCGGATTTCTGGGCGTTCCGCGAGGCGAAGACCTCCGTGCGCGAATACGCGGAGAACCTGATCGCCGGTGTGAATGCGAACCTCGCCAGCGTGGATGCGTGCATCGTGAAGTTCGTCGCAAATTTCGGGATCGAGCGACTCGCCGCGGTGGATCGCAACATTCTCCGTCTCGCGATTTACGAGATGTTTCACTGCATGGAGACGCCGCCGGTCGTGGCGATCAACGAGGCAATCGAGATCGCGCGCAAATTCGGAGGCGAGGACAGCAGCCGCTTCGTGAACGGCGTGCTCGACAAGATCAAAGGCGAACTCACGCGCCCGCTGCGCGAGGCGGCGAAGCCGAAGAGTCAGGAGTCAGAAGTCAGGAATCAGAACCTGACTCCCGACCCCTGACCCCTGACTCCTGCCCCCTGACTCCTGACTCCTTCAAAACATGGCCTTCGGCTTTCTCAAAAAGATCTGGAACAAATTCACCGGCAAGACGGTGGACTGGGACGAACTCGAGGAGTCGCTCATCCGCGCGGATCTCGGGCTCCCGATGACGATGCGCATCATCAAGGCGCTGCGCGAAAGCAAGGATGCGCCGAGTGCGGACTCCATCGTGAAGGTCGCGCGCGAAGAGATCATCAAGGTGCTGCCGACGGATGCGTGGACGCTGCGTCCGCACGCGTCGAAGCCGAAGGTGATCCTCGTCGTCGGCGTGAATGGCACGGGCAAGACCACGAGCACGGCGAAGCTCGCGGCACTTTTGAAAAAGCGCGGGCACAGCGTGCTGCTCGTCGCGGGGGACACTTTTCGCGCGGCGGCGATCGAGCAACTCAGCGTATGGGCTGAGCGCATCGGCGTGCCGATCATCAAGGGGCAATACAACGCCGACCCCGCATCGCTCTGCCACGACGCGTATCAAAAGGCGGACAAGGACAACATCGAGTTCATCATCTGCGACACTGCGGGGCGCCTGCACACGAAGCACAACCTCATGGCCGAACTCGGCAAGGTGAAGCGCGTGCTGCAAAAGACGGACGCCTCCGCGCCGCACGAGACGCTGCTCGTGGTGGACGCGACCACGGGCGCAAACGCAGTGAGCCAGGCGCGCGAATTTCATGCAGCGACAACTTTGACCGGCATCATCTGCACGAAGCTCGACGGCTCAGGCAAAGGCGGCGTGGTCGTCGCCATCCGCGACGAACTCGGCATCCCGACGCGCTTCACCGGCACGGGCGAAAAGCTCGAGGACTTCGCATTTTTCGACAGCCGGGAATTTGTGGAGGCGATGCTGTAACGCACGCCAGTTTCCTTCAAAGGAAGCACGCGACTCGCAGGTTGTCCGCTCGCCGCGCGCACAGAAGTTTCATCGCAACTTGCACGCGCATTTTTTCCCAACCTCCACGCAACCCAACCCCGTCACTTCACATGAAAAAATCCGCCGCCCTCACCCTCGCGCTCGCATGTCTCGCCGGCGTTTCCTTTGCCGCTGAGAAAAAGCGCGTCATCGTCTGCACGGTGACCACCGGATTCCGCCACGCGGGAGCGATCGCGGAGGCGGAGAAGACGCTGCCGATGCTGGCGAAGGAGAGCGGTGCGTTTGAGATCGTGGACTTTGCCCGGCAGCCGGATGTGAAAATCCCGCAGCGCCCGCGCAAGCCGAAGGATCTCGCGGCAAATGCGAGTGACAAGGACAAGGCGCGGTACGATGCGGATCTCTCGAAGTTCAATGCGGAGATGGAGAAATGGAACGCGGAGATGGTGGCGAAGGAGAAATTGGCGAAGGAGCAGTTCGACGCGGGCGTGAAAGCGAGCCTCGCGAAGCTCTCGCCGGAGCATCTGCGCGCGGAGAAAATTGACCTCGTGATTTTTGCCGACACGACGGGCGACCTGCCGCTGCCGGACAAGGAGGGGTTCATCAAGTGGATCGAAGACGGGCACGCGTTCGTGGGGATGCATTCGGCGAGCGACACATTCCATCAGTTCAAGGGCTACGGCGAAATGCTTCAGGGGGAATTCAAGACGCATGGCAAGCAGGTGCCGGCGGACCTCGTGGCGGGCGACACAAAGCACCCGGCGAATGCGGGCATCGGCAGCAAGTGGGACATCAAGCTGGAGGAGATGTACGAGATGAAAGACGGGAGCCACGATCGCTCAAAGGTGCATGTGATCTGGTTCCTGAAGCACCCGCCGCAGCAGCCGGACAAGGCGGAATACGCAGCGGTGAGCTGGTGCCGCATGGCGGGGACGGGCCGCGTCTTTTACACCAGCCTCGGGCATCGCGAAGACCTGTGGAATGCGGATCCTGCGCTGCCGGGCCGCGTGAATTCGCCGGAGACGGCGAAGCAGTACCAGGCGCACATCCTCGGTGGAATCAAGTGGGCACTCGGGCTGGCGGGCGGCGACGCGACGCCGAACCCCGAGGTGAAGTAGCGGCGCACGCAGACTCTTACTTCTGCGGCTCCGGTTTATTGCCCCCAATAAAAACCGGGGACATGCTGAGGGACGTTTCGCCGCGCCCGCAGGTGATGGACGGAACGGAGCCAAAGCATCCCGCGGGAACAGCGTGGATGTCCCATCGTCAGCATTCCATTCCACGGTATCCTTCAGTCCGCGTTGGTCCCCCACCCTGCCACGCCGACGCTGCATTCAGGATGATCGCCGAATTTGGATTGGACGCAAAACGGTGAAGCACTTTCGCGAGACTCAATAATCGGGCGAGCGCGAGAGCAGGACAGCGACGCAAACTCACCGCGGCCCTTCCTCACTTTGCATCCGGCCCGGAAACAGGCTGCGTTCGTCCCGCCGCCCGTGTAGTCTTCTGCGCATGAACGCGCACATTCCCCTGCTCTCCCTAGCCGTCCTTTTTTCCACACATGCGCTCGCGGGCGACTGGCCGCACTATCGCGGGCCTGCACTGAACGGCTCCACACAGGAAGCCATCGGCGCGCTCCCGGTCGGCGGGCCGCGCGAGATGTGGCGCGTGCAACTCGGCACCGGGCTCAGCAGCGTGACCGTCGCGGATGGCCGCGTCTTTTCCGCCGGATACCAGGGTGGCAAGGAAGTCCTGCAATGCCTCAGCGCTGCGAACGGCCGCGTGCTGTGGACGCATTCGTGGACGGCGAAACTCGGCAACTATCTCTTCGAAGGCGGCCCGCGCGCGACGCCCACGCTCGATGGCGACCGCGTGTACATGCTCGGGGCGGACGGCCACGTCGCGTGCGTCTCCGCTGCGACCGGCAAGCCGCTGTGGGAGAAAAATCTCGTCAGCGATTTCGGCGGGCGGCGGCCCGAGTGGGGCTTCAGCGGCTCGCCGACGATTGATGGCAAAAACGTGATCCTCGACTGCGGCGGCAAAGGCGCGAGCACCGTCGCGCTGAACAAGGCCACGGGCGAACTTTCCTGGAAATCCGGCGACGAAGAGGCCGGCTATGGCAGCGCGGTCACCGCCACACTCGGCGGCGCACGACGCATCCTTGTTCTCAAGGCCGACGCGCTCGTGGCGCTCGACTCTGCGAGCGGAACCGAGGCTGCGCGCTTCGATTGGAAGACCTCTTGGAAGGTGAATGCCGTGACGCCGCTGCTCGTCGGCACGCGCGTCGTCGTCTCGTCCGCATACAACCACGGCGCGGGCGCATTCGACTTCGGCAGCGGCAAGCTCTCTCAGGCGTGGTTCACGAAAGCCATGCACGCGCATTTCAATTCGCCCGTCGCGCACGGCGGCTTCGTCTTCGGCATGGATGGCGAGGCCGGCAAGCGCCGCGCCGCGCTCGTGTGCCTCGACCTCGCGAGCGGCGATGAAAAGTGGCGCGCGAAGGAAGTGAACAACGGCTCGCTCATCGTCGCGGGAGACAAGCTGCTCATCATCACCGAGTCCGGCGATCTCGTCATCGCCGCCGCATCAGGCGCGTCGTACAGGGAACTCGCGCGGAAGAAAGTCCTCAGCGGCCACTGCTGGGTGCAGCCCGCGCTGGCGAACGGGAAAGTATTTTGCAAAAATAATAGCGGCGAACTTGTCGCGCTGGATCTCGGCGGAAAGTAGCGCGCAAGGAGCGGCGGCATTCCTGTCGCCGTCGTCAAATGCGCCCGAGGCGCACCATTCTCCGGACAAGCGGCGGGCGCAGGCTGAGCATCACACCCGCCACATTCCAAAAAATGTGCACCTCCGGTGCTCTCGCAAGGTCGGCGACAGGAATGTCGCCGCTCCCTGGCCGCTCAGCCACCTGAGGATCGCCCGACCAAGGCGCAGTGATGTGAGCTAAAGCTCGGGACTACTTTTGCGGCCACGCCTCGTGCTTCACAATGAGCTTCAGCGCACGCGCGAGCAGCGATTTTCCCGGCTCCATGCGATGCCACGGCGATGCGCCGCTCGGGTGTGGGAGCGGGATCACGTCGAACTCGTGGCCATGCTGCGTGACACGGAATTTTTTCCCGATCACGTCGGTGAGTTTTTCAAATTGGATCAGTTGCAGGATGGCGAGCTTGCCAATGGGCAGCACAAGCGCGGGGCGCAGGATTTCGATTTCATCCGCGAGCCAGCGCGAGCACGTGGCAATCTCGCCGGGGTCGGGCACGCGGTCGCCGCCGGCTTTTGTTTTTCCCGGAAAGCAGCGGCACACCGCAGCCATGTAGATCCGCTCGCGGAAGTTCGCCTCGCTCCAACCGCACGCACCGGTGAACCAGCCGTAAAGCGTCTTGCCCGCGGTCCACGCGAAGGGGCGTCCGAGGATCGGCTCCTTCACGCCGGGCGCCTGCCCGACGCTCATCACGCGCGACACGACCGCACCGCCACTGACCGCCGGGCGGTGCATGTTTGGGCAGAGCGTGCATGCGCGGATGTCGGCGACAAGCGCGTCGAGGCGCCGTGTGGTGTCAGCTTGCGATTTGGCCATCGGTGATTGGGTTTCCACGGAGAAATTCCCGCGCGCTCATGCGCTTTTTTCCTTCAAGCTGAAGGTCGGTCGTGAGCACGCAGCCGTCTCCCGTGCCGATGAGCAGTCCGTCTTCGCGCACCTGCAGCAAGCCCGGCGCGAGCACCGGTTCCGCGAGCGGCGTCGCGGAAAAAATCTTGAGCCGCTTGCCTCCGATACCCGTCGCGGCTGCTGGCCACGGATTCATCGCGCGCACTTTCCTCGCGACGACTTCGCGGCCTGCGGAAAAGTCGAGATGCCCGTGATCACGCGTGAGCTTGCCCGCGTGCGTCACGCATTCGGTCGGTTGCGGTGTGCGCGGCGGGCGATCTTCGCGCAGGAGCGCGACAGCATCGGCAAGCGCGAGCGGCGCGAGTTCGGCGAGACGGTCGTGCAACGTGCCGCCGGTCTCGTCGGGCGCGATCGCGATCTCGCGCATGAGCAGCACGTCGCCGGTGTCGAGCCCCTCGTCCATGAACATCACCGCGACGCCCGTCTTTTCATCGCCCGCCTCGATGGCCGCCTGGATCGGCGCAGCGCCGCGCCAGCGCGGGAGCAGCGACGCGTGCAAGTTCAGACACGCGACCTTCGCAGCGTCGAGCACGCCCTTTGGCAAAATCTGACCGTAGGCCATCACAACGATCAGGTCTGCGCCGAGCGCCTGCACTTCCGCTACAGCCTCGGGCGCACGCATCTTGAGCGGCTGCAAAACGGGGATGCCACGGGCGAGCGCGAGGCGCTTGATCTCCGGCGGCTGGATTTCCTGATGTCGCCCGACGGGCTTGTCCGGCTGTGTGACGAGCGCGACGACTTCGGTGTCCGGCGCATCGAGCAGCCAGCGGAAACTCGGAATCGCGATGTCGCCCGTGCCGAAGAAAATGACGCGCATTTTGGATTCTTAATTCTCGATTACGGGCTTCTCGATTTATCGGCTCGCGCCTGCGAATCTCGCGCAATCGAAAATCACGCAATCGAGAATCGAAAGGTCGCTACTTTACCTCGCAGATCGCATCGACGATCTCCTTCACCACGCTGATCGGGGCGGCGAGCGCGTTGATACTTCGCACCCGCTCGGGACCGTAGAAATCGAGCAGCGGCTTGCTCTCCTCCTCGTAGGTCACGAGGCGGCGACGGATGGTTTCCTCGTTCGCATCATCGAAGCGGTTTTCCTTCAGCGCGCGCTTGCGGATGCGCGTGACGAGCTGTTCGCGATCCGGGCACGAGAGGTGGAAGACGCGGCGCACATCAATCATGTCGCGCATGATTTCCGCCTGCCGCTGGTTCCGCGGCACGCCGTCGAGCACAAGCGCATCAATGTCCGGCTTGAACGCATGGATGCCCACGAGATGCCCGATGTGCGCGCGCAGCAGTTCCATCGTGATTTCATCCGGCACGAGCTGTCCGCGGCTCGAGTAGTCCACGAATTTCTGACCGATGACCGTGCGCGTATCGAGCGCGCGGAAGACATCGCCCATCGAGAGATGGAAGAAGCGCGGGATGTTGCCGAGGATTTTGCCCTGGGTGCCTTTGCCACTTCCGGGCGCGCCGAGCAGGAGATAGGTGCGGTATTGCATGGGGAAAAGCCGCGTATCATCCCCGCAAAAGCGCGCCGGGCAAGGGTGAATGATGGCAGGGAATCCGCAGGATGCGGTGCGCCGATCAGTTGAACCAAAGCGCGAAGCCGAGGAACTCTCCGCGAAAGATGCGATCTGTCGTCTTCCAAAAGTCGGGATCAGTAATGGTTCCCTTTTCCAGATACGGCGCAGCGCCGGTGCCTTGGATCCAAAGGATGAGATCGAGCGTTGTCGGTTCGATGAACGCACGGCGCAGATTGATGCCCCGGCCGCCGGCGTCCCGCCAGAATGGCAGGAGCTTCTTGCCTGCGAGGATCGCATCAGCCTCGTCGAGAAATCCGAACCACCCCTGAATCATTTCCCCGGATACCTTCGCGCCGCCGAGCACGCTGGTCTGTTTCGGGTTCGGTATCCATTCGTGGTCGTCATCCGTCTCGGCGAGGATTGCTTTCCACGACTGACGGCTGAGCTTTGTCACGTCTTCAAGATGGTGCAGTGCTGCCGCCATGCGCTGCGGTTCCTTCACCGGGAAACTCAGGAGGTGAATGAACGCGATGCCGTCGAGAATGTCGTCCATGCCGTCCCCGAGACGGCCGCGCTGGTTGCGCTTGCGGTGCTTGAGAAATTCAAACGGCGTGTCCGCATCGGCGAAGAAAATCGGGGCGGTGTGTTGGAAAAGTCGCTCCGTGTCGTGAGCGAGCACGACCTCTCCGATTGCCGAGAGGAGATGACAGTAACCTTGCAGCCAGCGCACGTCGCCGAGGTCCATTTTCACAAGAAACCCCTTCGCTTCCTCGCCGCTAATTCGCGCGCCGGGCATCAGGCGCTCCATCACCTTCCATAGCACTTCGTCTTCCGCCGCTTTGCCATCGCCATCAAAATCCAGCCGCACAAGGCCAGGCCGCAGCGAGACCTTCATCTCCGCATTGTCGCCCACTTTCGCAAGCGTCTGTGAAACCTCATCCAGCCGCGCGATGAAGTCAGCGACGGCCTTGCGGCCCGATTCATTGGTCACGCGCTCGGGCTTCTCATTGTGCGGCACCGGCAGACGCAAAAATGGAATCAGCTCGCCGAAGATCGAGTTATGCAGTCCGAGGCGATGCCAGTCCTGCTCCAGCTTCTCCAGCGCAGCGAAGAACTGCGCGATGCCGAGTTGGAATCGCAGCGAATCATTCTTCGCATCGCTGGCGAGGGAGGATTCCAGTGCCTTGATGCCCTCCCCCAATTTCCCGTCCTCCAGATAGCCCGCGAGGATGTCTCCGGATGGGCTGGCGGCGTTGAGTTGTGAACCGATGAAAAAAGCAACAAGTGAAAGAAGAAGGCGCATGGGGGGGAGATGAGATGTGGAACTATAGGAAAACCGTCGAGGCGGGGAAACGGAATTCGATGGAACGCTTCACGCCCGCGCCTTCGACTTCGCGCCGCGCTTTGGTTTTCCGTAGGTCACCGGGCGTTTCTTCGGCTCGATCTTCGTGAGGCCGGTGCCGGCTTTCAGCTCGGCGATCTGGTCGCGGAGCAGGGCGGCCTTTTCGTATTCGAGGTTTCCAGAAGCGTGGAGCATTTCCTCCTCGAGTTCGCGCAGCGTTTCGCTGAGCGAGAAATTGCCGCCGGCTTCGTTCACGACGGAGGACTCGATTTCCCGGCCTCGGAGGATCGTGTGCAGGCTTTCCTGCACAGCGCGTTTCACGCTCGTGGGCGTGATGCCGTGCTTCTCGTTGTATTCGATCTGCCGCGCGCGGCGGTACTCGGTGATGTCGAGCAGCGCCTGCATGCTTTTCGTGACGACGTCAGCGAAGAGATAGACCTGCCCGTTCACGTGGCGTGCGGCGCGGCCCGCAGTCTGGATGAGCGAAGTCTGCGAGCGCAGGTAGCCTTCCTTGTCGGCGTCGAGGATGATGACGAGCGAGACTTCGGGAAGGTCGAGGCCTTCGCGGAGGAGATTGATGCCGACGAGGATGTCGAACTCCGCGGCGCGCAGGGCGCGGAGGATTTCGACGCGCTCGATTGTGTCAATGTCGCTGTGCAGGTAGCGCACGCGCAGGCCGGAATCGCGCAGGTAGTCGCTGAGATCCTCGGCGGTGCGCTTCGTGAGCGTGGTGATGAGCACGCGCTCGCCGAGTTCGGTGCGCACGCGGCAAAGCTCCATCGTCTCGTCGATCTGCGACTTGAGCGGGCGGATCGTGATTTTCGGATCGAGCAGTCCGGTGGGCCGGATGATCTGCTCGACGACGAGCGCCTTGCCTGGCGTGTTCACGTCGAACTTGTCCACGGGCTCAATCGCGCCGCTGGGCCTCACGTCCGTGTTCGCGCTCACGACAAAATCGGGCACTTCGATCGCTCCGCCGAACTGCGTGCGGCTCACCGGCAGATACTTCGTGTTGCCGACGACGCTGTTGCGGATCTCGAACTCGCCCGGCGTCGCGCTCACGTAGATCGTCTGCCCGGCCATTTCCATGAACTCCGGGAATTTCAGCGGGCGGTTGTCCATCGCGCTCGGGAGGCGGAAGCCATATTCGACGAGCGTGTTTTTCCGCACACGGTCGCCCTCATACATGCCGCCTATTTGCGGGACGGTCGCGTGCGACTCGTCAATCACGAGCAGGAAGTCGCGCGGGAAAAAGTCCATCAGCGTATAGGGCCGCGAGCCGGCGGGGCGTCCGCTGAGGTGGCGCGAGTAGTTTTCGATGCCGCTGCAAAAGCCCATCTCCTGCATCATCTCGAGATCGTATTCCGTGCGCTGCTTGATGCGCTGCGCTTCGAGCAGCCGCCCGTGCTTTTCAAAAAAAATCACGCGCTCGTGCATCTCCTCGCGGATCGTCACGAGCGCGGCGCGCAGGCGATCGCTCGTCGTCACGAATTGCTTCGCGGGGAAAATCACGATCAACGTGAGCTGTTCGCTCACATGCCCCGTGAGCGGGTCGAAGCGCGAGATGCGATCAATCTCATCGCCGAAGAACTCGATGCGCACCGCGATCTCATCATCAGCCGCGGGATGCACCTCGACGACATCGCCGCGCACGCGGAAGCGGCCACGCTCGAAGGCGATGTCGTTTCGCTCGTAAAGCATGTCCACGAGTTTGCTGAGGACCATCTCGCGACCGATTTTCTGCCCGACTTTCACGGTGAGCAGCATCGAGAGAAAATCCTCCGGCGACGCCAAGCCGTAGATGCACGACACGCTCGCGACCACGAGCACATCGCGACGCGTGAGCAGCGAAGACGTGGTCGAGAGGCGCATGCGCTCGATCTCCTCGTTGATGGACGAATCCTTCTCGATGTACGTGTCCGAGCGCGGGATGTAGGCCTCGGGCTGGTAGTAGTCGAAGTAGCTCACGAAATATTCGACGGCGTTGTTCGGAAAAAACGCGCGGAACTCCGAGTAGAGCTGCGCGGCGAGCGTCTTGTTGTGCGAGATGACGAGCGTGGGCCGCTCGATTTCGCGGACGACGTTTGCGGCGGTGAAAGTCTTGCCGCTGCCCGTCACACCGAGGAGCGTCTGGTGCCGGTTGCCCGCGACGATGGATTTTGTCAGCTTCGAGATCGCCTGCGCCTGATCGCCCTGCGGTGAGTAGTTCGAGGAAAGCTGGAATGCGGGCATCCGATCACCTTCGCTGTAAGACTCGCGAATGCAACGCGGGGCGCGCGGCAGCGCAGGCTGTCCCGGGTGGAGCACGCGACTCGCGTGCTGTCTGCGGCCACTGGCCGCAGGCACCCGCAGGATGCGTGTTCGCCGGCTGGACTTCAGGTCACTGAGGGCATTCCAAATCTGTGCCCACAGCGTGTTTCGCAGCGCCGCTCGATGTTTTCGGCGGGTCGCCGAAAACAGCCCGCGAGTCGCGTGCTCCACCCGGGACGCGCCGCGCCGACGGCCTGGAAAATGTTGAAAGCCATCGGCGACGGACTGAGGCGGCAGAACAATGCAGCGGAATCCCCTGCTCATTTTCATTTTTCCTTAGCGTCGCGCAGGTGGCGGGTAGAAAAAGGCACCCCATGCTCCGCCACATCACCCCCCTGCTCTTCGTGGCCGCTCTCGCGACGGCCAGCGACATCCCTGCAAATCTCACCGCGGAAAATCTCCCGCCGATCACGCCGGAGACGCGCGCTTCGGCGGCGCGCTATCTCGAATTCCGCACGGCTTCCTTTCATGGCTGGCTGCCGGGGACGCGGGAGATGCTCGTCACGACGCGCTTTGCGGACACGGCGCAGGTGCACCGTGTGCGCGTGCCGGGCGGCGCGCGCAGGCAGCTCACGTTTGGCCGCGAGCCGGTGAGCGGCGTGCATGTGCAGCCGAAGCTCGGGAAGGCATTCGTCTTCAGCCAGGACGAGGGCGGCTCGGAGGCGTATCAGCTTCACCGCTACGATTTCGCGGACGGACGCTCGACGCTGCTCACCGATGGGAAATCGCGCAACACGGGCGCGAAGTGGTCGCGCGACGGCGCGCAACTCGCCTACACGTCCACGCGGCGGAACGGGAAGGACAACGATGTGCGCATCATGGATCCATTCGCACCGGAAAAGGATCGCGAGGTCTTCCAAGTCAGCACGGGCGGATGGAGTGTGAAAAGCTGGTCGCACGACGGGAAGAAACTGCTGCTCGGCGAATACATTTCGATCAACGAAAGCCGGCTGCACCTGCTCGACATCGCGAACGGCAAGGCGGAGCCGCTCACGCCGCCGGGCGCGGAAAAGGAATCGTGGGGTGAGGCGGCGTTCGGGCCGGACGACACTTTTGCGTACGCGCTCACGGATCGCGGAAGCGAGTTTCACCGTCTCGTGCGATTCGACTTCGCGACGAAGGAAGCGCGCGTGCTGACGAAGGACATCGCATGGGACATCGAGGACTTCGCGCTTTCGCAGAACAGCCAGCGCATGACGATCGTGAGCAATGAGGACGGCGCGAGCGTGCTGCGTATCCTCGATCCGCAGACTGGCGCGATCATCACGCAGCCGAAGCTGCCGCTCGGCGTGATCGGTGCCGTGCAGTGGAATTCCAACGGGCAAGAGATCGCGTTCTCGATGAACTCCGCGAAGTCGCCGACGGATGCGTGGAGCTACGACGTGGACACCGCGCAGCTCACGCGCTGGACCGAGAGCGAAATCGGCGGACTCGATCCTGCGCAATTTTCCGAGCCGGAGATCGTGCGTGTGAAGTCGTTCGACGGGCTCGGCGTGAGCGGCTTCCTGTATCGCCCGGATGCGAAGCGCTGGCCGGGCAAACGCCCGTGCCTCGTGAACATCCACGGCGGGCCGGAGAGCCAGTCGCTGCCTGTGTTCCAAGGGCGGAACAACTTTTACGTCAACGAACTCGGCGTCGCACTGTTCTACCCGAACGTGCGTGGCTCGGACGGCTACGGGAAAACTTTTCTCACGCTCGACAATGGCTTCAAGCGCGAGGACAGCGTGCGCGACATCGGCGCATTTCTCGATGCGCTCGCGAAGGACGAGCGGCTCGATGCGGCGCGCTTTGCGGTGACGGGCGGGAGCTACGGCGGCTACATGAGCACGGCCTCGATGGTGCACTTCGGCGACAAGCTGCGCTGCGGGATTGATGTCGTGGGCGTCGCGGACTTCATCACGTTCCTCGCAAACACCAGCGCATACCGGCTCGACCTGCGCCGCGTGGAATACGGCGACGAGCGCGATCCGAAGATGCACGAATTTCTCGCGAAGATTTCACCGAGCGCGCACGCGGCGGAGATCAAAAAGCCGCTCTTCATCGTGCAGGGAAAAAATGATCCGCGCGTGCCGGTGTCCGTCGCGCACTCGATGCGCGACGCGATGCGCAAGGCCGGTGGCACGGTGTCCTATCTCGAGGCGAGCGACGAAGGCCACGGCTTTGCGAAGAAGCCGAACGCAGATTTTCAGTTTCTCGCGACGGTCGAGTTCCTCCGCGAGAATCTGCTGAAGTAAGCGACCAATCCGATTTGCTGCCCGAACGTATGCCGCACACAACGGAGATCATTCTGGGCACAGCGCCGACGCGGCTTCCGGGTGGAGCACGCGACTCGCGTGCTGTTTTCGGCGACCCGCCGAAAACACCCGACGGTGCGACGACGCAGGCGGCATGCGCAGATTTGGGGAAGCGCCGGGTGAAGTTGGACGCCAGCACGAGACTCGCGACCGTCGGGTGTCTGCGGCCAGTGGCCGCAGACGGCACGCGAGTCGCGTGCTCCACCCGGGATTCGCTGCGCCGCGGTTTCGCGGTTCATCGGCGCAAGAAACTTCCACGCCATGCCAGTTTTGTTTCCCGGCATAACCGCGCTCGTCTGTCATCAACGACCGAACAGGTATCAGATCAAAAATCCCACCCATGAAAACATCGCCCCTCATCGCTCTGGCCGGGCTGTGCGCACTGCCGCTCGCAAATGCCGCGGATCAAAAGCCGGATGAAAAATTTTCGCCGGAGATCGCGGAACTCGTGAAGCGCTTCACGGGGCGCGGCGCGCTCGGGGACAAGGCTCCGAAGCCGTCTCCCGCCGAGGCCCTCGCGGCATGCAAGGTCGGCGACGGGCTGGCGCTCGACATCGTGGCGAGCGAGCCGATGGTGCGGCAGCCGCTCAACATGAACTTCGACGAGCGCGGGCGGCTGTGGGTCGTGCAGTATTTGCAGTATCCGTTTCCCGCGGGACTGAAGGTTTTGCGCTACGACGAGTATCTGCGCGCGGTGTTCGACAAGGTGCCGCCGCCGCCGCCGAATCATTTCAAGGGCGCGGATCGCATCACGATTTTGGAGAGCAGCAAAGGCGATGGCGTTTTCGACAAGGCGAAGGATTTTCTCAGCGACCTGAACATCGCGCGCAGTGTCGTGACGGGGCGCGGCGGTGTGTGGGTTTTGAATCCGCCGTATCTGCTTTTTTACCCGGACAAAAATCGCGATGATATTCCGGATGGGCCGCCGCGTGTGGTGCTGAGTGGATTCGGGCTGGACGACACGCACAGCGGTGCGAACTCACTCGCGTGGGGGCCGGATGGCTGGCTCTACGGCGCGCACGGGAGCACTTGCACGGCGGACATTCGCGGCGTGAAATTTCTCGGGCAGGCGATCTGGCGGTACAGCCCGGAGACGGATGCGTTCGAGGTTTTTGCCGAGGGCGGCGGGAATACTTACAGCCTCGATTTTGACCGCGAGGGCCGCGTTTTTTCCGGGACGAATGGGAGTCCGCGCGGGCTGCATTATCCGCAAGGTGGCGCGTTCGAGAAGAACTGGGGCAAGCACGGGCCGCTGATGAATCCGTATTCGTTCGGCTGGTTCCTGCACATGGCGCACAAGGGCGAGACGCGACGCTTTTCACAGAGCATGGCGATCTACGAGGGCGGCGCAATTCCGTCGTTGGAAGGGCGTTTCATCGCCTCGATGGCGCTCATCAATCGCGTGATCAGCACCGCGCTGTATCGCGACACTTCGACGTTCCGCACCGAGGACGGGCCGGTGATCGTGGATTCGTCAAACAACTGGTTCCGCCCCGTGGACACGAAGGTGGGGCCGGACGGCTCGGTGCTCATCGCGGACTGGAGCGACAGCCGGCTCAGCCACCTCGATCCGCGCGACACTTGGGACAAGGAATCCGGCCGCATCTGGCGGATGCGCGCGGCGGGGACGGAGACGAAATTGGAGACGTTCGACTTTGGAAAAATGACCGGCGACGAGCTGATCGCGCGCCTTTCGCATCCGAACAAATGGCATCGGCAGACTGCGCTCCGCGTGCTCTGGGATCGGCGCGATGCGTCGCTCGTTCCGAAGCTGCGCGCGCTCGTGGAAAAGGAACGCGGGCAGCTCGCGCTGGAGGCGTTTTGGGCGGTGAATGCATGCGCCGGATTCAACAAGGGCTTCGACAAAACCTATGTGCTGAAGTCGCTCAGGCACTCGCATCCGATGGTGCGCTATTGGGCCGTGCGGCTACTCGGCGACCAGTGGCCCGCACACGTTCCCGCGCAGGAGAAGGCGGCGATGCGTGAACTGACATCGTGGGACATCCAGCTCGGAAAAGCGCTCGCGGAACTCGCGCGCACGGAGACGGACGTGGAGGTGCGCACGCAGCTCGCGAGCACGGCGCGGCGACTGCCCGCGGCGGGTGCGCTGCCGATCATCCGCGAGCTTCTGCTGCGCAGCGAGGACATGGACGACAAGCATCAGCCGCTGCTGCTGTGGTGGGCGCTGGAGAGCAAGTGCAGATTCGATCGCGAGGCGGTGCTTTCGATTCTCGGCGACAAGGCGCAGTGGACTGCGCCGATTTTCCAGCAGACGATCGCATCGCGACTCGGGCATCGTTTCGCGGCGGAGCGCACGGAGGGCGGTCTCGAAATCTCCGCGCGCCTGCTCGCGCTCGCGCCGACGCGCGAGGATCGGCTGAAGCTTGCGGAGGGCATGGATGCTGGCTTGCAGGGCGGCGACAGCGGGAAAATTCCGGCGGCGCTGCGCGAGGGATTTGCGGCGCTGTGGAAGGACGCGGGGGCGGTGCCTGCGCTCGTGCGGCTCGGTGTGCGACTTGGCGATGCGGCGGCGCTGGATGTCGCGATGGAGCGTGTGCGCGATGCGAAGACGAAAGGTGCGGAGCGCACGGGGCTCATCGAGCTGCTCGCCGAGCGGCGGGAAGAAAGGGCGGTGCCGGTTTTTCTCGCGATGCTGCGGGCGGAGAAGACGGAGGCGATGCAGCTCGCGCTGACGAATGCACTGCAGCGTTTCGGCAGCGACGACATTGCGCGCACTTTCCTCGAACTCTCGCCGACGATGGCAGCGAAGGCGCGCGCGACGGCGTTTGCGGCGATGTGCAGCCGGGCTTCGTGGGCGCGCGTGCTGCTCGCGGCGGCGGATGCGGGGAGCGTGAAAAAGGAGCAGCTCACTTCGGCGAACCTGCTCGCGATCCAGAGCCTGCACGATGCGGCTTGCGATGCGCTGCTCGCGAAGCACTGGAGCACGCTGAAGCAGAGCAGCGCGGCGAAGGAGGCACGCGTGGCGCAGGTGCGGAAGCTTCTCACGACTGGAAAGGGCGATGCGGAGAAAGGCCACGAGACTTTCAAGACGATGTGCGCGGTGTGCCACACGCTCGGCAAGGAGGGCGGAAAGATCGGGCCGGATCTGACGGGCTACGAGCGGGACAATCTCGACTTCATGCTGCCGGCGATCGTGGACCCGAGCCTCGCGATCCGCGAGGAGTTCACGGCCTTCACGGCGGTGACGAAGGACGGGCAGACGCTCACGGGTTTCATCGAGGCGCAGACGCCGCAGTCGGTGACGATGCGCGATCTGAACGCGCAGAAGCTGGTGCTGAGCCGCGCGGATCTGAAGTCGCTGACGGCGTCGCCGATGTCGCTGATGCCGGAGGGTCTGCTCGATGCGCTGAGCGAGCAGCAGGTGCGGGATCTTTTTGCGTATCTCGTGAAAAAATAGCGGCGGGTGGAGACGGAAAACAACTGTGTTGGAAAATAGCCCGGCGCTTCAGCGCCAGGGAACGGATGCCGGAGGAAAACGAGTCCCGAAGGAACGGCAGAACGCAATCACGCATGGTTGTGGTTCTGTCGTCCCTGCGGGACTTTTTTCCGATTTCATCCGCGTTCCCAGCACTGAAGTGCTGGGCTACTGTCAGACGCGACGCTTCGGTCGCGCGCGACTATTTGCGCATCCTGTCAGCGCGCGGTCGTCGCGGCGTTGTCGGGCGGGGAGTTCTCCGCGGGGAGGATCGAGTCGGGGCGCAGGAGTTCCGTGACGCGGCGCTCGAATGCGGCGCGGGCGTCCTTTTCGTCCTCGATTCCGCTGATGGCGATTTCGAGGACTTGCTGGCCGAGGTGGCGCTTGCGCTGGAGCACTGCGCGCCAGCGGCTGGCGGGGTTCCATCCCTCGGGTGGTTCGGAGGCGGCGCCGGGTTCCTTGCGATCCTCCCAGATGCAGAAGAAGACGTGATTTTTCTGATCCTGCACATCGAAGCGGTAGGTGCGGAAGACGAGTTCGATGTCGCCTTTCCGAATGACGATGGGCTCGTATTCGGCGATGCGCCGGAAGCCGGCGGCGGTGAGGCAGACGTCGGGATTGTGCCAGCGGGCGGTGATGCGCGTGGTGGCGGGGCCGGGCAGCCAGCGGAAGTGGAACATGGTCCAGTGCGAGCCGTCTTCCTCGCGCCACCGCGCCTGCCGGCCGGAGTCCCAGTGCATTTCGCGGACGGCGGTTGAGATGGGGATTTCAGCGAATGCGGGCTTTTGCCCGGGCCATTCGACGCGCCACCACGCGGAGTTCCCCGGTGGGGCGCTGCGGTACCAGAGTTCGGTGCCGGCGGCGACGAAGACGGCCCACGCGGCGAGCGCGGCGACGAATGAGCGGGGGAGGCTCCTCGGTGCGGAAATATCGGCGGGCGCGAGGGCGCGTCCGAGCTTCGGGCGGAGGAGGAGGGCGAGGCCGAGGAGGCCGACGAAGCAGATGCCGAGGATGGTGAAGCCGGCAGGGTCATGCCATTTTCCGATGGCAGGGATGCCGTCGCGCTCGGCGATCCATGTGAGGAGCAGGGCGCGGCCGACATTGCAGAAAAATGCGAAGACGACGCCGGAGCCGAGGAGCACGAGGCGGGAGCGGAGCGGAAACGTCCAGAGCTGGCCGAGAAAAAGTGCGGCCATGACGGTGGCCTGAAACGAGCGGACGCCGCTGCACGCTTCCTCGATGCCGACGACGCCCTGGCCGATGCGGATGAGATTGCCCTCCTGAATGGCGGGGACTGAGCAGAGGTTCAGGCCGGTGACGGTGAGCGAGGCGACCCAGCCGGTGAATGTGTTGATGAGGCCCATCTCGATTTTCACGGGCCACGGGACGGAGACGAGGATGAATGCGAGGGGGAATGCGAAGCGCGAGAGCCACGGCCTGCCGCCGGCGAGGTACACGGCGCAGAGCGAGAGGGCCGTGACGGCGATGGCGAGCGACCAATGTGTGAGGCGCCAGTCGGGCGTGGCCTCGAGGAGAAGACTGGCGGGGAGGAGCGAGAGGGCGAAGAACGCGGTGAGCAAAAATGCGGTGCCGCGACGCTGCGCGGGCGCGGGTGAAGGGCGCGTATTCCAGCTTTCCCAGAGGAGGAAAAGCACGAGCGCGGGGACGGTCCACCCGTAGGCGTACTGCGGGTCCGTGGACCAGAATGCGCTGAGGCTCCGGACCAGGCCGGCCCAGAGGAACAGAAACGTGAGAATGGAGATCCAGGCAAATCCCCGCCAGCGATGGTTCATCGTTCCGACGTTTTCACAGAAGCAGCAAAAGCCAAGGCAAACATCTTCGAGACGATGTAACGATGGGGTGACGCGCGGCATGCTTGCGCGTGTCCCCATTTTCCATACGCTCTTGCGGCGAACGGGTACCGGCCATACGCCACGCCTGCACGAGTAGCATCCATTTTTCCCAAAGTCCCATGCCTGCCATCCAACCCGGAAGACGCCGCCGCATTTTGTTTCGGATCGTCGTGGCGATCGCGCTGGCCGGGGGCGCGGCAGCGTTCTTCGCGCGGCCGTACGCGGTGGCGGCCTATCACCGGTGGAATGGGCAGCGGCTCGTGCGCAGGGCGGCGGATTCGCTCGCGCAGGGCGATCCGCGGCGGGCGCTGCTGGATGCGAAGACGGTGCTGCGGCACAATCTCGCCGACCCGGAGGCCGCGCGGATCATGGCGCAGGCACTGGAGGCGCTCGGGCTGCCGGATGCGGAGGAATGGCGCAAGCGTCTCGACAGCCTGCGTCCGGGCGACGCGGAGAATGTGCCGGCGCTGGCGAGGGCATTGCTGAAATCGAGCGGCTGGCAGTCGGCCGAACAGTGCCTGGACACGCTCGCGCCGGCGGCGCGGGACAGCGCGGCTTTCCACACCGTGGCCGCGTCGATCGCGATGGAAAAGCGGGACACGGTGGCCGCGGAGTCACACTGGGCGGAGGCATCGCGGCTGGAGCCGGGGGACAAGCGCCACCGGCTGACCCTCGCCGCCCTGCGCCTCGAGTCGAAAGTCCCCGGCCAGCGTGAGGCGGCGCTCGCGGCGCTGCACGGGATGCGCGCCAGCCCGGCGACGAGCGTCGAGGCGCTGCGGCAACTGCTGGCCGACGCGATCCGCCGGCATGAGACATCGGCGGCGCGCGATCTGGCGGATGCGCTCGTCGCGGAAAAGACCTGCACTTTCAATGACCGGCTCGCCCGCCTGACGACGCTGCGGCTGACGGACGACGCGCGCTCGACGCCGTATCTCCTCGAACTGCGCGATGCGGCGATGGGCGATGCGATAAACCTTTACACGCTGCTGATGTGGATGAATGCCAACAATCTCACGCTAATGGTGAACGAGTGGGTGCGCTGGATGCCGCAGGAGATGATCACGCGTCCGCCAGCCGGGCTCGCCGTGGCGGAGGCGTTCATGCGGAGCGGAGAATGGCGGAGGCTGGAGGATCTCACCGGCGCCGCGAAGTGGGGCCATGTGGATTTTGTGCGCAAGGCATTCCTCGCGTGCGCGCTGGAGCACCTCGGCGAGGAGGAGGATGGCGCGAAGGAATGGGCGGATGCCGTCGCCGCCGTGCGCGGGCGCGGCGATGCGCTGGAGCGGCTCGCCAGATTTGCGCTCCAGGCAAAGTGGGGCAAGCGCGCAGACGAGATCATGCGGACGCTCGCGACGATGCCGCAGTGCCCGCGATGGGTGATGGATTCGCTGTGGAAGGACGCCTTTCAGAACGGCGACACCGCACAGCTCCAGAGGATCAGCAGCGCGCAGGCGAAGGCCGATCCGAAGGGGATCGCGGCGCGGAACAACTACGCATTCCTCTCGCTGCTCACGCACAACGCGGAGGGAAATCCGCAGCGAATCGCCGAGACGCTCCATCGCGAGCGCCCGGAGAATGCACTCGTCACCTCCACCTACGCGCTGTCGCTCTACCAGCAGGCCCGGGCCGCGGACGCCGTCGCGCTCATGGCCGCGCTGAAGCCCGATGATCTGCGCCAGCCGCAGGTCGCACTTTATTACGCCATCTTCCTCCTCGCCGACAGGCAGCCGGAAAAGGCCGACGAATACGTGAAACTCTCGAAAAAGTGGCCGATGCTCCCAGAGGAAAAAGTCCTGCTGGAGCGCGCAAGGGCCGCAGGGCTGAAACCACCGGAATCCCCGTCCTCCACGGCAAATCCCTCGGCTCAGGGCACCGCCCGCTGAATGGACGGACGCGCGAGCGCCGCCTCCACTACACTTCGATCGTGCAAAGATCGGCTGCAAAATGCCGGGACATCCGGGACATGCCGGAGCGGAAATAATTGTTGAAAAACTTCTTGCGGCGCGGCCCTTAAAACGCTTAATCTAAAAGTAAGCATAAATTTATGAGCACCCCCCCTAAACGCCCCATTTTTTCCGCCCTCGTGATCGCCGCGATGTCACTCGCGAGCCCACTGTTTACTCCCTCGGCCCATGCGAACCTCGTGGTGAACGGGGATTTTGAGACGGGAGTCACGCAGAAGCGAGATTTCGGGGGAATCGCAGTCGGCGGCGGAGACACGGTACTGCTCGAAGGCACTCTGGCTGGCTGGGGGACCGGGCCCTCGGGCAGTGCCCCGAATGTGCTCGCCACGAATGAAAGAGTATATTATGCGGCCAGCAGCGACCCCGCTCCTGTTCCGCCACCCGGAGGCCCACACGCTGGCGCTGTCTCCGCGGTGTTCCCGAACCCGTATCCTTACGACGGCTATATCTCGCAGGCAATCGCCGGCGTCGTCAACGGAAGCGCGTATCGCATCAGCTTCTGGCTCTCGAACCAGATCGGCGACGCCAATAACAACTCCCTGGCGGCTCACTGGGGTGGAACCGACACCGGCAACGGCATCAGCGGCGGCACCGATATATTCGGACCCGTCGCACTCACGGTGCCCCTCGGCTGGACGCAATATTCGGTGGACGTGGTCGCCACGGAGAACAACCAGCGCCTCTCATTCAGAGCCGGCAACGCCGCCGCGGGAAACCTGCTTGATGACGTGAGCGTCATCGCAATCCCCGAAGTTTCCTCCTTCGGCATGCTCACCGGCCTCAGCCTGCTGGCGCTTGGCGCCACTGCGCGCTTCCGCCGGCGTTCCGTCGCGACTGCCTGAACTGACCGGCACGGCAATCGGCCCGGGAGCCAAAGCCGCGGGATCTTTGCCGAGGAAGTTTGCTTCCTTGCAGGGAAGGTGCTTTAATCTAAGCCCCCATGTCCGATCCGTTCCACATCGCCGCCCGCGCCCTAAGGTCTGGGCGGCGCATTTGTGCGGACTGTGGCGCCCGCTACCAACTCACCCAGAATGCCAGCGGCGAAGTGGATTGCTGCGACGCGTGCCGCTCCCGCCGGGCAAGGATGATCGAGCGCCTCGCGGATAAATTTCATCTGATCCCGAAGGAGATCATCCCGAAGGCCCGGGCTGAATCCAGCGGACTCAACAAGTGCTCGGATTGCGGGAAGGAATTCCAGCCGAACGCCCGCGGCATCCCGCTGGATAACTGCTGCGAGGAATGCCACGGCAAGCGGATGAATCTGGTGGGCGACATCGCGGAACAGTCGTTTCGCGGCTGGCACCCGACGCAGAAGCCACGGCAGCTCATCAGTTCCAGGAAGCTGGGGATTTTCATACTGCTGCTCGCTACGCTCGTCTGCGGCGTGTGGTTTGGCACCCGGCCCACGCGGGATCTGTATCACCGCTGGCGCGAGAAAAAGCACTTTGCGAGGGCCACGGCCTATTTTTCACAGCGCGACTACAAGCACGCGATGATCGATGCCAGGAACACGCTCGTGTTCAACTGGGACAATGCCGAGGCTGTCCGGATCATGGCGAAATCCTGCGAGGCCATGCACTATACGCAGGCGCTGGAATGGCGTGCCAGGCTGAGCCAGCTTGCGCCGAACGATCTGGAAAACTCCCTCGGCTGGGCCTCCGCCGCCATTCGCACCAGCGACTATCTGACGGCCGATCGCATCCTCCAGCGCATCCCCTTCGCGGATCACGACACCGCCCTGTTCCATCACCTCTCAGCGCTGATCGCCTTGAACAAACGCGACTCGATCAAGGCCGAATACCACTGGGGCGAAGCCGCAAAGCTCAACGCGGACGACGATGGCTACAAGCTGAACATGGCCACGCTGCGCCTGAAGCTCCCTTCCGCCAGCGAACGCACCAACGCCCTCGACCTCCTCAATCAGCTCAGCATCAGTTCCAAGGAACGCCTCCCGGCGATGCGCGCTTTGCTCTCGGACGCAATCCGCCACGGCGAACACGCCCACGCACGGCAGCTCGCCATCGCCCTTGCCGAGGACACAAAGGATCACAAGGCGCTTTTCTCCGACAAGCTCCTCCGCCTCTCGACGCTGAACATCCTCAACGATCCCGATTTTCCGATCTGGCGCGCGCGCCTCGAGGCCGAAATCACCGACAGCAGGGAGAACGCCTACGAACTGCTGATCTGGATGAATCGCAACGGCTTCGCGACGGATGTCCCGGCGCTGCTCCCGAAACTGAAGAGGGAATTCATCACCGAACCCCCGGTCTCAATCGCCGTGGCGGATTCCTACGCCGTCACGAAAAACTGGCCCGAACTGCAAAGGACGCTCGAGGCGGCCAAGTGGTTCAGCATGGATTTCGTCCGCTTGGCGACTCTCGCGTGGGCGGTGGAACACACCAAGGATCGCACCGCCTCGACCGCAATCTGGAAAAACGCGCTCACTGCCGCGGAGGGACGCCTCGACCGCTTGGAGACGCTCGCGCGCTCCGCGATGCTCTGGGGACGGGAGGTTCCAGGTTGGAATGATCGTGCCGAGGAGGCGCTCTGGAAAATCACTTCCCTCAGCGTCCCGAGCCCCTCGTGGGTGCTCCAAGCCCTGTGGGCAAAATCACTCCAGCGTGGCGACACCGACAAGCTCCGGCTACTCGCCCGCCACATGCTCCAGGCAAATCCCAAGGGCGTGACCGCACGCAACAACTACATCTTCCTCTCGCTGCTCAAGCGCACCGAGGAAGGCTCGCCCCACCAGGCCGCGCAGGCACTTTACAACGAGGAGCCCAAGAACCCCCAGGTGATCTCCACCTATGCACTGTCGCTATTCCTCCAGGGCCGCGCACGTTCCGCCGTTGACCTGATGGAGGGACTCAAGCCCGAGCAACTCCGCGACCCCTCGCTCAACTACTACTACGGAATTTTCCTAGCCGGCGCAAAACGCACGGCAAAGGCGGAAGAAGTCCTGAAGCTCACCGACAAATCCTTCCGCCTCCTCCCCGAGGAGGTGGCGCTGCGCGAGCGCGTCATGCAAAAGGCACCGGCCGTGAAGCCCGGCTCCTCGCCATCCGCGCCGTCTCAAAAACAGCCCGAGCCCGCTCAGCGCTGACTGACGCTGAGTGGCGCTGATTGACGACGACAACCGCCGACACGCGCCCGCCGCTACTCCCGCGGCTTCATCACGGTGATGTCTGCCTTGTAGCTGCCGAAGATCGTCACCACGAGCACGCCGCTATTCTCGCCCTCCTTGTGCCCATCGAGTGCGATCGGCACCGCGCTCACCCCAGCGTCCGTCTTCACGAGCGGGACTTTCACGAACGGCTCTTTGTCCCTGGCATAAAGTGCGAGTTCCAGCGCGCCCGCATCCGTCTTCGAGATGCCGAGAAAATACACCTCCACCTTCGCCTCATTCTCGGCGTCGCGAAAAGTCACCGTGCGCAGCTTCGCCGGATCCGCCGCCGCACCGCCCACCGCGGGCGCCACATTGCGCATCCACAGTTGAGCGATGCCGGACACCGCCTTGCCAGCACCCGCCACCGAATCCGCGGTGAACTTCCGATCCGGAATCGCCAGCAGCCCCGTGTCACCGCCCGCCTTGATGCCCGCCGCTTTCCCCGCATCCGCATCCACGGCGAATGGCGCATCGCCCGGCGAACCGAGCAATTCGACAGCCTTGCGCGCGATCTTCGCGATCTGCTCCGCAGGCATCTGCTGGATTTCCTGTGCGACAGCAAAAGTGGCGACGAGAGCGAGGACGGGGAGGAGTTTCATGGCTTTCATGGTTGCGCATCCAGACTCCGGGAAAAGCAGAATCGTTACGAAATCCTTTCGCCCTTTCCGCCGCAGGCTATCCTCCGCGCATGGACGACACACTGAATGCAGGCCTGAAAAAAGCCGCCATCGCAACCGCCGAACGCCATGTCTTCCTCTGCATGGGCCCCGACTGCTGCCCGCCTGCCGATGCGCAAATCGTCTGGGAAACCATCAAGCGCCGCGTGCGCGAGACCTCGCTCTGCGCGATGCGGACAAAGGCGCAATGCTTCCGCATCTGCACCGGCGGACCGTGGCTCGTCGTCTATCCCGAGGGCGTCTGGTACGGCGGCATTACCGCCGAGCGCTTCGAGCGGATCCTGCAGGAGCACCTCATCGGCGGCGTGCCCGTCGCGGAATGGATCGCCGCCGAGAACGCGCTCGGATGCGCGCAAAAGTAGGCAGGTTTTTCCAACCTCGCGCGGCAGGACGGCGCGGAGCGCCGTCGTGGTGAAAACGAAGGCCGTGAGCGAGAGGATGAGTTTCATGATCGTGGTTGGGTTATTGCTGAATGCGGAGTGTCGCCGTGCCCGGCGCGAGGATGACGCCGTTCTGTTCCCACTCGGGAACGGGCACATCGAAAAGCCACAGATGCGCCGCATCATCCGACTGCGGAGCCAACCGCTGCCGGTCGGTGAGCGCCTGGTGTTGCCGCTTGGCGGAATCGCTTTCTCCTTTTTCATATCCCGCAGCGTAGAATCCCAATGCGCTTGGGTTCGGTTTCGCCGGGCATCATTCAGGCGACGTGGGACCGTCCTCCTCGAATCTCACCAACTGGACGCAGTGCGCTATTCTGCGGTGACCGCGAACAGCACAGGTGCCGCGTGCTCAGGATCGGTGGAGACGAAGTCAACGGACCGCACGGGCTTTTCCGGATGCGGGTTTTGCCAGGTCATTTTGTACAAACACACGGTGATAGGTTTCTTCTCCTTCTCGCCACGTCGGCGAGAGTCGGCTGTTTCACCCATCCACCCGAGAACAAGTGGCGGTCGTGGCGACTTTCCATCAGAACGATAAATGTTCCCGATTTCCATTCCGGCACGCACTGGCGCTGTTTCGGTCGTTCCATCATCGTAAGTTATCAGGTAATTCGCCACCAAGGCCGCATGTGTGTTGGGAATGCTCAGACAGGAATGAAGAAATTGGAGCGACCGGCAGGCCTCTCCGATCCGGATGTTTTGAACCCCGCTCGGAAGATCCTGCCGGAAGTCCTCGTGTTTCAGTTGGACCATACCGCGGATATCGAAGGTCACGCCTTGCATCGTTTGCAACCCATGAGGCAAATCAATGAACGGCTGTTCCTGGCTAGTGACACCGCGTGCGTCTTCACCCAAGCCGAGCACGTAATACGCTGAAAGGTCGATCTGCTTCCCTGTCGCTTTCGGATCGCGAGCCGCGATGCCGTGCAGTTCGATATTGTCAGGCGCGGCTTCTTCCACTCGGCCGAGTTTACGGAACATATCCAAACGAAGGGACACGAGCCCTCTCCGTCTTCCAACGTCGTAACCGGAACTTTCCATGTTCGCGAGTGCGCGGCTTGCAGCGTCAATTGCTTGCGCGCTTTCACCGTGTTTTGCGAGCAGGAAGGCGAGGAGTCGCTGCGTGCGCCAGTCATTGGGATCAAGTTCCGCGGATTGGCGCATTGCCGCCAGCGCCTTTTCGGAATCTCCGAGCAAATTCAGGAGCGCTCCGCGCGCGCGCCAGACCCACGGCTCTCGCGGGTCGAGCATCTCCGCGCGGGACAGGAAGAATTCGAGTTCGGGTATTAACAGGCTGATCGAGTCGCTCGAAATCACAAGCTCCACATAGCGCGCCCAAGCGCGTGAGTTCCCGGGCGCAATATGCAGCGCCGCCTTTGCCGCGCGGGAGCTTTCCGATTCGGCCAGAAGTTTCGTGTATTCGGCCTGGGTGATTTTGGAATCGGGGGAGATGGGACGCTCGCTGGGGTTTGCGTAAAACCATTTTGCGGTTCGCGCATAAAGGTCATCGCCGGGCAGTCCCGCAATCATCGTGGCCACGTTCGCGGCTTCATCGTCGCTTATCCGTTCGATCTTTCCCTGCGCGTCGAGTCTTTGTCCGGCGACAGCTTCCGCCCAGTCTGCCAGCCAATGGGGAGGCTCGACTGTCGGATGGGGGACTTCCCACGAATGAACTAATCCGACTCCATTCCCGATGAGGTGGGTTCCGTCCCGCGTCCAACCGAGCTTCGTGTGCGACTGCACATGCACTGGCAAATGATCAGTGAGAGCGCGGCCTGTGAGCGCATCCCAGACGCGCACGCTGCCGTCCTGCGAATAGGTGGCCACTCGCCTGCCGTCCGGACAGAATTCCGCCCAGAGCACGGGCTGCGCATGTTGAATCGGTTCGCAGACCGGCTTTCCGCTCGGGATGGCCCAGACCCGGGCCGTTTGATCGAGCGAAGATGTCGCGAGCAGGCTTCCATCGGGGCTGAAACTTATCGATGAAACCGCGGCCTCATGCCGGAACCACGGTGTGACTGGCGAAGCATCCTCAGTGCGCCAGACCCGCAGTTGCCCATCCGTGGATCCAGCGGCAAAGATCCGCGCGTTGGCAGCGAGCGTCATGCTGTTAACGGGAGTGTCATAGCCTGCACCCAGAACGGCGAGTTGATCACTGGCGATGTCAAAAATTTTCACCGCGAAGACGTGATCCTGCCCCTCTACCATGACCACGCGTTTTCCATCCAAGGTGATTTTCGGTGAATTGTGGTGTGCGGATGAATTGGTGTCGATACGCCCTCCCAGCGATTTTGTGACAGGCTTGCCTGTGGCAAAATTCCACACCCTTGTCCCCACCATGAACAGTTTTCCATCGGGGGAAAAATCCAGGCCGCCGCCGCCAATGTGCCCATTGAAATCTGGCTTGGTGGTCTTCCCGGTATTGCAATCCCAAGTTCGGACTAGCGTCTGTGTGGCACCCCCGGTGAGAAACGTATTGCCGCCCGGCTGGAAATTGAGCGACCAGAAGCTCTCCCCGTGTTCTATGATCCCGACAGGGCGGCCGGTCTTGAAATCCCACACCATCGCCTGAGAGCCGCCTGAGGTTACGATTCTGCTCTCGTCAGAATTCAGCACAAACGGCGGATGTGAACGGGCAGGCCCGAACAGGAGGGGCTTAGACTCTGATGCTGAAATCTCCCAGAGCTTCACCTCGCCCGCTTCAGTTCCAACGGCAAGGCGCAACCCATCGTCACTCAGCCGCGCGCACCGGATATTGGAATCCACGCGCAATGTCGCGCACACGGGAATCCCGGAGATGGCTGTCCGCACCTGCACCGTCTGATCTGTCATGCTCAAAATGCGTGTTCCGTTTGCACCATACTGAACGTTGTCCACATAGCGGCTGTGCTGCCATTCGTCGCTGAGATATTGGCCTGTCTTCGCACTGAAAAACCGGACCGCGTGCTTGCCAGTCACGACTGCGAATGTGCAACTGTCCGGGCTGAGATCGAAGGACAGGAGATACTTGGGCGGTTGGATATCCCACGGGAGGCGCTCGTTGGTGTTCAGATCGTATCCGACGATGAGGTCGCGCTCCTTTTCAAAAAGACGCGTTCCGTCCGGTGAGAAAATGAGCTGCGGATCCGTTCCACCCGGGCCGTTCTCCATCCGGGGCCAGTCATGCTCGACGCGCTGCGCTGCGCTGTCCCAGAGTATGACTGAGCGGTTGGATGTGCTGACTGCGACTCGCACTCCATCGGGATGAACGGCAAGTGACTCTGGGAAGCTGTCAATTTTCAACTCAGCGATCTGGCTGCCCGTTTCGACTTCCCAGACTTTGATCTCCTTGCTGTGTGTCGCTGTGAGGATGTGTTTCCCGTCTGGGAAAAAAAGCGCGTATGGGATCCCTCCGCCAGTCCCGCGGCCCTTGTGGACAAGGGGTGCGGAAACTGGCCGGCCAGTCTCGCTGTCAAAAACCTGCGAGTCCGCGCCAACCGCAACAAACCGGCGGCCATCCTTGCTAAAGGAAACACCTCTCAGTGCTGCCGCGGGCTCTGCCGCAATCGGTGCGACGACGAGCTGTCCCGTAGCCGTATCCCAGACGCAGATGCGATCCATGGTCACGGTCACCAGGCGTTTTCCATCCGGGCTCCACGCCAGGCCGAGCACGCTCCCATTGTGCTGAAAGGGTTTCAACAAAGGCCGTGCATAGCTGCGGTCGCGCAGCGCGGAAAGCAGACGCGCTCCGGTGATGCGATCTTCTGGGTGGCGGCGCAGGACGGCTGCGAGATAAGTGAGGCCGCCAGAGGCGTCGTCCGCAGAGAAGAGTTCCTCCGCACGCTGAAGCTGCATCTTCGTGAGAGTCTCGTCGGACTTGCCGCGTGCCTGGGATTCGGCCAGGGCGCTCAACTCTGCACGCCCCCTGCTTTCGCGTGCAACGCGGGCTTGATGGAAAGCGTAGGCCGCAAGCGTGACGACGAGTGTGATGACCGCAAGCGCGGCGGCAGCGGTTCGCGCAACACCGCGTAGATAGGCCCGGCGCTCCAGTGCGGAGATGCGCGCCTTTTCCTGTTCGGCTTCCGCGCGGCGCTCGTCGAGGCGCATGAGGCGCTCGGCAAGATCGGCGGCACTTGGGAAGCGTCGCCCCGGGTCACCGTCCACACACATCGCGATATCCTCGCGCAGTAGCGGGTCGGCGATGTCACGTTCCCAGCCGGGCGCAAGCGGCTCCGTCGGCTTTCCGGTAACGAGCTGGTAAAGCAGGACACCCAACCCGTAAATATCACCCTGAATCGTGAAGGGGCGTCCGGCCAGATACTCGGGCGGGCTGTAGGTCGGTGTGCCGGTGCTGTGCTGGATGGTCATGCGCGTGAAACCCGCGCCGGTGATGCCCTGCTGGGCGAGGATGGAAAGGTCGGTGAGTGTGCCGATGCCAAAGTCCGCAAGGCGCGGGCGAATCGTGCCGTCGGGCGCGTCGAAGATGAGGATGTTCGTCGGTTTGATGTCCTTGTGCAGGACACCGATACTGTGCGCGGCTGCGAGAGCGGCCGCTGTGTTCGCGACGAGTGAAATCCGCAGAGCGACGGGAATCTTATCGAGCCCGCCCTGCTTTTCGGCCCACTGCAGCAAATTGCCGTGGGGCGCAAGGTCGCTCTCGAGATAGAAGGGCGGCTCGTCGAGCTTTAGCTCGTGAAAGCGGACGATGTCGTCGCGGTCACCCAAGGCAGTGCGAAGAAGCCGCACGAGCGTGACCTCACGCTTGAGCGCACGCAGGCGCTCGTCGTCAAAGCAGAACTTGAACGCCCGGCGCTGATGAAACTTCACGTGCTCGCCGACCCACACTTCACCGAAGCCACCCACGCCGAGTTGTTCCCCAAGCCGCCAGCCGGGCCGTGACGGGATTTCCTGCCCTTCCGCAGGACGCCAGCCGAGTGTCTGCTCGTCGCCGGGGCGGACTGCACGCTTCGCTTTCTCCCCATCCGGTGGAGCGACGAGCGGTGCATGGCCGGTCAAGCCTACCTCGAAGATCTCGACCGGCTCCTCATAGCCCTTGAACAAGTACGGCCCGTGCGCGAGCCAGGTCAGCGAGACGTCCCGAGCCACATCGGGATGCGCACGCACGAAATGCCGCGCTTCATCGAACGGCCCACGCGTGAGCAGTATCTGCCCGCCCACCGCAAGCGACATCACCCGCGCGACCAGATCGGCCGCAGGTGCCAGCACATCGGCCTGGCCGAGTGTCGTGATGTCCGCCACCTCACCCGCGTGGATGCCCACACGCGTGGCGAGCGGGAAAGACGGCCACTGCATCGTCCCCAAATGATACTGCAAGATCAGCGCGAACCGCACCGCCGCCGCGATGCTCGTCGTGCGCGCAAAATACCCGTCACCCGTGTTTTTGACGAGCGTGAGTTGCTCCTCTGCCGCGAGTCGCTCGAAGAGGGTGTTGTGCAATTTCGCCGCCGCCTTGTAAGCCACCGCGCCGTGCCGCGCCTTGAGGGCCGTCGAGCCACAGATGTCTGTGAAGAGCAGCACTGCAAATTGCGTCCTCTCGGCGGGCGCGGGTGAACCTGAAGGGGAGTTGGTCACAGGGCAAAGGACGTGCTAAAATGCACTCAGTCACGAAAGGATGCGGCATGATGGGATTACGTGTCGAGCCGAACCAACTGCGCAGCTTTCAACTCGTCGTCGTCCGCGCATCGCGGCGAGTTCGTCCTCGGAATAGATGCGCGGATTGGGCAGCGTGCGCTCTTTGCGCAGGCGCATGGCGAGGAAGGGGAGCAGTTCTTCCTATTGCTCACCGGGCAGCGAGTCCGCGGCGGTTTCAATTTCAGCGAGCGTGCTCATGCGTCGAAACGTAGCGCCGTTTGCACCGCCACAGTATCCGCAGGCTGGAAGCCCGCGGGCCGCACAGCCAGGGATGGCTGTGTTCCGGGGTTGCAAACATGCCCTGATCGTCTTCTGAAGCTACGCACGCATCAACACTCCCCCGCCCTGCCGGTTGCAGTCGCGGAAAAATGATCCGTCGCGCAACTCCGCCACTCGCCGCTCCAACTCCGCGCGCCGCATCCAGCTCGTCCGCACCGCCCACCACACGCGCGGGATTCCGCGGGGCACGCGCAGCAGCCCGTCGAGCGATGCGATGATCTCCTCCCGCCCGTAGGCCTCCAGAAATGCCGTCGCCAGCTGCAGCCACGCATCGCGCGTGCAGCGGCCGCACACATCCTGGAGCATCACGAGCAAATCATCCGCGTGACGCCGCGCCTCCGGCAGATCGCGGTGGTGCCGCATTTCAAAATCCACCAGCCGCGCCCGGCCCGTCGCGGCATCGAGCAAAAAATTTCCCGTGTGAGGATCGCCGTGGCTCCACCGCGCGCCGTAATGCTCCGAATGCAAAAGATGCGCACGCCGCAACTCCGCGCCCGCCGCCGCGAGATGCCCCGGCCGCAGCGTGCCGGCCGCGAGATGCAGCGACAAATCCCTGCCCGGCAGCACGGAGATGAAAGGCTGCCCGCTCCGATCACAGCTCACCGTGAACTCCGGCCCGTGCAGCAGCCGGAAGCAGTCCAGCTCCCATTTCCGCCACTCGCAGTCGTCCACGATCGCCTCCACGGGATTGCGCGCGAGGCGGAAAAATGTGTTCGCCACGCGCATCACCAGCCACGCGGCGCCCCGCCTGCGCTTCGGCATCATTGCGAGTCCGCGGCGCTCCGGGTTCGCGTGTGCGGGAGTGAGCAGTGATTCCATGCAGGCGGATCTTCCAAGGTGCCGCCTGCAAAATCAAATGCGGAAAACAGCCCGCCTACTTCGCGGCATCCGGAGCGTGAACTGCCCGCACCTCCGCCCCCTCCACGATGGAGTCCGGCGGGTTCACGATCACGCGATCCGCGGCGGTCACGCCTTCGAGCACCTCGACGAATGATCCGAAATCGCGGCCCATCGCGACCTTTCTCAGCGCGACACGGTTGTCCGTGCCGACGATGACGACCAGCGTGCCCTCGATGCGGAAGAGCAGCGCGTTCGCGGGAATCGTGAGCACCGCATCGGGCTTTGCGTCGCGGAACCGCACCTGCACGTAGCTGCCCGCCAGGAGTTCGCCCTTCGCGTTGTCCACCTCGAGTTCCGTGAGCAGCGTGCGCGAGACCGCATCGAGCGCCTCCGCAGTCCGCACGATCTTCGCCTCGAAGACGCGCCCCGCGAGTTCCGTGAGCGTGATCTCCGCGGTCTGCCCGACGGCCACGGCGCGCGCGTAGTTTTGCGGGACGCGCACGAAGACGCGCAGCCTGTCCGCCTGTGCGATGCGGAAAAGTTCGCGACCCGCGCCCGCGGTCACGAGCTGGCCCACGTCGAGCGTTCGCATCGTCACGGTTCCTGCGAAGGGCGCGGTGATTTTTGCAAAGCCGAGCAATTCCGTGATGCGCTGCACCTTCGCGGTGGCGGCCTCGGCGCTCGCCTTCTTCAGCGAGAGATCGGCCAGCTTTTCATCCGCCTCCTGCGCGCTCACCGTCCTCGCGCCGAGCATGTCCTTCCAGCGTTTGGCAGTCGTGGCGGCGAGCGTGCGGGCGGCCTCGGCCTGCGCGAGTTCCGCGCGGGCCTGCGCGAGATCGCGCTCGACCTCGGGCGTGTCGAGTTCGGCGAGGAGCTGATCCTTTTCGACATGCGCGCCGATGTCCACGAGCCAGCGGCGCACGTAGCCGTTTGCGCGCGCGTGGATCGCCGCCTCGGTGAGCGCCTTCACCTCACCCGAAAATGTGGGCGACGCCGCGGCCTTCGCGGGCGCGGGCGAAGTGACCTCCACCGTCAGCATCGCGAGTTCGCGCGTCTCATTCCTCACCGTCACGCGCTCCCGCCAGCGCGGAAAAAAGCCGATCGCAAATGCGATGATCACCACGAGCAGCACGGCGTAAAAAAGCCTGCCGGGACGAAAGCCGGGCGGCCTCTCGCGATTCCGGCGCGATGCAAAATCGCTGCGCGAAGTTTCGGGGAGTTTCAGCGGCTCGGACACGGCTGCACCGTCGCGCGCGCGCATGGAATCGTCGGGGGATTCGGGGTGGCTCTTCATCAGTTGAGAGTTGAGACTTGAGAGTTGAGAGGGATGCCGACACCGGCGCGCGCCCGTGCGCCAACGGCGCAACCCATCCCAGACTGGGGCAACGCCCCAGATCCACGGCATAAATCAAACGAGGGCTGAAATCCTGATCCATTTCGCCGCAGTGCGCGGCCATTCTTCCTCTCAACTCTCAACCCTCCACTCTCAAGTGTGTCTCGTCGCGTCATGGCAGATGTCAGTGGAGCGCAAGCTCGGGTTCGGCAGTTTCGCCGAGTTCGGAATCCTCGGGTTTCAGCTTCGTGTTCCGGTGGAAAATGGCGAACACCACCGGAACAAACAGCAGGGTCGCAAGCGTCGCGAGCAGCAGCCCGCCGATCACGGCGCGGCCCACGGGCGCATTTTGCTCCGCGCCTTCGCCGAGGCTGAGGCTCATCGGCATCATGCCGATGATCATCGCGAGCGCAGTCATGAGCACCGCACGCAAGCGCGTGGTGCCGGCGTTCATCGCAGCGCTCACGGCGTCCACGCCCTCGCGCAGATTGGTGCGTGCAAAACTCACGACGAGCACGGAGTTCGCCGTCGCCACGCCGAGGCTCATAATCATGCCCATGAGCGCGGGCACGCTGAGCGCGGTGTGCGTGACCCACAGCGCCCACACGGTTCCCGCGAGCGCGCCGGGCAGCGCGCTGATGATGATGAGCGGGTCGAGCCAGCTTTGGAAATTCACCACGAGCAGCAGGTAGATGAGCGCGATCGCGATCACGAGCCCCACGCCGAGCCCGAGGTAGCTGCTGCGCATCGTCTCCGCCTGGCCGCGCACGATGATGAAGCTGCCGCGCGGCAGATCCTTTTTTGCCTCCTCGATGAGCGGCTCGATGTCGCGCACGACACCGCCAAGGTCGCGCCCGCTCACACCGCCAAAAATCTCGATGACCGGCAGCACGTCGTAGTGCGAGATGACGGGCGAATCCTGCCCACGCTCGATGGTCGCGACATTCGTGAGAATCTGCCCGTCGCCCTCGCCCGCACGCCCGCCGCCGATCGGGATGGTCTCCAGCGCGCCGAGCGAATCCATCACGTGCTCCGGCGCACGGACGTTGATCGAGTACTGGATGCCGAGCGCGCGGTTCAGCCAGTACGCCGGCTGCACCTGCCCGCTTCCGCTGAGACTCAGCAGGACGGAATTCGCGACCTCGCGCTCGCTCAAGCCGATCTCGGCCGACTTCGCACGATCCACGTTCACCGTGAGCCGCGGCTGGTCGGCGGGCTGCTGCACGCGGACGTCCACTGCGCCGTTCACGCGGCGGATTTTTTCGGCGAGCCGTGCGGCGGCGGCGCGGTTTGCGGTCTGATCGCGCCCGTAGATTTGCACGTCGAACGGCGCGGGCAGTCCGAGGTTCAGCGTCTGGCTCACGATGTCGGCAGGCAGAAAATAGAACGTCGTGCTCGGAAATTCGCGGTTCAGCCGCGCACGCAGCAGGCGCACATATTTGTCCGTCGGCGCGTGCCCGGCGGCAAGCGACACGAGGATGTCCGCGTCACCGGTGCCGATGACGCCGCTGTTGCTGTAGCTCAGCGCGATGCCGGAAAACGGGATGCCGATATTGTCGAGGACGCCGGCGATTTCCTCCTTCGGCACGACTTCGCGGATGACCTGCCCGACGCGCTCGGTGAGCCGCACCGTCTCCTCGAGCCGCGTGCCGCTGCGTGCGCGCAGGTGCAGACGGAACTGGCCGCCATCCACCTTCGGGAAAAAATCCTGACCGAGCATCGGCACGAGCACAAATGTGGCGAGACAGCACGCGAGGAAGATGATCGCGAAGATTCCGCGGCGCTGCATCACCGCGCCCAGCATCGAGCGGTAGCCGCTGCGAAATGCCGCGAAGCCGCGCTCGAACACGCGCTGGATGCGGATGAACGGCGCGGTCCATCCGCGCGGTGGCGGCTCATCCGCGGTGTCCTCGGCCTCGTGGCTGTGGTACGGCGAATTGCGGTAGAACCACATCACCAGCGTCGGGATGAGCGTGCGCGAAAGCACGTAGCTCGCGAGCATCGCAAAGACGACGGCCTCGGCGAGCGGCACGAAGAGAAAGCGCGCGACGCCGGTGAGAAAAAACATCGGCACGAAGACGATGCAGATGCACAGCGTGCTCACGAATGCCGGCAGCGCGATTTCCTGCGCACCGGCGAGGATCGCGGTAATGAGCGGCTTCCCCATCGCCATCTGCCGGTGGACGTTTTCGATTTCCACCGTGGCATCGTCCACGAGAATGCCGACGGCGAGCGCGAGGCCGCCAAGTGTCATGAGATTGATCGTCTCGCCGAGCGCGCTGAGCGCGATGAGCGATGCCACGACACTGAGCGGGATCGAAAGAGCGATGATCACCGTGCTGCGCCACGAGCCGATGAAGAGCAGGATCATGATCGCCGTGAGCGCCGCGGCGATGACTCCCTCCTTGGCCACGCTGGAGATCGCCGCGCGGACGAAGACGGACTGGTCGGCAAATTCCTTGATATCGAGATCGGGGTTCACCGTCTTGCGCACCTGCGGGAGCTGCCCCTTGATCTTGCGCACGACATCGAGCGTGGAGGCAAAGCCGCTCTTCATCACCGTGAGCAGCGCGCCGCGCTGGCCGTCCATGCGGACGATGTTTGTCTGCGGATTGAAGCCGTCGCGCACCTGCGCCACGTCGCGCATGGTGATCATCGCGCCGTTCACGACCCTGATCGGAAGGTTGTTCAGGTCTTCGAGCAGCACCGGGCTGCCGTTCGTCTCGATGTTATATTCCGTGTCGCCGATTTTCGCAGTGCCCGCGGGAAGGATGAGGTTCTGCGCATTCACCGCGTCCACGACATCCTGCGGGCGGAGATTTTTTGCCTTCAGCGCGTTGAGGTCGAGGTCCACCACGACGCTGCGCAACCGCCCTCCGTAGGGCCACGGAATCTGCGCGCCGGGGACATTCACGAGGCCGATGCGCACCTGATTCAGCGCGAGATCCGCGACGTCCTGCTCGCTCAGTTTTTTGCTCGAGAGGCTGTACTGGAGGATGGGAACGGTGGCCGCATTGTAGCGAATGATGAGCGGCGGCTGCTGGCCCGGTGGCATGAGGCGCAGGACTGTCTGCGCCACCGCGGTGATCTGTGCGACACCGCCGTCCACATTCGCACCGGGCTGGAGGAAGACCTTGATGATGCCGACGCCGTTGTAGCTGTTCGATTCGATGTGCTCGATGTCGTTCACCGTCGCGGAGAGCGAACGCTCGTGGACGTAGAGGATGCGCTGCTCGACCTCGCGCGCGTTCAGCCCGGCGTACTGCCAGATGACCGAGATGACGGGGATATTGATCGAGGGAAAAATATCCGTCGGCGTGCGGAGGAGCACGAAGGGCGTCATGAGCAGCAGCAGGAGCGCCGCCACGACAAACGTGTACGGCCTGCGCAGTGCGAGACGGACGATCCACATGGCCGGACATTCGCACGCAAGGCGAGCGGGGCATTGGACGCCCTTGCTCCGAGTGGAGGACGCCCTTGCTCGGCGGAAAACTCAGGCAGCGGAGACTTTTGCGTCGGCAAACTGCCGCGGCGTGACGCCGAGGACGCGTTTGAAATGCCGCGCCATGTGACTTTGATCCGCGAAGCCCGCATCCTGAGCGACCGCGGCCATCGTCCAGCCGCGCTCGGCGCGGATGAGTTCCTGCGCGCGGTCCACGCGGAGGCGGATGAGGTAGTCGTGCGGCGGATGGCCGGTCGCGGTCTTGAACTGGCGCGCGAAATGAAACGGGCTGAGGCCGGCGGCGTGCGCGAGTTCGTCGAGCGAGAGCGGCTCAGTCATGCGCTGGCGCATGAGTTCCACCGCACGCAGGACGGCGACGGGCGGGGCGACATCGGCGGGCTTGCGCGCGGGGAGCTGCTGGTACTCACGCAGGAGATGCACGGCGATGGCGCGGGCGATGCCCTCGGCGACCGTCGGCGCTCCGGGCGGCGCATCGAGTTCGCCGGCGAGCGTCCGCATGAGCGCACACGCGGGATGATCGGCGGGCAGCTTGCGGACATTTGCCGCGCCGTGAAACGCGGAGCTTCCGCCGAGTTCCGCGGCGACGCGCTCGAAGAACCACGGCTCGAAGCCGAGCATGAGGATCTGCACTTCGCCGGTCCAGCGGAACGACACGGGCCGACCCGCGGGAGTCACGCGGCCCTCGCCCGCGCGATAGACGACTTTTTTCACCTCGCCATCCACGACCACATCGCTGCGCAGCGGCTTGAGGAAATAATAGAAGACGTGCTGCCGGATGCCCGCGGCGTAGTTCACATGACCCGAGCGTCCGCGTCGTTCCTGGAGGAAAAGGCCGGGCCATCCGCGCGAGCGACGCACGACGGTGATCGCGGCAGGCACGTACGTCTCGACATCCACGAGCGGGAGGGAGGCGCGGGGTTTCATGTGCGCGGGACGATATGCGGCGCGCGGCGGAACATCCAACATCCAACATCCAACATCCAACATCCAACATCCAACATCCAACATCCAACATCCAACATCCAACCAATGGCGCGAATGATGAATGACGGACGTGCCGGCACCTTCTGAGGTTGGATGTTCAATGTTGAATGTTGAATGTTGAATGTTCTCCCTGCCCCGCTCCCTCCTTGCGGAATGCAGGCGAGCGACATTACTTTCCCCACTGTGAAATCCCAACTGCTCACCTTTTTCCTCCTCGCCGCAGCCTGCACCGCCCAGGAGGAGAAGCTCGACATCAAGGCCCTCGAAACAAAGGCCGCGGGAGGCGATGCGGCGGCGCAGATCGCGCTCGGGCTCGTGTATGACAATGGTGACAAGGTTGCCGGTATCGAGCGGGATCGGAGGAAGGCCGCGGAGTGGTTTCAGAAAGCGGCGGCACAGGGAGCCGCGGAGGCGCAGTTCAATCTCGGCACGATGTACGAGATGGGAGCCGGCGTGAAAAAGGACGAGAAGCAGGCGCTCGAGTGGTTTGAAAAAGCCGCGGCGCAGGGATTCGCGGATGCGCAGTTCAATCTGGCCAACATGTATGCAACGGGACGCGGCACGGAGAAGAACCTCTCCCGCGCCATCACATGGTACGACAGGGCGGGAGTGCAGGGAATGACGAGGGCGCAGTATAACCTCGGCTACCTTTACGCAAAGGGCGACAAGGACGAAGGCCTGCAGCCGAACTCCGTGAAAGCCTATGCCTGGCTGTCCCTCGCGGCAGCCGCCGGCGATCCGGCGGCGACAAAATTGCGGGATTTGATCGCGAGCAAGGTAACCACCCAGCAGAAGGCGGTGCTGGAGAAAGTGGCCGCTGAACTCAAGGCGAAGATCAAAAAATAGCGCACACCGCAGGCGGCGCGTCCCCTACCCTGCGCCAAGCCGCTGATCCTTTTTGTTCGCGGGATGCTCGTCCTTTTTGCCGTGGATGCACACGGCCGCCCACTCGGCGAGACGCTGGCCGAGCAGCCGGCACGCGGCGGCATCGTCCTCGCTGCGCGGTTCCTTCGCGACGACTGCACCGTAGTGTGCGGTGCGCAGCTTCGTCGCGTAGTCGGTGACGCCGAAGACGAGGAAGCCGAAATTCATCAGCACGGTCAGGATGGACTGGCACGCCAGCTCCATGCCACCGCCCCACGCGCCGGCGGAGGAAAAGGCGCACGCGATTTTGCCGTCCACTTCCATCCAGTGCGGCATCATCGCCTCGTCCCAGAAGCGCTTCATCTTCCACGAGAGGATGCCCATGTTCGTGGGGCTGCCGACGGCGAGGCCGTCGCACCAGATCACGTCGTCGGGCGTCGCGTCGTCCACGGAGCGCACACGCACCTCGGTGTCGGCGATGCGCTGCGCGCCCTCGGCGACGAATGCGGCCATCTTCGCGACATTGCCGGATTTTGAATCGAAGAGGACGAGGATGCGGTTCATGGAAAAGGGCGATTGGTGTGCGTGCCGATGCTGAACGGGCGGAGGTGGAAAGTGCAACGTCCGGCATCGCCGACGACGGGGACGTGCAGGCCGCGCGACTGCGGATCGTCACAATTCCACGCTCGCGTTTGCGGCTCGCCTTCGGCAAATCTCGCGGACCATGAGCACTCCCGACCCGACCGCATCCGACTGCACCAGCAGGCTGAACTCCATCGCCTGGAACGAACTGATCACGCCCGACCCGGCTGCCGCCGCGAAATTCTACGGCGACCTTTTTGGCTGGACCACCGAGCCCTTCGGCGGCGGTCCGAATCCGTACACGCTCTTCAAGCACAATGGCGAAATGTTCGGCGGCGTGATGGCCCCGCCGCAGCCCGGCATCCCGCCGCACTGGCTGAACTACGTCGCAGTCGCCGACCTCGACGCCGCATTGGCAAAGGCCACGGCACTCGGCGCGACGGTCTGCGTCCCGCCGATGGACATCGGCGAAGCGGGCCGCATCGCCGTGCTGCGCGATCCGCAAGGCGCGGGCTTCGGGCTGCACCAGCCGCCGAAAATGTAGCGGCTGCGCTACGGCACGAATGCGAGATACACCACGGCGCACACGCCCGCGCACACGATGAGCGCGACGATGCCGAGCGGCCTCCACTTTGGCACGAGCAGCCACAGCACGAGGCCGGTGAATGAACTCAGCAGGAGGAGAATCGCCGTCACATCAATGACCAGCCGCCACGCGGGGCCGGCCTCGGTGCCGCGGTGAAGTTCGACGAAGCGCCCGGCGAAACCGTGCGTCTCGATGCTCACCTCCGCGTGCCCGTCCGCACGCGTGATCGTGGCCTCGGTGCGGCGCCCCGGTGATTTGAAAACGAGCGCAAGCTCATCGTCGCGCACGTCGAAGGAATCGAGCGCCCCGGTCGCACCGAGATCCTTCCGCAGCTTCTCGACGATGCCGAGCTTGTCCGGCACGACCAGCAGCGCCGCGGGCACCGTGCCTTCCTTTTTGCTCATGCGCGGCTCGGCGAAACCAAACCACTCCTCGTGGTTCAGCATGATGCCGGTGATCGAAAAAAACACGACCGACAGCAGGCCGAGCATCGAGAGATAGATGTGGATGAGGCGCGACCACTTTTTGAAAAGCAGACGGAAGTGATGCGAAGTCATGGTGGTGGCTCAATTTTCAAAACCCGGGGGCATTCTGAGGCGACTTCACAAGCGGGGCGTGATCCTTTGTGCGGGGAAGAACAGCGGAGCGGCGAAGCCGACTTCCCGGGTGGAGCACGCGACCCGCGTGCCGTCTGCGGCCACTGGCCGCAGACACCCGACGGTCGGGAGTCCCTTGCTTGTGCTCCGATCACCACGCGCGCTCCCAAATCTGCGCACGCAGCCTGCAACGCGGCAGCGTCGCAAGTTTCCGGCGGGTCGCCGGAAACCGCACGCGAGTCGCGTGCTCCACCCGGAAGTTGCCCACCGCGGCGCTGCGCTCAGGATGACTCGCGTCTGGAACTCAAATTGAGTCACTGCCAAAGTCATGCTCATTGCACCGGCGGTCCGAACACGATCTGCGCCTCGGCAAACTCCGCCGACGCCGCGATCTTCCCCTGCGCAGCCGTCTTCGCGCATGCGATCGTGCCGCGCTCGATGCAATACGTGCCGTGCTCGCGGTTCACCTCCAGCACGACGGAGTAAGTGCCGGGCGGCAGCGGTGCGCCCTTGTCGTCCATCCCGTCCCACGCCACGCGATGCTGGCCCGCCGAGCGCGTCGCACGAGTAATCGTCGAGGCCCATTCCTGATCTTCGCGCGCCACCTTCCACCACTCGCGCAAGTCGGGCATGTATTTCCGCTGGTTGCCCCACACGGCGACAGTACGCACGCGCTTGCCCTCGGCATCCTCGATCCACACGGCGACGTACGGGCGCTTGATTCGTTTGCCGCCGGTCGGCGCCTTCAGCGTGAGCGTGAGCGTGACTTGGAATCCCTTCGGCCATGCGCCCGCCGCAGGAGTCGTCGTGCCCGGCGTCTGCGGCAGCATGACCGCGGTGGGCAGACGCCCTTCGAGAGGTGCAAAATTCGCCGTGCGAAGCTGGCGTCCGTCCGCTGCGACGATGAGGCACGCCACGCCGGGAATTGTTTTCGCAAGCGCAAGCCCCTCGTCGGGCTTCAGCACGCACAGCGTGGTGGCGAGCGCATTTGCGACGGCGTTGCTCGATGCGACAACCGTCGCGCTCGCCGTGCCCGCCGCAGGCTGGCCCGTGCGCGGATCGAGGATGTGCGAATGGCGCTTCCCGCCAATCGTGTAGCCGCGCTCGTACGCCGCGCTGGTCGAGATCGCGAGGTCCTTGAGATTCACCTCCGTGAGCGGTGGCGAATTGTCCGCGCTGCTTTTCGGATCCGCGACGCCGACCTTCCACGCACGGCCGCTGGCGAAAATGTCGCCGCCGATGTTCAGCAGAAATCCCTGCGGTGCCTTCGCCCGCGCGACTGCCGCAGCCTTCGCGAGGATGTAGCCCTTGCCGAGCGAATCCACATTCAGCGGCTGCGCCGTCGTGCGTGTCACGGTCTTCGCAGCGGCGTCGAGCTTCCACGCCGGCACGCGCAACGCGGCGACGGTGCGCTGCAGCGTCGCAGCATCCGGCAACGCACCCGCCTGCTCCGCCGCGCGCCACACGCGGATGAGATCGCCGAGATGGCCGTTGTATGCGCCGCCGGATTTCGCATTCCACCAGTCGTAGCCCGCGAGCACGTCGAGCAATTCCTGCGACACCGGCACCGTGCCAGTCGCCGCATTCAGCCTGCTGATTTCGCTCGCAGGATCGTAAGTGCTCAGGATTTTCCGCATCCGCTCGATCTCAGCGAGCACCGCAGCCTCCACCGCCGCCGCCTGCTGCGCATCCGCGGCAACGACCTGCAAATCGAGCGACGTGCCGAGCACGCCCTCGTGGTGAAACGGAAACACGCCCGGCTCCGCGGCTCGCAACGCCAGCGGCAGGACAAACGAGCAAAGCAGGAGGAACGCTTTCAGCATGGCGGCAGCGTGCCTGTTCCGCACGGGGAGGAAACTCAAATTCCGTTTTCCGGCTTTCCGCGTCGCGCGGCGAAGCGATGATGTTTCAGACACCCGTTCAGCACGCCTAGCAGACAGCGCATCGCGCGGTTGAAACCTTCGTACCGATGCTCTTCCGTATTTCGCACCTCGTCATTCTCACCGCCCTAGCAGCCTCGCGAGTCGCGGCGCAGGAGGTGAGCTTTGAAAAAGACGTGAGGCCCATCCTCAAGGCGCACTGCACGCACTGCCACGGCGAGGAGGAAAAGCCGAAGGGCGGCGTGGATCTGCGGCTGCGGCGCTTCATGGACAAGGAACTCGAGGACGGTGCCCGCGTGCTCGTGCCGGGGCAGCCGGACAAGAGCGAGATGATCCTGCTCGTGCGCGAGGGTGAGATGCCGCGGAAAGGCAAGCCGCTCGCGCCGGAACAGATTTCCATCCTCGAACGCTGGATCGCACAGGGTGCGAAGACCACACGCCCCGAACCAATGACGCTGCCGCCCGGCGCGTTCATCGCCGAGGACGACCGCGAGTTTTGGTCCTTCAAACCAATCGTGCGGCCGCCGGTGCCGGAAACTCAGAATTCAAAATTCAAAATTCAAAATTCCATTGATGCGTTCATCCTCGCGAAGTTGCGCGAGCAGAAGCTCGGCTTCGCGCCCGAAGCGGAGAAGGCCACGCTCATCCGACGCGTGACGCTCGACCTCACCGGCCTGCCACCGACTCCCGCGGAGGCGGATGCCTTCGTGCATGACCCTTCGCCGGACGCGTACGGGAAAGTCGTGGACCGCCTGCTCGCATCGCAGGCTTACGGCGAACGCTGGGCTCGGCACTGGCTCGATGTCGCGGGCTACGCGGACTCGAACGGATCCTCCGACGTGGATTCGCTGCGGCTGCACGCGTGGCGCTACCGCGACTATGTCATCCGCTCGCTGAATGCGGACAAGCCGTGGAATGAATTCATCACCGAGCAACTCGCGGGCGATGAGTTTGCGGGCGTGACGCACGCCGATGCGCAGCAGGCCGTCACCGATCCGAAGCGCCTCGACGCGCTCACCGCGACCGCCTTTCTCCGCATGGCACCCGATGGCACGGGCGACGCGAACGACGACATGAAGCTCGCGCGCAACCAGGTCATCGCCGAGGAGCTGAAGGTCGTGTCGTCGTCGCTGCTCGGCCTCACCGTCGGCTGCGCGCAGTGCCACGACCACCGCTACGATCCGATCCCGCAGACCGACTACTACCGGATGCGCGCGATCTTCGAGCCGGCATTCGACTGGGTGTCGCGCTGGCGTCCGCCGTTCCAGCGGCAGTATTCGCTCTACACGGCCGAGGAGCGCGCAAAGGCGAATGAGGTCGAGAAGAAAGTCGGCGACATCAACCGCGAGGCGCAGGCGATGAGCAAAAAATTCCTCGATGATATCTTTGAAAAGAAAATCGCGGAGCTGCCCGAAGCCGAGCGTGAGCCGTATCGCACGGCGCGCGCGACGGCGGAGAAGGATCGCACGCTCGATCAAAAGGCGCTGATCAAAAAATACCCGAACGCGCTCGCGCTCTACTCGCTCGATCTTTACGACAAGGACGCGCAGAAAAAAGTCACCGACAAAACCGCCGAGGGCACGAAGCTGCGCGCGGCGCTGCCGCCCGAGGGCATGGTCATGGCGCTCACCGAGGTGAAGGGCATCGTGCCGGAGACGCATCTCTTTGCGCGCGGCGATCATGATCAGCCGAAGCAGGCCGTGACGCCGGGCGAACTCACCGTGCTCGCCACGCCGCAGATCGAGCCTTTCACCGCGGAGAAAGTCGCATCGGGATCGAGCGGGCGCAGGCTCGCGTATGCGAAGTGGCTCACGAGTGGAAAACACCCGCTCGTCGCGCGCGTGCTCGTGAACCGGTTTTGGCTGAATCATTTTGGCCGCGGCATCGTGAACACGCCCGGCGACTTCGGCGCGCAGGGCGAGCGGCCCACGCATCCCGAGTTGCTCGACTGGCTCGCGAGCGAATTCATGGACGGCGGGTGGAAACTCAAGCCGCTGCACAAACTCATGGTGATGAGCACCGCGTACCGGCAGTCGTCGCGCAACGACGCATCGCTGCGCAGCGATCCCGAGAACCGATTCTTTGCGCGCTTCAAAATGCAGCGCCTCGACGCCGAGACGCTGCGCGACACGATGCTCACCATCGCAGGCACGCTGAACCCGAGCCCGTTCGGCCCGCCCTCGGAAATCGCGCGCGACGTGCAGGGACGCATCGTCACCGGGAAGGACAAGGGCACCATCACGCTCGCAAAAGTGGAGAGCGGCGGCGCGGATGATTTCCGCCGCTCCATCTACGTGCAAGTGCGCCGCAAGACGCCGCTCACCGTGCTCGACACCTTCGATGCGCCCGTGATGTCGCCCAACTGCGAGCTGCGCGCCCGCACCACCGTCGCCCCGCAGTCGCTCATGATGATGAACGACACCTTCGTCCTCGACACCGCGCAGAGCCTCGCGAAGCGCCTCCGCACCGAAACGCCCGACGACCTCCACGCGCAAATCGCCGCCGCCTGGCGCATCCTTTTCAACCGCACGCCAGAGGACGCCGACATCCAGCGCGCCCTCGCGCACATCGCCGAGCAGACGGAAGCCTCGCGCACTTATCACCACGGCATCCAGCACCCGAAGGACAAGCCCGCCCCCGACCCCGCGCTCGAAGGACTCGCGAGTTACTGTCAGGCACTCCTCAGCTCGAACCGCTTTCTCTACGTCGAATGAAGCGCGCAGCCGCTGCCTGCTTGCTCGGCTTGCTGCTCACTCACATCGCCGCTGCGGAGTCTGTCGCAGTCACCCCGGCGGAATTTTTTCCGAACGACTCGCGCAGATGGTCGCGGGCAGGCGATGCCGTGGTGCTCACGGATTTCTCGAAAGCCGGGCCGGCGACAGCACTCGTCTCCGGCAAGCGCGAGAAGGGAAAATGGAAGATGATTCCGTTCGCGACGGCGGAATGGCGGGGCACCGCGCTTTCGATTTACAGCGCCACGAATCCGCCAGTCGTTCGTCTTCCACTGGCGGCGCGCGGCTGGCATGCGGTCTATGTGGGACTCGCGACGACTTCCGGCGGATTCAACATGGGCGGCAACGGCATCAAGGCGAAGCTGAGCGATGAACCGGTCTTCCGGCGCATGGCGAACAACCTCGCGCTCTTGGAAAATCGCCGCGCGGTGCTTCAGGAGTGCTATCTCACCGTGGCGGAACTGAAGGGGCAGTCGCTCGAAATCTCGGCGATGCCGGGACTGCCGGCCACGGTGTGCTACGTCAAAGTCGTGCCGCTGACCGATGCGGAAGTGAAGGCAAGTCAGGCAAAGTCCGGGCATCGCACTTCCATCGCCACGTTTGACGGCCATAGCTGGATCTGGCCGTTCAAGCCGACGACGGCGGCGGAACTCGCCGAGGAATTTCGCGGTTTCGAGAACACGGACGTGGGCAAGTGGTGGTTCCAAGTCACCGGGTCCGACCTCGTCTGCTATCCCACGAAAGTCGGCACCTATCCCGGCGAAGGCACCACCGATTTTCCCTCGGGCACCTATGCCAACTACACGCGCTCGCTGGAGACGCTTTTCAAAAAGGGCATCAATCCGCTCAAGGTCGCGCGCGATGCCGCGAAGGCGCAGGGCGCGGAGTTTCATGTCATGCTGCGACCGGCGGGCTGGGTCGGCTCCATGCCGTATGAGGAGACTTTCAACAGCAAATTCTACCATGCGCATCCCGAGTGGCGCTGCATGGATCGCGATGGCACGCCGACTTTTTACATGAGCTACGCCGTGCCCGAAGTGCGGCAGCATTTAATCGAGATTTTCCGCGAGACGTTGGAACTGCAACCCGAGGGCGTGGGCTTCGTCTTCAATCGCGGCATGCCACTCATGCTGTGGGAGGACGCCTTTTGCGCGCGCTTCAAAATGATGCACGACGCCGATGCGAAAACCGTGCCGGACGACGACCCGCGCATCCACGCCACGCGCGCCGCAATCATGACTGACTTCATGACCGAAGTGCGTGCACTGCTCGACGAAACTGCCGTCAAGCAGGGACGCAAGACGCGCTACAAGATCTCGCTCGGCACTTTTGCCAAGGAAGCCGACAACCAGAAATGGGGATTGGATCTGCCGCGGTGGATTCAGCGCGGGCTTGTGGATGACATCGCCGTGACGTGGTTCGCGTATCACACCTCGTTTGAAAAAACACCCGGCCAGATGGACATGGACTACTACCGCCGCATCACGAAAGGCACGGCCACCAAGGCCTACCCGATGGCCATCGCCTGGAAGACCGGCAAGCCGAAGGAACTCTGCCAGAAAGCCGCCGCTTGGCTCGCGGCGGGCGACCCTGGCATCGCCATCTGGGATCCGCAGGTGATGAAAGGCTGGCCCGACGGAGCGCCCGGCAATGTCTTCGATGTGCTCGGCAAACTCGGCCACCGTGAAGACCTGCTGCGCTGGTCGAAGAACGGCGTCCCGCAGCCACTCACCATCCCGCTCACGCGACTGGATGAAAATTACTTCAGCCGCTGGTTTCCAAACACGGGGTTTTGAAACGTGACCATGAAACGCACGCCATTCTCGCCTGGCCAAAAAAAGGATTGAGCAGCCTGCCAATGAAACGCCGTGCGGAAGGATTGATCAGTTCGATGTCCCACTCCCGCCTCTGCTCCCGCCGCCATTTCCTCCAGGCCAACGCCTTCGGCCTCGGCTCGCTCGCGCTGGCCACGTTGCTGCGCGACGATGGACTGCTCGGCGCGCCGGTGAAGCCGCACGCGATGTCCGCCGGCCCGGCACGCTACGACTTATTGCCGAAGCAGCCGCACTTTGAGCCGAAGGCGCGCGCGATGATCTCGCTCTTCATGATGGGCGGACCTTCGCAGATGGATCTCTTCGACCCGAAGCCGATGCTCACGAAATACGACGGGCAGAAATTTCCCGGCGAGGTGAAATACGACAATCTCGCGCAGGCTTCGGCGAAGGTGTTCGGCTCGCCGTTCAAGTTTTCCAAGCATGGGCAATGCGGAATGGAGCTGAGCGAATTGCTCCCGTGGCTCGGCGAAGTCGCGGACGAAATCACGCTCATCCGTTCGATGCACTCGGGCGTGAGCAACCACGCGCAGGGCCTCTACGCGATGAACAACGGGCGCGTGACCGCGGGCCGTCCCGCGCTCGGCTCGTGGCTGAGCTACGGCCTCGGCAGCGAGACGCAGGAGCTGCCGGCCTACATGGTGCTCGCGCATCCCGGCGGACTGCCGACGTTCACGGGCGAGCATTTCACGAACGGCTGGCTGCCTTCGCTCTACCAGGGGACGCTGATCCGCGCGACCGAGCCGCACATTTTGAATCTTGATCCGCCCGCGGCGCTCGCGGGTGCTCCGCAAAGGCGTCAGCTCGATCTGCTGAAGGCGATCAACGAGGAGCACCTCGCGTCGCATCCGGGCGAACTCGACTTGCAGGCGCGCATCGCGAGCTACGAACTTGCGGCGAAAATGCAGACGGCGGCGAAGGAGGCGCTAGATATTTCCAACGAGCCCGAGCACATCAAAAAACTCTACGGCGTGGATCGCGCCGAGACGCGCGACTACGCGACGCGCTGCATCGTCGCGCGGCGGCTCGTGGAGCGCGGCGTGCGCTTCGTGCAGGTGCTGAATTCCGGGCAGTCGTGGGACCAGCACGGCTCGCTCATTTCAGCATTGCCGAAAAATTGCATCGCCACCGACCAGCCGAGCGCGGCGCTCGTGATCGATCTGAAGCAGCGCGGGCTGCTCGACACGACGGTCGTGCAGTGGGGCGGCGAGATGGGCCGCCTGCCCGTGGTGCAAAACGAAGCGGGCCGCGACAAGTGGGGCCGCGACCATAACACGCACGGCTTCAGCCACTGGATCGCCGGCGGCGGATTCAAGCACGGCCACATCCACGGCGAGACGGACGAGTGGGGACACAAGGCCGTGAAGGACATCGTGAACCACTACGACTGGCACGCGACGCTGCTGCACTGCTTCGGCCTCGACCACACGAAGCTGATCTACAAGCGCAACGGCGCTGTAGCATCGCTCACGGACGGACAGGGAGCGCGAGTCGTGCAGGAGCTGATGGCGTGAAAAAGTAGGCGTGGGCGGAAGCCCACGTCCGCGCTCTCCCGAGCGCGCCTACGCTGCACCGTCCCGCCGCCTTCGCCCATCCTGCCGCGCGAGGTTGGAAAACCTCGCCTCCTTTGCCAGCCGCCACGCGGTGCGATTCCTGCCGCTGCGTTCTGATGCAGCAGCCATGCGGATTTGGATGTTGGATGTTCAATGTCGGATGTTGGATGTTGGATGTTCACCGATACCCATGCCCGACTCCCCCCGGCCCACGAACATCCGCGCACGCATCATCGGCGTCACGATGCTCGTGGCATTCATCATGTATCTCGACCGGAACTGCATGGGCGAGATCGTGAAGTCGGCTTCGTTCAAGGGCACCTTCGGCTTTTCGAAGGACGACACGAAGTGGATTCTCTTCGGCTTCTATTTTTCCTACGCGCTTTTCCAGATCCCCGCGGGCTGGGCGAGCGACCGCTTCGGCGCACGCGCGATGCTCACGATCTACACGGTGCTGTGGTCGCTCTTCACGGTGATGACCGGGCTCGCGGGCGGATTCGCCGCGCTGCTCGCTGCGCGGCTGCTGTGCGGGATGGCCGAGGCCGGCGCCTATCCCACGGCGATGGCGATGATCCGAAAATGGATCCCTCTCACGGGACGCGCACGGGCGAGCGGCTCGGTCGCACTCGGCGGGCGCATCGGCGGCACCGTCGCGCCATTCCTCACGATCTGGATGATCGTGAACATGGGCGGCTGGCGTCCCTCGCTGTGGCTCGACGGCGCCGCGGGGCTTCTCATCGCGTTCCTCTTTTGGAAAACCGTACGCGCAGATCCGCAGTCGCACCCCGGCGTGAACTCCGCGGAACTCGCGCTCATCGGCACGCCGCAGAGCGAGCCGCCATTGAGCGGCCGCGAATTTCGCCACGCCCTGCGCTGCTTCAGCAGAAGCACGAGCCTGTGGTGCAACTCGGCGTATCAGTTCCTCGTCAATATCGGCTGGGGGTTCCTCGTCACCTGGCTGCCGACGTATCTCAAGGACGTGCACCACGTCGAGGAAGTGGAAGGGGGGAAAATGGTCACGTGCGTTCTGGCGTTCGGGATGCTCGGGCAGCTCGCGGGCGGAATTTTCTGCGACCGCGCGACACGGCGCTTCGGCATCCGCAAGGGCCGCGTGCTGCCGGTCGTCACCGCGATGATCCTGTGTACGGCGGCCTACGCCTCCTGCCCGTTCGCGACGACGACATGGCTCTTCATCGCGTGCTGCGCGGTGGTTTCATTTTCCGTGGACCTCGCGAATCCCTCGATGTGGGCCTTCATCGGTGATGTCGGCGGACGCGCGACTGCGGCGGCGGGCGGATGGGGAAACATGTGGGGGAATTTCGGCGCGAGTGCCGGAGCGCTGCTCGTGCCGTGGCTGCTGAAAGTCGGCGGCGTGGAGGGAAAAAGCTTCGTCTTCTTCACGCTCGCGGGAGCATTTGCACTCGCGGGCCTCGTCGTGCTGCCGATGAATGCGACGAAGAAACTCATCCCCGACGACTCACTCACTCCCGAACCCGTCCGGCCATGAACCACCCGCTCGTCTCCTACCCGCAGCTCCCCGACACGCCCGTCTCCGCACTGCCGTTCAGCCCCGCAGTCGTGGTCGGCGATTTGATCTTCGTCTCCGGTCAGGCCTCGGTGGATGAAAAGGGCAATATCGTCAGCGACACATTTGAGGGCGAGTTCCGGCGCTCTGTCGAAAATGTGCGCCGTGTGCTGGAGGCCGCGGGCAGCGATCTCGCGCACGTCGTGCAGACGCGCAACTACGTCCGCGACGCGGAGGACTTGCCGCTCTACAACAGGCTCTACCGTGAATATTTTTCCGTGCCGTTCCCCGCGCGCACGACGATCACCAACTGCCTCCCGCCCTCACTACGCTACGAGATCGAAGCTGTCGCCGTGCGGCAGCCCTCCTAGCAAATCTCACCCCACAGCATTGTTCCCCACATGACCGGACATCCCCTCGCCCGTCTCCGCACTTCAGGCCTCATCGCGCTCACGCTCTTCTGCAGCGCAGCATTTGCGCAGCAGCGCGTGCCGTGGACGACCTCGCGCATCCACGGCACGCCCGAGCCGCCACCGCCATTCGTGGTCGAGCGCATTTTTCCCGGCATCACGTTCAGCAGGCCGGTGGACATCCAGCAGTTCCCCGGCAGCGAACGGCTCGTGGTGATGGAGGAGCCCGGGCGGCTGCGCTCCTTCGTGCCCGGCACGGACAAGGTGGACGACTTTGGAAATCTCGCTGCCTTCGATGCGGAGATCGTCCGCGCGTATTCGATCACGTTTCACCCGCGCTTCGCGGAGAACCGCTTCGCCTACGTCTTCGCCATCCAGGATCTTCACGGGAAGGAGGCGCGCGAAAATGGGTCACACATCATCCGCTTCCGCGTCACCAGCGACGACACGCCAAAGCTCGATGTCGCCAGCGGCAAGATCATCTTCTCGTGGGCCGCGGGCGGACACAACGGCGGCAACGTCCGCTTCGGCCCGGACGGCATGCTCTACTTTTCCACCGGCGACGGCACGAAGCCCGATCCGGCGGACGCGCTCGTCTCGGGGCAGGACATGACCAGGGTGTTCTCGAGCGTGCTGCGCATTGACGTGGATCATCCCGACGCGGGCCGCGAATACGGCATCCCGAAGGACAATCCCTTTGTGAACGAGCCCGGCGCGCGCGGCGAAAAGTGGGCCTACGGCCTGCGCAATCCGTGGCGCATCAGCTTCGATCCGAAATCGGGCGAGCTGTTCGCAGGTGATGTGGGCTGGGAATTGTGGGAGATGATTTACCGTGTGAAGCCCGGCCGGAATTTCGGCTGGAGCATCACCGAGGGCAGCCAGCAGGATGTGCGGCCCGACCGCCCGCGCGGCCCGACGCCCATCGTGCCGCCGCTCGTCGCGCATTCGCACGAGGAGGCGGCGAGCATCACGGGCGGCGAATTTTACCACGGCACGCGAGTGCCGGCGCTGAAGGGCGCATACATTTATGGCGACTGGCAGATGGGGACATTCTGGTCGCTGCGCACCGATGGCGACAAAGTCACCGAGCATCGCGAGATCGCGCGCAGCTCGCTCATGCCCGCGGCCTTTGGCACCACTCGCGACGGCGAATTGCTCATCACCGATCACAGCGGCGGCGGACTTTGGCGGCTCGCGCCGAATCCGCAGGCCGGAAAAAATTCCGACTTTCCGCGCAAGCTCAGCGAGACCGGGCTCTTCACCGATGTGCGCGCGCAGACGCCCGCGGCTGGCGTGCTGCCGTTTGAAATCAACGCAACACGCTGGGCGGATCACGCGAGCGGCGAACGCTGGGTTGGCTTTCCTGATCAATCGGGAGTCGCCGTCGCGAGCGAAGCGAAGGGCGTGGTGTTGCGCGGGCGCTGGGGATTTCCCGCGGGCGCGGTGCTCGCGAAAACTTACTCGCTCGAAATGGAGCGCGGCAACGCGGCGAGCCGCCAGCGCATCGAGACACAAATCCTGAACTACGACGGCAGCCTCTGGGGCACCTACACGTATCGCTGGAACGAAACGCAGACCGACGCCGAACTTGTGCCGTCGCGCGGCGAGGATGTGACGTTCACCGTGAAGGACAAGGCCGCGCCCGGTGGCGAAGTCCGGCAGCCGTGGCGATTTTTCAGCCGCAGCGAATGCGCGCGCTGCCACACGCTGATGAGTGATTTCGCACTGGGCTTCAGCGCGCTGCAACTCGACCGCGCCACGCCCGTGGCGCCGGGCCGCCAGCTCGATCTTTTCACACAGCTCGGCCTCACGCCTCCGGATCCGAAGCTCACCGATCCGCACGGCACGCAGGGCAGCGTCGAAGTCCGCGCGCGCTCGTATCTCCATGTGAACTGCGGCATCTGCCATCGCTTCAACAGCGGCGGCGCGGTGCCCACCTACCTGAACATCGAGACGGTGCTCAAGGAGGCGAGCCTCATCAACGCGAAGCCCGTGATGGGCGACCTCGGCCTGCCCGATGGCCGCGTCCTCGCGCCCGGCGATCCGAGCCGCAGCGTGCTGCTCTACCGCATGGCCACCGCAGGCCGCGGCCACATGCCCTACCTCGGCGGCAAGCTTGTGGACGACCGCGGACTCCTCGTCGTGCGCGACTGGATCGCGAGCATGAAAATTGGCAAGGACATCAATCCCGCCGCCCGCACCCAGCGCGAGGCGGAGGAAGATGCGCTCACGAAGCTCAAGGCCGGTGACGCCGCACAACTCGACTCGCTGCTCGCCACCGGCAGCGGCGCACTGAGCGTCCTGCTCGCGAGCGTGGATGGCTCGCTCCCCGTCGCACTCCGCGAACAGGCGATCACAAAAGGCAGCGCGCTGCCCGATCCGCTGCGCCGCGATTTGTTCGAGCGATTCCTCCCCGAGTCGCAGCGCAGGAAAGTTCTCGGCGTCGGTTTCAAACCCGAGACATTGCTCGCGCAAAAAGGCGATGCCGCACGGGGCAAGACGGTCTTCGGCGGAGTGTGCGTGGCGTGCCATCGCGCAGAAGGCGCTGGCCTCGACTACGGCCCGGACCTCACGCACATCGGCACAAAGTGGAAGCGCACGGATATGCTGGAGCAGATCCTCGCGCCGTCGAAGATCATCGATCCTCAGTGGCAGCCCGCGACGCTTGAACTCAAGGGTGGCGGCGGCAGGATCGGTTTCATCGCCGCGCGCACCGACACGGAAGTGACGCTGAAAATGGCAGGCGGGATCGTGGAGAGAATTCCAACCGGACAAATCACAAAGACGACCGTCGCGCGCATCTCACTCATGCCGGAGGGCCTGCTGCAAAGCCTCACTGCACAGGAGGCCGCCGACCTCCTCGAGTATCTCGGCTCGTTGAAGTGACGCCGATTTTTGCACGGGGAAAAACCACTGACCTGCACTGACCTGCACTCATGAAGATGTTCAGCCATTGCATCGCACAGTTGCGCTCTGACTTTGCGGTGAATGAGGGGCGCAGCTGATTCTGCGGACTGGAGTGTCCGCACACGGCAGCCTCCGCGCCGTGCCGCCCTTTGTCGCCGCACGGTTGCAAACCGCTCCTCCATTTTTTCCAGCCCACTACACGACGCTCACTGCGCGGCGTAGTACTTCGGATACTGGTAGTAGTAGTAGCCGGGAATCTCGGTGTCCACGCAGTTCAGGATGAGGCCGAGGACGTTCACTTGGCGCTGGTAGAGCGCATTGAGGGCGTTGCGCGTGAGGCGGGCGCTGGTGAATGATGCGCGGATGACCATGAGCGTGCCGTCGAAATTCGGTGCGAGCGTCGGCGTGTCGTCGGTCGCGAGGATCGGCGCGGTGTTGAAGATGACGAGATCGTAGGCGGCCTTCCAAGCATCAAGGAGCTTCGCCATGATGGGCAGGAGCAGCAGTTCGCCGCTCTGGTTGCTCGTCGGGCCGCGCGGGATGATGTGCAGGTTGTCCTTGCGTCCTTTTTGGATGCAGTTCTTCCAATCCACCTCGCCGCGGAGGATGTTCGAGAGCCCCTGGCGGCCATCGAGGTCGAAGAGCGCGGCGATGTCGCCGCGGCGGAGATCGGCATCCACGAGCAGCACGCGCGCGCCGGCATTGGCCATGGTGATGGCGAGGTTGCTGGTGATGGTGGATTTGCCCTCGTTCGGGATGGCCGAGGTGACGATGAGCGTTTTCAGCTCCGTCTGGTTCGGCATGAAGATGAGCGAACTGCGCAGGCTGCGAAACGCCTCGGCGAACATGTACCGCGTATCCTCCTCCTGGAGGAGCGGGAGGCCGGCATGGGTGCGGCTCGACGCGACATCGGGAATCTGGCCGACGATGGCCTCGTTGAACTGCTCGATCATCTCGGACGAGGAGGCGAGGCGGTCATCGGAACGGTCGAGGAGGAACAGGATGGCGAGGCCGATCACGAGGCCGCCGATGAGGCCGGTGAGGAGGTGACGGATCACGCCCTTGTTTTCGATGAGTGCCACCGACGCTGATTGGCGGAGCGCGAGGACTTCCTGCGCGCCGGGGCCGAGGCGGGACTTGTCGAGTGCTTCGCGCGATGCCTTATAAGTGACTTCACAGCGTTCGAGGTCATCCTTCCGCTTGGAATATTCCGTCATGATCTTGCTGAAGTCCCGCGCCTTGCCGTCGAGTTCTGCGATGGCTTCGTCCTTCGTTTTGATTTCAGCATCCAAAAGACGAAGCACGCCCGCTTGGTTTCGTTCACTGTTCGCCTTGAGCACCTCAAGGCCGAGCCGGAGATCGGATGCTTCGCGCTCGAGCTGCTGAAAACGCGGATGGGCCGGTTTCCACACCGTGCTGCGTTCCTTGATTTCAGCTTCTTTGACGGCGAGCTGCTCCTGTTTCTCGATCCAGCGGGTGCCTACCGAATCATTTCCCTGCGTTCCGCCCGAGCCCTTCTTTTCGCTCTTGGAATTCACGTCCAGCAGTCCGGGTTCGCTCAGATTCTTGTACTTATTCACCTGCTGGAGCAATTCGCTGCGTGCCTTTTTCAAGTCTGAGAGTTCGGTGGAAATCTGTTCCGCCTGCTGCTCGATGAATGGCGCGGCGCTATCCTCCTTGAACCGGTTCAACACTGCACGGCTCGCCTCCACCTCCTGCTTTCCCTTGTCCGCCTGCTCTTGATACACAGCGACCACACGGCTGTTCGCCTGCCCTTTCTCTTCGCGGCGCAACTGCATAAACGCATCCATCGTGGCATCCACAACGAATCGGGTGAACTCGGGGTTCGTTCCGGCGCCGGTGACATCGAAAATGAAAGTGTTCGGCTCGTTCTGCGCCGATATTTCCACGCCGTCCGCCAATGAAACCTCCTGCGGCTTTTCAACCGCGATTTTTTTCAATGCCCGCTCGCGAACTACCGGGCTCTTCAGGTCCTCGACGATGGTCTGGTACCAGCTCGGGTTTCCGAAGGTGTTTCCCCCGTTCGCATCCTGGTTCTCGCTCACGTTCAGCTTGCCGATGGAAACAAAGCGCGTGGGCTTCGTGACGAGGACGAAGACCTCGTAGAGCAGGCCCACGCTGACGCAGAGGAGGAGCAGCCACCAGAAGCGTTTGAGAACGGCACGGTAGCGGTAGATGCGCAGTCCCACTTTGGAACCGGTCTCACCATCGGCGTGCGGCGTTTGATTTGGCTTGTCCATTTTGGGCGGAATGGTTGGAGGATGCTAGTCGGTGCCGCCAACCCGCCAAACCACTGAAGGGACATTGACCTGATCGCCATTCTGAAGGCTCACGTCGAGGTCTGTGCGTCCGTCCTTGATGATTGCGCGGACATCGTGCTCCGTGCTCCGCCCGCCGCGGGTTAGTTTCACTTTTCTAAGTTCAGACCATGGGCCTGTCCCGGCCACTGTCACGGCTTCGGCAAGCTTCAGCGGGGCTGCGGCAGTGAAATACTGCGGCCCAGGACGCCCGACCTTGCCGGTGATGAGAACCTTGAACGGACGCTGCGTGGGATCGCTGACTTTAGTCCGAATCCCAATTTTCACCGTCGCCTGATGGTAATATTTTTGCCTCAGGTAGTTCGCTACGAGAGCTGCAGCCTCCGTGGTGGTCCTTTCGGCAACATAAACGCGCCCCAGCCCATTCAGTTCGACTTCTCCAGTGTCTGTCACCACGGTGGTCAGCGCGGGATCGTGATCTTCTTCAATTTCGACAGTAATGATATCCCCAGCATTGAGTTTCGAATTCAGAGGCACAGTCACTCCGCTCACACGCGGGATCGCAGCCGAGGTGACAGGAGCCTCCGGCTGTGCCGCGGCAGGACGGGGCGCGCCTTTGGCCGGGCGGCCCATGTCGAGCTGCGCCGTGCTGACTGTTGAGAAGGAGGTGAGGAGGACGGCGAGGACGCCGAGGAACAGACAGCTACGCATGGCTCATGGCTTGATGATCAGAATTTGTAGTAAAGGCTCAGCATTCCGAGGTTCTGATAGTAGTCAGCCCCGAACTGGTTTGAGTCTTTCACAATATAGCGATAATCGAGCCCCGCCGTGAAATTATCCGAAAAAACATGATAAATTCCGAGGGCCGCTCCGAAGCGGTGCGCCTCCTCGGCACCGGGGCCGGAGGTCTTGTAGTACTCGTAGAAAAATGTCGGGCGCAGCGTCGTCTTCTCGCGGATCACCCAGTCGAGGCTGTATTCGACATGGTACAGGTCGTAAAAGTTCGACTGGAATCCGAGTTCGGCCGTCTTCGAGAAGCTGAGCTTCTGGCGGAGGAATTCCGTGGGACGGTTCACGATTTCGAGCTTTGCGTACCAGCCGCTGGCGTCCTCCGTGTCGAGGCCAGCCCCCGTCACCGCGCCCGTGAGGCGATCCACGATCGAGAACACGGTGCCGGTGTCGAATTTCGACTGCTGGAAGCCTGCCTCGAGATAAATGTCCGTGAGGTCATTCGCCTTCCAGCGGACGAAGGGGCCGACGAGCAGCGAGTGGCCGTCGGAGTGCGAGGCCTGGCTGTATTCAAACATGCTGTACGACGCATTCAGGCCGACCGTGAGACGGGGGCCCGCCTGAAATGAGGGACGGAAAAAGATCGTGTTGATGCTGTGATCCACCGCGGAGTAGGCGGGATCATTTGCCCAGAGATCGTAGCGGTCGTAGCCGACGGTGATTTTCGTGTACTGGTTCGCGTCCCAATCCACTTGGATTCCGGCCTGGTTTTCGTAGCGGCTGTACCGGGCAACATTCAGCGTCGGCTGGTCGAACGGATCTTCCTGATAGGAAAGGCGCTCGCGGATGGAAAACTTGAAAGCGCCGGCTTCCGCAGTCCACGTGATCGCGGAGGTCGGCGAGATGAGCAGGGAGTCGGAGTCGAACTGGTTATGCGTAAAATATTTCGCATAACTCAGGCCCACGCCGAGGCGCAGCCGGCTCGTCTCGGAGAAGCGGAGCGAGCCCTCGATGTCGAACTGCGGCCGGAGGACGACATCCGACTGGCGGTTAAATTCCGAGAGGGTGATGTTGTCGTTTGCCTCCAACGCAATGCCGACGGCGAGGGACAGGTCGAGGATTCCGATTCGGATGTTGTAATTCTTCTCGTCCTGCGCGAGGGCCGTGTCGGTGACGGGTTCGATGCCGTTCTGGCTGTTGCCCAGAAAAACCTCGGACCCGGCTCCGAGCCGCCCGATGCCACCCGAGGAACGCGAGGTTCCGAAGTCGCGGAAATATTCCTGCGCTGTCGCACTGCCGGCTGCAAGGAGGGTGACGGAACCGAGAAGAGGAAGGATGCGACCCGAGAGTATTTTCATGAATAAATGAGGTGACAAGTTTTGAGAAAACGAACCGCGGGTTTCTACCGATCCACAGCGCGGAATGGCAATGCAAAACTTTGGGAAGTTCAGCGCTTTTTCGGCTTCGCGGTCTCGCCCGCCTTTACGATGCGGAATCCGTACGTGTCGTGCAGCGTGTCGGGTGAGGAACTGATGCGGCACGAGGAGAGCAGACTCAGCGGGATGGCACCATTGTACCACGAGCCGCCGCGCAGCGTTTTCGCGCGGTTTTCACCATTCCAAAAATCGCCGACCCACTGCCAGACGTTGCCACCCATGTCGTAGAGCCCGGCTGCACTGACCTGGAATTTTCCGACCGGCGAGGTGTTCGCGAAGCCGTCGTTGTAGCCGGGAATCGGGATGTCGGTCGGAGTCTCCTCGCCCGCGTAATTGCCGGCACCTGCGGGCGGCGGCCACGAGTTGCCCCACGGATACACGTCCTGCACGCCCATGTCGCGATCCTCGGGAGTCGCACCATGCTCGGCGGGAAGGCCGACGGCCTTGCTCCATTCCAGATCGGTCGGCAGGCGGTAAGCCTCGCCGGATTTCAGCAGCCCGGCCTTGCGCTCCTTTTCCGTGAGCCATTTGCAAAATGCCTCGGCCTCGCGCCACGTCACATTCACGACGGGATGCTCCGGGCTCTGCTTGAATCCGGGATTCTTCCACGCCTCGGACTTCAGCCCCGTGGCGCTGGCGAATGCCTCGAAATTCTTCACCGTCGTGAGATAGACGCTGAACTGCGCGTCGCCGACCGGGACGAATCTCATGCCGAGCGAATTCACCGGCGCGGCGGATTCCGGCGCAGGCGCGGGCGTGGCCGCCGGGGGCTTGATGAGAGCCGCCGGCGCGGGAATGGCCATCTCGATGGCCGACTCCTTCCCAGGCAGCACGTCGGCCTTGCCGGAAAGGCGGTTGATCTCGTTCTGCATCTCGCCGATCTGCTTTTGTGCGGCGGCCTTCTTTTCCTCAAGTTTCTTGATCGCCTCCTTGCCGGCTTCGCCGAGTTCCCTGAGCTGTTCGATCGTCGCGTCGTTCCGCGCAATCTGCGACTTCAGGCTCTGCTGCTCCTTCTCGATGGCCGTGATTTTTTCCTGGTTGGCCTTGCGCATCGCCTCGCCTTCCGTGCGGCGGAATTTTTCGCGTATGACTCCGATTTTTTGCAAATCCTGCTCGGCCTGCTGCTGCGAGAGCCGGGCCTGCATGCGGATCGCGTCCGCCTTCGTGCCGATTTGCGAAAGGGCGTCCACCTGCTTCGACACGCCGACGAGCATGGCGCTCGCCGTGTTCAATTCGGCCTCGGCCTTCTGGCGCTCCTTGAGCGTATCGCCGCCTTTTGCGACGACATCGTCGAGCTTGCGCTTGGCCGCCTCCGCCTGCTTCGTGGCCTCGGCGGCGGCGCTGGCCGCCTTCTCCGCTTCCGCCTCGAGTTTCTTGCGGTCCGCCTCGATCTGCTCTGACTTGAGGATCGCCGGGCCGTTGACTTTTCGCAAGGCTTCAAGCGCCTTCTGGAGCTTGTCCTTTTCGAGCTTCGCGGTCTCAAGCCTCCGCGTGGTCTCCTCGTGCGCGGCGTCCGCCTCGGCGGCTGTGGTACGGATGTTTTGCAAGGCGGCTTCGCGCTGCGCCTTGGCGTCGTCGAGTTGCGCCTTTGTGAGTTTCTCAACAGCAATTTTTGGCAGCGGCTCGATCGGTTCGGGAAGTTTCGGCAGCGGATCGTCCTTTGCGATGGCGGGAGGCTTGGGCGTCGGTGCAGGCGGCGTCGGCGGCTTGACGGGAACCTCAGGCGTCGGCTTGCCGACGGTCGCGGGATTTCCCGTCGCGGGCGGGACCGGCACGGGAGTCTCGCTGCCAATCGGCGCGGGCTTCAGAGGCTTCGGCACCGGGGTCGCGACGATCTTCGGATTTTCGCCGATCCCGCCGTTCGTGGGTTGTGTCGGCGTGACGGGCTTAGGATCATCCAAGAGTGCCGTGTCAAGCACCTTCGGCTGCGTGTCGGCCCCACCCCCCGGTTTCGGCGGCACGGGCGTCGCCGCACCATCGCCAGAATCGGGTATGCGGGCGACTGCACCACCCTCGTCACCCTCGCCCTGGTCGGGCTTGTTCCGCATGTAAATCCCGACGCCGATGATGCTCGCGGCGACTGCCAGCCACACGAGCGGCGCCTTCGAGCGGGGCCGTTCCAAGTCTGGAAAGTTCGCCGACAGCGCGCCCTTTGCCGGGGCCTTCCGATCTGCGGCACTCGGCGGCAGCGGCGGAATCTCCGGGTGCAGCGGCCCGCTCGAATGGATCGGCTTGCCGACTTCCGGCTCGAGCGCCGCATCTTTTTCCGCGCTGGCCCCACCGCCGGTCGCTTCCGAGTGCGCTGCCGTTTTTACTGGCGTGCCATGGCTGGCGGGATCCGCATGCACGGCGGGACGCTCCTCCGGCTTGCTGACGGCCACTTTTTCCACGGCAGCCACAGCCGCGCCCCGAGGGACGGCCGGCCCGGAATCCTGTCCGAGCAGCGTGAGCACGTCCGTCAGGTTGCGCGGTCTCGCCTCGGCAGTCTTCTCAAGGCAAGCCGTGATCAATTTTTCCCACGAAGCCGGCACCGGCGTCGTCGCCCCTGCGGCGGCACGCACATCGGAGATCGCCACGGGCACGGTCTTCCGGATCTGCGGCAGCATGTCACTGCCGGAAAATGGGGAGGCCCCGCCGAGCAGCGTGTGCATGAGCACGCCGAAGCCGTAGATGTCGTCGCCGGCCGTCGGGCGCTCGCCATCAATCTGCTGCGGGCTGAGGTATTCGAGGTGTGCATCCGCGCCCTTCGCGAAGCCGCCGCGCTCGAGCGAATTCAGGATCACGCGGCTGACTCCGAAATTCGCCACCAGCAGTCCGCCATTTGGCCGGAGGTAGAGGTTCGCCGGCGAGAGGTCGCGGTGGAAAAGCTGGATCCGGTGCGCGTCCGCCAGCGTCTCGGCGAGTTGCGCGATCCACGGCTTCACATCCGCCGTGTCCAGCCGCCCTTTCCTTTTCAAGACCTCCGCGAGCGACTCGCCCTCGAAATCATCCATTGAAATCGCAGCCTGATTTCCATCCTCCACAAAATCATAGACGCGCAGGATGTTCGGGTGGATGAGTTGGCGGTTCCGCTTCACCTCCTGTCGCAGTTCCGCCATTGCGCGGCTGTCGGCAATCACGCAGGCCGGGACAAAGTGCAGCGTCACATCCTTCCCGAGCACCTCATCGGTCGCGAGCCACACGGGGCTTGCGTCGGATTTGTTCAGGTTGCGGCGCAGAATGTAGCAGCCGCCGATTTTCATCCCCTCCGCCAGGGCTGGCAGTCCGGGTTCGGGGTTTGCAGTCACGGGCGTCTGTTCGTTCGGTGTCATTGTTTGCGCGGTGGAAATGATGGGCTTGGCTTCGTTGGGAGGCGTCTCACGCAGGCCGCATGCGGTCTTCTGACACGGCTCACGGTGCTGGACAATCGGCGCTCCACGTCACATGGAAGCAAAGGGAAAGCCAACACAAGCTTTCGCAGCGTTGCGAGAAAAATAATCACAAAAAGCGCTTGCCGAAATGAAAGCTGTCTTGTATTTTCCGTAATCACCATAGAATGCGTCCGGGGGGTCTCAACCCGCAATTCCGCTCTGATTTTTCTTTCCACATCCCTGCTTCGCCGCTAAAAACACACCACATCCGCACATGAACAAATCCATACTCGCCACCGTCATCGCGACTGCCTGCTCGACTCTGGCCTTCGCAGCACCGCCCGAAAAGGCCGCCGGGAACACCGCTCAGGGATACCCGAAGAACATCGCCCGCCAGCACTGCTCCACCGGCCTCTCGCTCTACGATGCCGCCGCACAGCGCTACGTGGACACCGAGGCCGCCGCAGCGTGGCTGGACGACGACATCACCACCGGCTGGCCCGCGCTCAAGGGCAAGCAGCACTACCTCGTCCGCTTTGCAGAGCCGCAGATGGTCGCGAATTTTGAACTCTCCACAAAGACCCCCAGCGGCACGATCTCCCTCTACACAGGCGACGCCGAAGCCGCGCCCGGTGACAAGTCGTGGACACTCGTGGCAAAGGACGTCTCCGTCGAGAGCGTCAACAACCAGAAGCTCGCGCGCCGCATCAACAAATTCGCGAAATACGTCCTCATCGAGACCAACATCGCCGACTCCTCGCCGATCTACAGCGTGAACATCTACGGCGAACAGCAGGCCGCCTCCATGTCCATCGTGAAGCGCCAGGAGCCTGCAAACATCAAGCAGCTCCTCGGCGAATTCGTGAACCATCAGACCGCCTTCAACATGGCCGGCATCTACGCGAAAGGCGCAGTCACCTACGCAAACACCGGCGGCAGCGAAAGCAGTTGGCAGCGCGCCATTGACGACGCTCCGGACACCCTCCTGAACGTAAAACCCTCCACAGCCGAATCCGGCCTCGTCCTCCGCTTCGACGGCACGCAGCCCTTCACCCGCCTCGCGCTCCTTACCAATGCAAAGACCCGCGGAAAGGTGGACATCTTCCTTCTCAGCGAAGCGCCGGAGAAATCCACGCCCGTGAGCCTCGAAGGCGTCCAGCCCTCCGTCACACTCGCATTCGACGGCACCACCCAGCGCGCATTCGCCGACTTCGCCGAGACAAGGGCCACTGCCCTCGCCCTCCGCTGGACACCCGAGAGCGGCGAAGCCCCGCTCGCCATTCGTGAACTGAACGTCTTCGCCGACCTCTCGCTCACCGACCACGAAGTCACAGGCGCCCCCGCCGTGATCGCCCAGGGACCGGCCGACAAGGAAGAAAAGACCGGCAAAACCGGGAACACCGGCGACGGCAAGAGCATCGCCGATGGCAAGAGCATTGCGGACGGCAAGGCACCCATCGCCATGGGTCCCGGCAAAGAACGCGGCATTGACTTCAAGGGAACCAGCGTCCCGCCCGTCGCACTCGGGCCAGGAGGCTACACCCCCGGCGGCCTCGGCTTCCCGCCGATCCTCGGCATCCCGCGGACGCCTCTCACTCCGGTGCCCACGCCGATCCCGTCCAGCCCGTAGCAGCCGCTCCGGCCACCAATTCCCAATATCAGCAGGCGCGCGGGATTCACGTCCCGCGCGTTTTGCTTTTTCCGGAAACCACTGCCCTCCAGCGCTCGGAGCGCCCGGTGGCTATAGCTCGATCTCCACCCGTGCGCCGCCCTTCCCAAGCTTCACCGTCACCGTCTTCGTCTTCGCCCCAGACCGCACCTCAACCGTATATTCTCCGAGGAAACCGCGCACCTTTGTCACACCGCCACGGCCGGTCTCAGTATTGATATTCGTCCACCATTTTTTGAAGACCAAGTCATACCACACCTTCCCGTGTCCCCTTGGCTGCCATGCACCCGTCCACTGCGCTGCATTCGGGATCCAATGCCGCTTCTCCCAAAATCCCCACATGATGAAGCCGCTCGTCGCAGGATGCGCAAAGACCGCTGTCATGAAATCCCGCGTGTAATCCGCCATCACCTCATCGTCCCATACATTGATATCATGCTCCGTGATTTCAATCGGCAGCCCCAGCGCGCCAAAACGGTTGAGTATCTCCCACACCTTCGTGATAGGCGTCAGTTGTTCGTTGAAATGCCCCTGCATCCCGATGCCCTGCACCGGCGCCTTGGCATCCATCAGTCCCTTGATGATCCGGAAATAGGCATCCTGATGCTCAGTATCAGACCCACCGTGCGACAGGATGCCATAGTCATTGATGAATAGCTTCGCCTGCGGATCCGCCTCGCGGGCGGCCTTGAATACTTCAGCCAGAATCCCGTTGCCCAGCACCCGCTGCACATCCGTATTAGTCACCGGCTCATTCACCACATCCCACTCGGCTATCTGGCCCTTGAACGCCCCGGCCTCATCGCGCACATGATCGAGTATCCGCTTCCTCAGTGCATCCGGCTTGTCCTGCAGCGCCGCCACATCCTTCGGCAGCCGCGTCCAGCCCGGCCACAGCAAGTTATGCCCCCGCACGGCGACATTCGCATCGCGCAGCCACTTCACCGTATCCAGCGCACGCTGGCGGTTGCGTTCAAATTCCGGCCACTTCATGTCATTTTCCACCGTCACCCGGTTGAACGAATTTGCCACGATGCCCCGGTAAGTCTCCGCATCCGGCCCCTCGTCGAGCAATGGCGATGACGCCACCGCGCTGCCAAAGCCATAGGCATGGCGCTGCTGCCTCACGCGGACCTGTGCCCCCGGCAGCGACTTCCCCGAGATGCTATGTACGACGATGGTTAGATGCGCCTTGCGCTCCTTCTCGATGCTTTCCGCCGCCTCCTTGCGCCACGCGGCATCGGCCGGGCGCCCCTTGTAAGTCAGCGGAGTGTAAGGCAGCTCACCCAATGCCACACCTTTGCCATAACTAATGACCTTCAGCCCCCCGATTTCCATCGCCTGCTTTGCTGAGCCAGCCTGAAAGTGCAGCGCGATGTCATCCTCGCCATAGTCCCGCGCTGCGACGAACGGCACATAGAACTTGGCCCACACCTTCCCGCATTCGAAACGGAACGCCGACGACTTCGTGTAAGGCTCGCGCGCAAGCTCGAAGACAAACATCCCCTCCGCCTCGTCGCGCGTGCCCGCGGCGCGCGCCCAGAAAACTGCAAGCAGCACCTCGCCCTTCGCCACCTTCGCCGCGCACTTCGCGTGCGACTGAAATCCCCACGGGTTCTCCGGCACCTTCCGCACCGTCATCCGCAGCGCCTTCTCAAATCCCGGCGCACCCTTCACATCCGCGTACTCCGCGATGCCGTGCTTGTTCGTCTTCGCGAGCGCCAGCGCCATCCCTTCGAGCGCACGCGGCGGGCTGATCTCCCGTCCCGCGGGCAACTTTTTGAACCGCGCATCCTGCGCCGCCATGTCCGCAAAGGCGGACACACTGAGGGCAAGAAAAAGGAGGATGCAGCGCAGCACGCACGCGCTTCTACGGCATTGCAAGAATGACGCAAGCAGGACTCCGCATTTTGCCGTGAAATGCGGAAGCGCTGGAATCTTCCGCGACGATGCGCCATCGTCTCCCGACATGAGACGCGTCTTCGGAATCGAAACCGAGTATGGAATCACCGTGGACGGCATGGCCGACGTGGATGTCGTCCGCGAGAGCATCGCCATCGTCCGCAGCTACACCGAGCACGGCTCGCTCATGAAATGGGACTACGAGAGCGAGGACCCGCACAACGACGCCCGCGGATTCCGCGCGCCGGAGCTTCGGCAGGACACCGACGAGGCCGCGTACTACGAACTCGACAAGCACCGGAACCTCACCTTCGAGGAAATCAAAAGCGACCTCGTGCTCTCGAACGGTGCGCGTTTTTACAACGACCACGCGCACCCCGAATACTCCACGCCCGAGTGCGCCACGCTCGCCGACATCGTCGCGCAGGACAAGGCCGGCGAGCGCGTGCTCGAGGAATGCATGCGCCGGCGAAACGCGCATCTCCCCGCCGGCCAGCGTTGCCGGCTTTACAAAAACAACACCGACTTCCAGGGCCACAGCTACGGATGCCACGACAATTTCCTGATGCGCCGCGAAGTCCCGTGGGAGCGCATCGTGCGCGACAGCGTCTCCTTCCTCGCCACACGCCAGCTATTCGCCGGCGCGGGAAAGCTGGGCATCGAGGGCGAGGACGAAAGCGCGCAGCCCGGCACATTCCAGCTCGCGCAGCGCAGCGATTTCTTCGAGGTGCTCACGAGCATCGACACGATGAACCGCCGCCCCATCGTGAACACCCGCGACGAGCCGCACGCGGACAGCGACCTCTACCGCCGCTTCCACATCATCGTCGGCGATGCCAATATGTCCGAGTGGGCCACCGCGATGAAGACGGGCACCACGGCACTGGTCCTGGAACTTATCGAGAAGGATCACGCTCCGCGCATTAGTCTGGCCGATCCTATCATGGCCACGCGACTGATTAGCCGGGATCAGGATTGGAAATGGCCCGTTATTCGCGAAGGCGGCCGCACCGCCAGCGCGCTCGACATCCAGCACGAATGGCTCGCCGCCGCCCGCACCCATTGCGATTACGACGACGACACCGCATGGGTGCTGGCCGAATGGGAGACCGTCCTCGCCGACCTCGCGCGCGATCCCATGTCCACCCGCGACCGCTGCGACTGGGCGGCGAAGCGCTTCCTCCTCGAAACTTTCCGCGAAGCCGAGAAGCTCGACTGGTCGCACCCTTGGCTCCAGGCGCTCGACCTCGAATACCACGACGTCTCCCTCGACCACGGCCTCTACTACGAACTCGCCCGCACCGGCCAGATGCGCCGCACCGTCACCGAAGAGCAAATCCGCCACGCCATTTTCTACCCGCCCGAAGGCACCCGCGCCTTCTTCCGGGGCCGCGCCGTCGCGCGCTTCCATGCGGACATCAGCTCCCTCCAATGGGACGCCCTTACCTTCGGCAAAGGCACCGCCGCACAGACGTTCGCCTTCCCCCACCCCGCCTTCGACCCTGGGCTCGATCGCCTCAATTCCCTCATCCGCAACGCCACTTCCCTCGACGTACTGCGTTAGCACCCGAGCCGCGCTGACAATTTCGCGTTTTGCCAGCCGCCGTTTGCACGCGAACTGCTGATGACATCACACCGGCCTCGCACGATCGCCCATCTTGCGTGGGTCATTTTTCAAAATGCCGACTCCTGCAAGAATGCGCCCACATGATTCTGCGCGAAAGAACCGCACCTTTCGCAGCGGCGCGTTCACACTCGCGGAAGTCATGGTGTGCATCCTGCTCATCGTGCTCTCGATGGGCAGCATCCTGATGATGAACCTCCGCTCGGCAAAAATCCTGCGCGCCAGTCGCGAGGTGGCCGCAGCCAGCCAGATGCTCCAGCAGCGCGTGGAAATGGCCCGGGATCGGTCATGGTCCGAAGTCGCCAGTTCGCAGGCGCTCGCCGCGCTCATGCAGACTGCGACCGACAGCGAGCCCGAGATGTCCGCCTCCAATGTCTCCGAACGGATGACTGTCACCGTGCCGAAGGCCACTGCGGACGGGCTGGTGGAGACCGACCGTTCCATGTCCATCCTTCGCTCGGCGGGAAAAGTGAGCGTCGAGAAATCCGGTGACTTCACGGCGGAGCCCACGCTCCTCTTTGAAGGTACGGCGACATGGCGCGACACCGCCGGCGTCCACCAGCGCGTCCTGCGGACGGTCATCTGCCGGTTTGGCCTCACGCGCAGCGGCATCGTCGGCACGGTCATTGGCCGACCGGGATCGCAGCGCACCTCCTCCGCACCCTGATCCGCGATGCTGCTTGCTTTGACGCCAAGACATTCCTGCCTCTCGCGCCAGCGCCGGCACCGGGCCGGAGCCGCGGGCTTCACCATGATAGAGATGATGGTTTCGATGGGCGTCAGCGCCGCCGTCATCGGGGCACTCCTCATCAGTTCGATGGCGATGCAGCGCAGCCTGAACAGCAATAAGATCTATGCAGACGCCTATTCCGATCAGCGCCGCGTGACGGATTACATCGGTCGCGAATTGCGCCGCGCCATCGGCATGGCCGTCACGGATTCCGCGGGCATCCGCACGGATGCGACTGGCACCCCCGTCACCGTCAATATCTCCGACCGCGCTTCGTTCATGGTCACCCTTCCCGCATATTACCGAAGCGACGGGCGGGACGATCCAAACTACCAGACTCCCCTCGATGTCGTGGCCGATGCCACGCGCCTCGACTACGGCACCTCCGCGGGCCTGTCCCAGCCGGTCGTGGTCAGCTTCCGCAAGATGTATTTCAGCAAGGAAAACTGCGTGTGTTTCGTCCGGCAGGAGGCCGGGAAGGACGAGGTCATCGTGCGCCACGCTGAGAATCTTTATGTCCAGGTGACCATCGCGGCGGATGGGCAGACCGGCTCCATGAAGACCTGGTTCCGCTCGTCCACCATCGGCCCTGCCCCGCTCGTCTCCACCTACGACCGCCTGCTCCTGCGCAACCCGCCGCTCAGCTACCGCCCTTGAAACCATTCCTTCCACATCCGACTCACGGCGGGGTGATCGTCATCACACTCGCCACCGTCGCGGCGCTTTCATTCCTCGCGGCCTACACCCTCACCCGCTCCGCACCGCGGGTGCGCATGGCCTACCAGAACGCCGCATGGCAGGAGGCCCGCGTCGCCGCGGAGGCCGGCATTGATGCCGCCATGAACGACCTCTACGTCAATGCCACCGGCTTCAGTCCCGGCGCATGGCCTGGGTGGAAGCAGGAGGCTGTGCCTGCTCCGGTCACCGCCCCGACATCATCAGGCGGCCTTCTCGGAGGTCTTCTCGGCGGTGCCACGAGCACCCTCTCGGGAATCCTCGTGGGCCTCCTCGGCGGCGGCACAACGAGCACCACCGCCACCCCCGGCGCACCCGTGAACTCTGCGGCCCCCATCTATCTGGACAACGTCCGCCTCTCCGCCACGACCGGCATCGCCACGGAGGTGGACGTCCGCCTCTGGGCTCTCGAACCCGTCTCGAATCCGAATACCCATTGGTTCCGCATCCGCTGCATGGCCACCTGCGCGCTCCCGCCAGGAGCCGCCGGCGGAACCCCGGCGAATCTGGACGCGCACCTCCGCCGTTTCAGCCTGAAAAATGTGCGCCCTGCGCTCCGCAACGACGACCCCGGCCGGCCTTCCAGCATCCCGCTTCCGAATATCTCGCGCGTCATCGAGATCCTCGTCGAGCCCATCCACTCCTTTGAACTCGCGCTCTGGACCGCCGGGCAAATCAGCCTCCCCCCCAGCGGCTCATGGGCCATTGACAGCTTCGACTCCACGGACCCGAAAAAATCCGGCCCCGGCGGAATCTACCCCGGTCGCGGCAGCCCCATGGTGCAGGCCAATGGCCACATCGCATCGAGCGCCACGCACGCCTCCGACTCGCCGTACGGCCCCACCATCCTCGCGAACGGCACCCGCGTGAGCGGCGCAGCCGCCACCGACGGCGGCGACGATCCCGCCACGAAGGAACACGAAAATGTCTCCGGCACCTTCGCTATGGACCCCACGCGCATCCACGCCGACTTCAACCGACAGATGATCCCGCTCCCCCGCCCTGCCGGCGAATTCCTCCCGCCCCCGAAAGGAGACACCTTCAGCACCGGCACCGAAAGCGCACCCCTCATCTATTCCGTCCACGGCGACCTCAAGGCCCTGAACATCACCGCCCCGGCGACGGGCACCGGCGCAGTGGTCATCATGATTGATGGCAACCTCGACCTCGCCAAACCCCTCGTCATCCCCCCATCCGTCATCGCCATCCTCTTCGTCCGCGGCGACATCACCTTCCGCGACCGCGTCAACTCCGGCTCCGGCAGCAGCAATCTCGCGAATCACCTCCTCATCTTCGCCGACGGCACTGCCTACCAGAACCAAACCCTGCGCGCCTCCGGCACCGCACCCATCTGCGCTGCGTTCTACGGCCCGCGGACCGATGCCGTCATTGCTGGCGCGGTGAACTGGATCGGCTCCCTCAGTTCCCTCTCATTCCGGATCGGCAGCGGCGGCAATGGCGGCATCCACTACGACGAATCCCTCGCCACCCTCGGCCCCGTCATCGGCTTCCGCATCGCCCGGTACATCGAGGACGTGCGCGAGTAGAGGACTTGACATCACAAACCGGCGCACCTACTTGCGGCGCCCGCAAATCCCGTTGCCCGCCTGCATTTCCGACTCACCAAAACAACATCGCCACACTCCAATGAAAACCATCAGCACCACCATCCTCTCTCTCATCGCCCTCGTGGCCACGGCCACCGCCGGCACCCACAAAGTACCGAAAAAGGAACCCATCGCGTCCATTGCCTTCCCCGATAAGTGGAAGGTCACGGAAGAGGACGACAGCCTCGAGGCCACCACCGCCGACGGGGATATCTACATCAACATCGAATTCCACAACGCCGAGGGCATCCAGGAGGCAGTCGAGGAGACTTTCGTCTATCTCGCGGAGCACAAGGTGAAGATCGATAAGGCCTCGCAGAAAAAGCAGGAGGTGGACGTGAAGGGCATTCACGTCATCAATTACGACTGGAACGGCGAAGACGAAGACGGCAAGTGCAAGATCAGCCTTTCCGTCCTCGCCGTCACCGAGAAGAAGGTGCTGCTGATGCTCTACTGGGCCAGCCCCGAGGCGGAAAAGAAGCACGAGAAGGAACTCGGCATGATCCAGGAAAGCATCACCAAGCTCGCAAAGTAGCCGCCGACGCACTCCATGAAAACCCCATGTCCGCGCACGGCGGCCATGGGGTTTTTCATGTCCCGCGGGAAAGCAGATGAAAATGAAGCTCCACATGCTGTGCAGCGCGCGTACGCTCGGTCGGCGCTCTCAATATGCGTTTCATCTCAGCAGCGAAATTGGTTTGAAAATGAAGAAAGCTACTCTTGCTTGCTCACTGTTCACGCTCGCCGCCGTCACGCGGCTGGATGCGGTGCCGCCGCTTGTTTCCGGCGATGCGCCCACGGCGGAGAAGGGATCCTTCGAGTGGTATGTCGGCACGCGCTACCAGAGCGAAGGCGGCTCGGTGGGACGCCAGATTCCGATTACTGAACTCGTGTACGGCATCTCGGACCGGCAGGAGATTACCTTCGAGATTCCGTGGCTCTCCGAGCAGGGCACACACGGCTTCGGCGACTTGGTGCTCGGGACCAAGTTCATGTTTTTGAAGGAAACGAAAACGCGGCCCGGCATCTCCGGCACCTTCGAGTTGAAGCTGCCCACCGCCAGCGCGTCGCGCGGGCTGGGCACGGGGAGATTCGACTACGACCTCCGCGTGCCGGCCCAGAAAACGTGGGGCTGGTTCACGCTGCTGGGCAACGTCGGCTACACCATCGTCGGCGAGCCCCGCGTCGATGGAATCACGCAGCCGCGCAGGAACGTATGGTTCGTGAGCACCGCACAGAAATGGCAGGTCACGCCCAAGACAAATTTGCTCAGCGAAATCTATCTGGAGACCGCCGACGAGCCGGCGCAACCGAACCGGTTCGCCGCCAATGTGGGGTTCGAGCACAAGCTGCGGGACAATTTCAAAGTCCATGGGACGGTCGGGAAAAGCCTGCGCGCAGACGCTCGCGGCGGCCCCGATGTGCGCGTGTATGTCGGGTTCGTGTGGGAATTTGATGCGCCGTGGAAAGGTGCGGCAAAGTGAGGCCAAGGTGCAGGCAACAGACGAATCAATGACAACATGAACGACGCCATGAATGAATCGAAAGACCCCTCCGGTTCCCCCGATTCACCCCCTCGCAAAAGACGCTGGGTGCGGATCGTCGTTGTCCTCGCCATCCTCGCCGCCGTGGGCTGCGGTCTGGGGTATCGCTACATCACCACGGGCGGACTGATCGCCCGGCAGAAGCCCACGGCATTCGAGACCTTCGTGGCCCATAAGCTGGTGAACCTGAGCATTCCCAATGATGCGAAGGCGATGAAGAATCCGCTGACGAACAGCGGCGCGGCTGCCGCAGGGCGCGAGCTCTATCAAAGGAACTGCGAGGTCTGCCACGGCTACGACGGAAACGGAAAGACGGACACCGCAAGCGGGCTGTATCCGCCGCCGATCAATCTCAACAGGATCGCGCTTGGGAAAACAAAGCGCACGGACGGCGAATTGTTCTACCTCATCCGCAACGGCATCCGGAACACCGCGATGCCGGGCTGGCAGTTGCCGGATCAGCAGACGTGGCAGCTCGTGTCGTATCTTCGCAACTTGCCGCTGACTGCTTCCGTGGGCGCGCCAGCCTCCGCGGTGAGTCAGGCGGCCCCCGCGGGCGCACACTATGTCGGCTCGGTGTCGTGCAAGGAGTGCCACAGCGACATCTACGAGCGCTGGAAAAAAACGCCGATGGCGAATGTGGTGCGCGACCCGAAGGAGCATCCCGAAGCGATCACGCCGGACCTTTCCATCCCCGATCCGCTCCTCACCTTTGCGGCGGCGGACATCGCGTTCGTCTATGGCAGCATCTGGAAGCAGCGCTATTTCAAGAAGGTCGGCGACGACTACTTTCCCTTTCCCGCGCAATGGGACGTGATGCACAAGAAGTGGAAGCCCTATTTTGTGAAGGATGACTGGTGGGTGAAATTTTACGCGCCCGACAATTTCCAGCGGCCCACGAGCGCGCTGTGCGACGGCTGCCATTCGGTGAATTACAACATCACGACCAAGCTGCCGAGCGAATGGAATGTCGGCTGCGAAAAATGCCACGGCCCCGGCAGCGAGCATGTGAAGCAGCCCGTGAGCGCGACTATTTTGTGCCCCTCGCGCATGGACTACGTCGCGGCGAATGACACCTGCATCCAGTGCCACTCGCAGGGCCAGCCTTTGCAAAATCCCATCGAGGGAAAGCACTACGACTGGCCGGTCGGCTACGAGCCGGGCAAGAAGTTGAGCGACCACTGGAAGCTCGAGGAACACAAGCTCGGTGAGACGACATTCACGCACTTCGCCGACGGCACCGCGCACAAGAACCGGATGCAGGGGAACGACTATGTGAGCAGCCAGATGTATGCGCACGGCATCACCTGCTTCACCTGCCACGACGTGCATGGCACGGAACATCCCGCGCAGTTGCGCAAGCCCGCGAGCACGCTGTGCCTTGACTGTCACGGGCCGGCTTCACCGAGCGGACCGCACGCGCCCACGATTGCGCAGCATACCCATCACAAGGCTGACAGCGCAGGCAGCGAATGCATCGCCTGTCACATGCCGAAAATCGCGCAGACGCTCGGCGATGTGAACGTGCGCAGCCACACCTTCCGCTTCATCACCCCCGCGATGAGCGAGACGCTGAAGATCCCGAATGCGTGCAATGTCTGCCACACGGACAAGACGAGCGCATGGGCCACGGATGCCCTGAAGACATGGACGGATCGCTCGCCGTGGCGTATGGGTCGGTGAGCGGAGACAAGCTGTTTATGATTCAGATTTTTCAAAAAGGCGGCCCCATCATGTGGCCGCTGCTCATCCTCTCCATCGTCGCGCTCACGGTGGTGCTGGAGCGGCTCGTCTTCATCGCGTGCGAAAAGGCGCGGCGCTCGGCCGCGGATGTGGATGAGATGCTCACGCAGGTGGAGCAGGGCGATCTCGGCGCGGCTGCGAACATGGGAATCGCGTCGCACGACTTCGTGGTGCGCGCGCTGGCGTATGCGCTCACGCACCGCGAGCGGTCGTTCAGCGAGGCGATGCTGCGCGCGGCAAACTGGGAACTGAAGCGCTTCAACCGCGGGCTGACGATCCTCGATACGACGATCACCCTCGCGCCGCTGCTCGGCCTGCTCGGCACGGTGACGGGGATGATCCGCAGCTTCGGAACGCTCGGCGGCGCGGAACTCGGAGCGCCCTCGGCGATCACGGGTGGCATCGCGGAGGCGCTCATCGCGACAGCCTTCGGCCTCGGCATCGCGATCACGGCGCTGCTGCCTTTCAACTACCTGAATGCGCGACTCGAGGAGGCGCGGCTGGAAATGCAGGACGCGGCGAGCCACGCGGAGATCCATTTGAAAAAGTGACGCATGACTCGGGTGCAGTGCTCAGTTCTCAGTGCTCAGTGCTCAGTAAAGAGGCCACCATCCTCCCGTGTGCCCGCACCTTCGTCATTCGTCATTCGTCATTCGTCATTCGTCATTCGTCATTCGTCATTCGTCATTCGCAACTGAGCACTGAGCACTGAGCACTGAGCACTGAGCACTGAGCACTGAGCACTGAGCACTGAGCACTGAGCACTGAGCACTGAGCACTGAGCACTGAGCACTGAGCACTGAGCACTGAGCACTGACTACTCC
>JBBRYC010000005.1:0-113765 GCA_038238025.1 Chthoniobacterales bacterium
AGCGATGGCCATCGGGCGGACGTTCAAGGAGGCGCTGCAAAAGGCGCTGCGCTCGCTGGAGATCAAACGCTTCGGGCTCATCGGCGACGGCAAGGACGCGGTGATCGAGGACGACGCGCTGCGCACGAAGCTCACCGTCCCGAATGCCGAACGCATTTTCTTTTTGGGGTTGGCGTTTCAGCGCGGCTGGACTGTGGAGCAGATTTTCGAGCTGACGAAAATTGATCCGTGGTTCCTCGAAAATATCCGGGAGATCGTCGAGGAGGCGCGTGCAATGGGGAGCGCACGCGCCCCGCGTGCAGTTTCCGGCGCCTCGCCGGAAACATCGAACGTCGGCAACGCATCCTTGCTAAGCACGCCTGCCGACGCCCGGAGTCCTCGGCGAGGCGCCGAGGACAGCACGCGAGGCGCGTGCGCTCCCCAAGACACGATCCGTCGCGCGAAGAAGCTCGGTTTTTCCGATGTGCAGATCGCTGTCGCCAGCGGCTGCACGCCACACGACGTGCGCGCACTTCGCAAAGCCGCGAACATTTTACCCACCTACCGCCTCGTGGACACCTGCGCCGCGGAGTTCGAGGCCTACACGCCGTATTACTACTCGACCTACGGCGACGAAAACGAGCGGCGCGAGAGCGGGAAGCGCAAGATCATCATCCTCGGCGGCGGGCCGAACCGCATCGGGCAGGGCATCGAGTTTGACTACTGCTGCGTCCACGCGTCGTTCGCGCTGCGCGAGCTGGGCTTCGAGACCATCATGGTGAACTCGAACCCCGAGACCGTCTCGACCGACTACGACACGAGCGACAAGCTTTACTTCGAGCCGCTCACGCTCGAGGACGTGCTGAACATCTGCGAGCAGGAGAGCGAAAATCTTTTCGGCGTCATCGTGCAGTTCGGCGGGCAGACGCCGCTGAATCTCGCGAACGGACTCGCGGAAGCCGGTGTGCCCATCATCGGCACCTCGCCGCGCAGCATCGAGATCGCCGAGGACCGCAAACTTTTCGGCGCGATGCTCGACCAGCTCGGCATCCGCCAGACACACGGCGGCACCGCTGTGACCGAGGAGCAGGCCGTGGAGGTCGCGAACAAAGTCACGTATCCCGTGCTCGTGCGCCCGTCGTTCGTGCTCGGCGGACGCGGCATGATGCTCGTCCACGACGAAGCCGACCTGCGCAAATACGTGCGCGAAGCCATCGAAGTTTCGCCGGGTGCTACTCTGGGAACGGCGGCGAATCCGATCCTCGTGGATCATTTTCTCGAGGACGCGACCGAGGTGGACGTGGACTGCATTTGCGACGGCGAGATCGCGGTGATCGGCGCCATCATGGAGCACATCGAGCAGGCCGGCATCCACAGCGGCGACAGCGCGTGCGTGATCCCGCCATTTTCACTCAGCGACGCAGTGAAGGAGGAAATCACGCGCTCGACGAAGGCGATGGCGCGCGAGCTGAACGTCATCGGGCTGATGAACGTGCAGTTCGCCGTGCAGGGCGAGACCGTGTATGTCCTCGAAGTGAACCCGCGCGCGTCGCGCACCGCGCCGTTCGTGAGCAAGGCCATCGGCGTCCCGCTGCCGAAGCTCGCCGCGAAAATCATGGCCGGCGCGAAGCTGAAGGACCTCGGCTTCACGAAGGAAGTCGTGCCCACGCACTACTCGGTGAAGGAAGCCGTGTTCCCATTCGCGAAATTCCCCGGCACCGACATCATCCTCGGCCCCGAGATGAAGAGCACCGGCGAAGTCATGGGCATTGATGCGAACTTCGGCATCGCCTACGCGAAGGCGCAGATGGCCGCGATGCCCGCGCTGCCGCTGAAGGGCAACATTTTCATCAGTGTCGCCGACACCGACAAGACGAAGGCCGCCGAGATCGCGGACGGTTTCGCAAAGGCCGGCTTCACGCTCTATGCCACGAGCGGCACCGCCGCCGCGCTGGAAAAAGCCGGCGTGCCCGTGAGCAAAATCTTCAAGCTGAGTGAAGGCCGCCCCAACGCGCTCGACATGCTGAAGAACGGCGAACTCGCACTCGTCATCAACACGCCCAGCGGCAAGTCTGCACGCGAGGACGAGGTGAAAATCCGCAGCACCGCGAGCAGCAGCCGCGTCCCGGTGATGACGACTTTGCGCGCAGCGCGAGCGAGTCTCGAAGGCATCCGCGCGATGAAAGCGAGCGGGTATACGGTGAAGCCGCTGCAGGAGTGGCATTCAAAGTAGGCGAGGTTTTCTAACCTCGCGCGGCAGGATGGGTGGAGGTGGAGGGATGTTGCGGAGCGTAGGCGCGCCTGGGAGAGCGCGGACGGTCACCTGGCACGCGGCAGCGCAGGACGAAAACGCCAACGGCGTTTCATCATCCAGCCCAGGGTTGCGAGGAACGAGCTACCCTGGGACATCGTTCAATAGATACAATCAACCCCAACGGGGTTGCATCAACCGACGAGCGGAAGCGGATGCAACCCCGTTGGGGTTGATGCTTTTTTCCTCGGGATTTCCCAGGGTAGGCGCTCCTGCGTCGCGTCAACCCTGGGCTTAATGATGCAACGCCGTTGGCGTTGAGAATGCGTGCGCGAGTTCCCCGAGAAGTTCATGACTGATTCTAATCCGCGCTGAATTCACTGTGCCGCGACGACCGTGACCGCGATTTTCGCCACGCGCCCGGAATCGTCCACGGCCTGAATCTGCCAGCGGCCCGGCGCGGCTTTCCACATCAGCGGATGCGACGGCGCGCTCACGCCGAGGTAGTGCGCCCCGGCGAACCAGTGAATCTCACGCGCATCCGCAGCGGCATCGGCTTCGAGCGGGATCGAATTTTTCACAGCATCGCCGACGCGAAGCGCATACGTCAGCGCGGCCTGTGGTGAAATGATGCGCGGTGCCGGGCCGGATTCGCGCTCGGCATTGCTGATTGCGAGCGGCGGCAGCGCTGCACGCGGCAGGCCGGCGCGGCGGAATTGATCGAGCCGCTGCGCTGGCCAAAATTCCGCGACCGTACGTCGCAGGCCCGGACGCGCCTGCGTCACCGGCACGCGGAGGCCATTTTCATCGAGGAGAATTTCGCGATGCACGGAGCACACATCAATCGGCGACACGCCCGCGATGAAGCTGCCGTGCGTGCGGTGCGGGCAGTGCGGCCCGGCGAGCGCACCGGAGTCGCCGCAGAGTTGCACGTTTGCGATCTCCGCCGGACGCGCCGGTTTTTTTGCGTGCAGCCCGAGGCGCGTGACGGTCTGGAAGAGCAGGGGAGCCGCCGTGTCGCGCGCGAAAAGTCCCGGCATCGGCTTGCCGTCGAAGTTTCCGACCCACACGCACAGCACCCACTCGCCCATGACACCGCACGCCCACGTGTCGCGGAATCCGTGCGACGTGCCGGTCTTCCACGCGAGGCCGGACGGCGTGCCCGGTTCGCTGCCGCGGAGCGCATCGAGCGTGAGCGCACATGCGGCGCGCGACAGCGATGGCTGGGAGGCGCTCGCCGTGCTGCCGATTTTGAAATACGGAATGCCTGGGCCGTTTCCGTCCGCCAGCCCCGCGTAGAGCATCGCGAGTTCGCGCAGTGAAACTTCCGCGCCGCCGAGCGCGAGCGAGAGACCGTATTCACCGGGCGGGCGTTTCAATTCGACGCCAGCGTTGCGAAGAAACGAATCCAGTCCGCCATTCGGCAGGCGGGCGAGCAACTCGACAGCCGGCACATTGCGGCTGCGCCGCAAGGCCTCCGCCGCAGGGATCGGCCCGAGAAATCCGCGATCGGAATTTTCAGGATTGTAGCTGGCGAAGCGTCTCGGCGCGTCATCGAGCAGCGTGCGCGGATGGATGAGGCCCGCATCGAACGCGAGCGCGTAGATGAACGGCTTCAGCGCCGAGCCAGGCGAGCGCCGCGCCGTCACGCCATCCACCTGGCCCTGGATGCCGTCGTTGAAAAATCCCGCGGACCCGACGTAGGCGCGCACTTCGCGTGTCGGCGCGTGGACGAGAATCGCCGAAGCATTGCGAAGCCCGCGGCTGCGTTCGCGCGAGAGAAAATCCGCGATGCTGCGTTCGATGTTCTGCTGCTGCGCGAGGTCGAGTGTCGTGCGGAGCACCGCATCAGAAACCGCGGCTGTGGCAGATGCCCGACCCACATTGCGGAGAGCGTTTGATTCGGGTAGCGTGGGCGTCCCGCCTGCTGATTCACGCGTCTCGCGTGAATCATCGAGCGTCGAGAGGCGTCCCTTTCGCGCGACGTTTGCCGTGTCCTGATGCGTCAGTCTCGCAACGTCCGATGTGCCAGGCGAGACGCCCGGCACGGCAGGCGGGACGCCCGCGCTACCCGCGATCATCCGTCTTGCGTAATGCGGTGCGAGACGCGGCACCGGCGCGGGGTGCAGCACGAAGTCCGCATCCAGTTCGCTCGCCGCCTCCCCGCGCGCCGCACGCAACCGCGTCATGAGGCGTCCCTGTGCTGCGGCGAGCTTGGGATTTCCGTCCTTGCGCGGACGCCGCGCTGTCGGGCTCTGCGGCAGCACGCTCAGCGCCGCCGCCTCGCGCAGCGAGAGATCGCTCGCGGGCTTGCCGCACCACAGCAGGCTCGCGGCGGGCGCGCCTTCCACATTTCCGCCGTAGGGTGCGAAGGTGAAATACGCCTCGGCCAAATCGGTCTTGCCGTAGTGCCGTTCGAGCTGCACCGCGCGGAAGACCTGCGTGCATTTGCCCCAGAATGAGCGGGTGTTGAGATGCCAGCGCAGGCGTGCGTATTGCATGGTGAGCGTCGAGCCGCCGCCGAGCCGTTGCCGGGAGATCACGCCCCACACCGAGCGTGCGAGCGAGCGGACGTCCGCACCGTGGTGATTGAAGAAACGCCTGTCCTCCATTTCGAGCGTCGCGGCTAGCAGCTCGGGTGAAAGTTCGCCGAGCTTCGCGGGCAGGCGGTATTTTCCATCGTGCGTGAGCGTGATGAAAAGCACGCGCCCATCGCGATCCAGCACCACGCGCGAGAACTCCGCGCCGGGCGGCAGCAGGTCGGGCTTTGGCAGGAGCAGCCAGGCGAGCCACAGCACGCCGGCGAGGATTCCGAATCCCCACGCGCATCGTTTCAGCCAGCGGCGCAGCGTCTTCATTCGCGGGGCAGCACGGTGAATTTCCCGGCGATGCCGCGCGCGTTCACGGCGCGATCATACATGCTCTCGGCGTATGCGGGCGGGATGGTGAATGCGCCCGCGCATGTGGGACGCACGGAATACTCGAACGTCTTCGTCTCTCCGTGCGCGAGATCGCAGAAGATCAGCGCGCGGTCCTCACGCAGGTCCACATACTCTGCGCCGGGCAGTGCGTTGAGGCCGGGCTTCAGCGCGTGGTCTTCGCCCTGCGGGGCAAAGTCGAATGCGCCGGGGAGCAGTTCGCTGAGTGCGATGTGCGGCTGCGCCGTCGTGCTGACATTGCGCACGCGCAGGCGGATGATCAGCGTCTCGCCGGTCTTCGCCATCGTTGAGGCATCACCTTTCTCGTCGAGAATCTCGCGGAAGACCTCGATGCCGTGTGCGTCCGCGACAGTGGGCAGCGCGCGATCGAAGCCCGTCTCGATCGCCTGATACCACGCGCCAACCTTGGGCGCATCGTCCGGTCGCGTGAGGAAGAACCGCGCGACACCGCCACCTGGTGCGAGCTTCGCGTTCACAATTCCGGCGCGCGCTTCCGCAAGTGTCTTTGCATCCGCGCCGGTGAGTTCCGCGATGCCCGCCTTTACGCCGCTCTCCTTCGCGAGACCCGCGTAGGATTTCAGCGCGAGCACGCTCCACGCAGCGGAGAGCGTGTGGAAGTCGCCGCGCTCCAGCGGCTCGGTGATGGGCCGCAGATCGTCGTAGCCGAACGTGCCCGCGATTTCCGGAAAGTGCCGGCACAGCACGGTGAACGTCATCGCCTCGCGCGTGAGGTCCGACTCGTAGTAGTAGCTCCAGTCCCAATTTTTCGGAGCGCCCGCGCGTGCCTTGCGATGAATGGCGATCAGCTTTTTTGCCTCGTCCTCCTTTTTCAGCATCCGCCAAGTCGCGGCGAGCCACGCGGCGGAAGGGTCGCGCTGCCACAGTTCGGCGGGCACTTTCTTCTCGAGGAAGTCGCGCATCTTCAGTGCGTAGTTCGTCGTCACCTCCTCGTTGTGCGTGAGCAGGTAGATCGCGGCGGCCTGGATGTTCGCCTCGCTGCGCGTGCGCTCGTAGTGCATCACTCCGTCGTGGCCGCGCCACGGCTCGGAGAGCTTCGCGTCGGCCATCAGACGGATGCGGCGCAGTGCGGCGTCGAGCATCGGGCCGGGCACGTGGAAGCCGGCGGCTTTCGTTTCCGTGAGGAAGAACGTCACATACACGCTGAGGTAGTCGAAGCCGTCCTGGTTTGCGGATGACGACCAGTAGCCGAATCCGCCGTCGCCATTCTGCCGGCGCGCAAGCATCGAGACCGTGTCGCGCAGCACCTTTTCGGCCTCGGCGTTTTCCAGTCCGAAGTCCGCATCGCCGCGCAGCACGAGCCACGGGAATGCGCGGCTGGTGATCTGCTCGCTGCATCCGTGCGGATATTCGCGGAGATACGCGGCGAGACCGCGTGCGAGGCCGAGCGGGGTCGTCGAGACGACCGCCTCGCGCTTCGCAAACTCGGCGAAGAAGTCGCGCTGCATCGGGACATCGTGCGAGTCCTTGCGGAACCATCCGCTCTGCACGATCGCCGTGCGCGGCACGCCGGGGCGCACGGACATCGTTGCGCTCTGCTCGATGCGTTCCTTGCCGGCGCTCGCGGAGAATTTCAGCTCCGCGTTGCCGAGCGCATTTTTCGCACGCACGCGGAAGCGCACGGTGGCCTCCTTGCCGACCGCGATGGTGAGCGGCGACTTCGGCGATTCGATGATTTCGAGTCCGCCGATCGGTTCGGCGGCGATGGCGACCTGATCCGTCACGGCAGCGCCTTCGAGCTGATTCGCCACGGTGAGCGATGCGGTGAATTCATCGCCGGGCGCGGCGAAGAACGGCGCGTTCGGCGTGAGGACGAACGGGCCTTTCACGACCGTCTGCTTTTCCGCGACGCCGACGGCTTCGGGCGCGACGGCGGCTGCCATGATGTTGAGCCGCCCGGCGAAATAGTCCGGCACGTCGTAAAACACTTCGCGGCGTTCCGGCCCGCTCTCGATGATGCCGCTCCAATACACGACCGGCGCGACGCGGCGGCGCTTGAACGGATTCAGTCCGAGCTTCAGTTCCGGCGGCTCGTCACCGTCGCCGCCGAATGCCTTCGCGCTTTTCAGGAGCGAATACTCTGGCAGCAGCAGGTCGAGGAGCTGCCAGGTGCCGACTTCGAGCGCGGGCTTGCGGATGAGTTGCGTGAGCGGCTGCGGCGCGCGGTAGCTCGTGACGCGATGGATGCCCTCGTCCACGGCCCACACGACGATGCGTGACGCGCGCGGTGTGGAGAAGCCGATGCGCACACGTTCGCCGGGACGCGCACGTTCCGGTGCGTCGAGCGACACCGCGAGCTGGCGGCGTTCCATCGTGACTTTGAACGGAGCCACGCCGGTGCTGAGCGGGCTGGTGAAAATCTCGGGCGAGTCGAGTGCGCGCACAAATGCGACGCTCACGTAAGCTCCGCCTTCGATGCCGTCGGGCACGGTGATATGCTGCACGCTCGATGCGCTGTCGGCCTTGAACCACTGCGCGGAGAGCACGCGCTCGCGCTCGATCGTGATGAGTCCCGCGCCGGCGTAGGGCGCGCGCAACGAGACTTCGAGTTGCTCGCCGGGCTTCCACACTTTGTCGGGCAGCGTGATTTCGAGTTCGGAATCGCGTTCAAGGTTGCGAGCAGATTCGCCCGCGCCGACGACCGTGAACGGCACGACGCACACCGCCACGCCCGCGGCGTCGCGCCATTCGTAGCGGAAACGGCCTGCGCGGTTCACTGGCAGCGGCACTTTCATCGCGCCCGCGGTGAGCGCGCCGTCGGCGGTTTCGATTTCCTTTTCAATCTCGCGCGAGACGTAGGCGAGCGTGTCGTTGTTTTGCTTCGTGAGCACGGAGGCGTGGCGCGTCTCGATGAGCACGCGCTTGAGGCCGGGCGCGGCGACCGGTTTTGCATCGGGGCCGATGGCGAGGATTTCAAAACTGCGCGGCACATCGCGTGGGATGAAGGCGAGATCGTCGGAAGTCTTCCAGCCGATGAGATACGGCTGGCGTGAGACGAGCGTGCCGAGCGCGCCGCGGACACCGCGTCCGCCGTCAGCCTCGAATGCCTCCAAGTCCACGGACACGCGCAGCAGCGGCGCGGCGTAGCCTTCGAGTGCGAGCGTGAATTTTGCGCGGCCCTCCGCGTCTGTCTTCGTCTCGCCGAGGTCCACTTCGCGCGGCTCGAATTTCTCGTGCTTCGGCAGGCCGAAACTCCAGCCCGGCCACTGCTCGAAATGCGGCGAACCGGGCGCGATGTGCAGCTTCGCCGTGACGCGACGATCGGCGGCGGCAATGCCGAAGAGTGTCTGCACCTCGGCGTGCGCGATGAGATTTTCCGGTGCGAGCCACGCGCCTTGCGCGGCGGGTTCGAGCTTTGCGGCGAGCTTCAGGCGGTCGGGCTGGAACTCCTCGACGCGCACGAGAATGTGGCCGAGGTGGCGCGCGTCGGCTTCGTCCTCATCGTCGTTGTTGCGCTTCTTCTTTTTGCCGTCGTCGGGCCTGCGCAGCTCGATGCGCCACACGCCGGTCGGCGCTGTCTCGCTGGTCGGCATCTTGATCTCGATGAATCCATCCGCTCCGAGCTTCACGGGGAAAACACCGGCGGGCTCCTCCTTCGCATTGAAGAGCGCGACTTCGAGCGGCACGCCTGCGAGCAGACCGCCCCAGTTGCGCGTGCGGACGATTGCGCCGAGCTGGATCGGATCGCCGGGGCGGTAGATGCCGCGCTCGGTGAAAAGGAATGCGTCGAGCGCGGTGGTGTCGCTGCGGTTCACACCGCCGATGTCGAACCGCGAAAGCTCGACTGCGCGATCCTCGCGCGCCCACGGGATGAACGCGAGGTCGGCACCTTTGCGTGCGATGAGCGCGACGGGTTTCTTTTCGCGCATGAGTGCATCGAGCGCGGGGAGTGCGGCGCGGCCCTGCGCATCGGTGTCGGCCTCGGCGAGCGTGCTGCCGTTTTTTCCGAGCGCGGTGAGATGCACGCCCGCGATGGGCGCGCGTTCCTTGAAAGACTGCACGAACACGTCGCGCGTGCCGTCGGCGTTGCGCTTCACGATGAGGCCGAGGTCGGTGATGAGCACGAAGCGCGAATCGCTGCTGCCGCCGTTGTCGGTCGGTGAGGTTTCGTTTTCCTCCTCGTCCTCGCCGCGGTGACGACGACCGCGATCATGCTCACGAGGTCCGCCGCTCGTCAGCGCGATCCACTCGGGATCGGGATCACTGTCGGTTGGCTTTGCATCGTCTTGCGTGCGCCGGCGGACGCCCTCAACGCTGAGATAGAAAAGTCCGCGCTGCGCGTCCTCCCCGCCTGGCTCGATGCGGAGCAGTGAGGGAGCGAAGTCGAATGCGGAGTAGTTCATCTCGTGATCGTTTTTCTTCACCAGGGTTTGCACCGACGAATGAAAGTTCGCGATGTCCTCAAAGCCCATGCTCCCCTCGATCAGGGGTGACGTGAAGGTGCCATTCGACTGGCTGATGAGGTGATTGATCTGCCCGGCGAGCACGCGTGCCAGTGTGAAGCGCAGATGCTCGTAGCCGCGCGACTGGATGTTCAGTTTGCGCTCGCCGTTGAGGGCGAGGATGCCGCCTTTGCCGAGCACGGTCACGAGGCGCGGGAACATGGGCACGTCCACGACGGCGTTGAAATCCTCGCGCGTGACGAATCCGCCGGGCGCGGGCGTATCCTTCGGCACGCGGACAAAGATTCGCGCGGCGTGCTGCGGGACGAGGCGAAAACCGAAGATGCTGGTGCTCGGAGGAGTGTCGTCGTCGGTGATGAATTCGAGCGGGACGGGCTTCGATTTTGCGAGCACCTCGGGTGTGACATTGTCGCTTTTCCACGGTTCCTCCCTGCCGTTCTTATCTTTGCGCGGCGGAGGGAGCTGCCATGCGTGGGCGGCTTTCGCGACGACGGCGTTGTTCGCGGCGATGCTGCTTTCCAGGAAGATGAACTGCCGCGGCTCGCCCTCCTTGTTGGTGATGAGCTGTGCGCGGGCGGACTTGAAAATGAATCCCGAGTAGCGCGACGGCACTCCGATTTTTATAACGAACTCTTCGTTAGCGGGGGTGCCGCCGGCGATTGCAGTGAGGCCGGGTGCGATTTGGAAACGCACAAGGTCACCCTTTTCACCCGGTGTGATGAGTGGTGAGCGCAGGAAAAAGCGCAGGGGACTTTTTTCATCCGCGATCACCTCCGGCTGGCCGCCGGGCGCGAAGAGCGGCACGCCGTCGCGATGAAGGCTCATGTTCACCACGGTGAGGCAGCGGAGCAGCTCATCGCGCGTCACGGGCTGGGTGAAGGTGACGGTGGCGATGGCCTGCTGCTTCGCGGGTGTGGCGGGATCGATGTGGAATGACTGGCCGTCGAACGATGCCTTGAGGCGAGGCGAATGCCAGGCCTCGGGAGAGTGTTTGTCGAAGGAGACGGTGCAGTCCTTGGCGAAGGTGCCGTCGCCGAGAGCGAAGTCGTATCGGCGGGGCGGCATCCACCCGCCCTGCGGCTCGAAGCTGAGCTGCTGTGCGGAAGCCCACTTCCATCCGCCCGCGACTTCGGGACTGATCTTCACGGTGCCGGGTGCGGCCGCTTTTCCGATGAGTTCGAGCGGCGCCGCCGGAGCGCTGAAACGAATGACGAGCGCGGCTTGCCTGCATTCTTTCCGGACCTCGTCCCATTCCGGATTGCGCCAGTCCACGATGGCAGTGACGGCGCGGACGATGGGTTTGGAAGTGTCGCGCGTATCGGCAGCGGGCTGGGACGCGAGTGGCGCTGGCGGCGTCTCGGCGGCTGCGGCGACGGGGATGGTCCGGGGCTGGCGTGCTCCGTGCGGGTGGCTGCCGCGCCATGCGCCGTAGCTCAAGGTCGCGGAGATGATGAGGAGCATCACGGCGGCGCGCGAGTGGCGTGCGAGGCCGCGTCCGATGGCGCGCAGCCAGAGTGGGGGAGTCCAGGCGAACTGCAGCGAACCGAAGAAGAACGCGAGCAGGCGCGACGTTGCGCGAGCGGAGAAGGCGAAAGGGCGGAGGATGGAGTGCAGCATAGTCCCGGATAGAACGGGGGCTGCGGGGGTGATCTTTCAGCGAATGCGGAGTTTTTTTTCAGAGGTGAACCGCAGATGAACGCAGATGAAGATCCGGAATCTGCGTTCATCCGCGTTCATCTGCGGTTGGAAATCCAAGCGCACCGACTTCCGATTTGCGGTCTCATCCAAAAATTCGGACTGTAGCGGGACGGAGCCGCGGATTGGCCCGTAGGCGCGCTCGGGAGAGCGCGCGGACGCGGGCTCCCGCCCCCGCCAACGAAATTAGGGAGGCATTTGCTCCCCGCCACCCCACCGCCTCCGCCCGTCCTGCCGCGCGAGATTGGAAATCTCGCCTACTTTGGTGCGCCTCCTCGCGATTGCATGCGGCGACTTGGAAGTCGCCGCTCCCGGCTATGCGCCTTCGCCGAGTTCGACGTTCCAATACGCGAAGTCCACGAAGTGTTTCCAACTGTCGTGGTGCTCCGCGCCGAAGGTGAGGTGCGCGAAGGGCCGCCACTTTGGCCGTTCGGGTTTGCGGATGAGTTTCATGCGCGCCTGATCGGGCGTGCGGTTGCCCTTGCGTGTGTTGCACGGGATGCAGGAGCAGACGATGTTTTCCCACGTCATCTGGCCGCCGCGGTCGCGTGGGAAGACGTGGTCGAGGTTCAGGTCGCGGCGGTCGAGGGTCTTGCCGCAATACTGGCAGGTGTTTCGGTCGCGCTCGAAGATGTTGTGGCGCGTGAATTTCACCTCCTTGCGCGGCATGCGGTCGAACAGCATGAGGACGATGACGGTGGGCAGGCGGATTTTGTATGAGACGGTCTGGACCATCTGCGAGCCCGGTTCGCGCTGGGAGAGGCTGCGCCAACTGTCGAAGTCGTGCGTGGAAAAGCTGCCGTCCTCGGTATGGATGACCTGCGCATGGCCCTGGCAGAGGAGCGAAAAAGCCCGCCGGGCTGAGCAGACGTGAATCGCCTGCCAGAGCCTGTTCAAGACCAGGACTGGACGGTTGAGGAGCATGGCACCCCGGAGAGTGCGCGGAAGCTAGAGGGCGAGGCGGGGTGTGTCAACCGGCGGGCGGCATTCAATCAGAGCAATCGCATCAAAAGTCGTTCGTTTCAAAGAGCGAAACTTCAGGACGGCGGGAGGTGCCTGCGGCGGGCTTAACGTCTAACATTTAACACTTAACTTCTAACGCTAAACGGCGGAATCCATTTCCATGGAGCTGATCGCTGTGAATTTTCAGCGTTTGGCGTTAGGTGTTAAATGTTAGATGTTGAGCCCCGCTCAGCGGCCTTTCGTCCATGCAGCTTTCCCGTGGTTTTCGATGCGATTGCCCTGGGCGTCCAACATTCAACCAATGACGAATACTGACGCCCACGCGTTGGATGTTGAAGGAATGGGATTGATCCGCAGCCGCGGCTCGGACATGGAGAGCGGCCCGTTTTTTCCAAAGAAGGGAAATGCGGGCGAATACTCTCGCACTCACCAACTCCACGCACATGAAACCGACCACGTCCGCCATCCTGTCCCTGATGATCGCCATCCCCACGCTCGCCACCGCCGCGGTGGACTTCGTGAAGGATGTGCAGCCGATCCTGGAATTCAACTGCGTGCGCTGCCACAACCCGAAGGCGTCCGCGGTGGAAAAAGGCGACACGAGTGTGGAACTCGACACGAAGGCGAAGGCGATTCGCGGCAAGACGATCATCCCGGGCGATGCGGCGAAGAGCAAAGCCTACTCGACGACGCAGCTCGCGGACGACAGCGACAAACTGATGCCGCCGATGGAGGAGATCAAAAAGGGATCGAGCGCGCGGCTCTCGAAGGCGGACTCGGAGACGCTGAAGACGTGGATCAACGAGGGCGCAAAGTGGCCCGACGGCGTGACTTTGATCGCACGCAAAAAGGAGGTGAAGGTGGACAACGCCGCGGAGTCGCTCGTGGTCGCCGAGATCGCGAAGCGCATCGGCGAGACTTCGAAGGAGAAGGCGGAGTCCGAGATGAAGGGCTACTCCGTGACGATTCCCGGCAGCGAGGTGACGTATGACATGGTGCCGATCCCCGGCGGGAAATTCAAGATGGGCAGCCCCGAGAATGAGAAGGGCCGCGACCTGACCGCCTCGACGCCGGAGAAACTCGCCGCGGCGAAGAAGCAACTCGGCTGGCCCGAGGGGATGAATTCCGACGAAGGCCCGCAGCGCGAGGTGGAGATCGCGCCGTTCTGGATGGAGGCGAAGGAGGTGACGTGGAATGAATTCCAGCTCTTCATGTATCCCGAGGAGGAGAAAAAGGCGCGTGTCTCGAAGAACCTGCCGGCTGAGCTAAACAAGCTCACCGACGCCGTCACGCACCCGACGCAGCCGTATGTGGAGATGAGCTTCGGCATGGGCACGGATGGCTTCCCGGCGATCTCGATGACGCAGCACATGGCGAACAAATACTGCCAGTGGCTGAGCGCGAAGACGGGCCATTTTTACCGCCTGCCCACCGAGGCCGAGTGGGAATACGCCGCGCGCGCGGGGACAACGACGGCATACTTCTGGGGCGACGATGCGTCGCAGATCGGCACTTACTGCTGGTACGGGAAGAACAGCGATTTCAAGTATCAGAAGGTCGGCAAGAAGAAGCCGAACCCTTGGGGCCTCTACGACATCCTGGGCAACGTGGACGAGTGGACGCTCGATCAATACGACCCCGCGTACTACAAGACCGCGCCCGCCGCGAATCCATGGAACAAGGCGACGAAGCCCTACCCGCACGTCGCGCGCGGCGGCTCGTGGGACGACGATGATGTGACGAAACTCCGCGCCGCTGTGCGCCGTGCATCGTCCGCCGAATGGAAGCGCCAGGACCCGCAACTCCCGAAGAGCATCTGGTTCCACACGGATGCACAATTCCTCGGCTTCCGCATCGTGCGCCCGCTGCGCGTCCCCACGCCCGCCGAGATGCAGGCGTACTGGAACAACGGCGTGGAGAAGGATGATGCCCGGCTGATCCGGGCGGAGTAGTTCGGATTTCGCCCGGAGCACTTGCGCTTTTTCAATCCCTGCTTTCTTTCATGTTCGCACATCAAGAGCCTTATGAAGCCAACGAGGATGGAGTGCCGATCTGGAAAATGGCCATTGCGGTGCTTCGCTGTCTGCGCGCTTCGACCCTTCTTCCCGCCTCTCTAAAACTCCCCTACTTTCGCACTGCTGTTTGGAAACTTAGCGAAAGAGACGGGAAATATTCGACGCGTTTTCGTTCAATGAAAGCACTTGAAGCCATGCCTCATGAGATCCAGCACGAACATATATTCCCTATCCGTTTTCTGTTCGAACAATTCATAAGTGGCCGATGGAACGAACATCACATAGCTCATGCATCCGTTGCCTGCCTTGTCACAATTCCAGAACATCAACGACTGAGTTCGGACGACCGGGACCAGGCATCTCCCGTGGGCTGGCAACGGTATGTTAAAGCCGGCATAATGGTTCGGGACATGATGCAAGACAAAGAGTGTGATTTGCAGATAGCGCTGCCGCAGACCAGAGGAGAGCAACATGAGTACCTTGTGCAGGAATTCACTACCGCGGCAGAAGAACTCATCTTTGAGGAATAGGGTTTTCTCGCAAAACACCGTTTTTTGGGAAGAGCGTGCCCTGCCAGCGGCCAGACAGCAAACGGCGGTGGTTGCCACCGTCCTGCGTTTGCTCTAGATTTCACCCAGAATGACCGCCACGATCGATCCACAGACCAGCATGGGCGAATTGCTCGCGCACTTTCCCGGAGCGCAGCGCGCGCTCTTCCGCAGCTACCACATCGGCGGATGCTCGAGCTGCGGGTTCAATCCCGCCGAGATGCTCGCGCAGGTGTGCGCGCGGAACAACGGCCTCGCGGTGGACGAAGTCGCACAGACGATCCTCGCGGCGCACGATGCGGATGAGAAAATGCGGATCGCCCCGGCGGATGCCGCGGAGCTGGTGAAGGGTGGCAAGGCGCGGCTGATTGACGTGCGTTCGCGCGAAGAGTGGGACGCGACGCACATCGCGGGCAGCACATTTTTTACACAGGAGCTGATGCATTCGCTCGGCGGATTGCCGAAGGATGAACTGCTCATCTTCGTGTGCCACCACGGCATGAAGAGCATGGATGCGGCGGCGTATTTCATCGGGCACGGGCTGGAAAATGTGCGCGTGCTGCGCGGCGGCATTGACGCATGGAGCTGTGAGGTGGACGCGAAAATCCCGCGCTACGAGTTGGAATAAGCGAATGAACGACGACCTTCAGCAGAAAATCAGCGACGCGATCTCGGAGCCGAAAAATCTCGGCGAGATGCAGAATGCGGACGCGGTCGGCACGGCGGGCAGCGCGGACTGCGGCGACATGCTGCGGATGTGGATCAAGTTCCGCGACGAGGACGGGAAGAAGGTGATCGATCGCGCGACGTTCCAGACGTTCGGCTGCGAGACGGCCATCGCGGTCGCGAGCCTCGCGACGCAGCTCATCCAGGGCAAGACGCCCGAGGAGGCGATGGCGATGGATGGGCAGGCGCTGAGCGCGGAACTCGGGCCGCTGCCGCCGATGCGAATCCACTGCGCGCAGCTCGTCGAGGGTGCGCTGCGGCAGGCGCTCTCAGGGGTTCCCTCTGCACCTGCGAAAAATTTAACACCAGCGACGGCTCCGGCAAATGCGCCGACGCTGATGGACAGCTTTTCCCCCGCAAAGGACGGCGCGCAGAAAACCGTGCGCGTAATTTTGAAACCTAAAACCGACCAATAATTTCATGGAAGACCACACCGGACCGAAAATTCTGACTCGCGACTGCGAGGCCATCCGCATCCCGAGCGGCGAGACATTCACCATCGCAAAGGACACGATGGTCACCGTCACGCAGGCGCTCGGCGGGAGCTTCACCATCGCGACCGATCAGGGGCTTGCGCGCATCACGGATGCGAATGCGGACGCGCTCGGCATCACCGTCGCGGCGAAAGCGGCGGAGGCCGCGGCGACCACGGAAAAGGTGGACGAGCAGTCCGTGTGGCAGCAGCTCCGCACCTGCTACGACCCGGAGATCCCCGTGAACATCGTGGACCTCGGACTCGTGTACGACTGCACCGTGGAGCAGCCGGAGGGCACACCCGCGAAGGTGAACGTGAAGATGACGCTGACCGCGCCGGGCTGCGGCATGGGCCCGACGATCGCGGCGGAGGCGCGCGCAAAAATCGAGAGCGTGCCCGGTGTCGGCGAGGCGGCGGTGGAACTCGTGTGGGAGCCCGCATGGAACCAGGCGATGATTTCCGAGGCGGGAAAGATGAAGCTCGGCCTGATCTGAAGCGTGCGCCTCTTTGCCATCGTCTGTTTCGCGGTCGCGGCTTTTTACGGCTATACGGCCGTGGATGCGATGCGCACCGGGGTCGTGCGGCCGCTCGGCGGCTCGTCGGGCGTCGAGCAACGTCGCGATGATCCGGAGTCGAAATTCGTGCGCTTCATGCTCGCGCGCTGGCTGTATGCCGGCGGATTCGCGGCGCTCGGCGGCGTGATGCTCGTGTTTGCGGGGCGCTTTGAAAAGCTGGGGGACGATGCACAAAAGTAGCGGGCGCGAGGTGTGGTTCATCCGGCACGCGGAGAGCGTGGCGAATGCGGGCGCCCGCACGCGTGAGGCGCCGACATATCCGCTGAGCGATCTCGGTTTCCGACAGGCCGCGCAGCTCTGCGCGATGCTGCCGTCCGAGCCGGAGCTGATCGTCGTCTCGCCGTACGTCCGCGCGCAGCAGACGGCGGATTTTGCGATCCGGAGATTTCCAAGGGCGCGCGTGGAGGAATGGCCGGTGCAGGAGGTGCAATACCTCGATCCCGCGCTCTGCACGGACACCACGCAGGACGAGAGGCGCGTGCTTTCCGACGCGTATTGGGAGCGGTGCGACCCGCACTTTGCCGCGCCGGATGCGGAGTCGTTTGCCGGCTTCATCGCGCGCGTCGCGGATGCGCTGCACCGGCTCACGCATCGCACGGAGCGCACGACTTTCATCTTCTGCCACGGACGCGTGATGGATGCCGTGGCGTGGCTCAGACTTTCGCCGCCGGCGACGGTGGACGCCGCGGCGATGCGGCGTTTCTTCCATTTCATCCACGGCTTCACCGTGCCGAACTGCTCGATCCTCCCGCTGCACTTCCATGCGGATGGCACGCGATCGCTCGGAAAGCTCTGGGTGCCCGATGGCGTCGAGGCGGAGGCCGCAGGCCGCGCACCGGCGCTCCTTGCGGGATTGTAGGCCGGCATTGGCACAGGGATGCGGATGAGTTTTCGGGGAGGGAGTGGCGCAAATCCTGCATCACTCAGGGCCATACCCGCGCGCTCGCCGCCCCGAAAAATGTCCGACCTGCAATCAAATCCGCCAGCCGGCGACGTTGGCTCGCAGCCGCCTTTGCCGGCTCGGCCAGCACCTGCCGTGCCTGCGCCGGAGCACGCGGGATTCCTCGCGCGCATCGAGGGCCGGGTGAAGCACAGGCTCGGCCCGAAGCCGATCCGGAAAAAGCTGACGGCCATCTCGATGCTCGCATGCACGGCGGCAATGGTGATCGCCGGGTTTGGCTTTCTCGTCTTCGATCTTTGCTCGGAATTCGTCACCGCCCGCAACATGCTCCGGCTCGTCGGCAGGATCGCGGCGGAGGATTCGCGCGAACTGCTCGCCAGCGGATCCCAGGCGGCACTCGTTTCCACATTGGACACGCTGATGGAACATCCGCAGGTCTCCGGCGCGGCGATCTACATCGCGGACGGACGCGCAGTCGCACGGCCCACGAACAAGACGGGTGCGGCGCTGCCCGCCAGCATCCCGTCTGGCATGGAAAACGGCGCGCACCTCAGCTTCACAAGCCTGCGGCACTACGAGCCGGTGATGGAAGGCGGGGAGAGAAAGGGCACGGTGGTTGTCGAAATCAGCCTCGCGCACTTCTGGGCGGTGCTGCGCATCTATGTGCTGATCGCAGCGGTCATTTTCACCATCGCTGCCATCGTCGCGCGACATCTGCTCAAGCGCTTCCAAGGGATGATCTCCGGGCCGATCAGCGAGCTCGCGGAACTCGCAGGCAGCGTCGCAAAGGACGGCAACTACGCGCTCCGGGCGACCAAGAGGCACGACGACGAAGTGGGGCAACTCGCGGATTCGTTCAATGCGATGCTCTTGCAAATTCAGGAGCGCGACGAGGCGCTGAACCAGGGGCGGGCGGAACTGGAGGCAAACGTGATGGCGCGCACCAGCCAGCTCCAAGGCGAAGTCGTCGAACGCAGGCAGGCGGAGGAGGCGCTGAAGGACTCCGAAGTGCGCTACCGGAACCTTTTTGAAAACAACCCGATGCCGATGTGGGTGATGAATCTGGAGACGCTCAGCTTCATCGCGGTGAACAACGCCGCCATCCGCCACTACGGTTACAGCCAGTCGGAATTCCTCGCGCTCTCGCTCGCATCCATCACGAAGGGTGCCGATCCGATGGACGTCGAGCGCGCATTCCGCACGAGCCAGAAATCATTCGACGGCGGCGAGTGGAGGCACAAACGCCGCGGTGGCGACATCATCGAGGTGCATCTCACCGCGCACGCCATCGTCTTCGCCGGCAAGGTCGCGAAGATCGTGCTGGCGAACGACGTGACCGAGCGCAACCGCGCCCAGCGCCAGCTCGCCGAGATGCACAAGAAGCTCATGGACGCATCGCGCGCCGCGGGCATGGCGGAGGTGGCCACCGGCGTGCTGCACAATGTCGGCAACGTTCTCAACAGTGTGAATGTCTCGGCCAACGTGCTCGCCGACAGCGTCCGCGGCTCAAAGGTCGCGGGCATCCGCAAAGTCGCCGACCTTCTGGAATCGCAAAAGGGCGACCTCGCCTCGTTCTTCAGCGCAGGAGGCAAGGGCCAGATGCTGCCGGGCTACCTCGCGACGCTCGCGCAGCAGATTGACACCGAGCAGGCAGGCCGCCTCACCGAGATTGACCAGCTCACGAAGAACATCGCCCACATCCGGGACATCGTCGCCATGCAGCAGGACCATGCGAAGAGCACCGGCGTGATGGAGGATTTCACGCCGCGTGAACTTCTCGACGAGGCGCTGCGCATGACCTCCGCGGAACTCCAGTCCTCCTCGGTGAAAATCGAAGTGGACTGCCCCGAGACGCTCCCACATGTGATCACGGACCGGCACAAGGTGATCCAGATCCTCGTGAACCTCATCACCAACGCGCATCAGGCGATGGAGGGCACGCCGGCTGCGAAGCGCGCTCTTTCCGTCACCGTGCAGAGCGGCGATGGCAGGCAGGCCTCGATCGCGATCCGCGACACCGGCTGCGGCATCGCGCAGGAAAATCTCACGCGCGTCTTCAGCCACGGCTTCACGACGAAGCCGACCGGCCACGGCTTCGGCCTCCACGGCGCGGCAAACGCCGCGACGGAAATCGGCGGCAGCCTCACCGGAACGAGCGACGGGCCGGGCGCGGGCGCGACATTCACACTCACGCTGCCGCTCACGCAGGCCGCCACATTGGGGAAAGCCGCATGAGTGCCACGATGCAAATGGGCAACCGCCGCGTCCTCATCATTGACGACAACCGCGACATCCACGCGGATTTCGGGAAGATCCTCCGCGTCGCCGGGGCGGAAAATGCCGCGCTCGCGGCACTGGAGGACGCGCTTTTCGGAACGGAGACACCCGCGCTGGTGCAGGACGGCTTTGAACTTTTCTCCGCCTACCAGGGCCGCGACGGATTCGAAATGGTGCAGCGCGCCGAGAGCGACGGGCGGCCTTTTGCGCTCGCTTTTGTGGACGTGCGCATGCCGCCGGGATGGGACGGCGTGGAGACGATCCGCCATATCTGGCAGGTCTCGAAAAATCTCCAGATCATCATCTGCACCGCATTCTCCGACTACTCGTGGGAGGAGATCACCGGCATCCTCGGGGAGCCCGGGAACCTCTGCATGATCCACAAGCCCTTCGATCCCGCGGCGGTGAAGGAACTCGCCGTCAAGCTCACCGGACAGTGGAGCGCGCAACAGGAAGTCGCAGGAGAGGCGGCATAGATTCCGGCGGGGCGGGGGATCGAGGCCGGGGCGCGGGACACATCCGCGGGCCAGCGCACAACTTTCAAGGAATGAATCTCCACGCCTCGGATTCTGTGACGCATCGGCCGTCGCCGCCTGAGCACTCGGCGCAGCGCGCTACGCCAGCCACTCGCGCAGCTTCGCGAGATCCTTTTTCATGTGCGCGACCATCTGCGCGCCTGTGCCGAGGTCCTTGTATTCGTGATGCTGGCTCAGCGGCCCCGCAAATTTCGCCGTCTTCAGATTCGTGAGGAACCCGCGCTGCACCGCGCCCTCGCCGAAATTGCACCACAGCGGCTGCCATCCCTTTTCCGTTTTTTCCCAGCGAAAATCCTTCAGGAAAACCGCGACGTAAAACGGCTCCATGAGCCGCGCCTGCACCGGCCACGACAGCCCTCCCTCGATCGTCGCGTGGCTGATGTCGAAGCAGATTCCGATGTGCTTCGGATCGAGATCGCGGATCATCGTCCACAGGTCCCAGATCGGCGCGCCCACGTAATCCGCTCCCGAGTGGTTCTGCCAGCCGCCCTGCACGCCGAGTTCCGCGTTGAAAGCCGCGAGATCCTTCAGCGCCGCGCCCTGCTCGCGCACCGTGTCGGCGACCGCCTTGTCCTTCGTGTATTTGGAAAAGCCGAGGCGGTACTTTTTGATTCCGAGCTTCGCGCAGGTGCGGAGGACTTTTTCCGCGAGCGGATCGAGCTTCACGATTTCCGTCGTCACGATCTCGATCGTCTTGCCGCGCTTCTTCAGCGCCTCGGCCATCTTCGGCAGATCCTCCTCCACGCGTTCCGGCGCGATGTGCCCGGACTTCGCGCGCACCGCGCATTCGATGCCGTCCCAGCCGACATCCGCGACGAGATCCGCCGTGTCCTCCGGGCTCAGTTTGTCGAAGGGCTTGCTGAACGCGATGATCTTCCAAGGATGCGCGGGGGCCGCGTTCAAAGATGCGCTGCCGATGGCGAGCGCAGCCGCTGCGAGCGCGGACTGCCTTGCAAATTCACGGCGGGAAATGGGGGTGTTCGGATTCATGTGGGGAGTAGATTGTTTCACCAGAAGGACAGCCTTTCGTCGCGCGGTGTGCGAGCAAGTTTCATCGTAGCCGCACCTCTGAGAGTGCGGGCACTTCCGCTGCAAGCGGGTCAGCCCAAGATTTCACAAGCGCGGCTACGGCACTTCGGCGAGCCCGAGCACCAGCGAGCAGTTCGCGCCGCCAAAGCCGAAGGCGTTGTTCATCGCATTGCAGAAGCTGTGTGCGCGTCCGGTGTTTGGCACCACGTCAATGTCGCACGCAGGATCGGGCGTGCGGTGATGCAGCGTCGGCGGCAGCCACTGATCGTGCAGCGCGAGCGCGCAGATCGCAGTCTCCATCGCCGCGGTCGCGCCGAGCGGGTGCGCGGTGAACGGCTTCGTGCCGCTCACCGGCGGCGGCGCGTCACCGAACACATTGCGGATGCACATGACCTCATTCGCGTCGTTGAGCTGCGTGCTGCTCGCATGCGGATTGATGTAGCCGATGTCGCGCGGTTGCACGCGTGCGTCGGTAAGCGCAGCGCGCATGCACGCGGTCACGCATTCGCCGCCGGGCGCGGGGCTCGTCATGTGAAAGGCGTCGTTGTTCATCGCGTAGCCGAGCACCTCGGCGTAGATGCGCGCGCCGCGCCGCACAGCGTGATCGTGTTCCTCGATCACGAGCGAGCACGCGCCCTCGCCCATCACGAAGCCGTCGCGATTTTTGTCGAAAGGCCGACACGCAAACGCTGCGGGCTCGCCCTGCCACCGGCTCATCGTGCGGATGAAATCGAACGAGCCAAACGTGAGCGGGCTCAGCGGAGCCTCGGCACCGCCGGCGATCATCACGTCCGCCCAGCCGTCGCGGATGTAGCGCAGCGCCTCGCCCACGGCGACCGCGCCGCTGGCGCAGGAATTCGAGTTCGTCGTGCCGACGCCGCGGAAGCCGCACTCGATCGCGATGTTGCTGTGCGCGCTGCCGCCGAAGACTTGCAGCGCGAGCGTCTGGTTCACACCGCGAGGGCCTTTTTTCAAAAAGCGCGTGTGCTCGGCTTCCGCATTCGAGATGCCGCCGAGCGCGGTGCCGAAGCTCACGCCCGCCCGCGCATTCGGCTGCCCGCGGCTCCACGGCAGCTTCGCATCGTCGAGCGCGAGCAGCGCGGAGGCGACGGCAAACTGCGCGTAGCGATCGAGGCGCTTGAGACGGTGCGGCGGAAAAAATCGCGCCGCGTCCCAGTCGGGTACTTCGCCGGCGTTGCGCGCGTGAAAGATCGAGGCATCGAAGCACGACACCGGCGCGATGCCGCTGCGCCCCTCGCGGATCGAATTCCAAAACGCATCGAGCCCGATGCCGCACGCGGCGATGGGGCCGATGCCGGTGATCACGGCGCGGCGGCGCGGCGGTTGCATTTCACTCGCTGTCATTTTGCGTTTTTCGCCGGCACTTTTCCATGCACGACAGCCCAGCGCGTGAAGCACTCGCCGCCTGCGTGCTTCATTTCCACGAGGCGGAGCTGCGTGCTCTTCGGCAGGAATTTTCCCGGAACGCCGGTGAGCGTGGGCGCGGCGGTGCCGCCGAAGACGAGCGGGCAGATGGTGAGGTGGAGTTCGTCGAGCAAATCGGCGGCGGCGAAGGAACGCAGCAGCGATCCCCCGCCTTCGCACACGAGGCGCTTCACGCCGTAGTCGGCACGGAGGATTGCGAGCGTGAGCGGGAGGTCCACGGTCGGCGTCGGGTGGATGAAAATATCCGCAACCGGCGCGAGCGCCTCGCGAGTCTTCGCGGACATCTTGCGCGTGGTGAAAATCACGATCGGCGCTCCGGGAGTTTTGAAAACCCGCAACGCGGGCGCGATGCGTCCGCTGTTGCTCACGATGACCCGCAGCGGCGGATTCTTTCCGCGGACCCCGGGGATGCCGAGCGTCATCGTGTCCGAGGCGAGTGTGCGCGCGCCGACGAGCACGGCATCGCACGCGGCGCGGATTTTCACGAGGCGGCGCTTGTCACGCTTCGAGGAAAAATTGCTCGGCGTAAAATTTCGCGTGCTGATGCGGCCGTCGGTGGTCATCGCAAAGTTCGCGGTGACGAACGGGCGCGGCGGCATTTCCGATCCAGCCATGCTGCTCATCCGCCGAGGTGGGTGCCCTTGAACTGTGCCTCGGTCTCCGCGCGGATGGCGTTCCGCTGCGCGCGGCTGGGACGGTAGAAAATGTAGAAGATGCCGCCGACCGCACCCCAGAACGCGATGCAGAGGTAGCCGAGCACGGAAATCGTCGGTGCGACGTTTTGCTCGAGCTTCGCGAGCGGCGTGAGCATTTGATCGAAGAGCATCTCGCGCGCGCCGAGCCCGCCGGGTGTGATCGGGATCGCGGCAGCGCCCTCGATGATCGGCAGCGTGGAGTAGAGTTCGATCGCCGTGGGCTTGCGCGGGCCGGAGTCGTCGATGGCTTTCGTCGCGCACCAGAAGGTCGTGTAGTGCGCGACGTGCGCGAGGACGGAGATGAAGATCGCGCAGAGCGTGGGCAGCCACGCGCGGGCGTAGAGCGCATACGCGCCGGAGATGGTCGCGAGGAAACCGCGCCCCGGCATTTTTTCCGGCAGCGCATGCACGAGGCGGAAGGTGGAGATCAGCCCGGCGAGGATCATGCCGGAGACGCTGACGGCGAGGATGCCGAGCACGGTGTACACGCAGTGCTTTGAGAACGGTTCGCCCATGAGCCAGTCCCACCGGAACGACGTGATCGCCACGGTGAGCACGCCGACGCCGAGCAGGCCGAGCAGGCGATCCATCACCACGCTGAGCGCCGCGGAAGTCTTGCGGCCGACGGGCGCTTCTTTCAACAGGTAGTAGCCTTTGATCAAATCGCCGCCGGTGCCGCCGGGGATGAAGAGGCTGAAAAACAGGCCGACCATGAGCAGGCCGTAGAGCCGCCACCACGATAGATGCACGCCCTGCACGCGCAGCAGGATCTGCCAGCGGATGCCCGCGAGGATCTCGAACAGGCCGTACGCCGCGACGCCCGCGGCGAGCCACCACCAGTTCGCGTGGTGCAGCGCATCGTCGAGTGCGTGGCGCTTCGCCTCGTCGCGGAAGACCCACCACAGCAGTAGCGCGGTGATGCCGATCTGAAACAGCGCGAGGAGGAATTTCTTCATGCGCAAAAATGGGTGCGGAGGCCGCAGCGAAGCGCTGGCCAACATCCAACATTGAACATCCAACACCCAACATCCAACGAGCGCGGCTTTCGTCGCGCATCGGTTTCCGTGGTTGGATGTTGAATGTTCAATGTTGAATGTTGGATGTTTTTTCCCCAGCCCCCTCGCCGAACTTCTCCTTCCATTTCATGAGCGCCGTCGTGATCTCCTCCTTCGTCCGGCGCGGGCTCATTTCAAAGACGTAGAGCGTGTCCTTTGGCAGCAGCGGGATGAGGCGCTGGTATTCCACGCCGCCCATGAATGGTGCCATGTGATCGCGGCCCGGCCACACGGTATCGTGCAGGTGGCAGCCGAGGAGCCGCGGCGCGACGCGCGAGAGCCACTCGAAGTGATCGAGGAAGCCGATGTTGTGCTTCACCTGCACGTGGCCGAAGTCGTGCCAGTAGCCGATGATGTCCGGGTTCATGCGCGCGAGCACGTCGAGCATCTCGCGCTCGCTCGGGATTTCCTCGAAGCTGTGCCGGCTCTCGACGCCGAGCCTGATCCCCCGCTCGCCCGCGTAGTCCACGACTTTGCGGAAGCACTCGATCATCCGCATGAATGGCGGCACCTGTTTCGCCTCGCGCTGCTGCACGGCCTCGAGCTTCAGCGCGACGTATTCCTTCGAGAGGTGCTTGCCGTCCTCGGCGAGCTTCACGAGTGCGCGCGTGTAGTCGCCGATGGGCACGGAGCCGAGGTGCATCACGACGAATTTCGCGCCGAGCCGCTTTGCAAAATCAATCGTCTTGAAGCTGTGCCGCACGGCGCGATCGCGCTCGCCGTCATGCACGGCGCTGAACTGGTAGCAGTCGGGTGACGCGCGCGGGATCTCCGGCGGCAGCGGGCAGAAATTATGCAGCGAGCTGATCTTCACACGGCCCGACTCCCACATTTTCAAAATGCCCTCGCAGAGCGGCAGCCGCGTGCCGTGGCCGAGTTCGACGGTGTCGAAGCCCAGTTCGAGGATTTCCTCGATCATCGCGGCGCCATCGGTGTGGCGGCCGGAATTCCAGCAGGTGGAGAAGCTCAGCATTCGTGGGAAGCGTGGATGTCGGGTGTCGGGGTTTGGGGAAGGAAGCACGGCTTGCACTGCGGGCAACCGCTGCTTCCGCGCTGGCACGCGGATGCAAGCGGGATTTCGCCGCCGTCGCAATCCGCAACTGTGCCCCGTTCAGCGCGCCCAGGTGATCAGTCGCAGCTCGTGATCCTGCGTGAGATTCGGATGCGTGGGGATGACGCGCACGCCCAGTCCGTAGCTGCCGCTCTCGCACGCGGGGATCGTGCCGGCAAAACGGAACGCGCCGTTGCCGAGCTTTTCCACCTGCCTGAGATCGATCGTCACCGGATGCGCGATCTGCCCGTCATTCGCTTCACCGACGAGCGCCTGCACGCGCACGAATTCGGGCGCGATCGGCCCGAGCGAAGTCCGCACGCTCACCTCCACGGTGTCGCCGACGGTCACGTTCGTGCCGTTGCCCGTGTGGATGGCGACATCCGCCAGCTTCACATGCGCCCAGTCGCGGCGGATGCTGTCCTTCCAGCGCGCGAGTTCCACGGCCTTCTTGCACGAGTCCTTGATCAGCACCGCGTGCGCGGCGGCGGCGGGCGCGTAGAGGCGCTCCGTGTATTCCTTTACCATGCGGTGCGTGTTGAAGACCGGCACGATTGTGCGGATGGATTCGCGCATGAGATTGATCCAAGCGAGCGGGAGGCGGCCATCCGGCTTTGCGTAATAGAGCGGCAGGATCTGCGTCTCGAGCACATGGAAGAGGCTGTGGACATCCACCGCGTCCTCGAAGTCCGGCTCCGGCGGAATCGTGCTCTCCGGGATTTCCGGGCCGATGGCCCAGCCGTTTTTCCCCGTGTGCGCCTCGCACCACCAGCCGTCGAGCACGCTGAGATTCAGTCCGCCGCTCGGCGGCAGCTTCATGCCGCTCGTGCCGCTCGCCTCCAGCGGGCGGCGCGGATTGTTCAGCCAGAGATCCACGCCCTGGTAGAGCCGGCGGCCGACATAGTGATCGTAGTCCTCGATGAAAACGATGCGTCCCTCGAACTCCGGCATCCTGCTGAAGCGGTACACGTCCTGGATGAATGTCTTCCCCGGCTCGTCCTTCGGATGCGCCTTGCCCGCGAAGACGAACTGCACCGGCGTCTCCGAATTGTTCATCAGCTTCGCGAGCCGTTCGCGATCCTGGAAGAGCAGCGTCGCGCGCTTGTAGGTCGCGAAGCGCCGCGCGAAGCCGATCGTCAGGACCTCCGGATTCAGCATCCCGGAAATCGTGCGGATCTTGTCCGGCGTGTCCCCCGTGCGCTTCCACTGCGCGCGCGTGCGCTCGCGGATGAACTCCAGCGTGCGCCGCTTCTGCCGCTGGTGCACCTCCCACAGCTCCTCGTCGGGGATGTCCTGCACCTTGCGCCAGAAATCCTTGTCCGTGAGATGCTCCTCCCAGCCTGGCAGGTAGCGGTCGTAGAGCCGGATGAAGTCCGGCGCCATCCACGTCTTCGTGTGAATGCCATTCGTCACGCTCGTGATCGGCACCTCCTCCTGCGGCACGCCGGCCCACACGTCTTTCCACAGCCCCTGCGACACGCGCCCGTGCAGCGCCGAGACACCGTTCGCGTGGCGGCTCGTGCGCAGCGCGAGAATCGTCATGCTGAACGGCTCCTTGGGATCCACGCGCGACTGGCCGAAGCTCACGAACGTCTCGAAATCAATCTTCACTGACGCCGGATAGTCCCCGAAATATTTCCGCATCAGATCCAGCGGGAACGCGTCGTTCCCCGCAGGCACCGGCGTGTGCGTCGTGAAGATATTGCCCGACGCCGACGCCTGCAGCGCCGCGTAAAAGTCCAGCCCGTCCTCCTGCACCCGCCGGCGGATTCTTTCCAGCGAGATGAATGCCGCGTGCCCCTCGTTCATGTGATACACAGCCGGCTTGATGCCGAGCGCATTCAGCGCGTGGATGCCGCCGACGCCGAGGATGATCTCCTGCTTGATCCGCATCTCGTGATCGCCGCCGTAGAGCTGCGAGGTGATGTCCCGATCCTCCGGCGCATTCTCCGGCACATTCGTATCCATCAGATACAGCGTGATGCGCCCGACCGCGAGCTGCCACACGCGCACCCGCACCCAGCGATCCAGGATCTTCACCCCGAGCGTCATGTGGTTCTTCTCCGCATCCAGCACCGGCAGTACGGCGAGATGCGAGAAATTCTGGTTCAGCGCGAGATTCTCCTGCCAGCCATCCTTGTTGATCTGCTGCTTGAAATACCCGTGCCGGTACAGCAGCGAGATCGCCACGAAGGGCAGATCCAGATCGCTCGCCGACTTGCAGTGGTCGCCCGAGAGGATGCCGAGGCCACCCGAGTAATTTGGGAACGACTCGTGAAAGCCGAACTCCGCGGAAAAATACGCCACTGGCCCGGAGAACTGCGTGCCCCCGCGCGTCTTTCCCCAAGTGTCCTTGCGCGACATGTAGGCGTCGAATTTCGCCATCACGGACTTCATCCCGCGCAGGAAATCATCGTTCGCCGCCACCTCCTCCAGCCGCGCCTGCCGGCAGAGCTGCAGCAGCCGGACCGGGTTGTGATTGCTCGCGTGCCAGATGTCCGGGTCAATTTGCCGGAAGAGCGCCCGCGCCGTCGGCTCCCACGTCCACCACAGGTTCACCGCGAGCCTCCTCAGCGGCTCAAGTTGCACGGGGAGTTTTGGAACGACGTTATACGTGTGGATCGGTTGCATGTTTCCCTTTCTTGGTTGCTGGTTTTTGTCGGACTGGCGTTCGGGGAAAGGGGGGAACAGCCCGCGACGCTAGCGGCCCGCACGACGGCGGCAAGAAAACATTCCGCCACTGTCGCGCTGCATTCAAATGTGGACAGATGCTTGCGAGCAAACGTGAACAGTGGGCATCAAGCCGGGAGATGGAGGAGGAGGGAGGGTTTGGCGGCGTGGTCGGGGTGGTGGTGGAGGATGGAGATGTCACCGTTTGGGTGCTGGCAGTGGACGAGGCGTGAGCGTGGCGGAGCGTGGATGCGGAGGCGCTGGGTGCCGATGGGGACGCGGCCATCGGGGCCGACGAGGAGGGAGGAGCGCAGGCTCCAAACGTAGGGCCACCACGGGCAGCGCGGAGCGGGGCGCAGGAAGGAACGGTTTTCGTTTGCGGCGGTTTGCCAGGCGGCGAGCGGGGTCATGCGCAGTTTGCGATGGCGCTCGTGGGCGTTGCGGTGGGTGCGGAGTTTTTCGAGCAGGGAGTTGGCGGTGGCGAGCTCGGTGATGGCGTCCGCGGCGAAGATCGCCGGGAGGCGGTTCTGCCAGTCCTGATGGCTGCGCTCGATTTTGCCTTTGGCCTGTGGCGAGGAGGCGTAACGGAAGCTCACGCCGTAAAAATGGAGGGCTTTGCCGAGCTGGGTGAGCGCGCCGGGGACATGGGTGAAGAAGAAGGAATGGTAGTCGACGTAGAGGGCGAGCGGGAGGCCGTGGGCGAGGAAGGCGGGCGGCAGGAAGTCGAAGTAAGCGAGGAGATTTTGCGCGCCGCCTCCGCGGCGCCCCTTCGGGCTGCGCTGCGCGCAGGCTATCTCGCTCCGCTCGATTCGCTTTCATAAAGCCGTGCGCCGACGCGCAGACGGCTGCAATCATCGAGCATATTGAGCAGCGGGAAGAGATCCGGATGATGGGGAAAGAAGCGGTGCGGAGTGGCATCGAGCTGCCAGAATCGAGCGGAGCGAGATAGCCAAAGGGCGGAGCCTTTGCCCGAAGGGCAGCGCCGGAGGGCGCTGGCAACGCGCCGATTTTGGCGCACTGCCAGCGGCGCACGGAGGCCGGGGTTTTGCGCGCGGGCTTTGACGGAGCGAGGCCGTGGCTGAGGGCGAAGCGCCGGACCGTGGCCGGGTCCAAGTCGAAGGTGAGGCGGCGCGCGACCTCGCTGGCGGCAAAGCTGTAGCTGGCTGGAGGTGCCGCGCCGAGGAGCTTGCGCAGGAGCGGTTCGAGCGTCGCAGTCCGGCGTGCGTTGGTTTATTTTTTATTTCTCCATTGACGCCCACTTCCCCCCTCTGACATACGCACCGGAAGTTCGTAAAAAGTCGGTCGTCATTTGGTGTTTTTATGAGTAACCCCCCCCAACCTCCTGCGGCTGCGCAGATAGCTCCATGCGGCCCGTGTTTGTGTCGCGGTGCCTCCAGCTTCTTCGCTCCTTCTTATTCCTCTCGCGGAAGACGCCCCTGCTGGAGCAGATCCGGCGACGCCTGCGGCGCGCATGGCTGCTGCATTTCGTCCTCATTATCTCACTGTTGATCCTGCCTGCGGGCCGGCGCAGTGTCCGTGCGGATGAGCCGGGGACGAACTCATCTTCGAGGGGACGGAGAGGGTGACCACCTTGGATGCATGGCCGACGGGTGGCACCTCCGGGCTGCCGGGCGTGGATAGCGGGGTGGGGGTGCATCTCTCGCAGTTCACCCAGGATCGCTACCATTGGTCCTTGTCCGGCGGGATCGTCTATCAAAATCCCCAGTCGTTCGATCTGCCGTACGCGCCGCTCAGCTTCACCCTCTACGGTGGTGGCACGCTGTCGAATCCGAGCACCCAGACCGATGTATCCGGCAATGGTGCCGCCATGTTCAAGTTTGGCACGACGACGTCGGATGTCACCGTCACGGCGGCGGGCGCGAGCGGGACGGTGAGTTTCAATGTGACACCCGAGGATTGGCTTCAGGACCATCAGGAGGGCTACATCTCGGCTTCGCTGAGCGCCACTGGCGGCACGGCAGCTATCCCCACCGGCGACACCCGCACGGTGCAGGCGCACGTCGAGAGTACCACTTGGTGGATCTACCGGAGCAATTGGGACAGCACCAAGACGATGCAGGGGTCCTCCAGCACCTCGGTCGCCGGTGGCGCATCGGTGACGTGGTCGGTCATCAGTGGCGATGGGACTGCGACGGTGGAGAATCACACGGCGACCGCCCCGAATGATCCCACGACCGATCCCCTGGCCACCTCGCCGACGGTTCCGGCTGGAGATGCGATGACGACCTTCACGATGGGAAATTCGGATGCCACCGTGCAGGCGGACGTGGTCTTCCTCGGCAGCAGGTCCACCTCCGGCACCATCGGGTTCACCGTGGACACCTCCGAGCACTGGACCGTTGACCACACCGAGCATGTCGTCAATGGGCTCGCGCTCACCGTGAATGGCACGCAGGGATCGCTCAAGGTCGGCGATCAGCGCGCCATCAATGCAGCGCTTACATGGGATTCCTGGTACGTCTGGAAGAGCACTTATGGGAACACCAGCGAGGGGTCCCACTCCACCATCCCGGCAGATGGCGAGACCGTCGCCTTCTCCATCCAGCAGTATGGAGGCGGCACCCTCTCCGCGGCCAGTGTCACCACGGATGTGAACGGCAACGCAGGCGTCACCTTCACGATGGGATCGTCTGAATCCACCGTGCAGGCCGATGTCGGCGGCCTCACCGCCACCACCATCTTCAGCCCGTTCGTCGAGACTTGGACGAAGACGGGCGTCAGGGTGGACGTCACCGATCTTTCGTTCGCTCCGGCCGGCGACGTGAGCGACCTCTTCCCGGCTGCCACGGGCACTTTGAACGCGACCGTCACCGGGGACATTTACGACGTGTGGACGAGCGATCTCGGCAATACGACGGAGTACTACGCCGGCCGCGGCCTGGTCTCGAACCTCGGCGTCACCTTTCCCATCTACTCCGGCGATGCCTTGCTTTCGTCATCCAGCGGCACGACGGACGGAAACGGTGTCGCCTCCGTGGGCTTCACGATGGGGGCCGAGGGCTCGACCGTCCGCGTCAACACGAGCGACCCGACTGCGAACAGCGTATATGCCACGGTGGCCCTCACCGCTCACGAAGGGATTTGGTCGGGTGCCTTGCGGACGGAGATTTTCACCACGATCGAGTCAAATGTGGGCACCGTCTCCATCGTGCCCGGCAGCACGCCCACGGTCACAGCGCGGGTGATGCTGCACACTTGGGAGGATTGGTCCGATGACCTCGGCCACACCGAAGTCCGCTACGATTCCCGCGGCGGCGCGAAAAACGCCCTGGTGACATTTTCCGTGACGGCCGGGGACGGCTACGTCGGCCCCCCCGCACCGGAGGTGCAGGTCCCGACCGACTCCGATGGCTACGCCAGCACCCTCTTCACGATGGGCACGGTGGACACCACGATGCTGGCAGTCGGCAGCTACCTGGCCACAGAGGACTCCTCTGCCGACCTGACTTTCTCCGTCCACCCGTTTGAATATGACTCCACCGTCGAGAGCCTGAGCCTCACCCTCAGTGCCGACCCGGAAAGCGTCACGGCGAAGGTCGAGCGGGAGACTTGGATTTACTATTCGAACGGCGCGACCGTCGAACTTCAGAGCCACAGCGTCGCTCCGGAAGGGCAGGCAGACGTCGAATTCGTCGGCGGGGGCAGCGCCGCGCTCCGCACCGGGCCTCCGCCCGAAGGCGGAATCGTATCCGCCATCACGCCGCGCACGAACTCCGGCGGCAGCGCCTCCGCACTCTACGCGTGTGGCGGCGGCGGCACCCCGGGCACCATCACCGCCAGCGCCTCGCTTTCGGTTTTGGGTTACCCCGTCACCGTCACCGCCACCCTCACCGTGGACGGCGACGGCGACGGCTACAGCGACGCCCTCGAACTCGTCCGAGGCACCTCCGTCGGCGATTATTACTCCCACCCGGCCCCGCCCACCATCCAGACCGCCAACGTCCAGCGCAGCAGCGGAGGGGGCGTCCCGCTCCCCGCCGGCACCCTTCCCGACGGCATCGTCGGCGTCTGGTATGTGGACGGCAATAACGACGCCGTCCAGCTCAACGCCGGCAACATTCTCGGCAACACTGTCAATTGGTCCGCCAGCAACCTGCCCCCCGGCCTCGCCTTCGATGCCGACACCCTCACGTTCTACGGCACCCCCGCCGTCGCCGGGAGCTACCCCGTGAGCGTGACCGTGAAGGACTACTACCCCGGCTGCTATTATCCTGCCGAGGTCACGCAGTATTTCACCCTCGTCATCTATGACCCGCTGGTCATCACCACATCAATGCTTCCTGATGGAGACGTTGGCGTCGAGTACACCGACGGTTCCAATCCATTTGCGCAATTGACTGCCACCGGCGGTAATGGCACAGGAGGCACCGCCACCTATCTGTGGAGCGTGACCGGACTTCCAGCCGGTCTCTTATGGGATCCAAATAATGGCATCATTTCAGGAGCTCCGGAGGAATCCGGAGACTTCCCACTCTATGTAACCGTTAATAGCGGCTACCAGTCTGCAGAGACGTGGGTATTGGAGATAACGGTGAACCCGCCCCCGGAGGGCTTGGCGATCGGTATCCCAAAGGAAGGGACGAAGAATATAACGGGGGCCGATATTAACTTTGAAATTGAACATAACGTTATTCCGGAGAACCGAAAGCAGACCGAGGGTGGATGGGTCTTGTTAAACTTCGACGACGATGACAACGACGGCGGAGCGCGGATCAACGGTCAGAACGTCGTGCATCCGGATCTGGAAGACGCAAACGGAGTTGCCGGAGAAAACGATCTGATCACTCTGGGAATCAAGGAAGCGGCCATTGCTGGCGCCAGCTACCGCCTCAAGTTTCACAACACCAACATCCGAATTTGGATGAAACGCACCAAAGGCGGGCCAAACGAAGAGGTTATTTCGGAGCAAACTTTGTTCACCATTCCAACCGGCGGTAAATGGAAGCAGGTTTTTATCGAGGGAGTAAAACCGCATCAAGACGACCAAGGTACGATCATCACTGAACAAATCAAGGTAGGAGCCGGAGAATGGACTGATGGCGACTTTGTAAAAGTCCGGGTTGCAATACCGATCATTGCGTTTTTCGGTGAGGGGAAGCTTTGGCAAACGGATTACGACAATCTTGTTGCAATGGCAAAAATTCGCGCGGGTAGCGATCCTACCCGAAATCGCGATATGCTCTTTAATGACGGCGTCAAAGAAACTTATCTGATGCCGGGCAAAACGCAGGCTGGCACGGATGTGTGTTATAGCCTTAGCAGTGTTTGGGGAGTAAAAGCCGCCCAAATCGCCAAGATCACGCTCGCGCTGAAAGACACACACATCATAATGAACGGCCATGCGAATTGGGGCATTGGGATGGCGTTTGACAAAGGTTTTAACGCCTATACCCAATTTTTCACCACGGCTGGAGGCGCGCAGCCTGCTGTCAGTTTGGAAGGCTTCCATGAACATCCGGCGCTCACGATCGAAGGCGGCGTGCTGGGTGCCAGGATCGGCGCTATCGACCAGCTCAACGCCAATTGCGCAGCGAATCCGAGTAATCGTGTGATCGCAGGAATTCTGCTGCCAAACGTCGATCGATACCCCAATGATGAAAAGCCGGTGGTGCAGCCCGGCACCGCCTTCGCCAAGCGAACACTGCCTGTAACAAAACCGCAAAACCGCGATATCAAATGGAATTTCTTGCCTGCGGAAAACTGGGATCGCGACGAGCTGCAAGATAGGCGCACGGTGTTACAGCTTGTCAGCGATGTCCCGCCAACGCTCCGGTATCGTTCATTGTTCCTCAATCAGTGCAGCTCGTTCCGCTACTTCATCGAGAGCTTTAAGCAGGGTGACGTGGTTGCCTGTTGGGATAGAAGCACTTCCTCGGCTTTGGCGAGAGATTATGCCATAGGCGTGATTGAGGGGAAAACTTGGGCTCAGATGAAAGTTGTGCTGGAACTGGCCAACCCGCCAATAAATCCGCGCCCTCGGGGTAACTTTGAAGTCACATCTTTTCCCGCCGCACCATGAAGACGGCTTTGAAATGGATGCTCTGGCTATTGGCGACGATTGGTAAATTGACAGCTCAATACGACCCATCATTCGAACAAGTCTTGAGGGATTACATTAATGAGGATATTTCATCACTTGATAAGACTAGGCGTGATCAAATTGTCGCAAATTGGCCCGGCACCCGAACAATGGATGGCATCCGTTCCATCGTTCAGGAACTGCTTAAGCCAACAGGGGATGAGCGTCGTTCCAGAACCTTTCAGCTATTGGAGCGAAGCGAAGTTCCGCGAGATCAGATTGTCCCCTACCTTTTAGAGGGTGCAGAGGCTAACCGCAACCATCCGGAGCTTTTAGGGCGCTACATGTTCCTCTTTTGCGAGTTTCCGCAGGATAACCGCATCCTCTCTTTTCTGTCCCCTCTGCTGGACAATAAGGAGATACCGAATCGCGATCGCGCGCCCGATCCGCGTGAGGAGCGAGTCAACGAATCACCTCGGAGAGTTTGCGATGGGGCCCACGGAACAATTATTCAGATCCTCGAAAAGCGTGGAGAAATGAAACCCGGCGATCCAGGCTACGGCGATCCTGGCGGTGAGGCGACCATTCTGAAACGCGAGCATAACATCGCTCAACTAAAGCAGAGATTGATCCAATCGGGTTACTACGCACCCGCAAACACGAACCCGCCGTCCGTGTCTCCACCACCTCAAGGGAACTCACCTTCCAAGCGGACGAAAACCGGCTACCCGACGACTGGCCTTCCCAGAGACGGCGTGAACGACCCTAACCCGCAGACGAATGGAAGCGACGCGCAGCCGTCAGTGCGAAACACGAATTGGTTCCTATGGGTATTCGTTTCAATCGTCACGGTATCTTTGATGGTATTGTTGATCGTTAAGCGCAGCACAACGCGCTCCACTAGGAAATAGAGAAGTAACGGGAAATGCGGGCAGTCACCAAATCTTGACTAATTGTTTCAGCAACCAACCAAACCTAAGACAATGCCAGACCCGACAGTCTCCGTCGCCGCAATCCAATCCCACACTGTGGCGCTCCAGAGCGCAATCGGCCGCCATGCGGCGAATGCCTCGCGGTGCAAGGTGTGGACCGGGGGCATTGTCGCCGGGATGCTGTTGCTTTCCGCCGGCAGGGCGCAGATGGCGGCGCTGCCCTGGGCGGCGGGGGTGATCGTGCTGCTGGCGCTGGCGGATGCGGGACAGGCGGCACTGGCGGGGGTGTTCACGGATGCCTACAACCGCTTCATGGCAAAGGTGCCGCTGAATGGCGGGAATGCGATGAAGCCGGAATGCTTCCTCCTGCCCGAACCGGTGCTGGGATGGCGGCAGGCGGGGCTGGTGCTGCGGGCGCTGGGATCGTTCTCCGTGTGGCCCTTCCACGGCGCGCTGCTGGCGCTGCTCAACGCGTTCTTCATCCTCGGGCCGCAGCCGCAGCCGCAGTCCGACCCGCGCGCGGGTGTGGGCATGTCGGGCTTCCCCGTCTCCTCCGGGAGCGTGAGGACCTTCACGCCCGGCCCCGGCAGTGCCTCCTTCCCCGGTGGCACGCACCCGGCGCAGCCGGGCGGATTCACCCAGCCCGGCACGATGTCCCCTTCGTCATCCGCCCCGCGCTCGAACGGCCTCCCGCCCTCCGCCACGCCGCCGCTGAAATTCCCCAGCACGAAAGTAAGCGTGCCCATCCCACCCGGCAGCAGTTCCTTCCGCCCGAACCGCACCCCCGCCCCCGCCCCCGGCAACGACCCGACTTTCACCCCCGGCATCCCGATCCCCGTGAACAAACCCACGCCACCCCCGCCCGGCGCGCGCCCGCCTGCCGCGACGCCCCCGCCAGCCGTGCCTCAATGATCGCGGGATGGAGTGGTCGTTCGATTCCAAGGCGGCAAACGAATGAAGAAACGCGGCGTGCTTGCGGATGGGCGGCGGCGGCATAGGATGCGCGCCGATGTCACCCGCCAGCATTTCACACAAGCGATCGTCCGTCCCCCAACGGGCGCACTGGCCGGCCATGGGCGGGAGAAAAGCGAATGCCACGGCGCAGTAGTTTCGTCTTCCTCGATCCGAACGGGCGCCGCTGGCCGCGGATGCGGCTGGCGCTCGCGCTCGGGCTGGTGCTGCTGCTCGCGGGGATCGTGCTCACGGTGTGGTCGCTGCTGATCCATCCCGCGCTGCGGCTTCCGGCTTCCGTGCGCGAACTGAAGGGGCAGCTCAAGACGGACATCGCGAAGCATCCCGAGACCGCGCCGAACCGGAATGCGGAAAAGTGGAAGACGTATCTCGACAAGTCGCGCAGCGTGCCGGCGCGGCTCGCGCAGATGCGCGCGGTGAGCGGCAAGGTGCCGGTGCGCCCGGCGGGCGAGGTGCGGCTGGGATTTTATTCGGACAACGATCCAAACGCCCTCGCCTCGCTGCACGATCACGCGGGACAGCTCACTCATCTCGCGCCGGAGTGGCTCTCGGTCGTCGGCACAGAGGCGCGGCTCGTCTCCGCGGGCGATCCGGCGCTGGTGGAATTTTGCACTGCGCGCGGCATCGCGGTGATGCCCGTACTGCGGAATATCGAGGGCGATCACTGGCAGCCGGAGGCGGTGGAAAATCTCGCGCGCGGGCCCGCGGAAAACCGTGCGCGCTTCGTGCGGCAGCTTGCGGCGAAGCTCGCGGAGCTGAAGGTCGCGGGGGTGATGATCGAATTTGATCAGCTCGATCCCGTGTATCGCAAGGAATACACGGCGATGCTCACCGAGATTTCCGATGCGCTGCATGCCGCGGGGCGCGAAATGTGGCTGTGCCTCTCGCTCGGCGATCAGCTCGACGCGCTCGATCCCGAGGTGCTCGACGATGCGGTGGACCGGTTTGTCGCGCAGATGCACGACGAGGTCTCGGACACGGATGCGCCAGGGCCGATTGCGTCGCGCGAATGGTTCCAGGGCTGGCTCCAGGTGATCGGAAACTACGGCGACAGCGAGAAGTGGATCGCGGGCATCGGCGCATTTGGCTACGACTGGAATCTCGGCCTCGGCCGCGCGGAGACGATCACTTTCCGCGACGCGATGAGCCGCGCGAGCTACGCCGGACTGGACAGGGCAAACGGCGTGACGGTCGGCCCGCCAGAATACAACGGGCGCTACACGTACTACGAGCCGGACGGCGAACACTCGGTGACGTTTCTCGACGCGATCAGCTTTTACAACCACCTGCGGATGGTGCGCACGGCGAAGCTCGGCGGCATCGGCATCCAGCGAATCGGCACGGAAGATCCGCAGATCTGGGAGGTGCTGGAGATGAAAGGGGAGCCAGCGAATGGCGCGCTCGCGGCGCTGGGGAAGCTGCGCGCGGACCAGACGGTGACGCACATCGGACGCGGCGAAGTCGTGTCGGTGGATGACTCGATGGACGACGGTGTGCGGAATCTGCGCATTGATTCCGAGGGGCAGATGCAGGGGACATACACGGATTTTCCGACGTATCCGGTGCTGTATCACCAGGGCGCTTCGGATCCGCACAAGGTCAGCCTCACGTTCGACGACGGCCCCGACTCCACATGGACGCCGAAGATTCTCGACGTGCTGAAGGCGCGCGGCGTGAAGGCGGCGTTCTTCATCGTGGGGCACAACGGGGAATTTAATCCGCGTCTCGTGAAGCGCATCGTGGAGGAGGGGCACGAGATCGGGAACCACACGTACACGCACGCAAACCTGACGAAGATTTCGCGCACACGCATGAGGCTCGAACTCGATGCGACGCAGCGGCTCATCGAGAGCCTCACGGGACGCAGCACGACGCTATTCCGCCCGCCGTACAATGCGGACTCGACGCCGAGCCGGCTCGATGAACTCGTGCCGCTGAAATTCGCCGAGAGCGACGAGATGGGCTACACGGTCGTGCTCGAAAAAATCGATCCGCAGGACTGGTCGCGGCCGGGCGCCGATGTGATCTTGCAGCGCGTGAAGGAGCAGCGGAAGGACGGGAACATCGTCCTGCTGCACGACGCGGGCGGCGATCGCTCGCAGACGGTGGAGGCGCTGCCGAAAATCATAGACTGGCTTCAGGCGCGCGGGGATCAGATCGTGTCCATCGGCGAGCTGCTGAACATTTCGCACGACGATCTGATGCCGCCTGTGAGCGCGAGCAGCGAGTGGGGATTCTGGCGCTTCGTGTCGAGCGCGGCGTTCCCGATCAGCCGGAATGTGGTGGAATTTTTCTGGGCGTTCATGATCGCCGCGACGGTGCTCACGGTCGCGCGCACGCTGCTCGTGATCGGGCTTGCGAGCAGGCATCACGCGCGCACGTCCGCGGTGCCGGACCCCGCATTTGCCGCGACCGCGCCGGCGGTGAGCGTGCTGATCGCGGCATTCAACGAGGGGCGCGTGATCGAGCACACGCTGCGCGCCGTGGTGGACACGGACTATCCCGGCGCGCTGGAATTCATCGTGGTGGACGACGGCTCGACGGACGACACGGCGGAGGCTGTGCGGCGTTTCGCCGAATCGGAGCCGCGCGTGCGGCTCGTGCGGCAGGCGAACGCGGGAAAATCCGCGGCGCTCACGAACGCGATCGCGAATGCAAAGCACGAGGTGTTCATTTTTCTCGATGCGGACACGCACTTCGAGCGCCAGACGATCCGCGCACTCGTCGAGCGGCTCGATGATCCGAAGGTCGCCGCAGTGTCCGGTCACGCGCGGGTGGGGAACCGGCGGAATTTCGTCACGCACTGCCAGTGCCTCGAATACGTGTGCGGATTCAATCTCGATCGGCGCGCGTTCAGTGAATGGAACTGCATCACCGTGATCCCCGGCGCGGTGAGCGCCATTCGCCGCGTCGCGCTCGAGGAGGCGGGCGGCTTCAGCCACGACACGCTGGCGGAGGACACGGATCTCACGCTCACCTTCCACCGGCTCGGCTACCGGATGGACTACTCGCCCGAGGCCGTCGCGTGGACCGAGGCGCCGGAGACGTGGCGCGGCCTGGCGAAGCAGCGCTTCCGCTGGTGCTTCGGCACGATGCAGTGCCTGTGGAAGCACCGCGACATGACTTTCAACCGGCGCTACCGCGCGCTCGGGTGGTTCAGCCTGCCGGGCATCTGGTTTTTTCAGGTGCTGCTCGTCGCTCTCGTGCCGCTCGTGGATGCGGTGCTCGTGTTCTCGATCGTCACGGGCAGCGCGATGGACATCTGGCAATATTTCGCCGTGTTCCTCGGCCTCGATCTCGTGCTCGCCGCGCTCGCGTGCTGGATGGAGGAGGAGCCGCTCGTGCGCGCGCTGCTGATCATCCCGATGCGATTCGTGTACCGCTGGCTGCTCGCGTGGGTGGTGTGGAAATCCATCTACCGAATCATGAAGGGTGCGCTAGTCGGCTGGGGAAAACTGGACCGCACCGCGATGGTCGGGAAGGCACCGTGAAAAGTGATCGCATGAAATCCGCGCTGCACATTTTCTCCGCGCTGCTGCTGCTCGCACTGCCGTGCTGCAAGCGTGCGCCACAGCCGCAGATGCAGAGCGTCGCGGAGATCGAGGCGCTGGCACAGCGCTCGCGGCTCGCGGTGCCGGAGCACGGGATCTATGCGGGCGCGTATGCGGATTTCGGCGACCACGAGGACGAGGTGACGCTGGAGAAGATCGAGGCGTTCGAGGCGCTCGTGGGGAAGCACCAGGCGATTCTCGCTTCGTCTTCGTACTGGGGTGAGCAGAGTTTTCCGGCTGCAAACCTGAAGATCATCGTGCGCCACAATGCGATCCCGCTCGTCTTCTGGTCACCGTGGGACCGGCCGTACAAGGAGGGCCTCGGCCCGGACAAGTACTCGCTGCACCGCATCATCGCCGGCGAGCACGACGCGTACATTGACCGCTGGGCCGACTCCGCGAAGGCGCACGCCGCGCCGATCATGGTCTCGTTTTGCAACGAGATGAATGGCTCGTGGTTCCCGTGGAGCGGCGCGCACTACGGCGGTGCGACGGTGATTCCCAACACAGATCCCAAGCGCTTCGAGGGGCCGAAGGTTTTCAAGCAGGCGTGGCGTCACGTCGTGGATCGCGTGCGTGCGCGCGGGGCGGACAATGTGCTGTGGGTCTTTCACACGATGGAGTTTTCCATGCCGAACGACAAATGGAACGTGGCCGAGCAATACTATCCCGGTCCGGACTACGTGGACTGGCTGGGCTTCAGCCTCTACGGGAACCAATTTGTGAGCGACCACGAATGGGCGCCATTTTTCGATCTCATAGACTGGCCATACACCGAGATGACGCTGCTCGATCCGAAGAAGCCGATCATGCTCTGCGAATGGGGCGTCGGCGAATTCCCGAAGGTCGGCGACAAGGGCGGATGGATCCGCGACGGCTTCCGGCTCATGGCCGACGAGAAGAAATTCCCGCGCCTGAAGGCCGCCGTCTTCTGGCACGAGCGATGGCAGAACAGCGCCGACGAGGTGGACGAATCCACGAAGGAAAACGCGGGGACCTTCAGTGATCTGCGCGTGAATTCATCGCCCGGCGCGCTGGATGCGTACCGCAAGGGTTTGGCTGATCCGTTCTTTCTCGACGAGCCGCGGTGGGTGCCGAAGGCGGTGAAGTAACGCTTGCGCTACTTTTCTCCGAGGGGACGCCAGACGACTTCCTTCACGACGCTGATCGGGAAATCAAGCGGCTGGCCGTCGAGCGTCTTGCACTTCACACGGCTGTCGGTGACTTGCAGATCGTTCACGGAAAGGAGTCCGCGATCGTGGAAACGCAGGCGCGGGAAGTGATCGGCGGGCGGGCGCTCCCCGCCGGGGAATCGGATCCATGCGATGCGCTTGCCGGGGAGTTCGAGCGGGCCGGCGTCGGAATTCACCGTGACGAGTTCAGACGTCAGCTTCTCGATAGTGCCGGAGAATTCATCGCCATTCGAAAGGAAGATGGTCGGCATGGATTCCGGCGCGTCCTTCTTTTCAGCGTCGGGCGCGGGATCCTTTTTCGGATCGGCGTTGGCGGCCTTTTCCTTGTCCGGCGCTGCGGCCAGCGGGGCGGCCGTGCCGCTCCACGGTGCGAGCCACATGTGTTCGATGCGGTTTTGCGCGCGTCCTGTCGCCGTGCCGAATGACATCGGCTGGAGGGAAAATCCGCACGCGTCGAGCGCTTCCTTTGCCTCGTCGCCCTTGAATGCGATCTTGCCCACTTCCTTTCCGCCCATGATCACACGAAAGGTTTTCGCCGGGCGATCCATGATGAGGGAGACGCGGATGCGGTCGCCGGTGGTTTCGCTTTTGTTTTCGATCTGGATGTTCTTCGGCGCGGCGCCGACGCGGTTCACGCGTGAGAAGCCGGGATTGAAATACACATACAGGCGCGTGCCGCTCGCTGTGATGGAGAAGGTGCGCTCGTCCTTGGAATTGTAGATCTGCGCGCTGAAATACGGGGTGCGGCCGGAGCTGATGATGTCAAAACTGATCGCGTATGCGCCCTCGTACCCGGGCCAGTGTTTCGCGAGCATCGGCTGGCTGTTCCGTGCGCCGGTCGGTGAGTAGCTGCCGTCGTGGTAGGACCACGTCCTGCCGGTCTTTTCCGAATTGCGGACGGCGACGCCGCTTGATGCGGACATCACGTTCGATGCGCGGTTCGGGTTCCAGCCCTCGGTCCACAGCTCCGGGCCGCTCGCGCCGTCGCTGAGCGTGGTGACGACGCTGGGGTTCAGGTAAAGTGCGCGCAGCTCGGAGAGCGGGACATTCAGCGCGGGCGCGAGATCGCTTTTCATCACGAGCTGCTTGCCATCGAGCGAGACGATGCTGCCCTGGAGCCAGTCGCCATTTGCCATGCGCAGCGCGCTGTCGCCTTTCATCGCGGAGGATTTCCGATCGCCCTCGGTGCTGCGGAAGACGACGCCGGCGATTTTCGCGGACGGGAAGTCGAGCGGTGTTTTCGACGCGGCGATTTTCCAGCTCACGCCCTTCTCCGCGAATGGCAGCAGCGCCTTGCCGGCGAGTTGCGTGCCGTCGGTGAGCGTGAGGATGTCGAGGTTCTTCGATGTCACATCGGCCTGTCCCGCGCGCGGGAAATATTCCAGCCCGCGCAGCGCCGCGAGCGGCACGGTGACCTCCGGCCCGCAGCGCGTGGTGAGCGTGAGCGCGTCGCCGCTGCCGCGCACCTGCGTGGCGCTGACCTCGCTTCCATTTTTCATCCGCGCCAATGCGACGGCCGGGGCGAGATCCTTCGGCGCGGCAGGCGCGGCGAAACGCACGAAGAGCGTCTTCTCGCGCTTTGCCTTCGCCTCTGGATTTGCAAAAATCACCTCGCTGTCGGTGATGCGATCGAGCGTGCCGTCCGTCAGCGTGCCATTGCTCGCGAGCACCTGGTCGCCTTTGGGCTCGGCGCGCTCGGCTTCCTTTTTCGGCTCCTTGCCGTCCCACGGCAGCACGCGGACACGGCCGATCTGGAATGTCACGCCGCCCATCGAGACATGCGGCGTGATGCCAAATGCCGCGCCGGATTTCCCGAGATCCTCGGCCTTCACCTTCGAGAGCTTCCAGTCGGCGCGCTTGTCGCCATTCACGTAGATGAGCGCGCGTCCGTTCACGCGATCCACGAGGAGGCGATAGTGGATGGTCGCGGGCTTGTCGCCGGCATTGAAGGCGACGCCCTGCTGCGCGTTCTGCGGCGGGACGGTGCTGTACTGGTTCGACCGCTGCCCGTCGTAGTGAGTGCCCATGATCTGTTGCGGGCTGAACTGCAAGGTCAGCGCGCCGACGCCGGACTGGTTCACGTCGGCGGAGAAAAGCACGAAGCTGAAGTGCTGCATTTGCGCCGGGTAAATGATGTCGAATGAAACATCCACCGGGTCGGGCATGCGACCGAGATCGCGGCCGATCGGCCCGTTGGTGATGCAGCGCAGGAAGCCGCCCTTGTACTCCCACTGGCCGTTCTGATAGCGCCCCGAAGTCCAGCCGCTGAGTCCGGTCGGGCCGTCGAAAATGCGCGCGGCGTCGCCATCCGAGAGCGTCGCAAACTGTGCGTGCTCCCTCGGAATCCCGATGCGCTGGCCGCCGGGCAGGGTGAGCTGGAGCGCGCCGTTTTCCATCGTGAGCGCGTCGCCGTGAAAGACGCTGCCGTCGCGCATCTGCACGATCACTTTCGGCAGCGGCGCGGCGCCCTTCGCCGTGTCCGCCGCGTCGGCAGACTTGCGCTCCGCAAGTGCGAGGGAGGTGATTTCCTCCTCGATCAAATCCAAGTCGCCTAGCCCCTCGCGCTGCAATTGGAGGCCCTTCTCCGCGGTGATGCCGCGGATTTTTCCGGTGAAGACATTTCCATCGCGCAGCGTGACGGTGTCCGTGTCGTCCGCCGAGTTTTTCGCCGCGCTGCTGCCGGTGCTGCTCACGACGACGCCATTGCGGATGACCACGCCGTTGCGGACGACGGTGTTGCCAAATTTCACGACGCCCGGAACGGCCTCGGGAACGTTCTGGCCCATGAAGGCCGCGCCGCCGAGGATCTGCCGAGCGGCCCCCGCGTCGGGCGCAGTGGCGAGCTTCGCCTTGATTTCGATTTCCTTTTCGTCACGGCGCACGGTCAGCTTCACATTTTGCTCCGGCTGCGAGGTGCGGATCATCTCGCGGAGTTGCGTGGAGTCCTTCGCCTTTTTCCCCTCGAAGGTGAGGACTTGGTCGCCTTCCTTCAGCCCTGCCTTCGCCGCGGGCGAGTCATCAATGATGCTGCCGATGCCCACGCCGTTGTTCTTGTCCTTCGCGGTGGGATCGTCTTCGGCGACCGGGGCGGTGTCGAGAATCAGCCCGAGGTAGCCCGCCTTCGAGTTGGGTTTTGCGATCGTATTCGGGATGACAACGGTGGGGAAGCCGGGGAGAAAAAATGCGGGTGGCTCCGTGCCCGGCGCTGCGTTTGCATCTGCCTGCACGACGGTCACAGCGCCCTGGATTTGCACGTTTCCAAATTGAAGCTGCACGCGACCGCCGCCCTGGATCTGCACTGCCGCGCCGCCTTGAATCTGGATCCGCGCATTGCCCGCCGCTCCCGGCTGCGCAGGCATCAGCGGACGCACCGGCACATTCAGCAGCCCCGGCGGACGGGGAGGCACTGGCGCGTGCGGAAGCACAGGCGGCGCGGGGACAGCCGGTGCGGGAGCGTCGTCCGCGATTCCGCCCGAGATGGAACACGCGAGTGCGAGGAGGAAGTGGGTGAGGGGATGTTTGCGTTTCATGGCGTTGCTTCGGCGGAGGTCAATGCTTTGCGCTCAGTGCGCGGCGAGTTTTGTTTTTAGCAGTTTCGCGCTGGAATCCTTCTTCGCATCAAGCCACGCGACGTTCGATTTGTCGTCGTCGAACCGGCGGATGCCGACCTTCCGGATCATCGCGTCCGGCACCTTTTTCAGCGGCGTGTAGCGCGGGTGCTGCGCCTCTTTGTACGGGTCGTTGCTGCGCGCATTGTAGCAACAAATCATGGACCAGCGCGGCTTGTCGGAGTCGTTGCGCGCCGAGGCGTGCAGCAGGTTCGAGTGGAAGAAGAGCGCGTCGCCGGGCTGCATCACGCAGTACACGAGTTCGTGGCGCTTCTTGGCTTCGTTCACGCGCTCCATGTCCGCGCCTGCCTGATCGCCCGAGAGCACATGATCCACGCGCCCCATCAAGTGCGAAGTTTTTAGCACTTGCATGCACCCGTTCGCCTTCGTCGCCGCGTCCACGGCGATGGAGACGCTGCACAGGTTCGGCGTGAGCACGCCATTTTGATACCAGTAGCCGTAGTCCTGATGCCACGCCCACGCGCCGCCGATCTTTGCGTCCTTCATGATCATTTTGGAGTGATAGTGGTAAGCCTCGTCGCCGAGAAGTTGCTCGACCGGGTCCACGAGTTTCCTGCACCGCGCAAACATGCCGTAGATGCCTTCGCCGGGATGATTCCAAAGCGAGAGCCGCACCTTCGCGCCAGTGCCGTCGTCTCGGCTGAACGAATGCTGGTCCAGCACGCGATCCTCGTGCGCAGCGCGGCTGAGGAGACCGATCTCCTCGCGCTCAAAATGCCGGCGAACGATGATGTAGCCGTCGCGGTGATACGCGGCGATTTGCTTCGCGGAGAGCGTTCCATTTTTCATGGCAGTCGAGTTGTGGGATTGGGAGAAAAGCGACACGCATTCTCTCTCACGGATTTTCGGGGTTTGAAAGCGCAATGCTCCGGTCGTGCTGATGGCGCAGCGCACGGCGCAAGCGTAGCGCCGACGATTCGCCGGCAAAAAGGCGTGCGAGCGGAAGCGATGTCCAAAGTGGCGCCGAGCGTGAGTTCGGTGCCGCGCTTCTCCCGCCCGGGCATCGGATTCTCATTGAGCGGCACCGCGGAAGAATTCCGCCCGCCGTTCCTGTCACGGCGCGCGGGGCCGACGAATCGTCGGCGCTACGACGCACCGCACAGTCGCACCGGCGAGACCTCGATGGATCGCGTGCCGTCGCCGATCCACGTCGCGCCGTCCTGCACCGTCACTTGCAATTCCATGGACCGCTGCGCGAGTGCGGCGAGCGCCTTGCTTTGCTCCGTGGGAATCTGCCAGACGGTCATATTCTGTGCGCGCGTGAGCTTGGACCCGATCGCATTCCACCACACGGGCGTGCTCGATGCAAAACTGTACACGCTCACGCGCCCCACGCGCGATGTGGTCCGCAGCAGCCGCTTTTCATCCGGCTGCCCGACCTCGATCCAGTGCGAGATGATCTGTCCGGTGAGATCTTTCTGCCAAAGCGCAGGTTCGTCCACGTCCCACATGTCCTTTGCAAATTCCAGCCTGCCGTGCTCGTCGTCCTCCGCCACGTTCAGCGCGAAGGCGAGCAGGCGGATGAGCATGCGTTCGTCCGTCTCCGAGGGATGCCGCGCGATCGTCAGCGGATGATCGCCGTACACGCCGCGGTCGATGTCGGAAAGCTGGATGTTCGCTTTATAGATGATCGCCTTGAGTGCCATGTGTCTCCGGTGGGAATGGTGCAGCGCCGATAGGAAAGCCAGCGTTCACTTCGCAGACGGTGTGCGTGACCTGCTCTCAATATGCAGGCCGGCAGTTCGGATCCAACGCAGAGGCGCAGAGGTGGAGTGAGAGGCGCGCAGACGATTTTTCCTGCCGCTCCTCTGCGGCACTCTCCATCCATCCTCTGCGCCTCTGCGTTAAAATGTCAGCGCTTCGCCGTTCCCTTGATGCTGAAGTCGTCGTAATTCACGTCCACTTGGTTCGTCGTGAGGCTCACGAGCGTCTTGTGATCGTGGCCGACGCCCTCGGATTTGAACGAACCCACGCCCTTTCCGTCAATGCTCACCGCGATCTCGTCGCCCTTCGTCTGGATCAGCAGCGTGTGCCAGTCCTGCAGTTTCAGATCCACCGGGAAAGCCTTCGATTTGGAGGCCAGCATCTTCTTCTCATCCGCGGTGAGCTGGTTCGCCTTTTTCCGGTCGTAAAGGCCGCCTTCGAGATTGAAGCCGCCCGTCTTCGCGTCGGAAAGATTCACACTCTTCGGGCTGATGCTCGCCTGGCAGATGTGCCCCGCGTGCGAGCCCTTGTAGTCCTTGTCGTCGAACCACACGTTGAAGCTCTTCGCCTTGTCGCTCACGAATTTGAATTTCACCGACACCTCCAGATCGCGTTCGCCGTCGAATTTCACATTGTCCACCGCCGAGTGATCCGAGCCCTCCGGCGTGATGCCCACGAGCACGCCGTCCTTCACCACGCTTCCGCTCTTATAGTGCCCCCAGCGGGGACCAAATTTGTCGCCGGAAAAATCATCCGAGAAAATGGCGCGCGTGTAGTCGCCGGCAAATGCGGCGGCGGAGAGCGATGCGAGGATGAGTGCGAGCGGGGTATTCATGGTGGGTTGAAATGGTGAAGCCAGATGGGAGAGGCGGAACGCCGCCGGGTACTTGGGAGTATTTCCCGTGTGGCGGAGAAATTGTGGGCGTGCTCAGACGGAACGGTCATTCGCGACACGAGGGAATTTCGGATCGCCGTGCTGCTTCCGAGGGCCGCTTCTGGCCATCGCGTCATTTGGCAGACCGGATCGAATGACGTGCTCTGTAAGAACCATCGGTGGAATGGCCTCACGCAAAGGGCGCGAAGGTCGCAAAGGGAGCTTTCTTTGACTTGCCTTCGCGTCCTTTGCGTCCCTTGCGTGCGGCTTTGTCCGATGCGCGAGCATCTTTTTTTCCAAGCAGGAGCGACGTTGAAATCGAGTGAGAATGAATCTCAAAAAGAAGTTGACGAGAGCAAGCAGCGCGATATTCGTCGTTTTTGCGATTGGGTCTCAGTCGCTTTAATGAATGAATCAATCAAACAAAACATCATGCACAAACGAAGCCTCGCCCTCCTGGTCATCCTGAATCTCACCGCTTCCGCATTTGCCGGAGAGCGTCACTTTGCAAATGTGTACGAAACGACGACGGCAGCGAAAGGCGAGATCGAACTCGAAAACTGGGTGACTTGGGAAACCCGGCGGGGCGGGGGCGACAATACGAACCTGTGGAAATTCCGGCATGAGATCGAATACGGTATCACCGACCGCCTCCAGCTCGGCGTCTATCTCGCAAACTGGACGCTCACCCACGACGCCATGCACGCCAACAGCCTCCGCTACAAGAGCGCCTCGGCGGAACTCATCTATCGCATGACCCACCCGACCACCGACTGGCTCGGCTCCGCGCTTTACCTCGAAGTCGAGGGCGGGCACGACCTTTTCGCCATCGAGGGAAAGCTGCTCCTGCAAAAAAACATCGGCCGCTGGGTGTTCGCATGGAACGGCGTGCTCGAAGCGGAATGGAGCGGCCACGGCCTGATCGAGCGCACCTGCAATCTTGAGCAGACGTTTGGGGCCAGCTTCCAGATCACGCCGAAAGTCAGCGCGGGCGCGGAACTCGTCCACGAGGTTTCGTTTGCCGACTGGTCGCGATCCGGCCCGAATATCCTCTTTGCTGGCCCGAACGTCTCATGGCGCTTCGGACGCGCCTACATCACCGCCGCCACGCTCTTCCAGTGCACCCGCGTGGTGGACGAACCAGACATCCAAACCCGTGTCATCTTCGGCATCCGATTCTAAAGTGCGCAGCGCGCTGCTCCTTTCCTGCGCGCTCATGCTGGCTGGCTGCGCGAGCCTCGAAACGGTCGCGCCCCCAGTCGGCACGCTCGCGGCGCGCGGAAACGACACCGCGACGCTGGAAAGCGGACGCCGCATCTACCTCGAAAACTGCACGGGCTGCCACGCTCCCGAGGCGGTGCGAAAATATTCCGCGGCGCGCTGGCCGGGCATCATCGCCGACATGGGCGAACGCGCGCACCTCACCGCCGTGCAGCATCGCGCCGTGCTCGACTACGTCCTCGCCGCGGCCCAGGCACATTGAGTCGCGGACTCCAAAAAAGCGCATCGTCAGGAATTCCTACCTCTTTCTCCTGCACCTGCTCTTGCTCTCTCCTGAGCGAGCGAACCCACCGAGAGCAAGAGCAGGAGCAAGAGCAAGAGAAAGAGAAAGAGCAGATCAGTTTTTCAACAGCCTGCTAGACCTTGCATCGCGCGTCTGCTTTAGCTTCGCGTCCATTTCCCAAAAAAATCCACATGGCATACAAGACCTGCACAGTTCCAGCCGGCGAAAAAGTGACGATTCAAGGCGGCAAGCTCACCGTCCCCGCAAACCCGATCATCCCATTCATCCGCGGCGACGGCACCGGGCCGGACATCTGGGCCGCGAGCGTGCGCGTCTTTGATGCCGCAGTGGAAAAGGCGTACGGCGGCCAGCGCAAGATCTCCTGGATGGAAGTCTTCGCCGGCGAGGAGTCGTTCAAGCAGTTCAACTCGTGGCTCCCCGATGACACCATCCGCGCGTTCAAGGAATTCCTCGTCGGCATCAAGGGTCCGCTCACCACGCCCGTCGGCGGCGGCATCCGTTCGCTGAACGTCGCGCTGCGGCAAATGCTGGATCTCTACGTGTGCCTGCGCCCCGTGCAGTGGTTTACCGGCGTGCCCTCCCCGGTGAAGCATCCGGAAAAAGTGGACATGGTGATTTTCCGCGAAAACACCGAGGACATCTACGCCGGGATAGACTTCGAGGCCGGAAGCGAAGCCGCGACGAAGACGCTCGAATTCCTCGCGCAGAATTTCCCGAAGGAATACAAAAAAATCCGTTTCGCCGGCGCGGCATCGGAATTTGTCGGCATCGGCATCAAGGCAGTCTCCAAGCCCGGCACCGAGAGGCTCGTCCGCTCCGCCATCGAGTACACCATCGAGCAGGAGCGCAAGAGCCTCACGATCGTCCACAAGGGCAACATCATGAAATACACCGAGGGCGCATTCCGCGACTGGGCCTATGCGCTCGCGAAGTCGGAGTTCGGCGCGGTGGAAATTGACGGCGGCCCGTGGTGCAAGATCCCCGAGGGCAAGCCCGGCGCAGGCATCGTCATCAAGGACGCCATCGCCGACATCGCGCTCCAGCAGGTGCTCACGCGCCCGACCGATTTCGACGTCATCGCCACGCTGAACCTCAACGGCGACTACCTCAGCGACGCACTCGCCGCGCAAGTCGGCGGCATCGGCATCGCCCCCGGCGGCAACATCAACTACCTCACCGGCCACGCCATCTTCGAGGCCACGCACGGCACCGCGCCGAAATACGCCGGCAAGGATCAGGTGAACCCCGGCAGCGTCGTCCTCAGCGGCGAAATGATGTTCCGCTACCTCGGCTGGAACGAGGCCGCCGACCTGATCGTGAAGGGCATCAACGGCGCAATCGGCGCGAAGAAAGTGACCTACGACTTCGCCCGCCTCATGGAAGGTGCCACCGAGATCAAATGCTCGGAATTCGGCACCGCGATGATCGCCGCGATGTAAGGCGTGGGCGGAAGCTCATGTCTGCGCGCTCTCCCGAGCGCGCCCACAAGTTCCCTTTGCGCACCCGCGGCGAGCGTGTAGAGCGCTGCCGTGCCGAAAGCCGACCTGCCAATTTACGAACTCGAAAACGCCGTCGTTGACGCGTTGACGAAGGACAATCGCCTCATCCTCCAGGCGCCGACCGGCTCGGGAAAGTCCACGCAGATTCCGCAAATTCTCCTCGACCGCGGCCTCGCTGGGAATGGGCAGATCATCGTCCTTCAGCCGCGCCGTCTCGCGACCCGCATGCTCGCTGCGCGCGTGGCATCCGAGCGCAGCCAGCGGCTCGGCGATGAAGTCGGCTACCAGATCCGCCTCGATCGCGTGGCATCGGATCGCACGCGGATTCTTTTCGTCACCGAGGGCGTGCTGCTGCGGCGAATGCTCGGCGACCCGTCGCTGCGCGGCGTGTCGGCGATCCTTTTCGATGAATTCCACGAGCGCCACCTTTACGGCGACATCACGCTCGCCCGCGCGATCGAGCTTCAGGAAAAGCAGAGGCCCGACCTCAAGGTAGTGGTGATGTCCGCCACATTGGAGACCGGCGTGCTCGAAAAATATCTCACGCCCTGCCGCATGCTCACGAGCGCGGGGCGGACCTTTCCGGTGGAGATGGAATACCTCGGGCGCTCGATCCGTGCGGATGAATTTCCCGCGTGGGATGCGGCGGCAAATGAACTCGAAAATCTCGCGCCGCGCACGAGCGGCGATGTGCTCATCTTCATGCCGGGTGCGTACGAAATCTCGCGCACTATCGCGGCTGTGCGCGCGTCGTCGGTCGGAAATGATTTCATCGTCCTGCCGCTGCACGGCGAACTTCCCGCGAACGAGCAGGACGCGGCAGTCGCACGCTACGAAAAGCGCAAGGTGATCGTGAGCACGAATGTCGCGGAGACTTCGCTGACGATTGATGGCGTGCGCGTGGTGATCGACAGCGGGCTCGCGCGCATCGCGCGGTTTGATCCGCACCGCGGCATCAACACGCTGCTCGTCGAGCGCATCAGCCGCGCGAGCGCCGAGCAGCGGGCCGGCCGCGCAGGCCGCACCGCGCCGGGCGTGTGCCTGAGGCTGTGGACCGAATACGAGCACGCAGATCGCCCCGCGCAGGAATTGCCCGAGGTGAAGCGCCTCGATCTCGCCGAGGTCGTGCTCACGCTGAAGGCGGGCGGAGTCACTGATGTCGCAAAGTTCCGCTGGCTCGAAGCGCCCGAATCAAAATCACTCGAACGTGCCGAGATCCTGCTGCTCGATCTCGGTGCGACCGACGGCGACGGAAAGATCACCGAGCTTGGCCGCCGGATGCTCGCGTTTCCCGCGCACCCGCGTTATGCGCGGATGATGCTCGCGGCGCACGAGCGCGGCTGCGTGCCGACGATCTGCCAGGTCGCGGCGATCACGCAGGGAAAGCCGATCCTCCACCGTTCGCAGGGCAAGCAGCAGCAGAACGATCGCGAGGACTTGCTCGGCGGCGACGGGAGCAGCGACTTTTTCGTGCTGCTCCGCGCGCTGCGGCTCGCGGAGACTTCGGATTTCAATCCGCAGCGGCTGCGTCCGCTCGGCGTGAACGGCATCGCCGCGCGCGAGGCGCTCGCACTTTCAAAACAATTTCTGCAGATCGCGCGCGACGAGAAGCTCGACATCGAGCCGCGCGACCCGAGCCCGGAAAATACCGCGCGCTGCATCCTTGCGGGCTTTCCCGATCTCGTCGGCATCCGGCTCGATCGCGGGACGCTGCGTGTGCAGCTCGTGCATGGACGCCGCGGAGTGCTCGCGCGCGAAAGCGTGGTGCAGGATGCGCCGTTGCTCGTCGTGAGCGAGGTGCGCGAGGTGGACAGCCGTGACGATGTGCAGACGCTGCTCACCCTCGCGACGGCGGTGAAGGAGGAGTGGCTCATGGAGCTTTTCCCCGAGGCGTTCATGCGGACGACCGAGTGCTTTTACGACTCCACGCAGCGGAGGGTGATGTCGCGAAAGGTCACCCGCTTTCGCGATCTCGAAATCCGCGCCGAGCGCAGCGACGACGTGCCGAAGGAGCAGGCCGCCTCGCTGCTCGCTGCCGAGGTCGAGGCCGGGCGCTGCCCGCTCGACAATTGGAACTTCGATGTCGAGCAGTGGATCGTCCGGCTCAACAAGCTCGCCGAGTGGTGCCCGGAATACGAACTGCCGCCGCTCACGCAATCCGACCGTCGCACGCTGCTCGATCAGATTTGTCTCGGAGCGATGAGCTACCGCGAAATCAAGGATCGCGCGGTGTGGCCCGTAGTGAAGTCGTGGCTGTCAGCAGCGCAACTCGATCTGCTCGACCGCATGGCACCTGAGCGTTTCGAGCTCCCCGGCGGACGCCGCGCAAAAATCACCTACGCCGAAAACGCGCCGCCGACGCTCGCCGCGCGCATTCAGGATCTTTACGGCGTGGACGGCGACATCCGCATCGCGGGTGGAAAAATTTCGCTCGTGATCCAGGTGCTCGCGCCGAACCAGCGACCGGTGCAGGTGACGACGAGCCTCTCGAACTTTTGGAAGGAGAGCTACCCGAAGCTGAAGCAGGAACTCTCGCGCAAATATCCGAAGCACGAGTGGCGGTAGCGTCGCACCGCGGGATTGCCTCCGGCGCGTGCTGGCGTTCAATCTTCCCCGCATGAGCATCCCGCAATTCCCAGCCGCGAATGATGCGCGTCGTCGAAGCACCCTGCGGGGATGCGGTCAGCGGCGGATTTCCGGCCTGACGAATCGCAGGCCACGGGCCGCATTGTGCGCATGAATTTGCGATTTCGTGCCGCGTTTGGACCCAGACGCGTCAGGACCCGGTGATGAATGATCCCAATTCCAAGACCTGTCCTGCGTGCGGTGCTCCGCTCGACACCGCCGCAATCGGCGCCTGTCCTCAGTGCCTCATGCTCGCGGCGATGCAGCCCACGGAGCAGCCCGGCGGTGATGCGCTCCGGCAGCCTCCGCCGATCGGGGATATCGCCGCGGCTTTCCCGCAACTCGACATCCTCGGGCTCATCGGGCGCGGCGGAATGGGCGTGGTTTACAAGGCGCGGCAGAAATCGCTGAACCGCCTCGTCGCGCTGAAGCTGCTTGCGCCGGAACGGGTGACCGATGAAAAATTTGCCGAACGCTTTTCGCGCGAGGCGCAGGCGCTGGCGGCACTGAATCATCCGAGCATCGTGACCATCCACGACTTCGGCTCCGTCGTGGCTGCGACGCCCTCGTCGCTGGAGCGTGATGCCGCCACCACTCCGCAAAAGTTCTACTTCCTGCTCATGGAATTTGTGGACGGCGTGAATCTGCGGCAGGCGATGAAGGCGGGCCGCTTCACGCCGGAGCAGGCGCTGGCGATCGTGCCGCCCGTGTGCGAGGCGCTGCAATTTGCGCACGAGCACGGCATCGTGCATCGCGACATCAAGCCCGAGAACCTGCTGCTCGACAAAGATGGCCGGGTGAAGATCGCCGACTTCGGTATCGCAAAAATACTCGGCGAGGAAAGTGACACGGGCATCCCGCCTGTGAGTGGGGAAGACACAGGCGGGACGCCCGTGCCACATTCGATCGTCGCCGGCACGCCGCAGTACATGGCGCCCGAGCAGCGTGACCACCTGCGCACGGACCACCGCGCGGACATCTACTCGCTCGGCGTGGTGCTCTACGAAATGCTCACGGGCGAACTGCCCGGCAAACGTCTCGAAGCCCCGTCGCGCAAAGTGCAGATTGATGTGCGACTGGATGAAATCGTCCTGCGCGCGTTGGAAGCGAAGCCCGAGCTGCGTTACCAGAGCGCCGGAGAATTCCGCACGCAGGTCGAGACGCTGACCGCGAATCCCTCGGACAAACGGAGCGAGGCAAGGCAGCCGCTCACTTGGAACGCCGGGGCGCTCTTCGCCTCTGCTCTCGGCATGAGTCTCTGGATGCCGGTGGCCGCCTTGCTGTCGGACTGGAACGCCGCGGGGATTGTCCTGAGTTTTACCAGCACGGGCGTCATCGTTGGCACCGCGTGGTGGCTTTGGAGTGCGCGGCATCGCAGGCCGGCCATTGAGGGATACCTCTTGCTGCTCGCAGCGGGCTTCATCGCGACATTCGCTTTCCTCGTCGGCGCCCAAGCGCTCGGTCTGACCCTGCGATCCTCCGTGCCGGGCGGAATCGTGGTGTCGCCGATGAACTTTGGGTGGACGCTCGGGCTTTATTTTTTGATGTGGTGGTGGTTCATGCGGCGCTACGAAGAGCCGGAGTCGCCTGCTGTTTCCGGATCCGGATCGCCACATGGCAGAGGGTCTGGCGAAGCGCAACACGGGGCGTCCCCACATGCTCCGCAGACTCCGCCCCGGATGTCGCGCACCGCGATCATCGGCGCGTGTTGGGCGGCGTTTGCCGCCCTCGGGGTCATGGCTCTCTTTCCGTTGTGGAGCATGACTGCACCTCCGGGCTCACCGACAGTGCATCCGAGTTTCTTGCTGAAATTCATTCTCGCAGTTGTCGGCGTGGTTGCCGCCGCCGCGCCATTTGGCACGACCATTCTGGGCTGGGTCGCTACGTCGCAGATTCGCCAATCAGCGGGAAGACTATCCGGCATGGGGCTGGCGGTGTTCGACGGCCTCCTGTTCCCGTTGCTGGTGCTGGATGCGTTCATCGTCTGGCTGGTGAGAACGACCGTCGCCCGATTCTTCGTGGCCTTCTACGCGAACGAGGCGATGCACCAGAGGGCGCTGGCCGATCCGGAACACATCCGTCTGCCTTTCGTGACGCGGCTGGCAAATGACTTCCTGCACAACGGCCCAAGCGCCTCGCTTTTTTTCATGCTCGCGACGGGAATCACCGTCCTCGTCGTGGACTACCTCATCATCCGCGCCGTCTGGCGCGCGGTGAATGGAACCGCCAACGCCGCAACCCCGCGCCCGCCGCAACAGCAGGAACCGCCATCGCGCTGGCAGGGTTGGGATGTGTGGGTCATCTCGCTTTGCACCGTGGTGTTTGGCGCGCTGTGGCTGCTGCGGATGCAGTGGGCGATTTACGAGGTGAACACCCCGTTGGCCGCGAACGAAACCTCCTGGCTGTTGCTCCGCAACGTCCTTGCGACGATGATCGTCATCGTCGGCGCGGCGATGCTCTGGATGCTGGCGAAGCACATGAAGGCTCCCGCTTCCCCCGTTGCGTCCGGCAAGCGCATCTTGGGACGCACGCTCGCGCCTGCGCTCGCGATCGCATTGCTGATTCGCACATGGATTGCGCAGCCCTTCACCGTGCAGACGGATCGCGCCGCGCCGGAACTTCCACGGGGAAGCAGCTTTCTCGTCTGGAAACTTTCCCGCTCCTTCGCGCCCGGCGACATGATCGCGTATGCGGAACATGACAAAGCCTATCTCGGGCGCGTCGTCAGCAGCACCGGCACGGAGATCACAGTCAATCGCAACGGCGAGCCGGATGGGACGTTCCCGCGCTCGCGCGTCATCGGCAAAGTGATCAGCGTGCTCTGGCGCGGTTCATCATCACACATGCCGCCGGACGGCCCGCAGGGCTGGGCCGCCATCGTCGAGACGACGGTGCCGGATGGCGCGATGATTGATTTCGACACCGGGAAAAAGTTCGGCTGGGCAGACATGCCGCCGTTCCCGAAGGACACGATTTTCCGCGAGGAATTCTGGCGGGACTTCGCGCGCGCCGCCGCCGAGGGGAAAGACATCGCGGAGCCAGCGACTGCGGGCGAGCCCGGCGAGGGCGGGCACATTTCAAAGATGCACGCCTGGATGCGGCAGAACGGGCTCGATGCGCTCTACGACGTGAAGCACGCGAAGGAACTCATCAATGTCGGGATGCGGGTCGAGGCGATGCAGAGCGACACGTGGGAACTTCTCACCGCGTATCACCTTCACCGTGTCCTCGCCGAGCCGCCGGGGAACCGCGCGCCGATCGCGCGCCTGCCCGGTGAGGGCGAGATGCCCCATTCGCCCAATGCCACCGTGGCCGTGCTGTGGGCGGATGGATTCCCGACCTACGCATTCCAGACGCGCGAGGGCGGCGAGGGGCTGCTGCAAATCGCCGGCTTCGACACCGCGCCGCGCAGCGTGAAGCTCCGCTACAAGCTCACGTCGCGCGCATTTCAGGCGCAGCTCACGGCAGCGCCGAATTTCGAGTCGGTGTGTGCGGCGGCGATCGGACTGTGCCACATTTTTTTCCCGGATGCGGTCATCGAGGCGACGGCGGATGAATTCACCGCGCGGCACGCGACGCAGGAATTCGAGATTCACACGCAGTTCAAGACCGGCGAGGTCGCGGCCAAGGCGCAGAAGGAAATCGGGCCGTCGGCGGGGGGATTCATGCTCACGCTGCGGCGCTTGAAGGAACCGCTCGTGAGCGCGGCGGAGCTGCCGCAGTTTTTTGATCGGCCATATTGGAAAAGTTACGGCAATGCGACTTTCGATCCGAAGACCGGACAGGGCGTGGCGGTGTATTTCGATTTCGGCGTGCGGCTGAATCGCGACTTTCAGGAGGCGATGCTCCAATACCTCGCGCTTCCCGCGGGCGGTATGCCGCATGTCGTCATCGCGGCGCAGCCGAAGCCCGACGCCGCCGTGCCGCCTCCGGTGCCGAGCGCGAAAGATCCTGGCGCGTCTTCTGCCGGACCTGCGGCGGAAATCAAAACGCCACGCACCGAATTGCCGTGGGGCGAGGCGGTGGATGGCGTGCAGGCTTCGCTACGCGCGGAGCGCGAGGAATGGTGGAAGAGCGAAAGGCCGGCGTTCAAACTCGCGCTGCGCAATCAGGGCAAGCACAGCCCCTTCATCGCGCGGCAGCAGGAAGTCGCGGAGGTGGAATTCGACGGCCAGTGGCATGAGTGGTCGGGCACGGTTGACGTGCTCTCCGGCCCGATCGAGCCGGGCGGATTTTTCGAGGACATCGCGGTCGTGCTCGATCCCGCGAATTGGAACTCGAAGGAAAAACACGAGCCGCTCGCGCTCAGTCCGGGCGAGCACACGGTGCGCGTGAGCATGGGACTCGAAGTGACACCGAGCGCCCGCGTGATCAGCAATCCGATCAAAATCCAAATCCGCGAGAAGCATCAGCCGCCGCCGCCGCCCGCACCGATCCCACCCGCGGCATTGCAGCAAGCCGAGGGCGCGCAGGTGGACGTGATTTTCCACGACCAGACCGCGCAGGGCACGCCCTACCGCCGGCTCACGCTGCACACGGGAACCGACGATGGGCCGGGATCGGAGCCGTGGGACAAAGTCACGGTCTCGGCGGAGCAAATGGCCCGCGTGCTCGACCATCTCGCGCAGCGCCGATTTTTCGACACCGCCAGGGAATACGACGCCGTCACCATCGCGCAGACTCAACCGTGCTGCATCCTTCGCCTGCGGCAGCACGGCCACGAATTCTGCGAGAATCTCGGCTGGTCCCGGCAAACCGGCGTGCGGCTGAACATCCTCTCCGCCGAGTTGAATGGTATGGCCAGCAAGGCAATGGCGAAGCTCCTCTATGCGCTCAATCCAAAGCTCAAGGAATGGGAGGTGGAAAGCTGGAGCGAAATCCAAAATGGCGTGCAACTGAGAGTGGAAGGCGAACCCCCGATCTTCAAAGTCGGCGATGCCGTGCGCCTGCGGTTCACTTTCAGGAACACCACCGACCATCCCATCACAGTTCTCGACGCGCAGGACCAGATGCGCGGCACATTTCACCAGTTCACCTTCACGGACGAGAAGGGTCGGGAAATCGCATATACGAGCACACCGGATCCGGCGTGGGAAAACAAAGGCGTGGGAGAAATCATGGTCCGGCAGGAAATCGCTGCGCACGACACCATCAGCCGCATCGTCGCGCTCACGGGCTGGAATCTGGCCGGGCTCGGCCATCCCTACACGAGCATCGGCAGGGAAGCACGCAGCTTCATCGTGACCGGCAGCTATTTCACCCGGGTGGGTCTGGATCTCAAAGACCCGAATGTTCCGGTCGGCCAATTCACCGCGAAACCGATCCGCGTGGAGATCGTGGAGAACCATCAGCCCATCAGCCTGGCTTCCCAATCCATGGACAGCAAACCCGCCGACCTCGCCGCCGCCGCAGCGCGCGGCAAGACCTCGGCCAATGCCGACATCAAGGCGGGCAGGCTGCGCATCCTCTACATGGGCAAGCCGTGGTCGCAGGGCAAACCGCTCTTCGATGAACTCACCGGCTACCGCGTCGAGCCGCTCGGCGGTTGCGCCGAGACGCCGCAATTCCACGCCGAACTCGATGCTTACAATCAGACGATGCGCGAGTGGAAATCCCAGCAAGCCACTCCAGCGGATAAGCCAGCGGAGCAGCCGCTGAAACCCGGCGCGAGTGTGCCTGCGATAGATGCGCCGATCTTCGTCAGCGTCGAACTTTCGGAGGCCGCGCACGCGATGGTCCGCGAGGCGGTGAAGTCGGTGCCGAAGAACCGCAAGAATCCAAACGGCGAGGCCGCCCCGAAGCGCATCATCACCGCGCTGACGGCGGGGAAGGAAAATGAAATCGCATTTGGGCGCGAGCACTACTCCATCTCCGAAGTGGAGCCTCGGCTCGCCTTGGAGAAAGCGTTCGGGAGGCCGTTCAACAACCCGTCTGCTTTCGAAGTGCGCACTGTCGGCATCACACTCCGGCTCACGGCGCGGCGCGAGCAGGGGCGCATCGTTTTCTCCGGCAACTGCGAGACGCCGCAGCTCACGGGCGAGACGCCGACGATCACGGGCAGTCAGGTCGTCACCACCACGATGCTCACGCGCGATGCGAGATTCTCCGGTGCAGCCGAAGCGGGCAAACCCGTCGAGGTGAACATCGGCGCGAAGGACGGCAAGACGAAGCTGACGCTGACTTTCTCCGACACGAAACCCGTGCCGTGAGAGCGCCCCAACTCCTCGGCCTTAAAAAACAAAGAAATCGCCACCACCAAACGTCATTCCTCACACAACTCACTTATGAAAGCCGCACTCTTCGCAATGCTCCTCCTCCTGCCCATCGTCACCTTCGCCATCGGCGCAGCGGGCGACATCGAATGGCCGGAGGGGGCGAAGCTGGAGGTGCAGCTCAAACTCACTGCCACGCCCGGCAAGGACGGGCATGCGAAAGTCGCGGGCGAATTGCTCATCACGAATCCGACCGGCGATGCGCTGACCATCCAGAAACCGACCAACCGCCTCGTGATCGCGTTCCTCGTCTTTGATGAGCTGGGGAATCCGCTGGCACCGACGCTTGTCGGAAAAACCGATCCCTCTTTCGACACTCTGAGTCTGGCACCGCACGCGACTTTCACCCACCATTTCGACGGGCTGAATTTTGTCACCGGCAGTGTGGAGCAGACCTATGAACTGAGGGCCGGGAAGAGCTACCGGATCATCGCCGTCTATCGCGCAGCGGGGCCGCGCGGGCCGGGCTTCACGAGCAGCGAGACCACGTTGAAGATTCCGCAATGACGCCGATGAATGAGAGCGATCCCGCACGGTGAACGTGACGCACGGCGAATTCCAAACCACGCGATGGACGCTCGTGCGCCATGCGACGGGCCGCAGCGCGGAGGGGCGGCAGGCGCTCAGCGAACTGTGCGCGGCGTGCTACGAACCGGTCGTCGCGTTTCTCCGCCGCAGCGGGCGCGATGAGGATGCCGCGCGCGAGGCGGCGCATGAATTTTTTGCAGCGCTGATCGAACGGCCCGCGCTCGGCGGTGCGGAGCCGGGCCGCGGGAAATTCCGCAGCTATCTGCTCGGCGCGCTGAAGCATCACCTCGGCCACCGGCGCGAGCACGATGCGCGGAAAAAGCGCGGCGGCGGCGCGGAGATCGTCGCGCTCGATGCGGGCACTGATACTTCGCCCGCCATCGATCCCGGTGACACACAATCGCTCCCGCCGGATCGGGAGTTCGACCGCCAGTGGGCGCTGCATATTTTGCACCGCGCGACGGATGCGCTCGCGGCGGAATGGCGCGCTGCGGGCAGGGCGGATGAGTTCGCGGTGCTCCTGCCATTCATCGGCGGCGAGTCTGCGCACGGCGATCTCGCATCACTCGCCGCGTCGCGCGGCGAGAGCGCCGCGACGCTGCGCAAGACGGTGAGCCGGATGCGCCAGCGTTTCCGCCAGCACATGAAAGCGGAACTCGCGCCGACGCTCGCCGAGGGAGTGAGCGCCGATGAGGAAATGCGCGAGCTGCTCACAGCGCTGTCTGGCGCATGAGGATCAGGCGATCGGGAGCCGTGCTTCGCGGCGAATGCCGCGCGCCAATCAGCGCGTGATTTTCCGCAGGAATTTTTCCGATCGGAGGAAGATCGTGCCGTTCGTCACCGCGAGGGTGGCGAGCGTCGGTTCGCCGATTTCGTTCTTCGCGATCTGCTCGAATATTTTCCCAGCCTTCAGCACGTAGGTGGTGCCGGTTTCATTTTGAAAATAGACGCGGCCCTCGGCGGCGACGGGTGAAGCGGAGAAGCCGCCGCCGAGGCGCTCGCTCCAGTGGATTTTGCCGGTGAGCGCGTCGGCGCACGAGGCGATGCCGGCGTCGGAGACGAAGTAGAGTTCGCTGCCGAGCACGAGCATGGAGGCGCTGTGCGGGACTCCCTTCGCCTGAGTCCATGCGATGTTGGTTTCCGTGGCGTCGTCCTTGGCGTCCTCGGGGCGGACGGCGAGGAGCATGGGCTTGTTGAAGCTGGAACTGACGAAGATGAGTCCGTGCGCGAAGACGGGGCGGGGGATGACGGAGTAGCCTTCGCCGTAGTTCACGCGCCAGTTTTCGTGTCCGTCGCGCGGGTCGTAGCTGCCGACGAATCCGCTGCCGGGCAGGATGACCTGCGTCGTGCCCGCGACGATGATCGCGAGCGGCGTGGAGAAGGAGAATGGTTTTTGCGCGGTGGTGTTGCGCGGAGTTTTCCAGCGCACCGCACCGGTGGCGGCGTCGAGCGCGGCGACGAACGGATCGCTTGCGCCATCGCAACTGAACACAAGCGCGTCGCCGACGAGCGCGGGCGAGCCGCCGTTGCCGTGGACGGGCGCGTATTTCAGTTCGTTCTGCTTCCAGACGACTTTGCCAGTGAGGTCGAGGGCCGCGGTGCCCATGTGGCCGAAGTGAACGTAGAGCCGGTCGGCGGTGACGATGGGCGTGCCGCTGGCGGCCGAGTTCTTGCGGTGCATCGCGGCGGCTTCCGAGGGCTCGGGCTGGAATACCTCGGTGTCCCAGAGTGTGCGTCCGTCTGCGGCGTCGAGGCAGAGCGCGCGGAGCGTGATGCCGCTCGTGCTGTCGCCGACGGCGGTGGTGAGGTAAAGTTTGCCGTTCGAGAGCACGGGCGATGACCAGCCTTTGCCGGGGACTTCGACTTTCCACGCGACGTGCTCCGTGTCGCTCCACTCGGTCGGCACGCCCGTCGCATCGGAGAGACCCTGGCCGGTCGGGCCGCGGAACTGCGGCCACTCGTCAGCGGCCTGGGCGGTGAATGAGAGTGCGAGTGCGGCGAGGAGCGGGGCGGTGGGTTTCACGGGCGGGGAGTGTCGGCGGGTGTGTGACGATTGCCAAGCCGCGGAGCGCGGAATGCTTTGCGCGAAAATTTTCACGGATGGCTCTGGGCGAACATTCAACATCCAACATTGAACATCCAACATTCAACCAATCGTGAATGGCGAAAGGTTGGATGTTGAATGTTGAATGTTGGATGTTGGATGTTGGATGTTCATCCCAATGCTTTCACTGATCATTCCGCTCTACAACGAGGAGGACAATGTCGCCCCGTTGCAGGACGAACTCGCCGAGGCGCTCCGCGGGCACGGGTACGAACTCATCCTCGTGGACGACTGCTCGACCGACAAGACGCTCGAGCGCATCAAGCGCGGGCCAGGCGTACGCGTGATCGAATTTGAAAAAAACACCGGCCAGAGCGCGGCGATGTACGCGGGGCTCATGGCGGCGAAGGGCGACATCCTCGTGACGATGGACGGAGACATGCAGAACGATCCTGCGGACATTTTGCGGATGCTCGAAAAGCTGAACGAGGGTTACGACTTCGTCGTCGGCTGGCGGAAGCAGCGGCAGGACAATTTCTCAAAAAAAATCAGCAGCCGCATCGCAAACTTTGTGCGCAGCCGCTTCACGCGCGACGGCGTGCATGACACGGGCTGCTCGCTGAAAGTCATGCGCCGCGAGTGCCGCGATGCGCTGTTTCTTTTCCGCGGGATGCACCGCTTCATCCCCGCGCTCGTGAAAGGGCTTGGATTCAAAATCACCGAGATGCCTGTGAATCACCGCCCGCGCACGGCCGGCGTGAGCAAGTACGGCTTCGGCAGCCGCGCGTGGAAGGCGACATGCGACATGCTCGCAGTGCGGTGGTTTCTGTCCCGGCAGCTCAAGCTGCGCATACGGCGCGAGTCGTAGTACCTGACATTCCTGTTAAGATTTCCCTTGGCACATTTGCCGGAAGTGTTAAGTGTTCGGCACAGTCCACTTTCCCCCTAGTAAAAAACGCGGCCCGAAGCTCGCCCAGTGCTACGGGCCGCGTTTCCTTTTCAGGCAAGACGCGGAGGAAACATCTCGGAAGCGGCGGGTGCGCCGGCTAGGAAATGACGGCATGTTGAACGACATCGAGCACACACTTTTCCACGAGCAGACGATCCTCAGCCGGCTCGACGCGCTCGGCGCGCAAATCACGCGCGACTACGACGGGCGCGAACTGACGGTGATCGCGGTGCTGAATGGCAGCATCCTTTTCGTCGCCGATCTCATGCGGCGCATCCAGCTTCCGCTGCGGCTGGATTGCATCAGCGTGTCGAGCTACCACGGCGGAACGGAGAGCAGTGGCACGGTGACTTTTGATCAGACCTCGATGCCCGATGTTGCGGGGCGGCATGTGCTGATCCTCGACGACATTCTGGACACGGGGCGTACACTGCACGCGATCCGGCGGCGGCTTCACGAGGAGGCGTCCGCGCTCAGCGTGCGAATCTGCGTGCTGCTGCGAAAGGCGAAGGTGCGCGCGGAGGAACTCGATGCGGACTACGTGGGCTTCGACATCGGCGATGAGTTTGTCGTCGGCTACGGACTCGACTACCGCGAGCAGTACCGGAATCTGCCGTTCATCGGCGTACTGAAGCCGGGCGCGCTTGCATCGGACGCCGTCTGCCCGTGAATCCAGTTTGGCATCCGCAAGAATTCGGTGATAATCGTTCCGCATGAGCACACTCGCTGAAATCGAAAATGCCATCGGACTTCTTCCGGCGGGCGAACGGGAGGTGCTGGAATCCCGACTGCTGGCCCGGCGCTTTGGATTGGATGAGTTGGACGGCAGCGTGCGTGCGGAATTGCTGGCATCGCTCGATGAGGCAGAGCGTGAAATTGACGCGGGCAGAACGCACACTGCGGATGAACTTCGCCACGCGGTCCGGACATGGGCTGGCAGGTAGTCTTCTCCACGCGGAGCCGGCAGGATCTCCGGCGCATCGTTGAGTTCATCGCCAAGGACGATCCGGCAGCAGCAGAGCGGTTCGGTTTCACGCTGATCGAATGTTCCGAATCGCTCGCGAATGCGCCACTGATGGGAATTCCATTGAGGGAAAGGCCGGGCACACGATTTTTTCCGGTCGGCAATTTCCTCATCATCTGCCGCGCCGATGCGACAAGGCAGACGGTTCGCATTCTGCGATTCTGGCACGCTGCACGCGGGAAGCGTCCCTTGCGCTAGCAAGTCCGCTCAGAGCTGCCCGTAGAGAATCTCCAGCGTGAGCGCGCAGTACGTGGTCACGAGCACGGGATTGTTTTCCTTCCAGCGCGGCGTTTCGTTCAGCCATGAACCGTCCTGCTGCTGGAGTTTCATCAGCCGTTCGGCAAGCGCGGGGCGCCAGTCGGACTTCTTTCCGCCGACTTCGAGTTCCGTGATTCCCGCGGCGGTGAGGCCCTTTGCCATGAGGTGCAGATAGTAGAAATAGCCCGAGCGTTCGAGGCCGGGATTTTCGTCGAGCGTGTAGTGCTTCCTCAGCCACTCGACTGCGGCGGTCACGCGCGGGTCGTCCTTTTTTACATCGGCATAGATGAAGCTGAGCAGGCCCGCGTAGCTCATCGAGCCGTAGCTGCGCAGCGCCTTGCCGCCGCCTTCGAGCGTGACTTCGCCGGCGTTGCTCGAGCCGGGGAAATACACGAAGCCGCCCTTGTTGTCCGCGTCGCCGCTCGCCCACTTTTCCTTGTTGTGCGAGGGCAGGTTCTGGCAGCGGCTCACAAAATCGATCGCGGCGTTCCAGTTCAGATCCTTCGTGCCGGGCTTGTCGGCCACGAGGTGCTTCGTGGCGCGCAGGGCTTCGAGCGCGATGAGCGTGTTGTCGAGATCGGGATGCCCGCGCTTCGGGCTCGCGCCGATGCTGCCGTAGCCGATGCCGCCGTCCGTTTCAGGTTTCGCCATGCCGCTCGCCTGCTGGCCGACGACGTACGCGCGCGCCTTCAGCAGCATGTCGAGGTCCTTCGGCTCATTCGCGCCCGCGAGCGCGAGCAGGCACACCGATGTGTTGTAGTTCGCGAGGCCGTTTTCCTTGCTGTAAATCCCGCCGTCCGGCTGCGTGAAACCGCGCAGGTACGCGTAGCCTTTCATGGCAAAATCCGCCGTCGCAAAACGCCCCGCGGGATCGCGCTGGAATGCCACGAGCGGCAGCGCGGTCAGTGCGGGATGCAGCGTGTCCTTGCCGAAGCTGCCGTCCGCATTCTGCTGCGTGCGCAGCCACGCGAGGCTGCGGTCGAGCGAATCCTTCAGCTCGTTGCGGAAGGAGAGATTCTTCGCATCCTTTGGGAGTGGTTCATCGGCGGCGCGCACCCATGCGCTGGCTCCGAGTGCGATCGTGGTGGCGAGGAATTGGCGGCGTTTCATTTTGCGGGTTTGTCTGCGGGTTCGAGTGTGATGGAAAATTCTACCGGCGTCCCGACCGGCGGCACCGCATCGGGCTTCACGAACCAGATGTGATCGTCGTTCGCACCGCTGCGTGGATTGTTGATCAGCGCGCCGGGAAAGGTGACCAGCGAACCAAACGTCCCGTCCATCTGTGCGATGAACCGGTTCTCGTAAAAATAGCTGCCCGTGTAGAGCCACGGGCCGTCCTCGGCGGCGACGGTTTCCACGGGTTTTTTCGGCTTGAAAATCTTGCGCACGATCCAGCGCTCGACCGGCGCGGTCTGTTCCTTGCCGCTCTTGTCCGTCCATTTTACGCGGAGCGAAATGCGGTCACCCGTGAGCTTCGGCGCCTTTGCGAGAAACTCCGCGTCAATCCGCTCAGGCTTGCCGCCGCCCTTCTGCACCATGCCCTTCGCGCCGAGCAGCAGCATCGCCATGTGGACATCCTGCGGCGCGGCCTCGCTCGTGAGCAGCGTCTCATGCACGGGGCCCTGCGGCGTCACCATCAGGTATTCGAGCAGGCCGTCGTTCATCTGCACCTTCGCGGGAAAAGTCACCGTGGACGTGTTCTTGTCGAGTTGCACGGTGCCGACCTTGAATATGCCGGGCGCAATTTCCTTCGGCGCGGAAAATTCCGACGGAGCCTGTGCAAGCAGCGGCGTGGCGGTGAGCAGGGCGATGGCGATTCGGGAGAACATGATCGGGGAGCGCGGGAACAAAGCCGGTTTTCAGCGCCGGAGCAACATCGGTTCCGCCCATGTTCCGCTGCCCGCCGCTCCCTCGATGCGCAGCACGAGGCTCTCCTTCCCCGGCACCGCGCAGCGCAGCACCGCGGGAGCATCGCCTGCGCCGAGCGGCGCGCTGCGGCCCGCGAGCTTGCCATCGGCATACACGGCGAAGGTGAGCTTTTGCCCCGACGGCGTGTCTGCACTTGCGGCGACGACCGCGGAAAAAGTGCCCGCGCCCGGTGCTGGCATCCACCACACGGCTGCGCCCGTCGCACACTCGAAGCCCGCGGCCACCGGCGAGATTCCGAGCTTCAGTTCGCCGCCGCCGAGCGCGCGATTCGCCGCGAAGCTCGCCGCGGCATCGCGGTTTGGCGCGGCATCGATGCGCGCCGGCTTAATGCCGTCCATCGGCACCATGCGCGAGGCGCCCGCGCGAATCTCCACGAGATCGGCGACCGGAATGCGGAGCCCGTTGTAAAGCGGATGCCGCAGCGCGATCTCCGTGCCGTCGCCCATGATCACATCGAGCGCCGGATAGATGCTGCCGTCGCGCGTCAGCACGTCGAAGGCCGCCGGTTGCGGGAGAAAATCGCGGAGCACGAGCGCGTGCATTTCCGTCGGCCCAAAAGTGCGCGGGCCGAAAATCGGGTTCAGCACTTTTGCTGATGTCGCCTCGGCGCTGCGCACGGTGCCCTCGAAAAAATCGCCGCCTTGCAGCAGCGCGCCCGTCTTTCCCCGAGGCGCCTGCAATGCGAGTGCGGGCGCGAGCGGCTGGTAGATCGCCCACGCGACTTCCTTCGACGGGATCGAGATTCGCTTCGCCGGAAATTTCACGACTGCCTCGTTCAGCGGCGAAAATGCGCCCGCGATGCGCCCGCCATTCACGAGCAGCACGCCGGGCGGGAGCTGCGGATTCGGCGCGGCAAATCGCGCGCGCAGGATGGCTGCGAGCGGGAGCTTCAACGTCGGCGATCCGCGTACGGTGATGCCGTGATCGAGCGTGATTTCCCCCTCGTGCAGCACGCCATCCGCCGTGATCACGGTGCCTGCGCGGAGCAGGTGCGTGCAGGACACGAGGGCGAGCAGCGCAGTGCGGCGCAGAATTTTTGGAGTCGCGAGCTTCATGGCTGCGCTCCGCTCTTAATCCTATTCTTAATCCTAATCCTAATCTGGGCGGTGCTGTGCCTCACGGTTCGAGAATGGGATTAAGAATAAGAATAAGAATAAGACGCCGCCGCCTTACCGCTGGTAGAGCGGGATGTAGTGCCACGGCATCGCGAGGATCGTCGTGTAGCACGCGGTCGTGTAGATATTCCCCACTTCGCGATCATCCCACGAGCACTGGTCGCCATTGCGCTGCACTTTCGGGAGCAATTCCCCCTTCATGAGATCGTACCATCGCCGCCACGTGTCGCCGCCAATCATGTATTGCGCGGGCGCGGCGTAGTTCGCGCCGTAGGTCCAGAAGCGGCGCTCCTGGTGCCGTCCGAAAAGATACTCGCTGCCGCCTTTCACGAGCGGGTCGTTGTAGTGCCCGCAGACTTGCAGCGAATAGATCGCCGCCGCCGTGCGCGAAAATCCCGCGCCGCGCTGCCCCGCCTGATACGAGAATCCGCTGTCGCCCGCAGAGCACCGCCGCACGTAGTCCACCGCGTCATCAATCGTCTGCTGCGGCACATCGAGTCCCCCGTTCTTCGCCGCGCGCAGCGCGACCACCTGCAGCACCGTCACGGAAATGTCCGCATCGCCGGGCCGCGGCTGATAGCGCCAGCCGCCCTTGTTGCTGCCGCGATCACTCTGCGTGGTCACGATGAGCCGGATCGCGCGCTGCAATTTTTCCCGGATGATCGGGCTGCGCGACTGCCCGTACAGCTCGCCAAGCGCGATGGTCGCGATGCCGTGATTGTACATGTACTTCGATCCATCCACGCCGCGGAACTGGCCGTCCGCGCCGATGCTATCGAGGAGAAAATCGAGCCCGCCCTTCACCTGCTTCGCATACTCGCCCTCCTCGGGCAGATTGCCTGTCGCCATGAATGCCATGAGCACATAGCCCGTCATCGCCACGGGATGATCGGCACGCCGTGTGTCGCTCGCATTCCACGAGCCGTTCACATTCTGCTTCGTCGCCAGCCAGCGCAGCGCGCCGCGCAAAATCTCATCCGTCTGCGCATCCACCGTCACCGCATCCTGCGCCGCAGGCTCCGCCGCGCGTGCGGGAAAAAGCGCGAGCGCGCACAGAGCAGCGGTCGCACAAAGTTTGCGGAGGAACATGCGTTCACGCTACACAGCCGCGGCGTGCGGGCCAGTCCCAAGAGTCGCGCGACAACAGAAGAGACCAAGAGGCAAGCGACGACATGTCCTGCGGGGAGGAACAGAGCGACGGAGCGTGCCTCCCGGGTGGAGCACGCGACTCGCGTGCAGTCTGCGGCCACTGGCCGCAGACACCCGCGGGATCCGTGTTTGCAGATTGATTTTTTGACCCCGCGACGCGTTCCAAATCTGCGCACGCAGTCTGCATCGCGGCACCGTCGGGTGTTTCCGGCGAGTCGCCGGAAACAGCACGCGAGTCGCGTGCTCCACCCGGGAGTTGCGCGCCGACGACGCGCGGTTTGTTGGACCGCAATCAGAGGGGCTCGGAATCACCTCTATTCTTGTTGGAGTCTGATGCGTGAAGCCTGCGCGAACACACGCTTGGCCGCGCGCCGGTTTGCGCGTATCCGTCCGCGCCATGAATTCGTTTCTCCTGCGAACCCTCGCCATTTTTCTCGGCTCCGCGCTCGGAGCCAGCGCCGCCGACTGGCCGGAATTTCTCGGCCCAAATCGCGACGGCACTTCGCCGGAGACCGGCCTCGTGGATCGTTTCCCCGCCGACGGTTTGCGCATCGTGTGGCAAAAGGACATCGGCACCGGCTACGGTGCGCCGAGCGTGCGCGACGGCGTGCTCGTGCTGCACCACCGTATCGGCGGCGAGGAAATCGTGGAGGCATTCGATGCCGCGACCGGCGATGCGAAATGGGCGCACAAATATCCGACCCGCTACCAGGATCCCTTCGGCTACAACAACGGCCCGCGCTGCTCGCCCGTGCTCACCGCGGAAAAATGCTACACGCTCGGTGCGGAGGGTGCGCTCATCTGCCTCGACGTGAAGACCGGCAAGTCCGTCTGGTCGCGCGCGACGCAGAAGGATTTCGAGGTGCCCGAGGCGTTCTTCGGCGTCGGCAGTTCGCCAGTGTTGGAAGATGGAAAACTGATCGTGCAAGTCGGCGGGCAGCCGGACTCGAACATCGTCGCATTCGACGCCACGACGGGAAAGACGCTCTGGCAAAGTGGCGGTGCGAAGACATGGGACGGCGCGCTCATGCACGGCTGGCCCGGCGAGCCCTTCGCGAAATGGGACACTGGGCATCCCGCCTTCCAGAAAATGTCCAGCTACTGCACGCCCGTGCTCGCGACGATCCACGGACGGCGGCACGTCCTCACCGTCACGCGGCAGGGGCTCATCTCACTCGACCCCGCGACGGGCGCGCACAATTTTTCCTTCTGGTTCCGCTCGCCGCGAGAGGAGACGGTGAATGCGATGACGCCCGTGGTGAGCGGCGATCTCATCCTCATCTCGTCCGCATACTATCGCTCCGGATCCGTGCTCCTGCGCGTGCGGCCCGATGGAAAAGGAGTGGACGAAGTGTGGCGCTCGCTCGCCCTTGAGATGCACTGGTCGCAGCCGAATCTCGTCGCAGGCCACGTCTTCGCCTTCAGCGGACGCAACGAGCCCGACGGAGTTTTCCGCTGCGTGGAACTCGCAACCGGCAAAGTGAAATGGGAACGCGATGAACGCTGGCCGAACGCAAGTCACTCAAAGCTGCGCCCAGGTGAGGCCGCGCCGAATGTCTTCGGCCGCGGCTCGACGATTTTCGCCGATGGAAAATTGTTCGCACTCGGCGAAGCGGGACTGCTCGGACTTTTCAAACCGAATGCGGACAAGGTCGAGGAAGTCTCCCGCTGGCAGGTGCCCGGCCTCACGTATCCGTGCTGGGGCGCGCCGATTCTCTCCGGAAAACGACTCTTCCTCCGCAGCGAAAACAAACTTATCTGCCTCGACGTGGCGAAACCGTAGGCGTGGGCGGAAGCACACGTCTGTGGCTGCGACGCCCTCGTCGCAACATGTATCGGAGGCGCCCCGCCTCCGGTTTCATCCCGCGACGAGGCGTCGCGGAGACAGGTTGCGACGCGGGCGTCGCAGCCACGCGATTCGCAAGGTGCTTGGCACTGCCGCGCACGTCGGCTACTTCGTCCGCGATGAAACTTCTCGGCATCCTGCTCCTCCTGCTCGCGTGCGCGCGTGCGGATGATGCGAGGCTGCGCGTGTCCTCCTTCTCGACGATCCTCACCGAGATCGTGCGCGAGGTGGGCGGCGAAAACGCGGATGTGACCGGCCACGTGAAGCCCGGCGTGGACCCGCATGAATTCACGCCGACCGCGGCAGACCTGAAGATCGTCGCGTCTTCGGACATCATCCTCGTCTCCGCGCGCCACCTCGAAGGCTACGTCGGAAAACTGCGCGAGGCGTCGGGCGGAAAGGCGGTGCTGCTGGAGGTGGGCGATCAGCTTCCCGGCGCAGCGAATGATCCGCACTGGTGGCACAGCGTCGGAAACATCGAGCGGGCAGTGCGCATCGTGCGCGATGAATTGATCCGCCTGCGTCCCGGACTGCGCGCGGAATTTTCCGCGAATGCGGCGGCGTACACGGATCGCCTCGAAACATTGGAGAAATGGGTGAAGGCGAAAATCGCCGGGCTTCCGCGCGACCGGCGCAAGCTCGTGACGAACCACGATTCGTTCGGATATTTCGCGAGGGAGTTTGGCTTCACCGTGCATCCCATCGCGGGCCTCACGCAGAACGATCAGCCGGGGTCAAAGAAGGTCGCGCAGATCATCGCGATCATCCAAGCGCAGGGCGTGAAGGCGATTTTTTCCGAGGACATCGAGAACCCGAAGGTAATCGGGCAGATCACCCGCGAGACAGGCGCGAAGCTCGGCGGGAAACTTTTCTCCGACGGGCTTGGAGCAAAGCCCAACGACACGGTGGACGCGATGTTCCGCCACAACGTCACAACCATCGTGGAGGCGCTGAAGTAAATGCGCGGCTCGCCGATCCTCCGTGCAGTTTTCGTCTTTCTCGCGCTGCTCGCGCTCGCGCCGCTGCTGTGGAAAATGACGCGCCCGGCGGTCGCGCACACGGTGCCTCAGCCGCAGGTGAAACGCGCGACCGCGGAAGCCCGGCTGAATTTTTCCACCGCAGCGACGCGCGTGACAATCCAGCACCTCGGACGCGAAGTGTGGAGCAAGTCGTCGCCTGCGACGGCGGAAAACTTTCCGCTGAAAATCCCGTGGCCGAAGGAAGGCATCGAGCTGCACGTGATCGTCTCGTGGTCCGAGGGCACGCGTGACGCCGCCCTGCGCGTGCGCCTCACTGCGCCCGATGGCACCGAATACGACCGCACCCTGTGGGGCGACACGGCTGCGGATGATGTGGTCGGATTCCCATGAAGCACGACCACGCACTCCGCATCGCGGACCTCACCGTCAGCTACCAGCGCATTCCCGCGCTGCACCACATCGGCTTTGAGGTGCATTGCGGCCAGTGCGTCGGGCTGCTCGGGCCGAATGGCGCGGGCAAGACGACGCTGCTCAAGACGCTCGCCGGACTCATCGCCCGCGAGACCGGCACGATCCATTTTCACGGACGCGAAGTGCGCGGCGCGACACCGGACATCGCCTACCTGCCGCAGCGCGGGCAGATTGACTGGGACTTCCCCACGACCGTCCGCGGCCTTGTGGAAATGGGACGCTACCTGCGCCTCGGCTGGTGGCGTCGCTACCGCGAGGAAGACACGCGCGCCGTGGATGCCGCCATCGCCGCGATGAGCCTCGAACCGCTGCAAGACCGGCAGATTAATGCACTGAGCGGCGGCCAGCAGCAGCGCGCATTCCTTGCGCGCGCACTCGCTCAAGAGGCGCATGTGTTGCTCCTCGACGAACCATTCGCCGGTCTCGACAAGCCGAATCAGGACGCGCTGCGCACGACATTCCGCACGCTGCGCCAGCAGGGGAAATTGCTCCTCGTCTCGCACCACGATCTCGCGACGGTGCCGGTGATTTTCGATCAGGTCGTCCTGCTAAATGGCGAACTCATCGCCGCCGGGCCGACGGCACATGCATTCACCGAGGAAAACATCCAGCGCGCCTACACGACGCGCGTCTTTGCCGGCCTGGATCACGGGCACGCCGTATGAAACATCCAACATCCACCATTCAACATTCAACATCCAACAGGAGAGACAGCGCCTGTCTGGACGTAATGCAGGGCACGGGTGGCGCGCGCAGTGTGTTGGATGTTGGATGTTGGATGTTGAATGTTGAATGTTTTCGCCGCCCATGAGTTTCTTCCACGATCTCTGGAGCCACGAATTCATGCGGCGCGCGCTCGCGGGCGGCGCGCTCATCGGCTTCACGAATGGGTTCCTCGGCACATTCATCATCCTGCGCCGCATGTCGCTCATGGCGGATGCGCTCAGCCACTCGATGCTGCCGGGCCTAGCGATCGGCCTCGTTCTTTTCGGGCTCAGCCCCGGCGGGCTTTTCCTCGGCGGGATCATCGCCGCATTTCTCGTCGCCATCGGCGCGATGCTGCTCGCGCGCGCCTCGCGGCTGAAGGAAGACGCGTCGCTCGCGATCCTCTACACGGTGGCGTTCAGCATCGGCGTCGTAATGCTGCAATACCTCCCGACGAGCGTGGATCTGAAGCACTACCTCTTCGGCAACATCCTCGGCCTCGGCGACTCCGATCTCTGGATCGCGTACGGCGTCGCGCTCACTGTCGTGCCCGGCCTGCTGCTTCTGATCCGCCCGCTCATGCTCACGCTTTTCGATCCCACCGTCGCGCGCAGCCAGGGAGTGAAAGTGAACGCGCTGCACCTCGTGCTGATCGTCGCGAGCGTGCTCACGATGATCAGCAGCGCGCAGGCGGTTGGCGTGATCCTCATGCTCGGCCTCCTCGTCACGCCCGCGGCCACGCTCTACATGCTCACGGACAAGTTTGACAAAATGCTCTGGGGCGGCGCGCTGCTTGGCTCGGCGGGATCGGTCGTCGGGTTGGTGATTTCATACCGCTTCGACCGCATCCCCAGCGGCGCAGCCATCGTGCTCGTGCTCGGCGCGTGCTTCCTCGTCGCGTGGATCTTCGGGCCGCGCTATGGCTTGGTCGGTCAGTTTCGGAAGCGCCGGCATTTCCACGAGGAATCGCTCTCGCGCTGGGAGCACGGCGAAGAGCACAAGCATTGAAAATGACGAATGTGGAATGACGAATGACGAGCGGATTTCGTCATCCGTCATTCGTCATTCCGCCTGCCGCTCACTTCACGACGTGGATCGTGTTCAGGATGCGCGCAGGCACCGGCGTGCCGTCCGCGCCGTTCACGTTCATCTTGATCTCCATCTGATCCACTTTGCGCACGCCTTCGATTTCGAGGAACACCTTCTTCCGATCCGCGCTGAGCTTCGCGGATTTCACCGCGAGAGTTTCCTTCCCAGTGGTGTTGTCGGAGGGCTTGTAGCTGGCGCTGCCGTAGTTCGAGGTCCACTTGTAGTTCCAGTGCTGCACGGCGTAGTTCGCGGCGTCGCCGGCGGATTTTTCATCGAGCGGATTCGTGAAGCCGATCTCGATCCCGTTCGCATGGACGTTCAGCGATGCGGGGAAGAAAATTTTCTTCCCCGTGTAGCGCACGCGCTGGAGGCAGCCGTCCTTGGCGGCGCTCGTCTGCCAGCCCTTCAGCCCGCAGATCCATAGCTGTCCGTCGAGCGCATTGAAGCGTGCGCGCATCGTGCCGCTGTCGAATTTCACGGGGAAGCGGAAGACGCCGCCCTGCGTGATGCCATCCGCATTTTCCGTGATCACTCCGTAGAGGCTGCAGGTGCCGTAGCTCAGGTGGAGTAGCTGGCCCGCCGGCAGACCCCATTTTTCGCCAGTGACCCATGCCTGGCCGCCGCCGGAATTATCCACGTCCTTTGGCATGTAGCAGATGTGTTTGCCGGGCTCGGTCGGCGTGTTCGGAAGATGCGCGAGATCGGCGACGGTGATGAAATCATGCGGTTTCACGATGTGGACGTAGCACATCGGCACCCATGTGCCCTCGTTGTCGCCGGTCGTCACGACATCGCCGGGGCCGACGCTGATGCCATTCGGCGCGCGCAGGCCCGTGGCGAAGACCTCGAACTTTTTCCCGTCGGGTGAAATCTTGAACATGCACCCATTGTGATCACTCAGCGGGCCCCAGCCGCGTCCGCCGGGATTCACCGGGCCGCCTTTGGCAAAGTAGAAATTCCCCTTCGAGTCCGTCTGCAAATCGAACGTGAACTCGTGGAAGCCCGGCGTGACCTGCACGTCGTTGTTGAAGCACTCGTAGAAGTCCGCCTCGCCATCGCCATTCAGATCGTGCAGCCGCGTGATTTGATCGCGCCCGAGGACGTACACCACATCATCCACGATGCGCAGCCCGAGCGCGTGGAAGAGCCCGCTCGCGTACCGCCGCCACGCGACCTCGCCGGTGAAGTCCGCTTTCGCTGGCGACATGATCCACACGTCGCCGCTCCACGTGCTCATCGCGACGCGGCCGTCCTTGAAAAAATCGAACCCGCCGGGGCGGATCCACGATCCGCTGGGATTCGTGAAAGGCAGCTCGACGGTGTCCACCACATACGCGTCGCGCTCGCCGGGAGTGCCGGCTTTCAGCGCGGTCTTCACGGTTTCCTTCGAGTGCGCCGGGCCGCCCTTCGTGAAAGGCGCGAGGCTCTGCGGTTTTGCGGCGCCCTTCGCGGCGGCGATGAGTCGCGCTTCGTCCGCAGCCGTGCCCTTCACGTAGACAATCTTGAAATTCTGTCCCGCGGCAAACGCCGGGAGTTGCAGGATCACCTTCGATCCATCCACCGCGAACTTTGCGCCCTGCGGCAGCCCGACTCCGGCGATGATCACGCGGCTGTCTGCATTTTTGCGATCATCGTTCACGACGACCACGCCGTTCTTTTCCATCGCCGATGCACCTTCGCCCTCGAATACGATCTCGCTGCTCGCTGCGCCTGCGGTGACCACATTCGTCGTGCGGCTCAGCACCGCCTGGTCGTTCACTTTTTCCAGCACCGCCATCTCGAGCAGCGATGCCGTGCCGACCGTGTAGCTGATCACCACATTGTCGCCATGCACGTAGAGCCCGCGATACTTTGCCCAGTCCGGCGGCAGCGGCCCGAATGCCACCGTCGCCGCGCCTTTGCCCGTCGGCAGCTTGCGCGGATCGGCAAATGCGCCGCCCTTGCTCCATGTCGGTGCGGGATTCGTCTGAAAGTGAACGCTGGTACCCTTCGCTGGCGAGGGATTCGGCCCATGCGCGCCGTCGAAGGCCACGCCCTTGTAAGTCACAAATCCGCCCGTCCAGCCGCCCGCCCAGCGGCACAGGTCGGTGTCGAAAAGCATCCCGGCCTCATCGTCTCCGAGCTTGATCGCGATGCCCTTGTTCGCGCAGCAGCCGCCGCCTTTGAGTGTGTTTTTTCCCTCGGTGTTGTCCCACGACGCCGTGAGGAAACGTCCGTAGTCCATCGCCTCATATTTCGTGTTTTTCTTTGCGGCAAAGAGGGCGGATGAGGAAAGTGCGAGCAGTGCGGCGATGGCGATTCGAGTGTGGATCATGAGAGTATCGGTGTGCGGAGTCCTGCAACAACCGGAGAGAGCGCGCGACCTTGGAAGGAAATCGCGGTCACTTTTTCCGCGTGTCACCGCCGCCGCCCGCACGTTATCACCCGCACATGCACCGTCTCCTCGCGCTCGCCGTCATCACGATCACTCTCGCGAATGCACACGCACTCAGCGACCGCGAACTTGCATCCATCGGCCAGCGCGTGTGGCAGAACGAATGTGGCGGCACGCGCGAAGGGCTTACGTCGTGGAATTCCGGCGAGAGCTTTGCGTCGCTCGGCATCGGGCATTTCATCTGGTATCCGAAGGGCGAGCGCGGGCCGTTTGAGGAGAGCTTCCCGGGGCTCGTGAAATTCCTCGCTGCAAACGGTGCGAAACTCCCCGAGTGGCTGAAGCCCGGCATGGCCTGTCCGTGGCGCACGCGCGCGGAATTCCAGGCCGCGGCGAAGGGCAAGCAGATGACCGAACTGCGCGAGCTGCTCGCGTCCACCGTCGCATTGCAGAGCCGCTTCCTCGCGCAGCGCATGGAAGCCGCGCTGCCGAAGCTCCTCGCCGCGACCTCCGCCGCGCGCCGCGCGCATGTGAAGAAGCAGTTCGAGAGACTCGCCGCGAACGGGAAGGGGACGTTTGCGCTGATTGATTACGTCAACTTCAAGGGCGAGGGCACGAACCCGGGCGAGCGCTACAACGGCCGCGGCTGGGGCCTGCTGCAAGTCATCGAGGGGATGGAGGACGATGGCCCGGTCGCGGAAACCTTTGCAGCGTCCGCCGCGCGAGTCCTCGTGCAGCGCGTGAAAAATTCCCCGCCCGAGCGCGACGAGGCCAAATGGCTCCCCGGCTGGGTCCGCCGCGTGGAGGCATACTCCCGGTAGCCTGCGGAGGCGCAGCGTTGACCTTGGCGCGAGTGCTGCTTTTGCTCCGCGCGTGCCAGCCCAGGAAATCTCCCCAGCGATCTTCGCCGCATTCGCCTTTTTTCTCGGCGCGAGCATCGGCTCGTTCCTGAATGTCTGCATCTACCGCATGCCGCTCGGCATCTCGGTGAACAAGCCGCGGCGCTCGTTCTGCCCGCACTGCAAATACCAAATCCCGTGGTATTCCAATCTGCCGCTCGTGACGTGGATCGTGCAGCGCGGGAAGTGCGGCAACTGCGGCGCTCCGATCGCCGCGCGCTACGTGCTCGTCGAGCTGCTCACCGGCCTGCTTTTTCTCGGCGCGTGGTGGCGGGTGATGCATTCGCCATTCGGAACTCTCCCCGGCGCGTGGGTGATGGCGCTGCCGCTGTTCACCTTCATCGCGCTGCTCGTTGTGGCGACGTTCATTGATTTCGAGCACTACATCATCCCGGATGAAATCACGCTCGGCGGCGCGGTCGCCGGCGTGCTTTTCAGCGCGGCGATCCCGGTGTTGCAGGACAAAATCGGCGACGCCGGTTTTGGCGAAAGCTTCCTCCCGGCGCTCTCGATTTTCCACGACCACACGAGCCACGTCTGGGGGCTGCTCATGTCGCTGCTCGGCGCAGGCGCGGGCTTCGGCTTGCTATGGCTCGTGAGCGTGCTGGGGAAGATGGCCTTCGGAAAAAAGACACTGCAATGGGATGAGCCGCGCGCCTTCACATGGACGCTCGATGCCGAGCGGGCGAAGCTCATGATCGGCACGGAGGACATGTGGTGGGACGAGCTTTTCTCGACGGAGAAGGACTGGATGGTGATGGACTGCGCGCGGCTCGAACTCGACGGCAAGGTGCATGAGAACATCGAAGTGCGCTCGCAATACGAGCGGCTGGAAGTTGCGGGCGTGCAGCACAACCTGAACACGGTCAAGGAATTCAGCGGCAGCGTGCGAAAAGTTTCATTCCGCCGCGACGCGATGGGTTTCGGCGACGTGAAGTTCATGGCGTGCATCGGCGCGTTCCTCGGGTGGAAGGCGATCCTGTTCACCGTGATGGCCGCATCCATGCTCGGCGCGCTCATCGGTGGATTCACGATCCTCATCGGTCGGCGCGAGTGGTCGGCAAAGATTCCTTTCGGCCCATATTTGTCGCTCGGCGCGCTGCTGTGGCTTTTCGCCGGGCCGGAATTGATCACGCTGTGGGTGAATCTCTCGACGGGCGGGGTGGAGTAAAAAATGACGAACGCGCGGCGAAGCAGTCCGGCAGGAGTCGGGTAGGGTGGGCGTCCCGCCTGCCGTGCCGAGCGTCCCGCTTGGCACATCGGGAAGGAAGGACGTTTCTCTCGAAAACACGCATTCAGACCTCCGATGTCCGACGCAGGATGCGTCGGACGGCAGGCGGGACGCCCACCCTACCCAAGACCCGCAACTCGCGCTCAGAGTGCATTTCCACGTCAGGCGGCTTCAGTCCCCATCACATTCGCGAGCCGCGCGGTTTCGGCTTCGAGTGCATTTCCGTCGCCGGAGATTTCCAGCGGATCGAGGAATTCGAGCGTGAGCCGCGAGAATGGCTTCGGAATCCACAGCGCGTCCCATTTTTTCCCGATGCGCCAGAAGCTCGTGAAGCCGACTTTCACCGGCACGATCCGCACGCCCGCATGTCCCGCGAGATGGATGATGCCGGGCGCGATGGAGTAGTTCGGCCCGCGCGGGCCGTCGGGTGTGATCACGATGTCATTCCCGTCGCGGATGGCCCGGGAGAGTTCGATGAGCGCCGCCGCACCGCGCCGCGAACTCGATCCGCGCACCGCGCCGAGCGTAAAGCGCCGGGCCATCGCCGCGAGCCAGCCGCCGTCCTTGCTCGCGCTGGTGAGCACTTTCACGGGGTGGCAGCGCCGCCGCGCGCGCCAGTCCGCGAGGATGGAGCCGAGCAGGCGGTTATGCCAGATGCAGAGGATCACCGGCTTGCGGGTGCGGTCGTAGAAAGTGCCGCCGTCCTTCCATTTCACGCGCAGCGTGAGTGCGAGGAGCTTCAGTGCCGTGCCTGCGATGAAGGACACGAGCGTCTGGAGGAGCGTGATTTTTGCGGCGGTGGCGGGCTTGGGCACGGGTGAAAAATTCTCGCCGCCAGCCGCGCGCATTTCTCGCGCTGCGACTGATGACTCGCCACTGCTTACCGATTACACTTCACTCCCCGCCACTCCAAAAGCCGCGCATGAACCTGACCCGCCGTCCCCGCCGCCTCCGCGCCACTCCGCAAATCCGCGCCCTCGTCCGCGAGGGATCGCTCTCGTCGGACGATTTCATCCTGCCGCTTTTCGTCTCGGAAAAAGTGAAGGGCCGTGCGCCCGTGGCTTCGATGCCCGGCGTGGCGCAACTCGATGAAGACGCGCTGCTCGCCGAGGCGCGCGGTGCATTCGAGGCTGGCGTGCGTGCGGTGCTCATCTTCGGAATTCCCGCCGTCCGCGATGAAAAGGCCACGCAAGCCTACGCGGAAAATGGCGTGGTGCAGCGCGCGGTGCGGCGGCTGAAAAGTGAACTGCCGAAGCTCGTCGTGATGACGGATGTATGCCTTTGCGAATACATGAGCCACGGACATTGCGGCATCACGGAATTCCACGGTGACGTTGCGCACGTCCACAACGACGCAAGCGTGGAACTGCTCGTAAAGACCGCGCTCTCGCACGCAAAGGCCGGCGCGGATGTCGTCGCGCCGAGTGACATGATGGACGGTCGCATCGGTGCGATCCGCACCGCGCTCGATGCCGCGGGTTTTGAAAACACGATCCTCATGAGCTACGCGGCGAAATTTGCATCCGCATTTTACGGCCCCTTCCGCGACGCCGCGGAGAGTGCCCCGCAGTCCGGCGACCGCCGCGCGTACCAGATGGACGCGGCGAACGCGCGCGAGGCTTTGCGCGAAGTCGAACTCGATATCGCCGAGGGCGCGGACATCGTGATGGTGAAGCCCGGCCTGCCGTATCTCGATCTCGTCTGGCGCATCAAGGAGCGCTTCGGCCTGCCGACCGCCGTGTACAATGTGAGCGGCGAATACGCAATGCTGAAGGCCGCCGCTGCGAATGGCTGGCTCGACGAAAAGGCGTGCGTGCTCGAACAGATGACCGCCTTCAAGCGTGCCGGCGCCGATCTCATCATCACGTACTGGGCGCGGCAGTGCGCCGAGTGGCTGAGGTCGCAGTAATTCAAATTGCCGTCGGACTATTACTTTTTCACGGCCAGTCAGATTTCGGCGCGCGATTGAGAGGTTAACATTGAGAACAAGCGTACCACCTATGAAATTGGCGACCGGTGAAACGGGTTGCGGCGAACTGCGCTTTGTGGAAATGATGACGGGCGAATGGTCACGATTGCCGAAAAACTGATCCCGGAGCCGCTGAAGCCCATTTTTGGAAAAGTGCGCGACGGACAGCGCATCACCGACGCTGAGTGTCTGGAACTATACGCATCGAACGACCTGAACGCGCTCGGCATGATTGCGAATCTCATCCGCGAGCGGAAGAACGGGAACGTCGGCACGTACATCCACAATCTTTACGTCAACTACTCGAACCACTGCATCCTGCGCTGCCAGTTCTGCGCATTCGGCGCGCGGAAAAATGAGGCGCACGCATTCGAACTGACGACCGAGGCGATCGAGCAGCGCGTGCGTGCGGGGTTGGAGATGGGGATCACGGAAATCCACATGGTCGGCGGATTGCATCCGTCGCTGAAGCCCGAGTGGTATCTCGATTTGATCTCACGGCTGCGCGCGCTCGATCCCGCGCTGTACATCAAGGCCTTCACCGCCGTGGAAATCCGCCACCTCGCGGATCGCGTCTTCAAGTGCAGCCTGCGGGACATGCTCTCGCGCCTGCGTGATGCGGGGCTCGGCGCGATCACCGGCGGCGGTGCGGAGATTTTCGATCAGACGATCCGCGATCAGATTTGCCGCGGCAAGGAGACCGCGGAGGAATGGGCGGAGGTCCATCGCACGTGGCATGAGATGGGGATGCGGAGCACGGCGACGATGCTCTTCGGCCACATCGAGACGCACGCGCACCGCGTGGATCACCTGCGGCGGCTGCGCGAATTGCAGGACATCACGGGCGGCTTTGTCGGATTCATCCCGTTTGCATTTGAGAGCGAAAATGCGCGCCCGGAGCTGCGGCACATCGCGCACGCGACGGCATTTGAGCAGCTCAGGAATCTCGCGATCAGCCGCATCTACCTCGACAACTTTGATCACATCACCGCGTACTGGGTGAGCCTCGGCCTGCCGCTCGCGTCCCTGGCGATGAACTACGGCGTGGACGATCTGCACGGCACGATCATGGAGGAGAAAATATTTCACATGGCCGGGGCGACCACGCCGACGCTCCAGACAGTTCATGCGCTGGAAAAGGCAATCACCGAGGCGGGCCGCACGCCGATGCAGCGCGATACCTGGTACCGCCGGATCGGGAGCACGTGGGCGAAGCCTTCGCCGACGATGCGCGTGCAAGCGGAGCCTGCGTGCGCGTGAACAGCGGCGACCCGTGGCGTGCATTGCGCGGCCTGCGCATCGGTTGCGTGCAGTATTTGAATTCGCGACCGCTCATCTGTGCGTACGACGGGCCGGTCGTCTTCGATCATCCGTCTGCCCTCGCAAAGATGCTCGCCGCTGGCGAACTCGATGCCGCGCTCGTGCCAGTCTTCGAGGCGCTGCGTGATCCGCGCTACCTGCTCGTGGACGACGTGGCGGTGGGCTGCGACGGCCCGGTGTTCAGCGTCTTCCTCGCGCACCGCGGCGAATTGCGCGACGTGCGCTCCATCGCGCTCGATCCTGCATCCATGAGTTCGGCAAATTTGCTCCGCGTGCTGCTCGCGGAATTTCACGGCATGTCGCCGGCATTCGGCAGCACCGGCGATGCACAGCTTCTCATCGGGAATCAGGCGATCGAATTCCGTCGCGCGCAGGGCGAAAATTCCGAGTGGCATTTCCTCGATCTCGGTGAGGAATGGAAACGCTGCACCGGCCTGCCATTCGTCTTCGCGGTGTGGGCCGTCCGTGTTGGGATTGCGGATGCCTCTGCGGCCGCCTGCGCGTTCCGCAGGCTCAAGGACGCAGGCTGCGCGCAAATCCCCGAGCTGATCACGCAGGAGGATTTCGGGGACGTGGAAATGCGCCGGCGCTACCTCACGGAATGCCTGCGCTTCGGTATCGGCCCACGCGGGCACGGGGGGCTGGAGCTTTACCGCACGCTGCTCGCGAAGCACCGGCTCATCGCGGACTGCTCCGAGCCGCTACGCTTCATCTGACCCGATTGGGCTTCATTTTTCCGAGCGGCGTTTCCATTCTCGCGCATGGCCGAAATCGTCTGCTTCGGCGAAGTCATGCTTCGCCTGACCACCCCGCACTTTTCCACGCTCGCGGATGCGACCTCGCTCGATCTCGCGTTCGGCGGCGCGGAGGCAAATGTCGCCGTGCAACTTGCGCAGTTTGGACGGCACGCGGCCTTCGTCTCGCGGCTGCCGGAGAATGCGCTCGGTGATCGCTGCATCGCGGATCTTCGCGGGCGCGGAGTGGACACGGGCGCGGTGCTGCGTGGGGGCTCGCGCGTTGGCGTGTATTTTCTTGAGCCCGGCGTCGGGCAGCGTCCGGGGAAGGTGAGCTATGATCGCCAGCACTCCGCGATCAGCGAGATGCGGCCGGGAATGGTGGACTGGAGTGCAGTGCTCGACGGTGCGAAGTGGTTTCACTGGAGCGGAATCACGGCGGCACTCGGTGCGGGATGCGCGGCACTTTGCGCAGAAGCGTGCGAGGCTGCGAAGAAGCGTGGCATCACCGTCAGCTTCGACGTGAACTTCCGCTCGAAGCTCTGGAGCCGCGAAGCTGCCGCCGCCACGCTTCGCCCGCTCATGCGGAATGTGGATGTGTGCATCGCCGGTGAAAGTGACGCCGTGGACATCCTCGGGGTCGCGCCGCAGTCCGGTGAAGAGGAGCAGCGGCTGCCCGTGGTCGCGCGCGCGCTCGCGGAGATGTACGGATTCCGCACTGTCGCGATGAGCTGCCGCGCGGGCGACAGCGCGTCGCACACGACCTTCCGCGCAATGATCCACAGCGGCGGGACGTCTGCATTTTCACGGCGGCACGAGATCACCGTGGTGGATCGCGTCGGGGCGGGGGACAGCTTCACGGGCGGGCTCATCCATGCGCTGCTGCGTGGCGATGAAAATCAGCGCGCGATCGAATTCGCCGCCGCGACCGCCGCGTGGAAGCACACGATCTACGGCGACTGGAATCGCGGAACAGTCGCGGAGATCGAGGCGCTCGCGGGTGGCACGGGCGGCGGGCGCATCGGGCGGTGAGGCGCGAAGCGGAACATCCAACATCCAACATTGAACATCGAACATCCAACCACTGTTCAATGTTCAGCGCTTAACGCCGCTCATTCGCCATTGGCTGGATGTTCAATGTTGGATGTTGGACGTTGAATGTTCACCCGCCCTCCGGTGTTGACGAAGCGCGGAAGCGCCCTTTGTATGCGCGGTTCTTTCCCAGGCACTCACACGAACCAATACTGAAAACAAAATGATCAAAATCGGCATCAACGGCTTCGGGCGCATCGGTCGCCTCGTCTTTCGCGCAATCTGTGACCAGGGGCTCCTCGGTAAGGAAATCCAAGTCGTCGCGGTGAACGACCTCGTCCCCGCGGACAACCTCGCCTACCTCGTGAAATATGATTCCACGCAGGGCAAGGCGCAGGAGGAAGTGTATTCCAAAAAATCCTCGCCCGATGTGGCGGAGGATGACGTGCTCGTCGTGGACGGACACGAAATCAAGTGCCTCGCCGTGAAGGAAGGCCCCGCGGCGCTGCCGTGGAAGGCGCTCGGCGTGGACATCGTCATCGAGAGCACCGGACTTTTTGTCGATGCAGAAAAGGCGAAGGGACACATCACCGCGGGTGCGAAGAAAGTCATCATCAGCGCGCCGGGCAAGAATGAGGACATCACCGTCGTCATGGGCGTGAACCACACGAACTACGACGCGGCGAAGCACCACATCATTTCCAACGCGAGCTGCACGACGAACTGTCTCGCGCCAGTCGTGCATGTGCTGCTGAAGGAAGGCTTCGGCATCGAGGAAGGACTGATGACGACCATCCACTCTTACACCGCCACGCAGAAGACCGTGGACGGCCCGAGCAAGAAGGACTGGAAGGGCGGACGCAGCGCCGCGATCAACATCATCCCGGCGAGCACCGGTGCCGCGAAAGCCACCGCGCTCGTGTGCCCCGAGGTGAAGGGCAAGCTCACCGGCATGTCATTCCGCGTTCCGACGCCGACCGTCTCCGTCGTGGATCTCACGGTGAAGACCGACAAGGACACGAGCTACGGGGAGATTTGCGCCGCGATGAAAAAGGCGAGCGAGACGTACCTCAAGGGCATCCTCGGCTACACGACGGACGAGGTCGTGAGCAGCGACTTCATCCACGATCCGCGCAGTTCCATTTTCGACGCGGGGAGCGGCGTGGAACTGAACAGCAAATTCTTCAAGCTCGTGAGCTGGTACGACAACGAGTGGGGCTACAGCAACCGCTGCGTGGACCTCGTGAAATACATCGCGGGCAAAGGGCTGTAAGCCTCCGCGACAAGCTCCACACGGGCGCGGATTTTTCTGCGCGACACATTCCACGAAACGCCGGACGGGCCGCACGCTCGCCCGGCGTTTTGCTTTTCCGCATGGGGCGGCGCCGGCGGGATGTCCTGATTTTGGCGTTAGGAGTTAAACGTTAAATGTTAGAAGTTGAAGCCCCGCGCAGCGGATACATCGGTGTCAGGATGCGTGTGTCAGTCCGGGAGGTGCCTGCGGCGCTCAACGTCTAACATTTAACGTCAAACTTCTAACTTCAAAACAAGACACTTCCCGCATTCCGCCGCCCTTGACCCATCGCACCGTGCAGTGCTGCGTTCCGCCTCCCAATGCTCGCGGGATGGAGAAAATGGGCGCTCGACGCGCCGCTTCGCATCTGAAATCGATTACGGACGCGACGCATTGTACGGTGGATTCCAAAAACACGCCTGATGAACTTCCTCAAACGTCATCCCTTTCCGGTGCTTGCCGATTTCGAACGGGTTGTGGCGGTGTCCTATGCTTTTCCTGAAGCTGTTCTTCAGCCGCTTGTTTCCAAAGGATTGGAACTCGATACCTATGGAGGCTTCGGTTTTGTGACGGTGTCACTTGTGTGGACACGCAAATTGCGGCCCGCGGGGTTTCCAGAGTGGCTGGGACAGGATTTTTTCCTCGCGGGATATCGTGTTTTCACCCGGCTGCGCGACGCCTCCGGTCGACGCTTGCGGGGATTGAAGATCCTGCGCAGCGAGACCGACAAACGCCGCATGGTCTGGATGGGCAACCTGCTGACAAAATATAACTATCGTCACGTAAATGTGCGGATCGATAAGGATGGTCCTGCGACGAACGTGGAGACTTCGCTGAGCGATGGCACCCGAACGCTAAACGTGAGCTTTGAAGCAGATGGCGGGTCTGCGGAGTTGCCCAAAGGATCTCCGTTTCCCGATTGGCGAACGGCGAGGCTTTATGCGGGGCCGATGCCTTTTACGTTCAGTCCGGAGCCCGATGGGACTTTCGTAGTCATTGAAGGCAGCCGAACCGATTGGGTGCCGCGCCCCGTCCATGTGAAGAGCTGGCACGTCTCCCTGTTTGATGAATTGCCTCTGCGAAACGCAGAACCAATCCTCGCCAATGCGTTTGCCGTTGAAGGCGTTTCCTATCGTTGGGAGAAAGGGCGGATCGTCACTCCCGGAGCCAGTTCGTGAACGCGCGGGGAAAATGGCAGGGAATGATGACCATCGCTCGGCTGAACTGGCCGCTCTATTTCGCCGCCGTGCTGGTGCTGACTGGATCGGTCTGTGTTTTCATCGGTCTGCCAGGAAGTGAAGTCAGGCTGGCCTGTGGTCTTGCCTTTGCTGGGTCCGGCTATTTTTTGTTCGGTTCATTGGGTGTATCCCATCAGATATATGATCGCTCGGATTTATATCGCTGGGGCTGGCTGCAACGCGCGCTACACGGTGCGTCCCGCGGCCAGTTCATTTTCTGTCACTCGGGCTTCGATGATGCCTCATGTTCGTTGCGGGAACGACTGGGCGATGTCGGCTGGCTCGTTCTCGATCATTTTGACGAACCGCGGATGACCGAGGCATCGATCCGCCGGGCACGTCGGATGTTTCCTCCGGTCGCAGGCACCTTGCAGGCGGCTTTCGACCGGTGGCCCGTCGCTTCGGAGTCCGCCGATGTCGTCTTTGGACTGTTTGCGATTCATGAACTGAGGAGCGAGGCTGAGCGGAGCGCGTGGTTTGCCGAGGCCAGACGCTGTTTGCGCCAAGGAGGCCGGGTCGTCCTGGTCGAGCACGTTCGCGACCTTGCAAACTTCCTCGCATTTGGTCCCGGCTTCCTTCACTTCCATTCGCCTGCAAGCTGGCGTCGCTGCTGGAAATGCGCCGGGTTGCATGTGCTGGATGAATTTCGGCTGACACCGTGGGTTCGGGTGTTTGTGATCGGTTTGCCATGAACGAAGTGCTCACGCTTTTACTCAGGATCGCCGGGGCGGGATTGATCCTGCTTTCTCTATTGCATGTCCCGATTGGCCGTCACCTAAAGTGGCGCGAAGACGTAGCACGTCTGACACCGGTGAATGCGTCAGTTTTCCGCGTGCATACATTCTTCATCTGTCTGGTGCTCGTCATGATGGGGTTGCCTTGCCTTTTCGATCCCCGCGTATTTCTCGAACCATCCCGCGCCGGTGCATGGTTGTCCTGGTCGTTTGCGGGCTTCTGGGCCATCCGGCTCTATTGCCAGTGGTTTATTTACGAAGCAGACCTCTGGCGGAATAAGCGGCTCGAAACCAGCATCCACTGGATATTCACTTTCATGTGGGCGGCCTTGGCGGGACTTTTCACCGTCTGCGGTATCTGGCAGGCGGGATGGAGGCCATGACCGCGCTGTACGAGCGACCGGTCTCACGGTTTGGAAATGGACGTCGCCCAGAACCAAACGAGTGCAAGAAAAGCGAGATTCAAGGCCACCATCCCGGCCGCTGAAATCAACAAATCCTTCGCGAGAAAAATCTCCAGCGTATTCATCCCTGCGATCGCGAGAGTTTGCACCAGCGCGCATGCCCGTTTGCTTCGTCCGCTGAAAGCCCAGATCCCCAGCAGTAATTCAAGCGCGCCGATTGCCAGAGTAGCCGGTTCGGCAATTCCCTCACCCAAAACCCTGCTGACGATCAACCGATGCCGCGGCACGCCATTCAGAATTTTGCTGTACAGACCATGGAAGATCCACACCGTTCCAATCATCACCCCGAGCAGAATGTGAGACTTGTTTGACAGGATGGGAAATCTCATCGGCATCTCTCTAGTTATTGCAGGCGTTTGATCACGTTGTTTCTCCCAATAGCTTGGCGCGCTCGTCCTGCTTCGGCGAAATCAAGATATGGAACGCGGAGCCGAGCGGAGCGAAGCAGGCTGTAGCCGCCGATGGAAGGAGGCGGGCACGTTTCCGGCACTTGGAACCGGGTCACTTACAAGCTATTGAAAGGCAGCCCGCCTCCTTCCGTCGGCGGCTACGAGGAGGCTCGGGGAAAGTCGCAGCGCGGATGCCTCAGAGCACGCCGAGTCCGAGCAGGACGGCGACGGAAACAATCGCGACGCCTGCTGCTCGGATGATGCGCTGCTGGGCGATGCCCTGGAGCATGAGGCCGCCGATGACTCCGGCGGCGTGCAGCAGCGCAGTCGCGATAATGAAGCCCGAAGCGGTGAGGAGTCCCGATGCATTTGCAGGCATCTCAGCGCCGTGCGCCTGACCGTGGAAGAGTGCGGCAACGGCGACCAGCGCAGCACTCGCGCCGAGCGGGAGGCGTGTCGCAAATGCCACGAGCGCGCCGAGTCCGATCACGCTCGCGAGAATCGCAGGCTCGACGAACGGCAGTCGCACGCCGCCCATTCCGAGTGCTGCACCGGCGGCCATCGAGCACACGAAGGACAGCGGCAGCAGCCACAGCGCGCGCTTTCCAAGCTGCACCGCCCACAGGCCGACGGCGATCATCGCGAGGATGTGATCGAGCCCGCTGAAGGGATGCGCGAAGCCCCAGCCGATGCCGCCGGTCGTCGCGCCGTGGCCGGGATGGGCGTGTGCGAGCGTGGGGACGAGGGCGAGTGCAAAGGCGAGTCGTGCATGTTTCATGGCGCGAGTTTAGAGCGAATCCGCACGCAAATGTGAATCACGAACACGCGCCGGAACGAAGATATTGCGCAATCCTCTCTGGCGCGCTGCCCGGTGCGCTGGCATCACTTTTCCCGATGAAAATGCCATGTGTTCTGGTGCTCTGCGCACTTGTGCGATTCCTGCTGTCCGGCCCGCTCGCCCCCGCCGCTGTGCCGGCGATCGCGGTGCAGGATGGCGGCTGGGGCAATGTGAGCGTGCGCGAAATCCACGCGCTCACTCTCGCGACGGCGACGGAAATTGCGCGGCATTGCCCGAAGACGCGCATCGGCGCGATCGTCGTGCATCATCGCGACGATCATCCGCAGACTGCGTGGGTGCGGACGGCGGATGGAAAAATCATCGTCGGCATCGAGGCGCGCGACCGGCAGTGCGCGCAGTTTGTCTTTCAGTTTGCGCATGAGTTCTGCCACGTGCTCGCGACGCAGAGCAACGACTGGCGGCGCACATGGCGCGAGGATGGCAAGCCGAACCTCTGGCTCGAGGAAAGCTTCGCGGAGGCGGGTTCCCTTTTTGCGCTGCGGACGATGGCGCGCTCGTGGCAGCGCTCCGCCCCGTTCCGGGCGTGGCGATCCTACGCGCCGGAATTTGCCGCCTACGCGGAGGAGAGGATGCGCGCGTCGTCGTCGGTCGCGCCCGCGGATTTTGCGCGCTGGTTCCGCCAGAATGAACCGGCGATGCGGCGCAACGGGACGCTGCGTGCGAGCAACAGCATCGTCGCAGCGCGGCTGCTCCCGCTGCTGGAGGCGGAGCCGCGCGCGTGGGAGGCGGTCACTTTCATGAATCTCGGCGCGCACGATCGGAAGATGCCGCTCGCCGCGTTTCTCGCAGAATGGCGGCAGAATTGTCCGGCCCCGCTGCGTCCATTCGTCGGCAAGGTCGCGCAGGTTTTCGCCGTTGCGCTTTGACCTTGGCGGCCTTTTCAAAGCGCGGATCAGTCCGCGTCCGTGAGCTTCAGCATCCGCGCGACGAATGAGGTGCGCGCGTAGAAGGCGTGTGTGTGGACGCCGTGGCCGGGGCCTTTCGTGCGCGGTTGGACGAGATTGCCCATCCAGCCGGTGAGCGCCTTTGCACCGTCGGTGCGGATGGTCTTTTGCACGGCTTCGTAGTCGGCCTGCACCTGGCGGAATATCTCACCGTCGGCGAGGTCGAAGGTGCCGAGTTTCACGAGCCGCGATTCGTCGTCGCGATCACTTTTCCACTCGCGTGCGCAGACGAGCAGTGCGCGCAATTTGTCGAGCAGGTGGCTGTGATCAAATGGTGTGTCGGTGACATTTTTCGGATCGATCATGGTGATGGCCATCGTCTCCTTCACCTGCCAGTGGCCCTGCGCGTTTCGCACGATGGGCACGACCTTGAGTTCCCACGTCTCAAAATCCGGCGCCTGCGCGGCGTCCTGCGGATGCCCGAGCATTTGCTCCACGATCATGCCGGCCCAGCCCTTGTTCTTGCGCCCGTTTTTCCAGACGGTGACGCCGTACTGTTCCGCGATCATGCGAAGGTCTTTGCCGAGGTACGGTTTCAGGATCGCGATGGCCTCTTCGCGGGTGATGTCCCTGGCAGCGGTGTTGCGTGCGGGCCCTGGGTTCATTCCGGCACGCTGCGGACTATTTCACCGCTGCGCCAGCCTTGCCGCCGAGGGTGCGTTCGAGAAGTTCGGTGACCTGCGAGAGCTTGTAGGGCTTCACCAGTGTCTCCGTCACGCCGAGCGCCTTGAGCTCCTTTTCCCGGTCGAGCATGGTCTCGCCGGTGACGGCCACGACGGTGATGCCGGCGGTCGTCGGATCGGCTTTCAATGCCTTGAGCACCTGCTCGCCATGCATGTCCGGGAGGTTCAGATCGAGAAGGATGAGCGTGGGCAGGTGCTGCCGCGCGAGTTCGATCCCGATGCTGCCCTGAAGTGCCGAGAAAAGCTGGATGTCCCCGCGGCTGCTGAGGAATCTTTCGAGCAGGTAGTAGTTCGCCTTGTCGTCCTCGACGTACAGGATTTTCCGCGGGGCGGCTGCCGCGGGCGGGTTCACCGTGGACGTGTCCGGTTTTGCGGCAGTCGCGTCGGCTGGCAATTCGATCCAAAACGTACTGCCGACCCCGACGCTGCTGGTGACACCGATGCGCCCGCCGAGGCCCGTGATCACACGCTGGCAGAGCGCGAGGCCGAGGCCGGTGCCGCCTTCGGTGCCGCCTTCGCGGGTGCCCAGTCGCTCGAATGGGACGAAGAGGCGCGCGAGCTTTTCCTGCACGATCCCGTGGCCCGTGTCGGTGACGCTGATGCGCCACGAGCCCGCGTCGCCCGGCTTCACGGAGAGGATGATCTTCCCGTCGTCGCGGTTGAATTTCACCGCGTTGGAGAAGAAATTCAGCAGCACCTGCCTGAGCCGTTCGCGATCGGTTGTGGCGAACGCCGTGTCGCCGGGAGTCTCGGCGATGCTGATCGTGATCCTTCGCTTTGCGGCGGCTGGCGTGGAGGCGGAGGCCGTCTCCCGGAGGATCTCGATCACGTCCACGGGCTCGATGTGGAACTCCATGCGGCCGGAATCGAGCCGCGCGATGTCGAGGACTTCGTTGATCAGGTCGAGCAGGTTCCGCCCTGCGCGGGAAATGTGGTCTATGCTCTCGCTCTGCTTGGCGGTGTGCTCTTCCATCTCGAGCAGTTGCGTGAAGCCGAGGATGGCATTCAGCGGCGTGCGCAGCTCGTGGCTCATGCGCGAGAGGAATTCGCTCTTCGCGCGGTTCGCGCTCTCGGCCTCGGCGCGCGCGCGGCGGATGCTTTCCTCGGCCTCGTGCCGGTCAAAGGCGGCGGTGAGCACATTGGCGATGGACTGTACAAAGCTCACATCGTCGCGCGAAAATTCCCGCGTCCGGAGCGAGAACGAGGCGAACACACCGAGGGGCCGGTTGCCGGCCTTGATGCAGGCCACGATGCCGCTGCGCAAGCCCGCCACCCTCGATGCCTTGGAATACTCGAAGCGCGCATCATTTTCCAAATCGCCCGATACGATCGCCTCGCCTGTGAGCACCGCGTAGCCGCTCATCGAGCCCTTGCCGCCGGGGATCGGGGCGCGGTCGGCGGCAGCCTTCGGCCAGCCGGCTTCGGCGAGGGGGGCGAAGATGTCCCTGCTCTCGTCGTACTCGAGGATCGTGGTGCAGTCGCACGGCAGTATTTCCCGGACGACATCAGCGGCCTCCTGCATCAGCTCGGCGAGCGAACGGCCTGCGAGGGCGCGCTGGCCGAGCTGCGAGACGGCCGCCTGTCGCAGCGCACTGTTTTTCAGTTCGAGATTCGCCGCCGCGAGTTCGCGGGTGCGTTCCGTCACGCGCTGCTCGAGCTGCTCGTTTGCGAGCTGGATCGCGCGCCCGGCCATCCGCTCCTGCGTCACGTCCCGCAGGAATCCCACCATGCGCGCGATCTGCCCGCGGCGGTCGAGAAAGAAGCAGCCCTGCGCGTGTGCGATGATCTCAGCGCCGTCCTTGCGGATCATTCGGAACGTGTGGTCAAACGTGTCACGCGTCGAGGTGACCATGTCGAGGCGTTGCGCGAAGGCCTCCTCGTCATCCGGGTGGATGATGGCGCGCAGGCGTTCCATGCCGCCGCCCATTTCATCCACGGGATATCCGAGCAAAGCCTCGATCTCGCCGCCGTACGCGATCTCGCCCGAGAGCGTGTCCCAGTCGAACACCACCTGGCCGCTCGCGCGGACGGCGGCGTTGTAGCGGTTCGCCCATTCGATGCGCTCGAGTTCCTTGAGCTTCCGGTCCGAGATGTCGCGGCAGATCGTGGAGATGAATTCCACCTGCCGGTCCGCGCCGAAATGTGCGAGCACGACCTGAAGCACGGGGCACTCGCTCCCGTCCGCCGAGACGAGCGCCGTCTCGCCCGACCACGAGCCATCCACCTGTGCGACGGGGATGGCCTCGTGGACGAGGATTTCCAGCGCCCATTCGGGATGCAGGCTCGGCAGCGAGATTCCGGTGATGTCCGACTCCGGCTCCAGGCCGAGCAGCTTCCGCCCGGCCGTGTTCAGGTAGAACAGCCGGCCCGCGCGATCCGCCATCGCAACGACATCCGTCGTTGCCTCGAAGATCCGGGCAAAGCGGGAAGTCGGCTCGTCCGGACAAATGTCACAGGGAGAGTCCGTCATAAGAGTGTGGTTGGACATTGGCTACTCGGGCAGGGGACGCCCTTTTGTCTCTGGTGCAAGCCAGATGAGTGCCATGCCGATAATGGAGATGAGGAAAATGCCACACCCGCCTTCGGGTGACTGATCGAGAAGAGGCACGGCTTCATCTCACGCGCTCAATCGGGCAGCGGCCGGCCTTTCGTCTCCGGGCCGAGCCAGATGATGCTCATGCCGACGAGGTAAATTGCCGCCATCACGGATGCCGCTTTCGGGAAACTGTTGTCGAAAGCCTTCATCAGGTTTGCTGTCTGCAGCCCGCCAACCGCAGCGATGATGCGTCCAAAATTGAACGCGAAGCCCTGCCCCGTGGCCCGGCACGCGGTCGGAAAAAGCTCCGGCAGATACAGCGGGAAAAAACCGTAGAACGACGCAGTGACTGCGCCAGCGACGAACGTGCAGAAAAGGAAGTAAGACCCATAGGCCGTGTTCGTCTGATAGAGCAGCAGTGCGCCGCCAATGGAGCCGACGCACAGCGCAAAATAGGTGACGCGCCGGCCGAAGCGGCCCGCGGAGAGCGCGGCGAGCATCGTGCCGACGATGGCGCCCGCGGAGAGCCAGAAGAGCGTCCATTCCTTCGCGTTCACCACATTCGGCGCGAGCTGCTCCTTCACCCAGCGCGGCGCCCATTGCGTGGAGCCCCACGTGCCGAGCAGCGCCACGGCGGCGAGGCCGGCGCCGAAGAGCATCATTTTGATCACATGCCCGCTGTGCCGGTCCGTGATCGTGCCGGCGGCTTCCGCGCGCTGGAGATATTTCCGAACCGGATGCAGGAAACCCACGAGTGCAATGGTGAGTCCTGCGACAGTGGCGGCTGTCGCGCCGGCTGGGGACAGTCCGATCGGCGACCACGCCCAGATGATGCCGAGCGCCGCGACGCTGCCAATGAGGACGCCCGCGAGGTCCACGCGTGCCCAGTGCGATGTCGCGCCGCGCGCGTGCTCGGCCTTCCATTTCTCCGATTCCGGCACGAAGAAGAGAATGAAGAAGATCAGCAGCGCAGGCAGCGCACCGCTGATCATCAGGAGGCGCCACGCGGAATGATCGAGGAAGCGCGCGGCGGTCGCCTCCGAAAAGCCGAGGCTGAGAAAGATGCCGTGTGCCTTCTCGATAAAACCGAGCAGCGCCATGCTCAGCACAGCGACGAGCAGGTAGCCGATGTTTGCCGCCGCGCCGATGAGGCCCGCGGTGAGCGCGCGCGATTTGCCCGACCAGATTTCATTCACCAGCGCCACGCCGAGCGACCATTCGCCGCCCATTCCGAGCGACGCGATGAAACGCAGCGCCGCGACATGCCACGCCTGCGTCGCAAAGCCGCACAGCCCGGTGAAGATCGCGTAGGTCACGATGCTGAGCGCCATCGCGCGCACGCGGCCGATTTTGTCGCCGAGCCAGCCGAACAGCACGCCGCCGGTCGCTGCGCCGACGAGAAACACCGCAATGATCGCGCCGAACCACTTCGCCGCATTCGCCGCCTCCTCGGGGCCGAGCAGATCCGAGAGCGCCGGTTGCCCGATGAGCGGAAACAGGCCCATCTCAAAACCATCGAAGAGCCAGCCGAGAAATGCCGCGAGAAGCGTGAGGCCGGCGCGGGAGCGGTGGCGTGCATCTGGCGAAATTTCGGACTTGGGGCGTGGCAGCATTGAGCGCAGGTTGAGGGTGCGTTTCAATGAGCCAGCGTGCGCGAAATAAGAAGCAGCAATTTGCACCGCCGCCGCAATTTTGATTCGCAGCATCCGCCGGATTCCCGAAGCTGCCCACGCATCGGGACATTGCATGAAACGACTCGAAGAAAACCTCCGCGACTGGATCGCCGCCGATCTCGCCGACATCGGCGGCACCTTCATGCCCTTCGGAAAATACGGCCCGGAGCATCATCCGCCGCACGGCGTGCCGCTGTTCGATCTCCCGCTCGAATACCTCTGCTGGTTTGAGAAGAAAGGCTGGCCGCAGGGCCGCATCGGCGAATTGCTCCGCATCCTGCACCAGCTAAAAACCGACGGCTGCGACGAAATCTTCGACCGCTTCCGCCGGGCGAGGGGAGGGCGCACGGAGCTGTTCGGGCTGTGATGCCATACACACTTGAAAACAGGATACATGTGAGCAGCGGTCGGAGATCGTAGGCGCGGGCGGAAGCCCGCGTCCGCGCTCTCCCGAGCGCGCCTAAGAGCCGTGCCGCGCGACTTTCCAAATCGGCACATCCTGCTTCATCCGGTCAATCAGCTCGCCGCAAAATGCCAGCGCCGCGCCGCGGTGCTTGGCCTCCACGCGCACATAGAGCGATGCCTCGCCCACCGGCACGAAGCCGAGCCGATGCACGATGCACACATCTTGCGGTGTGTGCCGCACCGCGAGTTCCGCGATGATGCGATCAAATTCACGCCGGGCCATCGGCTCGTATGCCTCGTAAAAAAGCCCGTCGAGCTGCGCATCGCCCTCCGTCGCGCGCACGACGCCGTGAAACTCCACGACCGCGCCCGTCTCGCGCAGCGTGCGTGTGCGCGGCGGCGGCGTGATCGCCCCGTCCGTGAATTGCACCTCGATCTCCATGCCTAGCCTCCGCTCACGGGTGGAAGGATCGCGACCTCCTGCGCCAGCGCCCCCACGGCATCGTCCCACGACATGTATTCGCAATCCACCGCCACGCGCGCCGAGGTGAAATCAAAGCCCGGCGCCGCGCGCTCCGCGATCGCGCGCAGCGTCTCATCCGGGGCGCACTCCACGAGCATCTCGCGCCAGCCGACCCGGTCGGCCGCCTGTGCGAATGCGAGGAGTTTCACGTGAATCATGCAAGCCTCTTATCGCGAGGCAGGCAGCCGTGCAAGGCGTGCCGCTTTTCGAGTGCCACTTTCGCACCGGCGAACTACAACGCGCCCATGCTCAGCATCACCGAAGCCCGCGCGCTCATCGCGCAGACCGTGCATGTCCTGCCGCCGCTGCGCGTGCCGCTCGCGCAGGCACACGGCCGCACGCTGCGCGAGTCGCTCGTGGCGGAAGAGGACATCCCGGCATTCGACCGCTCGGCGATGGATGGCTACGCGATCCGCGCGGACGATCCCGCCACCGAGTTCCGCGTCGTCTGCGAGATTCCGGCGGGCAGTGTGCCTTCAAAAATGATCGCCCCCCGCGAATGCGCGCGCATCTTCACCGGCTCACCGATCCCCGGGGGCGCGACGCAGGTGGTCATGCAGGAATTCGCGCAGCGCAGCGGCGACACGGTTTCATTCTCGCAACGCGGGAAGGGGAGCAACATCCGGATGCGCGGCGAGGACGCTCGCGAGGGCAGCGTGCTCCTCGATCGCGGCACACGCCTCGGCCCGGTCGAGATTTCACTTTGCGCGCAACTCGGGAAATGCGCGCCGCTCGTCGCGCCGCGCCCGCGCATCCTGCACATCGCGACGGGCAGCGAACTCGTGCCGCCCGATGAAATTCCAGCCGCTGGAAAAATCCGCGACAGCAATTCCACTCTCGTCGCCGCGCTCGCTGCGGAGTCCGGCGCGGAGATCGCGCGGCAACTCCGCGTCGGCGACGATCCCGCGCAGCTCGTCAGCGCGATCAGCGGCGCGGAGATCGAAAGCTGGGACATGCTCCTGCTCTCCGGCGGTGCGAGTGTCGGCGACCACGACTTCGGCGCGCGCACCCTGCGCGAACTCGGCTTTTCGTTGCACTTCTCGCAACTCAATCTGCGCCCCGGCAAGCCGCTCATCTTCGCCACGCGCGGGCGGCACCTTGCATTCGTCATCCCCGGCAATCCGCTCTCGCACGTCGTCTGCTGGCACCTCGTCATCCGGGCCGCGCTCGACATGCTCGCGACGGGCGCGGTCGAGTTTGGGCTCATGGAGGCGCCGCTCGGCGGTGACGTCGTGCTGAAGGGAAATCCGCGCGAGACGTGGTGGCCCGCGCGGATCGCGTGGGAGCGCGGCGGCGTGAATTTTGTCCCACTCAATTGGCAAAGCTCGGGTGATACGACAGGCGTCATCGGCATGGACGCACTCATCCGCGTGCCTGCCGGAATCGCAGCCGTGCAGCCCGGCGAAACGATCAGCGCGAGGCTGATCCACGCGGCGGGGATGTAGCTGATGTGTCGCCGCACAAAAGTAGTTCAGGGCTTCAGCCCGAACAAAGCCGTGAGCCGTTCGGGCTGAAGCCCTGAACTACTTTGCCTGCTCCGACGCTCGCTTTTTTCCACGCGGCACGAGATGCAATGCAGATGCCGAAGAAGACATTCAGCCACCTCGATACGAAGGGTGCCGCGCGCATGGTGGACGTGGGCGCAAAGCCCGTGCAGCGCCGCACCGCGAGCGCCGAGGGAATCATCCACTGCGCCGCAGCGACGATCCGCGCGCTGAAGAAGCAGGCGCTGCCAAAGGGCGACGTGCTCGCCGTCGCAAAGATCGCCGGGATCCAGGCGGCGAAGCGCTGCGACGAACTCATCCCGCTCTGCCACTCGCTGCCGCTCGATTCGGTGGACGTGGATTTTGAAGTGCTCGCAAACGCGGTGCGCGTGGTGGCGACGGCGCGCACGACCGCGAAGACCGGCGTCGAGATGGAAGCGCTCACCGCGGTGAGTGTCGCCGCGCTCACGATCTATGACATGTGCAAGGCCGTGGATAAGGCGATGAGCATCGGCGAAATCCGCGTGACGGAGAAGCGCAAGGGATGAAGTTCGCGCGAATCACGCTCAGCGACCGCGCGAGCGCGGGCATCTACGAGGACCGCAGCGGGCCGGCCATCGAGCAATTTTTTGCCGAGCGGATCGCGGATGAAATCGAATGGCTGCGCGTGCTCATCCCGGATGAGCGTGCGGAAATCGAATCCTCCATCCGTCTCGCGTGTGACAGCGAAGGCTGCGCGCTCGTCGTGACGACCGGCGGCACCGGGCCATCGCCGCGCGATGTGACTCCCGAGGCGACGCTCGCCGTGATCGAGCGCGAGATGCCCGGCTTCGGTGAGATCATGCGCGTGCAGTCGTTCGCAAAAGTGCCGACCAGCATCCTCAGTCGTTCGACCGCAGGCACGCGCGGAAGCACGCTCATCGTGAATCTTCCCGGCAACCCACGCGCGATCGGCGAGTGTCTCCCGCTCGTGCTCCCTGCAATCGTCGAGTGCCTCGATCACCTCGGCCATCCGCGGCTGAAGCTGCGCGTGATCGTTTGACGATTTGCGCACGACAAACTGTTGATGTGGGAAAATGGGACGGCGTGCTTGGGTAGCGTGGGCGTCCCGCCTGCCGTGGTCCGCGTCCCGCGGAACACTCCCGGACGTCTTTATGCGTAACCACGTCGAGAGACGTCCGCCGGGTGCTGCGCAGGATGCGCAGCACGGCAGGCGGGACGCCTACCCTACCCGAGGCATGCCGTCGTGCTTCCGTATCCGCTCAGCCGCCCACGCGCGACATCTCGATCTTCGGAGCACCTGCGCCCGCGGAGGATCGGATTTCCGAATAGCGATCACCGCGCGCCTTCCACACTGCGCCGATTTTTTCCACGAGGGCATCGTCGCTCGCGCCGGAACGGAGGAAGTCGCGCAGCTCAGTTCCATGACTTGCGAAAAGACAGGTGAACAGTGTGCCGTCCGCCGTGATCCGGGCGCGCGTGCAGTCGCCGCAAAATGGTTTTGTGACCGATGCGATCACGCCGATCTCGCCGCCGTTCGGAGTGACGAAGCGCAGCGCAGTCTCGCCGGGATAATTGCGCGCGACCGGCGTGAGCGGCATCGCCTCGCCGATGCGCGCGATGATTTCCGAAGCGGGCACGACATCATCCATCCGCCAGCCGTTTGTGTTGCCGACATCCATGTATTCGATGTAGCGCACGATGAAATCGGGGCCTGCAAAACGCCGGGCCATCGCGGCGACCTCCGTTTCGTTCACTCCGCGCTTCACCACCATGTTCAGCTTGATCGGTGAGAAACCCGCAGCGTGCGCGGCTTCGATTCCGGCGAGCACGCGGTGCAGCGGGAAGTTCATGTCGTTCATCGCGGCGAACGTCTTCTCGTCGAGCGAATCGAGGCTCACGGTGAGGCGGCGCAGTCCGGCGGCGCGGAGTGACGCAGCCTTTTCCGCAAGCGTGGAGCCGTTGGTGGTCAGCGTGAGATCGCGCAGGCCGTCAATTTTCGCGAGCTGCTCCACGAGTCGCTCGATGTCGCGTCGCAATGTCGGCTCACCGCCGGTGAGCCGTATTTTTTCCACGCCGAGCGCGACGAAAACGCGGCTGATGCGCGTGAGTTCCTCGAAGGTGAGGATGTGATCCTTCGGCAGAAAATCGTAGCCGCGTCCGAAGACTTCCTTCGGCATGCAGTAGCCGCAGCGAAAATTGCACCGGTCCGTGACGGACAGGCGCAGATCGCGGAGCGGGCGTTGCAGGGCGTCGAGCATCGCGGCGATGCTAGACGACAATGCGCAGCCGCGCACGCGACTTCTGGGGCTGCGCCGCGCGCAACAAAGTAGGCGAGGTTTTCAACCTCGCGTGGGAGGATGGGCGTAGGCGGCGGGATGGCGCGGAGCGAATGGCTTCCGAATGCCGCGCCATTCCCACACCGCCTCGCTGCGCTCGCCCGCGCGAGGTTGGAAAACCTCGCCTACATTGTCCTGCGCCGCCGTGACGCCTTGCTGGTGATGTGCCGGGAAAACTAAATGAACAATTTCCGGATCACCTCGCCCTTGTCGGTGATCGGCACGGGGCGCTCGTCGGCGATCAGGTTCTTCGCGGGGTTGATTCCCATCGTCGCGAATATCGTGGCGAACAGATCCGGCACGCCGACGGGCTCCTCGACGATGTTCATCGCGAGTTCATCGGTCGTGCCGACAAACTGCCCGGTGCGCAGGCCGCCGCCCGCGAGGACGGATGTGAAGCACTTGCCGTAGTGCCCGCGTCCGCCGCCGGCGTCGAATGCGGCGGGGCGGCCGAATTCGGTCGCGATCACGATCAGCGTTTTGTCGAGCAGGTGCTGGTTTTTCAAATCGGCGATGAGCGCGGCCACTCCGCTGTCGAGACGCTGGATGAGCGCGTGCTGCTGCTTCTGCGCGGCGTTGTGCGTGTCCCAGCCTGCGCCATTCACGAAGTTCAGATTGAAGCCCACCTCGACAAAGCGCACGCCGCGCTGGATGAGTCGCCGCGCCAACATGCAGCGCTGACCGAACTCATCGCCATACGATTGCCGGATCGATTCCGGTTCGCTCGCGAGATCGAAGGCCTTCATAAAATCACCGCCTTGCAATTTGAACACCTCGCCGATCGCGTCGTCGTAGTCCTGCACGAGCTTGTCGCCGGGATTGCGCCCCACGTAGTCGCTGCGCAGCGAGGTGAGCAGCGATTCGCGGCGGCGCTGCCTTTCATCCGTGATGCCCGGCATCCGCGTGAGTCCGGCGGGGCCGGCGGCCGTATCGGTGAGATAGACGTAGCCCGCCTTCGGCCCGAGGAAGCCGGGGCCGCGTGTGGCGCTCGGATAGCCGATGAGCACGTAGGGCGGCACGCCTTCGCCCGCGGCCTTCCGCTGGTGCGCGATGATGCTGCCGATGCTCGGATACGTGACGCTGCCGCTCACGGGACGGCCCGTGTGCATGCGGTTCACCGCGGCGGCGTGCTCGTCAATGACCGTGTGATTCACCGAGCGCACGGGCACGAGATGGTCGGCCATTTTCGCGAGACGCGGCAGGTGTTCGCAGAATCGCACGCCGGGAATCGCCGTCTCGATCGTGTCGTAATAGCAGCCAGGCTTTTTCGCACCGTCGCCCTTCGTGGTCTTCGCGTCGAACGTGTCGAGGTGCGACATGCCGCCGCCGAGCCAGATGAAAAGGCAGTGCTCGGCTTTTCCGAGCGGTGAGTTTGCGTGCGCTGGATTTTTTTCTTCGGCAAAAGCGCGTCCGCCGAGTGCTGCGATGCCCGCTGCTGCGGCGGATTGCGCGATGAAATCGCGGCGTGTGAGCGTGCTCTTAATCATAATGTTGTTCTTCAATCCTACTCTGAGGTGATCGTGCATGGCGCGTGGTGAAGGAGCGGGGAGCGCGGGCGACCCGCCTGTGGTTTCCGGCGACTCGCCGGGAACATCGGGCAACATGAGGCGTGATTTCGGGAAACGCGCGCAAGCTGACTCCGGCGTTTGCGGCGAGTCGCCGCAAACCACAGGCGAGCCGCCTGTGCTCCCCGAGTTGCGATGCTCCGTCCCATTCTCTGCAATTCAAGCATGTGCTCACTGCGTTCACGGGATGTAGGTGAATTCGGGAGACAGCATGAGCGCCCAGATTGCGTCTTCCATGCGGTCGCGCCAGTCGCTTGCGAGCTGCGGCGAAGGCGTGGGGCCGGCCTTCACGACGCGTTCGACATCGAGCACGGCGGTGCTGGCGTCGGGGTTCAGGTGGTTTGCCCACGAGACGCCCATCGAGAACGGCGCGTGCGGTGGAGCAGGCGGCGCACTAGTGCGGCGCTTTGGAAAATCAGGCGCGAGGATCGCGGAAAATTTCGCAGTCTCCGCGGCTGTCGGCGTGCGCGAGAGCAGGCGCAGGAACATCCGCTCGATGAGCTGCGCGACGGGCTGCTCCTCCATCGCGAGCGCGGTGAAGGCGTGCTCGTCGCTGAGGCGCGTGAGGCGGTTCGCGATGGTGCTGTTCGCGATGGTCGCCGGCTGGAGGACGTTCGCATCGTGGTCGCGTGTGCTGCGCGGCTCGGGGCGGCTTTCGCGCCAGCCGAATGCGGTGAGCACGTCGGCGATCACCTGCGCGCGCGGCTTCGCCAGCGCGGGACGGTCACGCTCGTTGCTCAGCGAAGTGAACTCCCACGCGTGACGTGGCGTGCCGAGGTTGTTGTGGTCTTTCGGCGATTGCCGGCCCTCGGGATCAAAGCTGAGCTGGTCGGCATCCATTGGCAGCCCGGTAACGGCGAAGAGGCTATCCACGAGTTGCTCGGCGGTCATCCGGCGGCGGGCAGGGGACTCGAAAAGCCGCTCGCTGCTGCTCACCTGTTTCATCGCGGACGGCTGCGGCGTGCGCTGATACGTGTGGCTGTTCAGGACGAGCCGCGCGACGTGCTTCAGGTCGTAGTCGTGCGTGATGAGTTCATGTGCGAGCCACTTGATTAGATCAGGATGCGACGGCACCGCCGTGCTCCAGTCGTCCACTGGATCCACGATGCCAAAGCCGAGGTGCTGCCGCCACAGGCGGTTCACGAGGACCTGCGCAAAACGATCATCGCGCGGGTCGGTGAGGATCGCGGCGAGCATCTCTCGCGAGTCGTCCTTTTTCCGCAGGACACCGGGCAGCGGCTCGCCGGACTTCCCGAATGGGAAGTGTGGATCGATCATCTGCCCCGGCTTGAGCGTCACCGTCACTTTGCTGTTTTGATTCATGCCCGGAGTGAGCGAGGACGCGGGCACTTTCAGCGGCGTGCGCTGGAGCATCGCGGCGATTTTGAAAAGGTCGCCCTGCTCGAACGGATGAAACGGCGCGTCGTGGCAGCGCGCGCATTTCATCTCGTTCGCCATGAATGCGCTCGAAAGGATCTGCGCCTTTGCCGCCATCGGCAGATCGTTTTGCGAAGCGACCGCGAAGCCCGCGGGGCCGCCGTAGCTCGCGCTGCCTTCCATCGTGATCAGCTCGGTGGCGAAGCGGTCCATTGGCGTGTTGTCGAGCAGCGCCTCGTGGATCCACCAGCGGAACGGGCCGGTGTTGTTCAGCGTGCCCTTGAGGATGTTCGGATTTTCCGCGAGGACATCCTGCCAGTAGCTCGTCCAGTGGTCGGCCCAGTTTGGGCTGGCGAGCAGGCGGTCAATCGCCTTCGCGCGCTTGTCCGGCGAGGTGTTCGAGAGAAAAGCGGCGGCTTCCTTTTCCGTCGGGATGAGCCCGGTGATGTCGAGCGTCGTGCGGCGGAGGAATGCGGCGTCGTCGCAGAGCGGCGCGGGTGTTGCGGATTTGGCCAGGAGCTTCTGTGCGATGAAAATGTCCACGGGGTTAGTGCTCAGTGCCCAGTGCCCAGTGCTCAGTTTTTTGCCGGCCTCAGACTGAGCACTGAGCACTGACAACTGAGCACTGATATCCGGCACCGCAGGTGCGGGCTTCGCATTCTTCCGCGCGAGATCGTGGCGGGTTTTCCAATACGCGTCCTCGGCCGGATTGCGGCGGCGCTCCGTATTTAATGCAGCGATGTGCGCGCGCTGTGCGTCCGCGAATGCGGTCCACGCGCCCGTCGTCAGACTCGGAGCGGTGCGCTCTGCACCATCCGGTGCGAGCACTGCGAACGACTTGCCGTCCTTCGTCACCGCCGCGAATACCTCGCCCAACTCGGGACGCATTCCGCGGCCGCCGATGAGGCTCTCGATGAGCAGCACATGCGGCTGCCCGTCGCTGCTCAGGCGGCCCTGCGCTTCCTTGTGGCCGGGCGGCAGCAGCGGCATCGCGGGAACGAGTTGCAGCTTCGCGAGATCGGGCACGCTTTCCACGTCGCCTCCCTTCGCTTTTTTCAGCGGCGTCTGGGCGATGATCTGCCCGTCGAGAGCGACGCGCGTGCCGGTGAGCGCGCGCAGATGCAGCGTGTATTCGCCCGCAGGCAGACGCACGACTCCCGCAGCCCGCACGAGGAATGGAGCGGAGCGATCGATCTTCACGCCGTGCTCGCTGTATTTGTTCGTCAGGTCGGCAAAGGCGAACGCGTGCCCGGTGAATTCATCCGTCTTGATTCCCGGCAGCACCGACCACGATTCATCCTCGTCCTCGCTGGCCGCCTTTTTTTTCGTCGAGTCATTCGATGAAATCTCGGGGGCGTCCGGCTTTTCAGCGCGCGGAAACTCGAATACCTGCACGCGCACCTGACCCTTTGGCAATTCCTCCGCCGCGATCACCGCGGGCGGCAGCGGCAGCGCCTCGCCCTTTGGCACCGCCCCGCCTTTTGCCGCCGCGACTTTCGACGCAGGCACCGGCAGCAGCGTTGGCACCGGGCCGGTGCGCGCCGCGTGCAGCGCGATCCGTTCGGTGGGCAGCACGCTGCGGTAAATTGCCAGCTCGTCAATTTTCCCTGGGAACTGCGCGCTCGCCGTGCCGCCCATCGAGCCGCCGATCCACACCTCGTCATTGTCCACGATCGGCGCGGTCGCCGATGCGCCGCCCATGTCCCACGCGCCCTGCACTTCCTCGCCATTGATGAAACTGCGGACGCTCTCCGGCTCGCCAAATTTGTAACTCAGCACCACATGATGCCACGCCTCACCCGGCTGGAATCCGCGCGTGCTCGTCCAGCGATGCCACCCCTTTTCCCCGGCGTTCTCGCGGTCATGGAAGACGAAGCTTGCGCAGCCGAGTCCGCCCTGCGCGCGCAGACGCAGCGCCCAGTTTTGGTTGTCTGCCGCCGTGCCCGGCAGGCCCGTGCGGCCCTTGCCGGCAATGTACACATTCTTCCCGTCCACAAGCTTCCCGCACTGCACCCAAGCCTCGATGGTGATCGTGTCGCCATTTTCAAAATCAAACACGCTCTTCGCGCCCGGATCCTTGACGCGGAGATACGTGTCGCGTGCGTAGCCGGTGAAATCCGCCGCCGTGTTTTCCTCGGCAAAATTTGCAAACACCGGCGGCCTCGGCCCCACTTCGGCGAGCGAAACCTTGTCGCCAGCATTCGCCCGCAGCTTTTCGTCCGTCTCGCTCGAAGTGCAGCATTCCTCGATGCTGTCGAAGCGCCAGTACGCCGCCGGCTTGTCCGCGAGCACGAGGTCGCGGTAGCGTGGCTGCGCGGCGTGGGCAGGAGGGACGAGGCTCGCGACGGATGCGGACAATGCGGCGAGGGCGGTGCGGAACGTGCGCTGGTCGAGGCGAATCATAAGGCAAGTGAGGACACCCGGAATCTGGCAAATTCACACGGCGTGTGCAAGGAGCGGCGACATTCCTGTCGCCGACCTTCGATTGCGCCGGAGGCGCACACCTCGGAGAGGGGCGGGAGCGCGCGCGTCTGGGACCCGCCGCGCGGCCGGAGAATGGTGCGGCTCCGGCGCATGTGAGGACGGCGACAGGAATGTCGCCGCTCCCAGTGCGCCTCCCGCCTCTTCACGCCTTCCGTATGGCTCGAGAGCGCTGATTCAGAAGTGCCCCGTCTTCATGTTTGAGATTTCGAGCGCCCGGAAATTGGAACTCGAATCTTTGCGATTGAAATTCACATTCACCGTTCCCTCGAATCCCCGCACCATGCGCCTTCTCGCCGCTTTCCTGCTCGCCATCACCTTTCATTTTTCCTCCGCCGCCGAGCAGCCGCGCTGGTGGAAGGGGAACCTGCACACGCATTCACTGTGGAGCGACGGGGACGATTACCCGGAGATGATCGCCGACTGGTACAAGGCGCACGGCTACCATTTCCTCGCGCTGTCGGACCACAATATCATCGCGGATCACGAGCGGTGGATTTCCGTGGCGAAGAGCAAGGGCAAGGAGGCGGCGCTGGAGAAATATGCCGCGCGGTTCGGCAAGCCGTGGGTGGAGACGCGCGACGCGGAGACAGGGAAGGAGGTCCGGCTGAAGATGCTCTCGGAGTTTGCGCCGAAATTCGACGAGCCGGGGCGCTTCCTCATGGTGAAGAGCGAGGAGATCACCGACCGCTTTCTCACCGCGCCCATTCACATCAATGCGACGAACGTGCAGGAGGTCATCAAGCCGCAGGGCGGGAAAAACATCGTGGACGTGATGCAGCGGAATCTTGCGGAGGTGTTCGCGCAGCGCGCGCGGACGGGCGTGCCGATGTTTGCGCACATCAACCACCCGAACTTCGGCTGGGCGCTCACCGCGGAGGAACTGAACGAGGTGGAGCAGGAGCAGTTCTTCGAGGTGTACAATGGCCACCCGATCGTCCACAACGAGGGCGGCGTGGCCGGCACGAGCAATGGAGGCGGCGACAGTGCCGTCCGCGCGAGCACCAGCCGCATCTGGGACATCGTGCTCACGAAGCGCATCACCGCCGGCAAACGCGTGCTCTACGGCATGGCGACGGATGATTCGCACAACTATCACGACAGCCCCACGCCCGAGAAGCAGAGCCGCTCCGGCCGCGGCTGGGTGATGGTCCGCTCGGAAAAGCTGGACGCCGCGAGCCTCATCGCGGCGATGGAGGCCGGGGATTTCTACGCGTCGTCCGGCGTGACGCTGCGCGACGTGCGGCACGATAGCCGCGGCATCACCATCGAGATCGAACCGCAGCCGGGCGTGACGTTCCGCACCGAGTTCATCGGCACGCGCAAAGGCTGGGACACCGCGAGCGAGCCCGTGCTCGGCGAGAAAGGCGAAACGCTGCGCACCACGCGCCGCTACAGCAAGGACGTGGGCCGCGTGCTCGCCACCGTCGAGGGCACGTCGGCGCAATACGCCTTCACCGGCGACGAACTTTACGTCCGCGCCCGCATCGTCTCCTCGAAGCACAAGGAAGGCGTCCTGTCACCGGATGCAATGGAGCAGGCATGGACGCAGCCGGTGGTGACGGGGGTGAGGTAGGGTGGAGGAGGCAGGGGCCGGAATCAGCGTCTGAAAACACGCTTGGTTCCGAACGATATTTCGCTTATCGTTTCAGAATGACTCTTCAGGAAATCCCGCAGATCCAGCAACTCACGAAGGAGGAAAAACTGCAGTTGGTCGGGGATTTGTGGGACGCCATCGCCGCGCTGCCTGACGACTTACCGGTTTCGGATGAGGAGAAGGTGCTTTTGGACAAACGATGGAAGGCGCATTCCGAGTCACCGCAGGAAGCGCTCACACTCGAAGATTTTAAGAAGCGTCTGGCAGAGCGCTTGTGAACTACGAAGTCAGGCTTCGCCCGGAGTTGCTGGGCGATGTATCAGAGGCTTACGGTTGGTACGAAGATCGTGCGACGGGACTTGGAGACAAATTTCTCCGGACGTTTTACGCGGCCATCGCCCAGATTCAGCGCGATCCCGTTTTGTTCAGGAAAGTCCATTCCGATTTCAGGCGCCTGTTCCTGCGCCGCTTTCCTTACTTTCTCTATTACCTGATCGAGCAGGAGACCATCGTGTTCATCCTGCTTTTCCACTGCGCGCAGCATCCGCGAATGATGCGCCGCGAACTGCGAACGCGCCGCGACAAGCGCTGACGGTGCGATCCTGCTGGACGAGATTGCCATCGCGTGCAAGGGGGGCGCTTGCCGCGCCGCCGACTTCGTGCTACCGCTCGAACCATGAAAGCACGCATTCGGGAACTGCTCCACGCGACTCCATTTCAGCCGTTCGTCATCCGCATGGCTGATGGAAAGGAATATAGCATCGAACATCCCGACTTCGTGCTCGCGGCATCGAGTGACGTGCCGCAGATCATCATCGAAGACCCGGCTGGCAGCGTGCATTTCCTGTCTGTCCTGCTGGTGACGAGCATCGAGCGCGTGCCCGCCGCGCATTCGCAGGCCGCGTGATTCAACTCGCCTCACCGGAACTGCGCCTGATCCGGCTTCACGATATTGCGCCCCGGGGCGATATCCTCCGTCACGCGCAGCAGATGCTCGCGATTGGCCGGCGAACTCATCAGATAGTCGGTCTCATCGGTCGCAGTCTCCCGCAGTAGTGCGGCGAGAAATCGGAGCAGTTCCGATTGCTCCGGGCGGGGCAGTTGTGTCACTGCGGACTCGATTTCTGCGAGCGTGCTCACGGGCGGAATGGTTGTATGGCCTGACGGAAAGGCAAGCGCACGGACATCAGCGAACGGACATCCGCTTGCGCCTTGCCCTAGCCTTCCCGCTCCGCTACCGAACCACCCATTATGGCAGACGCTCCTGACAACAACCCACCTCATCCGGTGCCATCGAAATCGAAGGAGGAGATATTGGCCGATGTAAGCAGTGCAGTCAGCCAGCGAGCAGCGGCTCGCGCCGCACGACGAGCCCGATTCGCTCAAATGAAGCCCGAGCCCCAGTTGTCCATCGTGGCTTGGGTGGATTTGCTCGGTTTTAGTGAGCAGATTCGCAATGCACACACGCCGGAAAAGTTTCAGGCTGCATATCGGCGGATGTGGAATGTGCATCAGGAATTCGACAAAGAGACGGCGAGCGTGGAATCCGACCAAGGAGAACTTAATGAGAGCTTGGGCAAGCGCATCGTGGCGCTCTCCGACGGGCTCGTCATTGCGCTGAATCTGGAGAATAACTCTCCCGCGTCGGAAGTATCCAGCTACTACGAGCGTGTGGGATCATTTCTGGAGGCATTGCGGCTGGCGCAAGCACGCTGCGCTTCCGTCGGGAATCTGGTGCGCGGCGGTATCGCGGTCGGCTATTTCTGGTTCGAAGACGATATTCTCCTCAGCCCGGCCTTAGCCGAAGCTTACAAGATGGAGAGTAAGATTGCTAAAAACCCGGTCATTATCTTGAGCCGTGAGCTTGCCGATAAACTTCGTGCCATGAAGACCAGCGAAGGCTACAGCGATGACTTCGATCCGATGGACAATCTTTTTCGAGACTGCGATTGGATGGAGGAGTCTGCACGTTCCGAGCACGTCATGCTCAATTTCATGCCGATTTTTCTCGATGATGACGACCCAACGCCGTTCCTGCGTAGTTACTATCAACGGTTGCTTGGGGAGCGCGATACAGCGGGTGAAGCAAAGCCGAAATATGACTGGCTCATCAAGTATGCGCGCGAGTTCGTTTCTTCGCACCTTCCAGAGCTTGAGGAGACGATCTTCGGAGCGCCCGTGAGAGAGAGGGACTCGGAATAAGAGACGGATTGACTATTCGTCGCCTCGCTTCCAATCCCACCCCCGTGCGCATTTTCCTCTGCCTCCTCGCCGCCTCTGCAAGTCTCCATGCCGCCGACTGGCCGCAGTGGCGCGGGCCGTTGCGGAATGGCGTGGTGCCGGATTCGCCGAAGCTGCTGGAGGCGCTGCCGGAGGAGGGGCTGAAGGAGCTTTGGGAGAGCGAGCAGATTCCGTCGAACGACGAGGGCGGGCTGTCGAGCCCGGTGGTCGCGGGCGGGCGCGTGATCATGGGACTCGTGTGGCACCGCGACATTCCGAGCGAGACGCGGCAGATCGGCGAACTGGTGCTGCGGCAGCTCGGGTATCAGTCGGTGAAGTCGCTCGGCGACGCGCTCGTGGAGAAAATCGAGAAGGCGCGCGCGGAGCTGCCGCCGACATTGCGCGGCGGGAAGCTGGAGGAGTTTGCGAAAAAATTCGCCGAGGAGAATTTCGACGTGAAGCAGCGGCAGCTCTACACGGGCTGGCTCACGAAGCGATTCACGAAGGGCAAGCTCGCGCTGCCGCTCGACGTGCTGGAGAAGCTCGACACGAACAAGGAGCACATCTTCGCCAGTGACGCGGAGATGAAGTCGTGGTTGGAGGCGCAGGGCTGGAGCGAGGAAGTGCGGCAGCAAATCGTGGCCGCCGTGCCGCCGACGAAGCGCACGGCGGAGGACGCGCTGATGTGCATTGATTTCGACACGGGCAAGACACTGTGGAAGGCGTCGCTGCCCGGCGAATCGGTCGGGCGCACGGCATCCTCGACGCCGTGCGTGGCGGACGGGAAGGTATTCGCCGTCGGCAGCCGCCGCGTGTGGTGCGTGAATCTCGCGGACGGAAAGGTGCTTTGGGAGGCGCCATTCGCAAAAAAGAAGGGAACAGGATCGTCGCCGCTTTTCATGGACGGCACGCTCGTGGTGAATGCCGATGTGCTCACCGCGCTCGACGCCGCGACCGGCAAGGAACTCTGGAAGCAGGCCAAGGCCGGCACCGGCAACGCCTCGCCCGTGCCGTGGGAGTCGGGCGGAAAAAAGATCGTGATCTGCAACGGCAAGGATCTCTCCGCGGTGGATCTGAAAAGCGGCGCGCTGCTCTGGACCGCGGAGGCCGGCGGCGACAGCACGCCATCCATCGAGGGCGACGTGCTCGCCGTGCAGTCGCGCAAAAAGGAACTCGGCCTCGTCGCGTATCGCATTTCGCCGGAGAAAGCCGAGCGCATGTGGAGCTACCCGATTGACGCTCTGCGCACGCAGAGCAGCCCGATCCTGCACGACGGCCATGTCTATCTCACCGACGACAACAACCACTACTGCTTCAAAGCCGCGACCGGCGAAGTCGCATGGAAAACGCAGGCGCAAACAACGATCAGCTCGCCCGTGATCGCCGACGGAAAACTTTTCACGATGGCCAACAACGGCAACAGCCTCCTCATGGTCGCCGCCGAACCGAAGACCTACATTTCCCTCGGCCGCGCCACCGTCAAAGCGCAGTGGATCCCTTCGCCGTGCATCGCAAACGGACGTCTCATCCTGCGGATGAAAGACAGCGTGAAGGCGTGGTCGCTGGTGAAGTAGCCGCAGCCGGACGCAACACCGCATTCGCAATCTACCGAGGGAAGACACTAATGTTCGGGGCCAGCCGATCCCTGGATCAGCCGTCGGAACGAAGCGCAATTCTCGCCGGGTGATTCATGTCAAGGACTGCGATGGTCGCCCGCCCGATGGCCGTGAGGCCGAGGATTTCGCCGGTGACATTTGCGAAGTGCTCATACGATTTCCCCGATCAGACTGCCGGAACGGCGGTGAGGTCAGGGAGGAGGGGCGCCCCCGCCCCGCGGAACCCCACACACCCGGGGCGCGGCCGCCCCTGCTCCTTGCGCGCCCCTGCTTCCACTCGCGCAGTCTTACCGTGGAAATCGTATCATTCCACCGGTCACGTCGCGGGTGAAAGAGCGGGACGATGTTGCCGGTCGCCGGGTCAATGCCCGTGAGGTTCGGCCCCTTGTGCGCGTTGCACAGGTGGCAGGCCAGGGCGAGATTTTCAAGTTCATCGCCTCCGCCGTGCTGTCGGGCGATGATGTGCTCGATGTGAAATCTCAGCCGCGCCCCGAGGCCTTCACGGGCACCGCAGTATTCGCAGCGATTTTCGGCCCGCCTCCGCACGCGTTCGCGCGTCCCCTCATCCATCACGCTGCGGCGTGCGTTTTCAGGTAATGATCCGCCTTCACTTGGAGGATGCCGAGGAAATGGTCGGCCCAAATGAGCCCGTCATATTCCGAACGCTCCTCGGGTGTGAGTGTGCCGTCGTTGCATTTCTCCGCCAGAAGATCCACCCGCGACTGCACGCGTGGATTGGCCGGGAGATTCAGAATGGCGCGGGCGCTCTCGATGTTGAGGCACTCTTCGACTGGCGCGAGCGATTCTGCGAAGACGGTCAGCGCGGATGGCATGGTGCGAAAATGTCCCACCTTGCCCGGAGCGTCAACAGTTGACCGCCCTTCCTCTCGGTCTGCGCTCAGATAGCGCAGGGTCGCGCTGCGCAGGTGCAGTCAAAGTATGCCCGCCTCATCACGTCGTCGGCTACCGGAGTGCCCGCACGCGGTGCGCTTCGCTGTCGCCGATGTAGAGCGTGCCGTCCTTGTCCACGAAGACTCCGTGCAGTCGCGCCATCTTGCATTTCAGCGGGTCGCCCACGCCGTCCGCGGCGTCGCGCGGAGGGCCGTCGCCCTTTTCGCCGGTGCCGGCGATGAGTTCGAGCGTGCCCTTTTTCACATCGATCATGCGGACGCTGTGGCTCTCGGTGTCGGCGAGATAGACGTTGCCGTTCGGCGCGACGGCGATGCCCTTCGGTCCGGAGAGCGTGGCGTCCTTCGCGGGGCCGCCGTGGCCGGTGAAGCCCTTCTTTCCCGTGCCCGCGACGTGGTGAATTTTGCCGGCCTTGAGATCGAATTTGAAGACCTGATTTCCCTCGCGCGTGACGAGCCAGAGGTTGCCCTGCGCGTCGAAGTCCATCGAGCGCGGGCCGTTCAGCGGTGTGCCGGCGATGGGCGCGCCGTCGGGCGTGGGGCCGGCCTTTCCAGTGCCGGCGAAGGTGCTGATGATGCCGGTCTTCATGTCCACTTTGCGGATGACGTGGTTGCCGATGTCGCAGATGAAAAGGTCGCCCGCGGGGTCGAACTGGATGCTGTGCGGCTGCTTGAGCTGCGCGGCGTTCGCGGGGCCGCCGTCGCCGGAGTAGCCGGGCTTGCCCGTGCCGGCGAAGGTGGTGATGACGCCGGTCTTCGCATCCACTTTGCGGATGGCGCTGTTCACCATGTCGGCGATGTAGAAATTCCCGCTGCGATCAAAACGGATCTCATGCGGCAGGTTGAACGTGGCCTGCAGCGCCGGGCCGCCGTCGCCGCTGTAGCCTTTCTGCCCGCTGCCCGCGACGACATGGAGTTTCCCATCCGCGGTGATTTTGCTCACTCGCTGGCCGCCATATTCGCAAAACCACAGCGCGCCATCCGGTCCGCGCGTGATGCCGAAAGGATTGTCGATCTGCGCGGCGGTCGCGGGACCGCCATCGCCGGCGGAACCCTTCACGCCGGTGCCGGCGACGGTGCGGATTTCCGCGGCGTGGAGTGATGTGACGAGGAGCAGCAGGGAGAAAAGGAGACGCATGCCGCGGAGGAAAGCGGGCGCGAGTGCTGCGGCCAAGTCTGGAGTGAATCTCTGAATGCAAGGACGCAAACGGGAGCGCACGCTTCCAGCGTGCCGTGTCCGGCATCCTTGCCGGACACATGTCTCGCACTCAGCGCGTGACGCAATTTCGCCCGCCCGATGGTCCGCGCAGGATGCGCGAACCGGCACGCTGGAAGCGTGCGCTCCCATTTTCCAGCACGGTGCTCGCGGTGATTCCTCAGTGAATGCCTTCCTCCGCGTCTCTGCGTTTCAGCTTTACGCAGCGCCCGGCAATTTCCCCGCAAAGAGCTTGTCTTTTCCCCACCGCTGGCGGTTCATCGCCGTCCAATTTTATGGCCAAGAAAAGCATTCGCGACATCGAAGTAACCGGGAAGCGCTGCCTCGTGCGCGTGGATTTCAACGTGCCGCTCGACGAGAAGGACGGGCACATGGTCATCACCGATGACACGCGTATCAAGGAGACGCTGCCGACAATCAAATATCTCATCGAGCATGGCGCGAAGGTCATTCTCTGCTCGCACCTCGGACGTCCGAAGGGCAAGCGCAGCGAAAAAGAATCGCTGCGTCCCGTGGCCGATCACCTGCACACGCTGCTCGGGCAGCCCGTCATATTCAGCCACGACACGATTGGCGAAGTGCCGACGAAGATCATCGCGCACATGAAGAATGGCGACGTGGCGCTGCTCGAGAACGTGCGCTTTGAAGCGGGCGAGGAAAAGAACGACGAGACACTCTCGAAGGCACTCGCGGGTCTTGCGGAGATTTACGTGAACGACGCGTTCGGCTCGGCGCACCGCGCGCACAGCTCGACGGCGGGCGTCGCGGCATTCCTGCCGGCGGTGAGCGGGCTGCTGATGGAAAAGGAGATCACGTATCTGCACGACGAACTCGAAAACCCCGAGCGTCCCTTCGTGGTGATCCTCGGAGGCGCGAAAGTGAACGACAAGATCGCGGTCATCAACCGCCTGCTCGACAAGGCCGACACGATCATCATCGGCGGCGGCATGGCCTACACTTTCCGCAAACTCGTGCAGGGCATCACGCTCGGGAAAAGTCTCTACAAGCCCGAGTGGGAGCCGATCGCGCAGGCGGCGCTCGACAAGGCGAAGGTGCGCGGCGTGAAATTCCTGATCCCGGTGGACTGCTACGTCACGGATGCGTTCGACTTTGACGCGAAAAAGCTCGGCAACATCAAGCTCGCGGCGGAAGGGCAGGGGATCGAGCCGGAGTGGGAAGGCGTGGACATCGGGCCGGAGAGCGTGAAGCTTTTTGCCGCGGAAATCGCGAAGGCGAAGACGGTGATCTGGAACGGGCCGATGGGGGTCTTTGAAATCAAGGAGGCTGCGAAGGGCACGTTCGCAATCGCTGAGGCGATCGCGGCGAATCAGTCCGCGAAGACCATCATCGGCGGCGGCGACAGCGTGAAGGCCGTGAAGAAGGCCGGCGTCGCGGACAAGGTCACTTTCATCAGCACCGGCGGCGGTGCGAGCCTCGAACTTCTCGAAGGCAAAACGCTCCCCGGCGTGGCTGCGATCAACGACAAATAGGCCGCCAACTTTCAAAATCACATGCGCAAAAAAATCATCGCTGCCAACTGGAAGATGAACATGACCCTCGGGGAGACCGAGGGGTTCTTCAAAACGTTCCTCCTCGGAGTCGGCGGGGAGAAGCGCGTGGACATCGTGATCGTCCCGCCGTTCACCGCGCTCGCGAAGGCGGGCGAGATTTTGCGCAACGTGCAAAACGTGAAGCTCGGCGCGCAGAACATGCACGCGGAGAAATCTGGCGCGTTCACCGGCGAGATCAGTGCCGCGATGCTGCGCGAGCTTTTTGTGCGCTACGTGGTGCTCGGCCACAGCGAGCGCCGCACGATTTTCGGAGAGACGGATGAGATGGTGAACAGGAAAACGCACGCCGCGCACGCCGCGACGTTGCGCCCGATCGTTTGCATCGGCGAGACGCTCGCGGAGCGCGACGGGAACCAGGTGGAGGCCGTGCTCGACAAACAAATCCGCGGCAGCCTCGCCGGACTCAGCGCCGAGCAACTCACCGAGACGGTCATCGCCTACGAGCCCGTGTGGGCCATCGGCACGGGCCGCACCGCGACGCCGCAGCAGGCGCAGGACGCGCACGCATTCATCCGCACGACGCTCACGGAACTCTGGGACGCCGCGACCGCGGACAAGGTGCGAATCCAATACGGCGGCAGCGTGAAGCCCGCAAACACGGCGGAACTCATGTCGCAACCGGACATTGACGGAGCGCTCGTCGGCGGAGCGAGCCTCGACCCGCGCGGCTTCGCGGAGATCGTCCTCGCGACGGTGAAGCTGGCGCGGTGAAAATGTAGCGTCGGCGAGTCGTCGGTCCTCGGCGTTCATATCACGAGCGACGTGTGATCGCGGAAGGTGTGCTTCGGGTAGGGTGGGCGTCCCGCCTGCCAGTTCGCGCGTCTCGCCTGGACCTTCGGATCACGAGGGACGTCCATTTGGAGATGCACGCGCTGAGACGTCCGCCGGGTGTTACGCGGGACGCGGAACACGGCAGGCGGGACGCCTACCCAACCCGAGGCAG